>CAYWIT010000004.1:0-152779 GCA_964458415.1 uncultured Rhodospirillaceae bacterium
TGGAGTTTGACGAGGAAGTACGGGAACGGATGCTGAATATGTCGTTTGACAAATGGCCGTTCGAGCTGATGACGATGGTGCCGATCCGTGGAAAATCTATGGAAATGGCGGCGCGGGCGGCGTTTGAGGCGGACCTGATCGAGCGGCGTTTCTACCTGATGTATGCCGCCGGCACCAAGGCGGCAGCCGATGCGCGGGCGGAAGCGGAAGCTGAAAAAGCGGCAGAAGGGGGCGGTCATGTCTGAAGAAAATATCCAGAACTGGCATTGGCGCAATACGATGAAACCCGTGCGGTTTTTTCAGTTTGATGCGCGGGCCGGATTCTTCGTCGTGCTGTTGCTGGTGCATGCCAGATTGTGGACTTTGTGCCTGCTGATTGTGGTTTTTGCCGGTTTTTACCTGCTCGAGCGCAAGGGATTGTCTTTTTCAGCCGCCTTGCGGGCTTTTCGTGTCTGGCTGATCGGGCCCTATCGTCCGGCCTGGCTCTGGACGCGGCGGCGCAAGTTGCTGGATACGGGCAGCCGCTGATCCCGTCTTGCTTTCACAAACTCTTCAAAGTGCTATTGATTTTGCCCGCCATGAGGGACTATAACTATATCATTCAATATAAAGGCATAGCCTTTCACAACAGGATGATGACATGGCACAAAATACGACACGCGCGTTTTTCAGCAAGGGCGTAATTCTTTTTTCCGGCGTTGCAATGATTTGTTTTGTGAACGGGGCCGAAGCCGGCTTTGAGTGGAAGGGCGCGCTGGTGCCGCCTGCTGCAGAAGGAACGGGCGTTCCGGCCGCGGAAAGCCTGAACGGGCTTGAGCCGGTGATCATGTGGGATGGCGAGGTTTCCCCGTCCATGCCGGCCGAGAAAGTGGCGCCGGTTGAGGCAGCGCCGGTTGCAAGTCAGCAGGAAGAGGCGGCGATACCCGCGGCGGTAACGGAAGATGCCGGAGAAGTGGTTTCGGGTTTCGGCGCGGATCTGCCGCTGGTGATTGCCCTCCAGCAGGTGGTGCCGGCGGGATACCAGTTTTCCTTTGCGAAGGAGGTTAATCCCGGCGTGAATGTTTCCTGGCAGGGCGGGGAGCCCTGGAAGAATATTCTTGCAAAGATGCTGCAGGAGGCGGGTCTTGGATACCGGCTGCAGAACAATATTGTCGTCATTGGAAAGTTTTCGGCGCCTGAAGCCGTGGCGCCTTCCGTGACGGAAGAAAAAAGCGTAGCGCCCGTTTCTCTCGCCACGCCGGCACCCGAGATGCCGCCCATGCCTGTTCAGGGTGTTGCGCAGGAAACGGTTGCCGTGCCATCTCCCGTCGTGCCAAAGGCAGAACAGATTCCCGATGACCTGACGGCGCCGCCGTCCGCTCTCACCGGCGATGCACCGGTAGATATCCGCCGTCAGAAGCCGTCCACGCTTCTGAAGCGGATGACCACTTGGGGAGATCAGTCAGAAGAAACTGTACCTGCGGCGGGGGTCGTGACCGTGGGGCAGGCTCCGGCGCCTGTTCCGGCAGCGGCGGTTCCGGCGGCTGTTGCGCCAGAGAAAAAAGAAGTCGTGGCGGAAGTGAAAAACGTGCCTGTCCTGCCGCGCTGGCAAGCCAGCCAAGGGCAGACCCTGCGGGAAGTCCTGAAAAAATGGGCGGACACCGAGAAGGTCGAGCTTTACTGGTCGATCGATTATGATTATCGTCTGGGCGGCGATGCGGATTATACCAGCAGCTTCGAGGATGCCGTGGCCAAGCTTCTTGGGCATTACAGCGAAGTCCGCCCCCAGCCTTATGGCCAGATTCACAAAACGGCGGCAGGGGACAGAGTCCTTGTGATAAAGTCTTATGACCTGACAAGGTAACATCCAAAACAACCCATTGATTTACATAAATATATTCAAATTCTATCACATTTTAGATAAATGTGATAGAATGTAAGGATATTAATGGGAAACAGGCAGGAGCCAATCGAGCGGTTCCTGTAAGCGGGTGTTTTGGGCGGAATATGCAGCGTATAAGTTTCTTTAAAAAAGCAATGCTGGTCGCCGGCTTTCTGGCGTTCTTTGTCGCCGGATATGTCTCGACCAGTATCGTCACGTCTTGTCCGGCAGAGGCGCAGGCTTGTCATTGCAGTATCTGCACTTATGCGGGTCCATCAAGTCTTTCTGCCGTTCTGGGGATTATCTACGCCAGCATTATCGGTCCGGCGCTGGTGACGGCGCAGGCCATGATTTCGGCCTATTATACGCTGGCTATTACGGCGTTTACCGAACAGATCATCTCCAAGTTTGAAATTGTGGCAAGCAATTTTGTCGATTGGTTCGATACTTTTTGGTATTACAATCTGCGTCCGGCAATGCAGGGAATGACCGAACAGCTGAACACGGCAGATACCGATCAGGCGCGCGCCTGGGGCGGGTTTGCCGATTCTGTCGATCTGAACCGCACGCATCGTGAACAGTTTATTGATCAGGCGCAAACCCATCGTGAACAGCGGCCGAGCGAGGATGTCTGCGTGGCGGGCACTGTGGCGGGCGGCATGGCGCGGGCGGCGGCATTCCAGCGGGGGTACAATGCGGCCGCGCCGGTCGAGGCCTTGCCGCGCGGCGCGAATAATACGGGAACGGCGGCGGCTTCCGGAACGGCGTCCGATCAAAAAGAGCGCTGGGATAATTATACAACGCGTTATTGCGCCAAGGAATACAACGCCGGTGCTTCGGGTTGCGCGGCGGATGCGCCTTTTGTCGGTCAGGATCTTGACGTGACGGGACAGGTTTTCATGAAGGACACGATTGATGTGACGGATGCCGATGTCAAGAAATCGGTCGATGACCTGATTTCCAACCTCTCCGAGCCTTTCGTGCTGGATCTTGTTTCTAAAAGATCTATCGACAGTGCGGAAGGACGCGAAGTCATGCTCGAGCGGGAGGCCTATAAAGCAAAGCGGCAGGTGGTTTACGACGCCCTTTATCTTTCCGTGTCGCGGCGGGTGCCGGGAAGCGATATGGGGGCTTTCGTGAAGGAAATCCGCCAAGCGGCCGGCATCGACGCGGCGCTGATTTCCGCCAATCCCAGCCATAACGAGATCATGCAGGCGATGATGGCGGAGAGATACAGGACGGGGAAATACGGCATCGGCCAGATCGACGAGCCGGAGAATAATGAGCGGGAACAGGTTGTGCAGGAAGCCTTTCAGGCGATGAACTGGAGCGATTATCTTGATTTGCTGGACCGCTATTCGCTGGTGCTGGCGGCGCAGGCCGGACAGGAAGTGCGGGAGATGAAACCGTTCAGCACGCGTTCGGAAGCAGCGCCTTTGAGGAACTGAGGACAAACGGCATGAAGCAAGGACTAAAAAAGTTTTTCGGCGCTTTTCGGCCCCTCCGGCTCGGGATGGCTCTTGTGCTGCTGGCCGCTTTTCTGGCGGGCTATAATTTCACCGCTTCCTCGATCGGTACTTGTCAGGCGCAGATCCCCTACGTGAATCCGCCACCGGTTCTGGGGGGTGGATGCATTTGCTGCAAAGGCTGCTGGGAACCCTGCGTTCCCCCCGGCACGGCTTCGAGCATCCGGTCCATGCTGGTGAACAGTCTTTATAATTCCCTCGACAGCTCGGCGAACACGCTTGAACTTTATATCGGGGAATCGGTGGATACATTGGTCGAAGCCATTCTGGAGCGGCTCAACCAGATGGAGCTGGATATCATCGCCTGGTGGCAGACGATGTGGTATTACAACTTGCTTCCGTCCCTGCAGAACATGACTGAACAGCTGAATATCGCCGTGGTTGACCAGACCAGAAGCTTTTCGGGCGCGATTGACGCCGAGTTGCAATCCCAGACCAGTCTGGAGTTCAACGAACGCGAGGCGCAGGTTCAGGGCAAGCTGGCGCCCAGTGAAGATGTCTGCGTGGCGGGAACGACGGCCGGCGGTTATGGCCGTGCTACGGCTTTTTCCCGCGAGATGCGGAAGGCCTGGCAAAAAGAAAGTCTGGATATCGGAGCCGGCAAGACCGGTACGGCCGGAGCCAGCGGCTATGCGGCGGTTGAAAAATTGCGCCATGACGAATATGAAGCGCTGTTTTGCAATCCGGATGACAACGGCGGCAATAACAATTGCGCGGCGCCCGATGCGGATTTTCATAATGCGGATATCCTGCCGTCGAAATTTCTTTACGACAAACTGACAATCGATGTGGATGATGATCCGCGTTTTGCGCAGACGGTCAATGCCATCATGAATAACACGATGGGGACGCCGTCGGCAGACGCCATGCCCAAGAAAGTGATGGCGAGCGCGGGCGGGCAGGAAAAATGGCTGGACCGGCGGGCGTTCCTGGCGCGTTACGCGGCGGTCCGCAGCGTGCCGCAAATGGCCTTTGGCTGGCGGATGCCGGGCAGCCAGCTGGGGCCCTGGGTCAAGGACCTGCGTCAGAAGGCGGGCGTTCCTCTCAGTGACATCTCTGACAACCCCAGCTATCGTGAAGTGCTGCATGCCGCCTCTATCGACCGTTTCAACAGCGGAGAATACGCGCTTGACCAGATTGCGAAGCGGGACAAAGTCGAGCAGGAAAAACTGGTGCTGAGCGCGTTTTATCTGATGCAGCTGCGGGATTATTACGAACTGCTGGAACGGCAGGCGATGGTTCTGGCCGTGCAGGTGGCGATCATGGCGGATCGCACGCCATTGCCGGATGTGCTGCCGGTCACGCCGAAGAACTAAAGGGGAAAAGATGACAGGGACGGGGAACAGAAGGACGGGTTTTGACAGGAAGGCGGGAAGGTTTTCCGCGGTCGTTCTTTGCGTCCTCGTTTTGACATTCGCCGGCTCAAGGACGGGTCATGCGATTTGCGAGGCGCCGGGCGCCCCCAATGCTGCCGCTAGCGCCTTTGATTCGGCGCAGACTGCCCAGGTGGCGGCGGGAACGCTGGCCATCCAGGCGGTGGTGGAAGCCGAAACCAATCTGGCGCGCTCCGCGATCGTGACCTATATGAATACGGCCTGGGATACGATGATGCTGCCGCGGCTCAACCAGTTCTGGGAGGACTGGGAGGAGGCGCTCAAGGCGATGACGGCGCAGCTGCATGCCGGGATCACGGACCAGACCCGGCAAATGGCGGCGGCCTATGATTTCGACAACGTGGGGGAATCGGCACGGCGGATCCAGCGGGCCGAGGTGACGGCCAAGAAAGACTTTACCGTGACCGATCAGGGCTGCCAGTTTGACTCGACGGCGCAATATCTGGGTTCCGCGATGCAGACCGCCCGTTCCACGGCCAGAGGCTATGCTTACGATATTGCCAAGCTGGGGAATAACAACAAGGATACGGCAGCAGCCAGCGGTGCGGCCAGCCTGCAAAAATCACGCTGGGATATCTACGTTAACAAATTCTGCGATGGTGTTTCGAACGGCGGCAACCCCGGTTGCGCGCCGGGCAATCCGATGGCCAACGCGCATATTACACCGAGTAAAACGCTGTTTGCCAAGGAAACGATTGATCTGACAGATGCCGATACGCGCGAGGCGGTCAGCCAGCTGACTTATAATATTTCCGGCTATGCGGTGCCGGATAACTGGTCGAAGAAGGTTTTGAGTTCGGCTATCGGCCGCGAGCAACGACAGAACAATCGCGAATATCTGGCGCAGATGGATGCCGTTTCCATGCTGGTGACGTCCATTATCGGCGAAAGGACGCCGGGAAAGCCGGCGCCGACCATCAAGGCGATGCGGGTGCGGGCCGGTGTTTCCGATGCCTCGGATACGCCCAGCGAGCGCGAAATCCGGCAGGCGACGATCGAACAGCTCTGGGACCCGAAGTATTTCGCCGATCTTTCCGATTCTCCTTCGACGATTCCGCAAAAGGAACTTTATCTGAAGGCATATAATCTCTACGCGCTTTACAAGGTGATCGAGAAGACGGAAAAAATTTCCAACGTTTATGCGATTGAAACGGCAAACTTGCTGGATGCCTATGACTCCAGCCGGAGTTCCGGTTCCGAATTCGCGCCGTTGAGGCCATAAAGGAATGGGGTGACGGGGATGAGAGCAGCAAATTTTAAAACGTGCAGTCTCCGGATCGTCCTGCTGGCGGCAGTTCTTTTTCTTGTCTCTCCGGTGGCGGCCTTTGCCGCCTGTGAAACGCCGGCCTCCGCAACGGCGCAAATGAACCAGCTGGTGCAGCGGGATATCAAGAACATCAATAATTACATCAATCAGGAATTCAATTTTATTGATAGCGACCTTTCCAACACCGCGGTGGTCGAGATCACGACGCGTTTCAATGAGTTTAACGACAATATTCTGAACTGGCTCAGCAACTGGTGGTTTGACGCTTCCGGGGGCTGTTTCCTCTGTTCGCTCGTCAATATGACGAAACAGCTGAATGCGATGCAGGTTGACCAGAGCCGCATGCTGGGCTCGATGATGGATGCGCAGATTACCAACGAGTTTATTGCCGATATCCAGCAAAAGGAGGTCGAGGCGCAAAAGCGCTATCGCCCGCACGAACTGACCTGTCAGCTGGATACGGCGATGGCGTCTTCTTCCGGCGGGGTGACAAAAGTGACACAGATGTCGCGCGCGCTCAGCCGGGGGTATGCGCTGGAGGAGCAGACAAGACGCGGGAATACCACCGGTACGGCAGCGGCTTCCGGCCGGGCTGCCGACATGAAGGAATTCTGGGGTCAATACGTTGCTTCATTCTGCGACCCGGCCTTGGGGAATCAGGGCTGTACGGTGGCGGGAACCATGCCGGGCAAGCATGTCGATCTGCCGGGCTTTCTCTGGGGCGATCAGCAGACCTATGATATGGCTGTGCCGCAGAATCAGGAACTGGCAAAAGCGCTGCAGCGTTATCTGGTGGATCCGACGGCTGCCGATGTTTTGCAGGCCAAGGTGCTGGAGGCCCCTGCAGGACGTGAGGAAATCATGAAGCGGCGGACACGGCAGGCGCGCTTTAACGCGATATACAATACGGTCGGGATGATGGTTGGCGAGAGGGCGGGCGGCAGCGGCGTCAAGATGAAGGATATGCGCGTCAAGGCCGGCATGCTGGCGGGCGACCCGAAGCTGAATGCTTCCGATGATGCCAGCTATCGCGAGATCATGCAGGTATTGTCGAAGGAGCGGTTTTATGATCCCGCCTATATCACGCAGATCGTCAATGACCCTGTCGAAGGGGTGCGGGAACAGGGCACGATCAAGGCGGTCCGGATGCAGCTGATGAACGACTTTTACCGGCGTTCGGAAGAACGGGTTTTTATGGAGGCCGCCATTCTGGCCAAGGAGCTGGACGCCCGCGCGCCCGGCAGCGCACTGGCCTCGCGACCGAAAGACTAGAAATGATTTTTATAGTTTTGCAAGGGAGGGATAAATGAAACAGCTGGTTTTTGCGATGGTGTGCGTGCTGGGGCTTTTTGTCTCCGCAGAGGTTTTGGCTAAACCGGCGCTGCTTTGCCCGGAGGAGCAAGGCGGCGGGGGCGATATTCCGAGTACAGAAAAGGCCAAGACGGACTGGACCATGGAACAATTGAATAAAACATATTCGTCAACGGCCCATAATCTTGGCCTTGTTTTCAAAAATGGGGACGGAAAATATGAGAAATATAAGGGGAGCGATGATTTGTTCAACAAGTATGGGTTTTATGGATTATGCTTGCTAGACACCCATCCAGACTGCAAAGCTGTAAACGCTTATTGGAATATGAAAGCCTTCTTTACGCATATTGCCGATCCGGTATTGAAAGCGGACAAAGCTATTATCGCCGGACTTGCATTTAAGGAGTATGCAAAATCTTTACCAACTTATATGTGTAAGGGTGAAACGTGTTACAAGATTGATAAGGGAGTAAAAACACCGGCCCCTGACGTAACGCCTGACATGTTGCCCACAATGTTTCCCACGGTGGAGAAATGGCTGGCGGAGCATAAAGAATATCTTTGATAGGGTTTATATGGAGGCCGCCATTCTGGCCAAGGAGCTGGATGACCGCGCGCCCGGCAGCGCGCTTGCTTCCCGGCCGATGAATTAGAGGGGCTTTTATAGTTTTGCATGGGGATTAAAATGAAACAGACAGTGGGGATTAAAATGAAACAGACAGTATTGACAATTGCGTGCGTCCTTGGGCTTTTTATATCGGTGGAGGCATTGGCCCAGCCTGCGGTGATGTGTCCGGAGGAAGGGGGGAATGCGGCCCCACAAGCAAAAGCAAAAACGGCTCTCAATGCCCCCAAGGCGCAGTCCTATTATCAGTCGCAACTGACAAAATATCCTCATCCCGTCAGCTGGACGCAGGCGAGTCTTGACTCTGTTCATTCCACGACGGCGAGTAATCTTGCTTTGGTTTATTTGGATGGGGATGGAAAGTATAAGAAGTATGACGGCGCTGCCGAATTATTTAATAAATGGGGATTAGATGGCCAGTGTGGCGAGGGCGGAGCAGATTGCACGGCGGTGCTTGCCTACTTCACCTTTAGTAAAGGCTTTACGCACATTACCGATCCTGTGTTGAAGGCGGATAAAGCGATTACGGCTTATGTTGAATATGAGAAATATGCGCTAAGCGTAGCAAAATATTCTTGTGTTAATTCAACTTGTTATAAGATCGTTGATGGAGTGAAGACATTGGCTCCTGAAGTGACGCCCAGTACGTTGTCCTCATTATACCTGAAGCCTCTCGACTGGTTGGCACTGAATAAAAATCTCTTTTAGAAGGGACAGGGCAAAGTGATCTACGGACACCTTGCTCATGATAATGATATGGAATTGATATAATTATCCTAACTATTTGAAAAATAACATTTTTTCAAATATTCGGGAACATTGGTTTGCGCGTTTGGCATGAATCGCTAAAATTCCTGTAGTTACAGACATCTCAAGGAAGCGCGCATGCTGACGTGGACGAATCCCATCGGTCTTGCCCAAGCCCTGTTGCGGGAATATCCCGAGCAGGATCGCTTGGCGTTGCCGGGCGAAGCCCTGCGGCGGCTTGTCGTAGCGTTGCCCGACTTTGCGGATGGGGATTATCCGCCGAAACCGGCCTATCTCGATGCCGTGCGCTGGGCCTGGATGCGGATCGCCGATGACGGCGATAGCGGCAATCTGCGGGAGACCGGATAGCATGGCAGGATTCCCCCCCGATCCCAAAAAGGAAGAAAACGAGACGGGCAGAAAGCTGCACTGGCATATTTTGGGGGGGAATAATAAACACCGGATCGGCGCCAATTGCGGCCTTTGCGTTTATGAAGAAATCGATAGCATGGGCGCATTGCAGCGCAAGGCGATTTTGTTCGATATCGGGTTGTTGTCCGGTGATCCGAAATATCCGGAAGATCCGGCGCTGGCGGAGAGTGATACCATTATTCCGGATCTGACGCGGCTTCTCTACAAAAAAGGTGATCCCTCGCATCAACCGGAAATTCCGCTCGATTCGATTTACCTGACGCATAATCATGCGGACCATTTGGGCGCGATTCCTTTTCTGGTGCTGATGGGTTACGCGCTGCCGAAAATTTACGCCACGCCCTATACCGCAAGGCGGCTGGAGCAGGAGCTGGCCAATGCCGGACTCGATCCGTCCGAGTGGCCGGAAGTCTATATGATTGCGCCGGGCAAGCCGATTCAGGAAGGGCCTGTGACGGTCACGGCTTTCTGGGTCAGCCATTCGACGCCGCAATCGGCGGGATTTTTTATCGAGACGCCGGAAGGCAATATCCTCAACCCCGGCGATTTTAAACTGGACCAGAGCGTCGTCTGGGGTCCGGCTTTCAGCGCGGAGCAGTTCAAGCGCATCGTTTCCAAACCGGTCGATCTATTGCTGCTCGATTCCACCGGTGCCGATCGCGATATTGACTCCGTGACAGAGGAAGACATGCGCGAGACCCTGCGCGAGCTGATGGAAAAATATCCGGGCAAGCGTTTTGTCGTCGCGGTGATGAGCGGGTTTGAGGAAAATCTGGCTTCGGTGGCGCAGGTGACGGCGGAATACGGGCGCACGCTCTGGGTGGCGGGGTGGTCGCACGAGCAGGCCCTCTCCGCGCTGGCGGAAACCGGCATGACGCTTTCGGATTCGATCGGCACCGAGGTTGATTTGCGGATACTGGGGGCGGGGCGCGCGGCGCGCGATCTGGCGGATTCCGCGCCCGGAGATTCCGTCATCGTTGTCACCGGCGCGCAGGGCAAGCCGGGCGCCGTGCTGACACGCGCGGCCGAGGGGCGGCATAATGCCTTGTCGCTTGATCCGAAAACGGACATCATTTTATTCTGTGCCCCCTCCATTCCGGGACAGGAAGGCGGGCGGCAGCGCCTGCTGTCCCTTTTGAGAGGACAGGGTTTCGAGGTTCTGACACGGCAAGAAGCCCCCCACCTTTATCCGCATGCGCATGCCAGACTGCCGGAAATTATTGAATTCGCCAAAATGGCCGATCCGGAAACGGTGCTGCCGATTCACGGCGATGATCATTTGCGCGCGCATTGTGCCGATGCCATGCGCAAGATGGGCAAGACGACATTAAGCGCCGATAACGGCGATGTGATCCGCGTGACAAAGGGGGGGTGCCGTTCCACCGCGCCGGTCACGCGCGGCCGTCCGAAACTGCTGGGCTTCAAGACCTTGCAGGGATCAAACTGGCAGGATCGTCATTATCTGATGACGACGGCGCCGCAGGAACGGATCGTGGATCTGCCCCCGGCCGCGAACGGAAATAGCCGTAAAAACAAGCGTCCAAAAATTTTTAATATCGATCCAAGGTAGCCGCGCCGTCAGGGATTTTTGCGCGGATTGGTGTAGAAGAGAATGGTCATGTCTCTTTCTACCGTTTTGTTTTCTCCCTTGTCCATCCTGTTCCGGATTTTATCGGTCAGGGCGGCTTTGGCCTGAAGCAGCGCCGTATCCTCAGCTGTACCTGCGGCGGCACGCAGGGCGCGGTTCAGTTCCTGCTGACGGCGGGAAAATTGTTCAGGCGTCAGGGCGGTTTCCTGAAACGAGGCGGAGAGTTCCGGACCGCGCAGGGAGGCGGCGGCAATTCTTTTGAGTTCCTGCAAGACCGGCTGCAGCGCCGTTTTTTCTTTGGAAGCCTCGCCCGTGTGGTAATAAGCGGCAAGCTGTTGCAGGGTTTCCGGAGAAAGCGCGGCTTGTTCGGTGACGTCATAGAGCATGTCGCGCAGCGCCGGACGGTCCAGCTTGCGAAATTGCGCCAGACCCATTTCCTGAATTTTCTTTTTCAGCAAGGACAGGGCCGGATGCGTGTGGTAGATCGCGCTCTTGTAATATTCATCGTCCTGCGGCGTGCTGGCCTGTGCCCGCGCCGGCCCCGTTGTCCAGATCCAAGTCGCGCGCATGGCGGCAATTTTGTCGATCAGGGTCAGGTTGGCGCCCTGCCGCAGGCTTTCAGCAACGCCGCCCAGATCGGCGAAAACCTCGGATTTATGCGTATTCAGAATGCGTGCAGGACCATTTTCGAACTGCGTTTGCGTGGCATAGCGCGTATCAAGGCAGTGCCAGATTTCATGCCGGGTGGCAAAATCCCCGAAGTCCTGTGTCGAGAGTCCGATGGCTGGTGTATTTTTTGTCAGCGTGCTTTTGCTTCCCGGGCTCAGCTGGAAATCCTGCGCGTAGAAGGTTTCGAAACTGATGCCCGGATATTGCGGAACGACCAGGCATTGCGCCTTTTCGGGGGCGGTATTCGGTGCTGCCTGCGGGTTCCTGATCAGCGACATTGGCTTCAAACTGTCCATGGCGCCGGCCAGCAGGTGAAGCGCGGCGGGATCGTAGGGTTTTCCGGTTTTGGCCGTCAGATAATCACCTACCGCCTTGTCGAGGGTATCGGGTCCGGTCTGGGACAGGAACCAGACGCTGATCTGGTCGTAGTCAAGCAGGACAATCTTTGGCGTTCCGGCGGGGACATCCTGCGCAAAGGCGGACTCCATTTTTTTTAAACGGGTGGAGGCTTCCGTGTTGTAAAAGTTGCGGATGGTGGTCAGGGAGGGGTTTGTTTCTGCGCCCATGCCGGAGAAAGCGGGCACCGTTCCGCCTGCCGCTGCTGCTGAAAATGCAAGCAACAGCCCCGCCGTTCCGGCCAGAAGTTCTTTACGCAGGGATTTCATCTTGTCTCTACCTGTCCCGATATTGCTAGGAGACAGTATACATGAATATGTTAAATTTTCCAAGAATGTAGAAAAAAGTATTATTAATCAATAAGTTATCATATGAAATTGACCAGACTGAGCTCGCTGGTTAGGCGGGTGACCTCATAAGAGGCCTGCAGCTGGATTTGCATCGCCTGAATTTTGGCAACGACTTCCGTCGTATCGGCGTTTTCCTTTTTATCCACAAAAAGCTGGAAGGTGGTCAGATCCTGCGTGTGGTTTTCTTTCAGGCCCGAGATGAGACCGAACTTGCTGCCGAGGGATGTTTGCAGACTGGTGATGGAACGCACACCACGGTTGGCGATGGCTAGGACTTCATCCAGCACGGCGCGAAAATCCGTGGTGGTGGGAACGTCTGTCGCCGGATCGGGAATTTCAAAATTTGCGGCGAAAGAGAGGGCGCGGAGGATATCCTGAAAGCCGGACTCCGTTGCGAGCGTGGTATAGTCCAGCTCCAGCCCGTCATCGACGCGGATGGTGGCATTTCCGGCGGAGGAAATGGTGGAGGCAAGACCAAGATCGGTGGCGCTGAAGCCGTTCGCATTTGCCAGCAGTTGCGTCGTGGTCTGGGCGCCGGACAGCCAGTCGGTCATTTCCGTTTGAAAGCGCCCCTTTATTCCATTGATGTCCGGCAGCGGCATGGTTTGCGAGTCCGATCCGGAAAAGAGATAGCGCCCGTCAATATTGGTATTGACCAGTTCCTTCATAAAAGTCAGTGCGTCTGCCGACAGCGTCCTGAGGGTTGAAACATCATCAAGGCCTTCTTGCTGGGCAATGACGATTCCGTTGACAAGATTGCGTCCGGCATCGGCAATGCGCGTCAGGGCGTCATTCATCAGGTTCATGCGGGTCGTTGCCGTATCAATATTGGCAATGTAGCTGTTGACATGGCTGATATTGGCGCGATAGCGCTGGATATTGCCGCTGTCGGCGCCGAAAGCGCTGAAATTTTCAAAGCGCTTTTGCGTTGTCAACTGCCGTTGCAGATCGGTGAAAAGCGCCGTGCTGCTTTTCAGGCGGTTGATTTGGGTGGTGGATTGCGAAAGAAAGGAAATCCCGCCGATGGACATGTTTCATGCTCCTTTATCTGAAGGCTTCAATGAGGTCGTTGAAAAGCCTGTCCGTGGCGCTGATCATGCGCGCGGCTGCCGAATAGGCAGTCTGGATACGGATCAGGGTGGAAAGTTCCTCGTCGATATTGACGCCGCTGGCGTCGCTGTTGCGCTTGTCCAGCGTCTGGAAAAACGCTTCTTCCTTTTCTGCGCGGTCCAGAGCCAGAGCGTGGTCCTCGCTCTGGGCGCTGACGATGCCGCGGGCGTAATCCTCCAGTGTGCTGTTGGCCAGAAGTCCGGTCGAAAGGCTGCCGTCAGGGCCCAGATTGCTCTGGCGGAAAGCGGTATGGGTCGTATTTGTGACGGTCACGCCCATTGCCGCCAGCGGGGTTCCGGTGACGTTGAGGAGGGTAAGGGAGTTTTCCGTCGCGGGGGTAATGACAAGTTCGCCGCCGCTGCCAAGCGTCGCGGTCACGTCGTTGATGGCGTTGAGCGTCGCCAGCAGCGTTGCCGCCGTATCGCCGGGGGCGATAGTGACGGTGACCGGGCTTTGTGTGCCAACCTGAATGCTGAAGGAGGGATTCTGGGCCGGTGTCGTGCCAAAGGAGAAGCCAAGATCGGCCATGCCGGCCGCGCCGATGGAAAGGTCGCTCAGGGTAATGTCGGCAGTGGCGTTCAAGCGCAGCTGCCCCAGTCCGTTCAGGCTGGCAACGGCGGAGCCAACGGCCGTATTGATGCTGTTTACCAGATCCGTCGCGGTATCGCCCGGATTGATAGTGATCATGAAAGGGGTGCCGCCGATATCAAGCGTGAAGCTGGCCGGAGCTGTAATATTCGTGGCGGCGTCAAGATCCGGAGCATAGTCCGTCAGATCCATGTTGCCGACCAGCAAGTTCTGTTGTGTCAGGCCCAGACTGGCGAAAAGGGTTCCGGCGGAAATATCGGCAGTACCGGAAGCCTGCTGTCCGGCAAAAGCGCCGAAAACGTAATCCGATACCTTGCGGATGATTTCATTCGAGCCGGGCAGGATAGTGGCACCGGTCGTGCCGGTGCGGAGCAGGGAGGGGTTGCCTTCGATGTCGCTATTGACGCGGATAGAACTGGCAAAGCCGACATAGCCGACAAGGGCGGGATCCGCAACGCTGGCGGGAACGTCGCCATTGGCATCGGTAAAAAGACGCAGGCCGATGCTGTCAAAGCGCTCGGCGGTTTTCTGCGCCAGCTCGTCAATCTGGGCCTGATATTGCGGAAGGATGCTGTCGCGCAGTTCCAGCAGGGCGCCCAGCTTTCCGCCGACGGATTGTGTGGTGATGTCAACAGCACTGGTCGTGCCGCCATCGACGTAAAGGCCATTGGCGCCGCCACCGGGATAATATGAGGTCGGGATCAGGTTGCTCTTGTCAAAGGTCAGTGTATGGGCGGCGCCGTCGACCAGAGGCTGCCCTTGCTTGGTCATGACGACAAGCTTGCTGTATTCGCCGGAAAAAGTGGAAACGTCAATGTACTGGGCGACTTGCTTCAGGGCAAGGTCGCGTTTGTCCTCCAGATCCGCAGAGGATTGTCCGGAAGACGTCAGGGTGACGATCTGGTTATTGAGTCTGGCAATGATTTCGAGGTTTTGGTTGATTTCGGCCAGCGCGGCGGTGATTTCGTCCTCGGTCTGGTTGCGCATGCTGGTAAGCAGGCTGGAGAAATCATTAAAGGTGGAGGCGACTTCCCGGGCGGCGCTCAACGAGCTGTTGAGGAGCAGGGCGCTTTCCGGCTGCGTTGAAAGATTGGAGAAGCTGGTGGCCAGATGGCTGAGGCGGGCTGAAATGGCGCGTTCGGATTCAGAGGCTCCGTAAAAATCCTGTATCCGGTTGAGATAGCTCTCCTTGGTGGTGGCATTGGCGTTGGTGCTCACCTGTCCGACGAGATCCCGGAGCAGGGCTTTATCCACATTCCGGACAATCGCCTGCAGCTTGACACCACCGCCAATGCCGCCAATGACCAGATTTTCCTGCGGCAAAATTTTCCGGGTATAGCCTTCGGTAGAGGCATTGGCGATGTTATTGGAAATAATATCCATCGACCGTTGTGCCGCTTTAAGGCCACTTAATGCTGAATCGAGCGATATTGTTGTCATATTTCTAACCGTTGGGCTGTTTCAGACATAGTTTTCCTACGGGTTACTAAGCAAAGGCCGTGCCAGATCATAAAAATTTTATATATGGAATTCCAGGCGGGGTTCATCCGGAAATATATATATATATTAAGTCGTTATTGCAGTTTGCGTGGGAGTTAAATAGTATTGCTTCTAAGGGTGAGATCTTCATAAGGATATGCGGGGGACGTCTAATCAATGACAAATGTTAACGAAAGCATGAACAGCAATGCTGAAAACGACGTAACGGACGCGGACGCGGGGGCTTTTGACACCCTGATGAACCCGCAGGAGCTGGCGAAAACCGCCGGTTCCAGACCGGAACAAAAAGGGGCTGCCAAAGCAGCCGCCCCGCAAAAAAAGCCGGTCAAGAAAATCGCCGGGCAAGCGGGAGCCGCCCCGCCAGTCGTGGGGCCGCTGATGACGGTGGTCATGCGGAACGAGTTTTATCGCGACGGTTTCCGCAACATGATCCGCATCGCGCTGGTCGAGGCCGTTATTATCGTCGGCCTGATCCTTGCCCTGATTGCCTATATGAACACCTCGAAACCTTCAGACCGCTTTTTCGCGACAACGGCAGACGGGCGTATCATGCAGCTTGTCTCGCTTGATAAGCCGAACATGAATACAGCGGCGCTCGTGTCCTGGGTGGCGCAGGCCGCGACGGAAACGATGACCTTCGGCTTTCATGATTATCAGCGCCGGTTGCAGCAATCCTCGCGGCATTTTACGCGGCGGGGCTGGGAGAGTTTTTCAACGGCGCTGCAAAAATCCGGAATCATAGATTCAGTGCAGGCCTCGCAGCAGGTGGTGACGGCGGAGCCGCGCAGCGCTCCGATTTTGACGCAACAGGGCGTTTTGAATGGCAAATACCGCTGGGTGGTGAACCTGCCCTTGCGGGTGACCTATAAGGGCGGCGGCGGTGCTGCCAGAACGGATAATCTGGACGTCAGTCTGGTTATCGAGCGGGTGCCCTCTCTTGAAAATCCGAATGGCGTCGGTATCGCGCAATGGATATCAACGCAGCAAGTCCGGTAAACGCATGACAACGTCAAAACAGCCGGACATGAGCAACGAAAATTACCGCGAGGGATTTCGCAATCTCTGGCTTGTTATCAACGTTCAGGCGGCGGTGATCGTGGCACTGGTGGGAGCCGTGCTTTATATGGTGACCAGCTATCTGCCGCAGGATCGTTATTTTGCCGAAACGGCTAATGAAAAAAGAATGCAGCTGGTCGGATTGGAAGAGCCCTATATCAACCAGCAAAAACTGATGCTCTGGTCGGCGCAGGCCGCGACCGACATTATGACTTTCGGATTCAGTGATGTGAACGAAAGATTTTCAGAATCCAAAAAATTGTTTACGGCCAGAGGCTGGACTGTTTTTAATGAAGCCTTTGTTTCTTCTGACCTTTTAAAGAATGTGCTGAATTTGCGACAGGTGCTGACGGCTGTACCGTTGACGGAGCCGAGCATGATTTCCGAGGGGGTGGAGAAAGGGGTTTATACCTGGATCGTCGAGGTTCCGGTTCTGCTGACGGTGCGTGCCGGGGAAAGAAAACAAACGGCGACAAAAAAGGTGCGGATGTGGATTATCAGGATGCCGACGACAGAAAAGCCGGACGGGATCGGTATTGACTTCTGGCTGTCCTATTAAATGTTGCGTCTTGTCAAAAAAGCGGTGCGTTTTTATTTTGCGTGGGGTATATATAGTGTTCTGAAAGGACTGGGGGTTGTAGCCGCTTTGCGCTCCGGACAGTCCTTCCAAGGGAGAGAATAATGAAACGTCTGCTGTTTGCTGTGCCCGTTGTTCTGGTTATGGGCTTTAACGTCTCACAGGCCTGTGCGCAGGTTGCCGGTGATATTGATGATGAATTCGCCGCTTTTAGAAAAAAGATGGGGGAAGCCCGGCAGGCCGCTGAAGAGAGTGCGCCCGCTGCTCCGGCAGCCGCGGCAGGAGATACGGTAGTACCGGAGATGGCGGTGCCGGTAATGCCGCAGGCTGCGATAAATACGCCAAGCCCGCTGGCCGCGACGGCTGCGGCTGTGCCCGCCGCCAGTCCTTTGGGGGTGGCCGCACAGCTTCCCGTGCAAGGGCAGCTTCCGGCGACAGCTTATGCCTTGGGACCGCAAAATCCGGAAGAGCTGGCGGCGCAGATGGAGGCAGAGGCGGAGACGCAGCGCACGAAACTGGAAGAGCAGGCCTATAAAAGCGCCCTGAAAATGCTCCTGCCGCTGAGCCCTGAAAAAATTCGTAATACGCTGGGGGCTTTCAAGGAAAGCCGGGAAGCGGCCGAAACGCCGATTGTCGTGCCGGAACCTGTTGTTTCCGTGCAGACCGTCCCGCTGGATCCAAGCGAGACCCCGCTGGCCATCAAGATGTCTTCCGGTTACGTTACAACGGTGACCATTCTCGATATGACCGGCGCGCCTTGGCCCATTCAGGATATCAGCTGGGCTGGAAAATTTCAGGTGACCGCCCCGGAAGAAGGGGGGCATGTTATCCGGATCACACCGCAAACAGCGCATGGTTACGGCAATCTTTCTGTCCGGCTGGTTGATCTGATTACGCCGGTGACTTTCCAGCTCCGTACCGGTCTTGACGAGACTTACTATCGGTTTGACGCGCGCATTCCGCGCACGGGCCCGCTGGCCAAGACGCCGTTGATCGAATATGGCGGCTTGAAGGCGACGGCTGGAACGGATGCCTTGCTGGTGAGCGTTCTGGAAGGAACGATGGGCGGCGAAGGCGTCGAGAAAATGAAAATCGAAGGTGTCGACGGGCGGACGACGGTATGGAAGTCCGGGGCGAAGATGTATCTTAGAACGCCGCTGACCCTGCTTTCTCCGGCCTGGGATTCCAGCGTGACATCGGCAGATGGCACGAATGTTTATACGATTGGCGAGGCGCCCGTTATCCTGCTTTCGGATCGGGGTGTGATGGTAAAGGCCCGCGTGGCCGCTGAAGAGGTATCTCCATGACGAACAACGAAGAAGATTTCGATGTAGCTCCGCATGACGAGTTTGAAGAGGGGGAATCCCCCCGCAAGCCGTCCCTGAAAGAGGCTTGGGAAAGCAATCCTTTCATGAAAATCGCGGCCCTTGTGCTGGGCGCGGCGGTCTTGGCCGGGGGCTATATAATGGTCTTTGGCGCGGGAGAGGAACAGGAGCAAAAGGCGGTTATTCGCGGTGATTTCGGGCAGGTGAAACAGGTTGCTGGCAAAGAGGATCTGGATCCGGAGTATCAAAAGCAGCTGGAGGCGGAAAACAAGCGCCGGGCCGAGGCTGCGGCCCAGCGCGGCGGTAGCGCTATTCCGACGCCGATTGGCACGGCCAAGGAAACGGGGCTTGCCTTGCCGAATATGCCGGAACAGCAAGAAGACGATCCCTTGCGGGAATGGCGCAAGCAGGCGGAAGCCAAGCGGATGACCGTGGAAAAGCAGGTGCTTCAGGAGGAAGATGCCGCGCCGCAGCCGGAGATTGTTCCGCTGGTTCAGCCCGTGCGTCCGCAGCAGGCCGCTATCAAGATGGATCCGAAATACGCGGAAATGCTGTCCAAGCAGATGCGGGTTATTATCGGCGGTCACGCGCCGGGGAAAACAGCCGTAGCGCAGGTCACGCAGGTGGATTCCGAATATGTTGTGATGCAACGGGAAAGAGAGATGATGCAACAAAGCCAGATTCAAATGGCGAATGCTTCTTATAGCGGCGCGGCCATGCCGGCTGGGGAAGAGAAAGAAGCCTTTGCCAAGGTGATTGTTCCGGGGGGGTCCATTGCTTACGCGCAGCTTCTGAATGAACTGAATTCCGATGTTCCCGGGCCGGTTCTGGCGCATGTGTTGTCGGGACCTTTTGCCGGCGGTCGGGCGATCGGCAAGATGGAGACAAAGCAGGAATTTATCGTCATTACCTTTAATCATATCGTGAAAGATGGCGTGACGTATCAGATCGATGCTTTGGCGCTGGATGAGCAGACCACGCTGGGGGCGCATCAGACTGACGTCGATCATCATTATTTCACGCGGATTATCCTTCCGGCCGCGGCCAAGTTTGTCGAGGGTTATGCCGGAGCCGTGGCGCAAACGGGGACATCGGTCACCGGGACGGCGGGTGGCGGGACGGCAACCGAGACGCCGGAACCCAGTGCCAATGAGGAATTGCTGAAAGGGGGCGAAGAAGCCGCCAAGAAAGTTTCCGAGATACTGGATGAAAACGCCAACCGTCCGGTGACGGTGAAGGTCGCCAAGGGAACGACCATGGGGCTGTTTTTCACGAATTCCGTGACAACCGAGAGTATAGGCAAATGACGCAGACAGATGATTTTGACACCGATCTGGAACAGGAAGTAACCGACGAGACGTTTGAGGCCGGCGATGCGGAAGAAACGGAAGCTCCGCAGAAAAAGAAGGGCAGCGGCGCCTTGTTCAAGGTCATTGTCTTGCTGGTTGCTCTTGGGGGCGGAGGGTTTTTTCTGGCCCGTTCCGGTCTTTTGCCGGTAACGATTCCTGGCGTGACGCCGGTAAAAACACAGCAAGCGCAACAAGCGCAGCCTCTCCCCGTTCCGGCAGAAGAAAAAATAGTTGAAACGGCACCACACGCCATTCCGGGGGAAGTTTCTCCGGCGGCGGTTCCGCCTTCGGGAATGGAACTGGCCGGGGCTGAGGTATCGGGGGGGCTGCCGCCTGCCATGGATGCAGGGCTGCCGGAAATGCCGCCGATGCCGGTATCGGGAGCAGATCCTTTCGCGGAGAGTTTCCCAGTGCAAAAAACCGCTGAAGCGGATGTGCAGCAATTGCCGGACATGGATCCCTTTGCCGCTGTGCCTGCAACTGCCGTTATGGCTTCACCGGACACGGTGAAGGAAGATGTCACGGGGAATGCTAAAATTATGGCGGCGGAAATTACGCCGGTGACGACCGCTATGCCGGTGCCTCCGCAAGCAGCGCTAATCGAAAGCATTTCCGCATCCGCGCCGGTGGCCACGGCAGAAATCACCGCATTGCAAGGCAGAATAGACAGTCTGGAAAAAAGCCTGGCAGAAATCGAAACGCGTGTGGCGACGAAGGCGGATGTTTCTGCTCTGAAAGCAAGCGTTGATGAACTTCAGCAGAGCCTTAAAAAATCCGGCGGGACGATAAGAGAGGAGAGCCCTTCTGCTGCCAGCCCGGTAGAAAAAGCAGTAAAGAAGACTGCCGCCACCAAGGCGCCAGCGGCGGCTAAACCTGTGATTAAAGAGTCCCCTGCTCCGGCGGCAATATCGTGGGTTCTGCGCTCGGCTAAACCGGGAACGGCCTGGATCTCCCCCGAAGGCACGACGGAAATGAAAACGGTCGTTGTCGGGGATACGCTTGATGGCCTTGGCAAAATTACGGCTATTTTCAAGGATTCAGGCGGCCGCTGGGTCGTCAAAGGCACCAAGGGCAGTGTTAACCAATAGGTAATAATTCTAAGAATGATTCTCATGTTCTTGTCATTTTGACGAGAATTTAGCTCTAATTTTATCTTTTTAGAACATCGTCCTAATTTTAAATTTATTTAATGAAAACAATTCATTAATGGTATTTTTCTGCACCGGAATAATGCAGGCGTTTGCATAGATTATAAAAAAGTGTTCTAATTAAAGTAGATATTCCTACAAACAGGAACGGGGACGGTGGGTATGGTGTGCCATCAGCAGTTTCGTAAAATGTTATGGGTTGCCGTGGCGGGGGTCGTGGGTGTTCTGGGACTGGCCTCGGAGGCGCAGGCCGCGACGACCGTCGCCGATGTTATTAATAATGTTCAGAGCTCGTTTTCAAACTTTCCCAATCTCCTTTCCTTGATTGCATATGTATCCGGAATTTTTATGGCGGCTTGGGGTACGTTCAAGTTCAAGGATCATGTCGATAATCCCCGGGAAACAAAGTTGAGCGAAGGCGTGAAAAGGTTTCTGGCCGGGGGATTCTTCTTTAGCCTGCCGGCGATGACTTCGGTGGCGGCGAATACGCTGGTTGGAAATGTGGGGACCAATAAAATCACAAATACCGGTTACACGGGCGCTGTTCTGACACCGGGCGGTCTTGACGAGATGGTCGTCAAGATGATGCAGAATATCGGCCATCCGACGGAATTGCTGCTGGTTGCCTTTTGCTATATTTCCGGTATTGGACTGCTGCTGGTGGCGATTTCCCGCCTGACCAAGCGGATGGAGGAGGGGCCGCGCGGGCCAGCCGGCATTGGGACATTGATGACCTTTATTTCTGCCGGTGCCTTGCTTTCTTTTCCCGATATGATCGGCGCTTTTACGACCAGCATGTTCGGTGATACCTCGGTTATGACGAAAGCGTCCATCAGTGCCTCGGTTATTTCCAGCTCTGCCGATGCGGACAAGATTACGACAGTTATTGAAGGAGTGATGGCCTTTGTTATGCTTGTTGGCTATATCGCCTTTATCAGAGGATGGTTCGTCTTGAAAGCCTTCGCCGATGGGCAGAATGGTGCTACACTGGCGCAAGGCCTGACGTTCCTGTTTGGTGGGGCTCTGGCAATCAATCTGGGGGAACTGATCAATGTCCTGCAGACGACGGTCGGAATCAGCGGCCTCACCTTTGGCTAGTAGACATATTTTAAAAAAATGTGCTACAATTTGACTCGGTACTGAATAGTGAACTTTAAAAGTGTGTAAGTGAAGGAGGACTATAATATGAAGACATCTAAAACGCAAAAACTGGCTGCTGTTTTCACAGCTGGTATGATGATGGGCTCCAGCGGTGCAAATGCTTCTGGTGTGGACTTTACCGACGTGACATCGTCGATCGTGACATCCAGCTCGACCCTGCCGAACCTGATTTCCACTGTGGCCTATATCGGCGGCATTGGTCTTGGGGTTGCTGGCGTGTTCAAGCTGAAGCAGCACGTGGATAACCCGGGCCAGACTCCGATGAAAGATGGTCTGGTGCGTCTTGGCGCCGGTGGCGGTCTTCTGGCCCTGCCGATGCTGACTGAAGCGATGAAAAATACGGTCGATCAGGGTGGTTCAGCGGTTACAGCTGCTAACGTTAAGTTTAGCGCTGTCAGCTTCTAAGAACTGATCGTTTATATGGCTTATCTAAAAATAACGCCCGGTGTCAGCGCTTTGTCTGATGCCGGGCGTCATTTATCGCCGGACGTCCACAGTATCTCCGACGGTATCCGCACAAAGGTTTTCGAGCGCGACGACTATACCTGCCGCTACTGCGGGTTTCAGTCACGCAAATATCAAGAGGTGAATTTTATCGGCAAAACGGGCAAGGCATCCGGACCGGATGATTACGTGACGGCCTGTACTTTTTGCCATCAATGTTTTCATCTGGAGCGCGTGGATCGCATGCAGTCCGGTGCGGTGATCTGGTTGCCGGAAATCGGGCAGGCGGCGCTGCATCACGTCTGCCGTGCGATTTATGTGGCGCGCATTTCCCAAGGGCCGATGGCGGATGCGGCGCGGGACGCGATGGAGGCTTTGCTGGCGCGCAAGGAAGAGGCCAAGTCGCGTCTGGGGACCGACAGTCCGAAAATTCTTTCCACGGTTTTGCAGGATTTCTTCGAAACTTCCGAATACCGGGCGCGGTTGAACAAGCTGAAAGGTTTTCGTATTTTGCCGCTTGACCGGCGCATTATTCGCGAGGGGGATCTCGAGTTTAACCAGTTTCCGCAAATACTCGCGTTCTGGCGCTCGAAAGACGGCCCCTTTGGCGACGTGCCGCCGCGGCGCTGGGTCAAGGTTTTCTATGATCTGCAAGGGAAGCTTGCCGGGTTGCCGGAAGAGTCATAAATTTTTTCATATCTCCCTGTATGTCGGCGGTCGGATATTTTTGCCATCGCACTTTCATAAAGAAATTTTCCCTGCTTTCGGGAAAGCCTGATACGGAATTTTTTGTTTTTGATCAAATGATTGTTTTTTAAACAATAACCTTTTGGTATATATAATAAATCCACGTCCGAAAGGGGTTCGGGCCGTGAGAGCAACGGGGTTATTATTCGGGGTACTGCATGGGAATGCTGGACGGATTCTTGAGGCCTTTTGTACGGATGATGCGTCAGCCGATAGAATCTTTTATTCGCCTTGAAACGGCGGATAGCGAGATTAGTTTTGCCGCTGAAGACGGCTCGTTGGTAACGGTGGTGCGTGTTGATGGTGCGCGGCAGATTATCGGCGATGCCGAGTATCGTAAAATCCTGTCTGATTCCGTCGTGAAATTCGGAACGCGCTTTGACCGTCCCGGCCATGCGCTGCAAGTCTATTTCTGTCGCAATCCGGAGCGTATTCGCGAGGAAATCCGCGTCCTGCTCCGCCCGAACTATTCGGCGGCGCGTAACGTCGGCCTTGAGTTGGACGATATTTTCGAGGAACGCGCCAAGAACCTCAGCCATTATCTGGCCTGGGAGGAAATCTATTTCGTTCTCTGGACGCGACCGTCCTGCCTGACCAAATCGGACATGGCCCGTGAAGCGGAACGCGCGCGCAAGCGCAAATGGGTGAAGGCGGCCGATGCGCAATATCCCTTCGCCGCGATCGAGGCTTTGCATACCAGGCATAAAAGCTATGTGTCCTCTACCGTTGAGGCCCTCAAGGAAATGGGGATTCAGGCGGCGGAACTGGAGGTGCATGACGCGCTGAAGGCCATCCGCACCAATCTTCTGCAGTACGGCAATGACAGCGAATGGAAGGCTTGCCTGCCGGGGGATCCTATCCCTGCGCGGGCGCCCGAGCATAAAGGCGACCTGTCGGAATTGCTGTGGCCGACCTTGCGGCAGCAGCTTGCCGCGACATCGGCCCGGAAGCTCAACGACCACGCGATCGAGATGGGAAAATACGTCTGGGGCGGCGCTGATATGGTGCTGGGGCCGATGGAGCCGACGCCTTTTCCGCAGTTGCTGGCGCGGATGAACGAGGCAAAAGTGCCGTTTCGCATTTCCTTCCTGATTGAAGGCGGAGGCGTGCAGGGCATGGCCATGCAGAATTTTCTGGCTTCCATTTTCACGGTGACGAATGCTGAAAATCGCCAGATCAAGGATTCGATGGATGCTCTGGCGGTGCTGTCGCGCAGTGAGCCGGTCGTGAAGTTGCGGGTGTCGTTCTGCACCTGGGCCCCGAAGGGGAACCTTGATTTGCTGGAAGACAGGCTTTCCGCTCTGGCGCAGGCGGCGGAAAGCTGGGGGTATTGCCAGGTTTCGCAGCTCAGCGGCGACCCGGTTGATCAGGTGATGTCCTCGGCGATGGGGATTCACTGCGCTTCGACGGCGCCGCCGGCGATTGCGCCGCTTTATGAAGTGATGAAGCTGATGCCGTGGCAGCGGGCCTCGAGTCCGTTTGAAAAGGGTTCGATTCTGTTCCGGACGCCGGATGGCAGGGTCTGGCCCTACCAGACCGGAACCAACGTTACGACGACGTGGTTTGATCTTGTTTTCGCCCAGCCGGGCGGTGGTAAATCCGTTCTCATGAACACGCTGAACCTTGGCACCTGTCTGACGGCCGGGGTTGCGGACCTGCCGTTTATTGCCGTGATCGATATCGGCCCGTCTTCGGCGGGGTTGATTTCCCTGATCAAGGACGCCTTGCCGCCCAACCGGCGTCACGAGGCGGTTTCGTTCCGGCTGCAGATGAACCAGCAGTATTCCATCAATCCTTTCGATACCAAGCTGGGCATGCGCTATCCGCAGGTTACGGAGCGGAGCTTCCTGATCGAGCTGATGACGCTGCTGTGTACGCCTGCCGGACAGGCAGAACCCTACGACGGTATCGCCCAGCTTGCCGGGATGGTGGTTGACGAGATGTTCCGCTGGCGAGATGACAACGCCGCCAATGCCGAGCCACGGCCTTATCTGCCGCGGATCGACGCCGCTGTTGACGATGCGCTGCGCAAGCATGATATCGTTCTGCCGCCCTCGGCTTACTGGTGGGATGTGGTGGATATCCTTTTTGATAAAGGGCTGACCTATGAAGCGGGTCTGGCGCAGCGTTATGCCATGCCGACCTTGGGAGATTCAGTGGCGGCCGCCCGCCGTCCGCAGATCCGTAACCTGCTGGAGGAAACTTCCATCGGGTCTTCCTCCGAGGGCGTCATCCACGCTTTTGAAAGGATGATCACATCTTCGGTGCGGGAATTCCCGATTTTGTCGGCGGTGACGAAATTCTCGCTGAACGAAAACCGGATCTGCTCGCTCGATCTCGCCGACGTTTGCCCGCAGGGGGATGCGACTTCTGACCGGCAAACGGCAATCATGTACATGCTGGCGCGTCATGCGCTGGTAACGCCGTGGTGGATTAACGAGGAAGCGCTGTCGCAAATGTCGCCGAAATACCGCGACTATCATGAAACGCGCCTGCGGTCTTTTGCGGAAACGCCGAAGCGTCTTTGCTATGACGAGTTCCACCGGACCTCAAGTTCCAAGTCCGTGCGCAGCCAGATTGTGCGGGACGTGCGGGAGGGCCGCAAGCGCGGCATCCAGATTATTCTGGCCTCGCAGATGCTGCATGACTTTGATGATGACATGGTGGATCTTGCCACCGGCGTCTGGGTTTTGGGTACGGCCATTTCCGACGGGGCGGTCGATGCGACGCAGCAACGCTTTGGCCTGACCGACACGGCACGCTGGATCATCCGGCACAAACTGACGGGCCCGAAGGCGGGCGGCGCGCCCTGCCTGCTTGTTCTGGGAACGACGGATGGCCGTTATGAACAGCATTTGATCAATACGCTGGGGCCGATTGAACTTTGGGCGTTCTCGACCTCGGTTGAAGACGTGGCGGTGCGGAATCGTCTTTATACCCGTCTGGGGGCTTCTCAGGCGCGGAAGTTGCTGGCGGCGAATTTCCCCGGCGGTTCGGCACGTTCGGAAATCCGTCGGCGCGTGACGATGCTTTCCGATAAAGGTGAAAGCGACAAGGTTTCCGTCGGCGCTGTCATTGATATGATCGTCGAGGAGCTGGTTGGCAGCACAAAGGTCAAGCTGGATAATCTGGATCAGGCCAGCGGTTCTGCAAGCGGGGATAACCCCGCGGGGAGCCCGGCGGCGCTGCCGCCACCGGCGAAGCAGGCATAGCGCCAAAGAACCGATAATTATTTCAGCTGACCCGTGGCCTTTATTGGCGATTATTTATGTAAACTAAACGGTGATTGAGGGTTGACAACCCTGTGCTTTGCCGTAATTATACGAAGATCAAAAAAAGTCGGTGTGTAAGATGTTGTGTCTGGTCGAAAGACTGGGATTTTTGTCTGTAACAGGAAAAATCAATGAAACCGATTAAAAAAATTCAGGAAATGAAGCATGAGATGACACGCTGGCGGCAACGGCTGCATGCCGAGCCCGAGCTTGCTTTTGAAGAACGCAAGACCGCACGTTTCATCTCCCGCCAGTTGCAGTCTTTCGATATCGAGGTTCATGCTTTGGCGGGTACCGGTCTCGTTGGCGTCTTGCATGGCAAAAGCGGCCCTGCCACGCCTGAAAATGGCCTGAAAGCCATCATGCTGCGTTCTGACATGGATGCCCTGCCGCTGCAGGAAGAAACCGGCGCGGCGCATGCCTCGCGGAACCCCGGCGTGCATCATGCCTGCGGCCATGACGGCCACATGGCAATGCTGATGGGGGCCGCCAAGCATCTGGCCGAGACGCGGAATTTTGAAGGCACCGTCTATTTTGTGTTTCAGCCCGCAGAGGAGCATATCGGCGGCGCGCAGGAAATGATCAAGGAAGGCCTGTTTGAGAAGTTTCCCTGTGACGAGGTTTACGGCCTGCATAATTTTCCCATGCTGCCCTTCGGGATGATGGCGACGGGCGCGGGGCCGATGCTGGCGGCATCCGACGAATATCATGTGGTGCTGAAAGGCAAGGGCGGTCATTCGGCACGTCCGGAAAACACGATCGACGTCATGACGGCGGCGGCGGAAGCGATTGTTGCAATTCGCGCGCTTGCCAAGACGGAGATTGCCGAAGGCGAACCGGCGATTTTATCGGTCTGCTCCATCAAGACAGACACGATGGCGGCGAATATTCTGGCTGACGGCATCGAATTTAACGGCAGCATTCGCAGCTATGATCCGGCCCTGCATGAAAGGCTGAAGGAAAAGCTGGAAAAAATAGTCATCGAGGCGGCCTTGCGGCACGGTGCCGAATTTAGCGTTGAATTTAAAAATGGCTATCCGCTGCTGGTCAATACCGCGGATGAAACGGATTTCGCCATTGATGTGGCGCGGGATATTGTCGGGGAAGACAAGGTCATGACGCAGGTGCCGCGGACAATGGGCGTCGAGGATTTCTCGCGTTTTCTGGAGAAAAAGCCCGGCAATTTCATGGCGCTCGGCACAGGCAAGCCGGATGGCAAGGATTTCCACGATTTGCACAGCGCAAAATATGATTTTAACGATGCTGCGCTGCCGCTTGGCGCCAGTTACTGGGTCCGGCTGGTGGAAAAAGCGCTGGTGCCGGGTGGAAAAGCCGCACCGAAAACGCCGGTGCCGCCACCAGCTCCGCCTGCGCCGTAAATTCAGCGGGGAATCAGGACTTGATAGAGATTGAATGATCCGGCCGGAGGCGTGCCTCCGGCTTCGAAGCAGGCGGTATGTCGCCCTCTATAGATCCCTAGATTAAGGACTGCGCTGCTGGTGGAGAATGTTCCGGTGAATTTTGTTGTCAGTGGCGTCCAGGCATTGGTTCCGTCTACGGGCGGTGTCCCGTCCGGAAGGTTTATTTCCAGTTTTTTGTTGATGGCCAAGCATATTTCGCTTTTGAGCAGGGGCAATACGATATAGAGATCGGTTTTTGAGGTCGTTGTACTGCATAAATCCACGGCATCGCCTGTCCCGACATCGTAGATACAGCTTCTTCCGTCGGGAATAAAGTATTGGCCGTAAAGGGCATTGGCCGAAAATGCTGTATCCAGCCATTTGGGATCTGGCGTTTCCCACTTCAGACCACCGCCCGCAGGATCAAAAATATGGCAGCGCTTATCCGCTGGCGCATTGGCATTGGTATAGCCTGCCACCACCGGATTTTCAAAGCTGACCTGATCGTCGCGGCAGCCGTTGGCGATCATCACATGCTCGGTTGCCGCCGTGACGGCATTCAGATAGCTCATGATATTCTGTGCGGCAAATTCTGTATCTTCCGCTGAAATGGCGCTCATCGTGCGCGAGGATTTGGTCATGCTCCAGGTCAGGGCGGCCAACAGGCCGATGGCGATCAGAATGATAAAAAGGATGTTGCCTTGCGCCATGGCATGAAATGATCTTGGCTTCATATAAAACTCCTCGTATCCTTGCATTGTAAACCGGAAAGAACGGAAAAAACAGAAAAATGCAAATCATCGAGCAATTCATCTGCGGCAAAAGCGGCGATGGGCGCCTTTGTGAAGATAAAATCGTCATTACGCCGGATTTTATCGCCGTGCTCGATGGCGCGACTTCGCGGCAGGGGCTGACGCTGGGCGGCTGGAGCAATGGCCGTTTTGCGGCCGAGGTCCTCGCAGTTGGCATCGAAAATCTTCCGGCCGGAGCGACGGCCAAAGAGGCCGTGGTTTCCCTGACACGGCAGTTGCGTCATGCCTCCGAAGCGGCGGCGGACAGAGAGGGAAAGGGTTTTTCTGAAATCTGGTCCTGGCCGGCGGCGGCGGGATTGTTTTATTCCAAAGCGCGGCGGGAAATCTGGCGTGTAGCGGATTCCAGTTTTATCAATGCCGGAAAGGCGAATTACCGCGTTTTTCCGCAGGAAGAGGTCTGGTCGCAGTTGCGGCGCGCTTTTATTTTCTCCCGGCTGGCGCGGGGAGAAAGCGAGGAGAGCTTGCAGGCGCGGGATCCGTCATGGGATGTCCTGACGCCGCTGATCGCCGAGTTCAAGGTTTTCGCCAACCATGCTGGCGAATACGGCTATGGCGTTTTCAACGGCTTTGACATTCCGGACATGCATATCGAGGTCTTTCCGGCAGATATAACGCAGGATATTATTTTCGCCAGTGATGGCTATCCGGAAATTTTTCCGACCCTGGCCGAAACTGAAGCGCAGCTGGAAGGCATACTGGCGGAAGATCCGCTGCTGTATAAACGCTGTCCGCAGGTCAAGGGCGTCAAAACCGGTCATCTGTCATTTGATGACCGCAGCTATATCCGGTTCAGGGCTGTGGCGGGTCCGGAGGCAGGATAGAGGCCGGGCCTTTTTGCGCGCTGCTGTTGCGCTGGCGTTTCAGGAATTCATGGCCGAAATCGGTCAGGCTGTCGTCGCGGGCACCCATGATAATGACGCGGTCGCCGGGCTTTGCTGTTTTCAGCAGATAATCCATGATTTGCTCGCGCTCTGGCAGGAAGAGCGCCGTGCGGCCGTTTTCCGCGACGATGCCGATAAAATCACCGGAGGAAATATCACGCCTGACGGTGCCGCCCTTGTAAAGAATTTCGGACATGACGAGGATATCATCCTGTCCCAGACCATCGGCGAAGGCCTGCGTGATGTCCTGTCCCATCAGGCGCATGGGTTCAAAGCCATGGGGCTGAAAGACGACAATCAGCCGGCCTTCGGCCTGTTTGAGGGCGGCGAGCGAGGCTGCGACCTTGTCCGGGTTATGGCCGAAATCGTCAATGACGGTAATGCCGTTTTCCGTGCCGAGATATTCCAGACGGCGCTTGACGCCGCGGAAATCCGCCAGCGGAAAAACCGCTTCTTCCAGCGAGAGTCCGGAAAGACAGGCGGCGGCAATGCTGGCCATGGCATTTTCGACATTATGCTTGCCGGGCACTTGCAATTGTGCGGCGAAGGTCTTGCCGGAAGGGGTGTGCCTGACGCGGAAGCTGGTGCCGTCTGGTTGCAGCTGGATATCCTCGGCGACAAAGGTTGCGGCGGGGTTCTGCAGACTGAAAGTCACGGTTTGCGGGTGTAATCCGGTCAGCGCCGCCGCTTCCGGATTATCAAGATTGATTACGGCGGTTTTTTTTGCGTTCTGCAGAAAAGTTTCAAACAGGGGGCGGGTGATGTCTATCGGTTTATGATCGAGGGAGATATTGGTCAGCACCGCGATTTCCGGCCGGTAAAGAACGATAGAGCCGTCGCTTTCGTCTGCCTCGATGACGAAGGGGGCGCCCTTGCCGATTACGGCATTGCCAAGGCCGTCGGCGCCTTCCTCCAGAGCGTTGACCATGGCTGCACCGTTGATGACAGTCGGGTCCCGGCCGGTTTGGGACAGGATATGGCCCAGCATGGCGGTGACGGTGGATTTCCCGCTGGTGCCGCCGATCGCGATGCCGTGGCCGGCATTAAAGTTTTCAGCCAGAATATCGGCGCGTTTTTGCACCGGAATGGCGTGGGCGCGGGCGGCCCTGACGTCGGGGATGCTTTCCTCGATGGCGCTCGAGACAATCAGCAGGTCGAAACTGGAATCAAGGCCCTTGCCGTCCTGCGGCACGATTTCGATGCCGGTGCGGCGCAACTGGTCGAATTTTTCCGGTGTTTCGCCAAGATCGCAGGAACGGTCGGAGCCCCGCACCTCGCAGCCCTGATGCAGCAGGATCAGGGCCAGTGCGCTCATGCCGCTGCCGCCGATGCCGCACAGGAAAACGCGTTTTGGTTTGTCGCCGGTCATGGAATCGTCCTCCGCAGGATAATTGTAATTCTAGGCCTTTTTCGGGGCTTTGGAAAGGACCCAGTCGCCAAGCGCACGGGGCAGCAGGCTGACGGTTCTGGACAGCAGGTACATTTGCCAGGGAAAGGCGATGGTTGCCTTGTTTTTTTCCAGCCCGTTGCGGATGATTCGCGCGGCTTCTTCTGCTTCCATCAGAAAGGGCATGGGGAAGGCGTTGACATCGGTCAGCGGGGTGCGGATAAATCCCGGATGAATGGTCGAAAGCGATATTCCTTCTTTTGCCAGCAGAGGCCGCAAGGCCTCGCCCAAAGCCCGCACGGCGACCTTGCTGACGCTATAGGCGGGGGCATTGGGCATACCGCGGAACCCGGCCATCGAGCTCATCAGCGCAATTTGTCCTTTTTTGCGGGCCTGCATGCGGGGCAGGAGCGGGTGAACGGTGTTCAGGGTGCCGTCAAAATTGGTTTCGACGATTTCAATAAATTGTTCTATCGGCTCGTTTCCGTCTGTTCCGCTTCCGCCGGAAATGCCGGCATTGGCAATCGCCAGATCAACGGGATGCAGGTCATCCCAGAGACGGATTTGCTTTTCGAAGGCATCCCGTTCGGTCACGTTGATGTCCGTGGTCAGGACTTTGGCACCGCGTTCCTCGCACCCGTGCGCAGTTTCTGCCAGCCGTCCGGCGTTTCTTCCGGTCAGAAGAAGATTTTTGCCGGGGGCGGCATAGAGCAATGCGAGCGCGCGGCCAATGCCGCTGGAGGCGCCGGTGATAAAAATTGTTGTCGGGTTTTTCATATGTCCTGCTCTGAAACTTGTGTTGTGCGGCGTCTCGCGTTATAAGAAGAAATCATTCCGTCTTGAGATTTATATAAGAAAAGCAATGGCAGCGACAAGCATGAACCGTATGTGTTCCATTTCCCCCTCGGCGCCGACCCTGAAAAGACGGGGGATGATGCTGGTGCTAGCTTCGCCGCCCGGCGGGGGAAAGACCACGATCACGCGGGAATTGATGAAACGCGACGGCAATACCGTTATTTCCGTCTCGGCGACGACGCGGGACATGCGTCCCGGCGAGGTCGAGGGGCAGCATTATTTCTTTGTTTCACCGGAGGCCTTTCAGGGCATGATTGACCGGGGCGAGATGCTGGAATATGCCAAAGTTTACAACAAGCACCTCTACGGGACGCCGCGCAAACCCGTGGAAGAGGCGCTGGCGGCGGGGAAGGATGTGCTGTTCGACATCGACTGGCAGGGAAACCGCAAGCTGGCCGAGGGCGCGCGGGAGGATGTTGTTTCCGTTTTTCTCTTGCCGCCATCCTGGGCGACGCTGGAAAACCGTTTGCGCGGGCGGGCGCAGGATAGCGAAGAAGAGATCGTCCGCCGTCTGGGCAAGGCGCATGATGAAATCATGCATTACAACGAATTTCAGTACATTATCGTGAATAATGACCTGGATGAAAGCATCGCGCGCGTCCGCGCTATACTGGAGGCCGAACGTGCAAAGCGGCAGCGGCTTATGGACCTGCCGGCTTTTGTTGAAACGCTCCAGCCTTGAACTTCTTTATTTTTTTGCGGCGTTCAGCACAAAATCAAGTGTTTTGTCGATGGACATCGGCTTGCTGAAAAGATAGCCCTGCCCGTAGTCGCAGCCCAGCGCGGTCAGAGCGCCGATCTCTTCGGCGTCCTCGATGCCCTCGCCGACGATTTTAAGGCTGAAGTTTTTGCTTAAGGCCACGATGGCGCGGATAATATCCATGCTTTTGCCATTCTGGTGCAGGTTCTGGACAAAAGAGCGGTCAATCTTGAGCAGATCGAAGGGAAAGCGGTGGAGGTAGCTGAGGGAGGAATAACCGGTTCCGAAGTCATCCAGCGCCAGCCGGACGCCAAGGTTCTTGATGTCGCGCAGGATGATTTCAGCGGCGGCCGGATTTTCGATCAGGGCGGTCTCGGTGATTTCCAGCATCAGCTGCGCCGGATTAATGCCCGTTTCACAAATAATGCGTTCGATTTTATCCTTGATGTCATTGTCGCAGAAGCGCGCACCGGAAAGATTGACGCTGATATAAAGCGGCGGATGCCCTGTTCCTGCGGCCTGCTGCAGCGTCGGCAGAAATTCGCAGGATCTTCTCAGGATCAGCATATCCAGATTGCCGACCACATGCGTCCGTTCCGCGAGGGGGATGAATTCCAGCGGCGGGATCAGCCCGCGGATCGGATGGTTCCAGCGGATCAGGGCCTCAAACCCCACGAGCCTTTGGTCCGGCAGCGCAACGATGGGCTGAAACCAGGGTTCGAACTGGTGCCGGGCGATGCCTTGGGTGATTTCCTGCGCCAGCCGCAGTTCGGTCAGCGCGATTTCGCGTTGCCGTTGCAGGTCCTGCATGAAGCCGTCCGCGTCGTCGATGCGGTTCAGCTTTTCCTCGTTGCGGGGCGCGATTTCATCTTCCGGCACCTTGTCGGGCGAGCGGTAGCGCCACTGGCGATAGCGGTTGACGAGCAGGCTCATCAGCAAGCCGACCAGCGGGTCGAGATGCATGATGCGGTTCCGCAACAGGCGCGGGGAAATCATGAAAACTTCCGTATCTTCCGTGGCAATGGCGGTTGCCGTGCGCGGCCCCGATCCCAGTAGCGCGGTTTCGCCGAAAACCTCGCCCTGTCCGAGCCGGACCAGCGGAACCTTGCGGCCTTCCCGCGTCGTGCTGATTTCGACTTCGCCGGATTCGATAATATAGGCATTGTCCCGCAGGTCTTTCTCGCGGAAGATAATGGTGCCTTTTTTATAAAAAACGCGGAGCTGCTGAAAGTCGATTCTGAAGTCGGATCTGACGGGTGCGGTGGACATGAAGAGCCTTTTTTTATTTTCTCCTGAAAATAAACGTCTTTCCGGGATAGTCAAGCCGGAAGAATTGTATTATCAAGGAGATATGGCGAATAATGACCTTTTTCATGCGGAGGATCCCTTTGGCTTGCCGCCCGCGCCGGAGCCGGCGGCGGGAAGCAATGCGCCGCCGGAATATACCGTCAGCACGCTCAGCTTGAAGCTGAAGCAGGTTGTTGAAGGCAGCTTTTCCTTTGTCCGGGTGCGGGGGGAGATTTCCAAAGTCACGGTGGCAAAATCCGGCCATCTTTATACCGCCCTGAAAGACGCGGATGCGGTGCTGGATGCCATTTGCTGGAAGGGAACCGTCAGCCGTCTCGGCCTTCGGCCCGCCGAAGGCATGGACGTTGTCTGTACCGGACGTCTGACGACCTATCCGGGGCGCTCCAACTATCAGCTGATCATCGAGAGCATGGAGCTGGCGGGGGAAGGGGCGCTTCTTAAAATGCTGGAGGAGCGGCGCAAAAAACTGGCCGCCGAAGGCCTGTTCGATGCGGCCCGGAAAAAGAAAATTCCGTTTTTGCCGCGGGTGATCGGCGTGGTCAGTTCGCCTACCGGTGCGGTGATCCGTGATATCATGCACCGGCTGGACGAGCGGTTTCCCTGCCGGGTGCTGTTGTGGCCGGTCATGGTGCAGGGGCAGGGCGCTGCACAGCAGGTGGCGGCGGCCATTGCGGGGTTCAATGCCATTGCAGCCGGATCTGCGGATCGTCCCGATGTCCTGATCGTGGCGCGTGGCGGTGGCGCGCTGGAAGACCTGATGCCATTCAATGACGAGATCGTCGTGCGGGCGGCGGTAGCCAGCGGCATTCCGCTAATTTCCGCCGTCGGACATGAAACGGATACGACGCTGATCGACTTTGCGGCGGATCTGCGCGCGCCTACGCCAACGGCAGCCGCGGAAAAGGCTGTGCCGGTGCGGGCGGAAATGACCGCTGCGGTCATGGACAACAGCAGGCGGATCTTTGTTTCCCTGCAGCGGTTGTTGCAGCAGCACAGGCTGCGGCTGGAAAGCCTTGGCCGCGGCATGGGGCATCCGGCGCGGTTGCTGGAAACTTCGGCGCAGCGGCTGGATCATCTGTCGCAGCGGCTGGATTCCGGATTGACGGTCTGGATTGAAAAAAAACAGGCGCGCTTGCGGGAGCTGGCCGCCAGAATTGCGCCGCAAACCTTCAACCGGCGGCTGGCGGATACGGGCCGGCTGTTGCAAAGCCTTGCCGATCGTCTGGCCAATACCGAACAGAAAATTCTGGTCCAGCGGCAAACGGCGCTGGCGTCGTTGTCTTCCCTGCTGGAAAGCTTGTCCTTCGAGCGGGTGCTGGAACGGGGCTATGTGGTGGTTTCTGACGCCCAAGGAAATATCGTATCCAGCAGCACCGCAACGCGTGAGGGGGACACGGTGACGCTCCGCTTCCGCGACGGAACCAGCCCAGCGGTGATACAGAAGAAATAAATCTATAAAATTTATTTTATATATCAATTACTTATCGACATATAAAGATTATTCTTGTCATATTTAAAATATATGGTAACTAATGATTGTTTTTAACAGAATCAATGGAGAGCGAAGATGATCGTAGAATCAATTATTATCGGCGGGGTAGTTCTTGCAGGGGGCGCAACCCTTGCCACCATGGTTTACACCGTTAAGGAAAAGCAGGAAGCGCTGATTGAAAGCTTCGGGAAATATAAATCGACCATCAAGAATTCCGGACTGAAATTAAAGGCGCCTTGGCACAAAGTGCGCCGTGCTCCCACGGATGCGCGCATTGTCAAAGAGCATCTCGTGACAAAAACGTCCGATGACATTTTTGTGACGATCCCCATCAACATGCGCGTTCAGGTTCTGGATACACATAAATTCACTTATGCGACAAACGATCCGGAAGCCGGAATGAAAATCGATATTGCCGCCGCTGTCAAGCAGATGGCCTCCAACATGGAATTCGCCAGCCTGTTCAAGGAGCGCGAGGAAATCAGCCGGCAGGTGCTGGAAAAAGTCGGGCAACATATCGAAGATTTGTATGGCGTCAAGCTGCTGGATGTCGTCGTTGATGAGCCGCAGGCAACGGAAGAGCTGCAGCGTTCTTATAATAACCGCAAGGCCAGCGAGAATGAAGCCGTGGTCAAGCTGAACAATGCGCAGGCCGAGAAACAGGCGGCGATCCTGCGGGCTGAAGGCCGCAAGGAGGAACTGCGTCTTGACGGCGAAGGTGTGGCCGAACAGCGCAAGGCTATCTTTCAGAACTATGCCGAGCAGTTTAATGAACTGGCTAAAAACGGCCTGACGACGGAAATGGCGCAGCAAACTATTTTGCTGGCGATGGCGAATGACACCGTGCGCGATGCCGCTAAAAACGGAAACACCATCATCACGACGACAAATACGACAGAGATGATGTCGCAGATTCAGGCCTTGGCCGACAAGCTGAACAAACCCCGTCATCCGCTTGCCAGCAATGATCAGGCGGCAATCCCGGGGGCAGCAGCGCGTCCGCCCCGGCATGAGGGGCCGTAAACGCCTTCCTTGAAAAGGGAAATTGCGGGAAAAGCCGGGAGCAGTCCCGGCTTTTTTCATGGACAAATGCGGTTTTCACTATACATTTTACGGCATGAGAGTTCTCGGAATTGAAACCAGCTGCGATGAAACAGCCGCCGCCGTCGTGACGGCGGAACGGGAGATTCTGTCCAATCTGGTATTAAGCCAGCAAGAACATCTGCTTTATGGCGGGGTGGTGCCGGAAGTCGCGGCGCGGGCGCACCTCAGCCATATTGATATACTGGTTGAAAACGCCCTGCGCGAGAGCAAGACGGCGTGGGAGGATCTTGCCGCGATTGCTGTAACGGCGGGGCCGGGGTTGATCGGCGGGGTTCTGGTGGGCGTCATGACCGCCAAGGCGATTGCCGCGGTGCGCCGGATTCCGCTGGTCGCCGTCAACCATCTGGAGGGCCATGCCCTGACGGCGCGGCTGACCGATGATGTGGCCTTCCCGTATTTGCTGCTGCTGGTGTCCGGCGGGCATTGCCAGTTGCTGGTGGTGGAGGGTGTCGGGCGCTACCGGCGGCTGGGGACGACGATGGACGATGCCGTGGGGGAGTGTTTTGACAAGACCGCAAAAATTCTGGGACTGGGGTACCCCGGCGGCCCTGCTGTCGAGCGCGCGGCGGCGCTATGCGTGGATGCTGACAAGGCCAAGAAGCGCTTTGCTTTGCCGCGCCCGCTTTTTGGCAAGCCGGGTTGCGATTTTTCTTTTTCCGGCCTGAAAACAGCGGTCCGCCGTGCCGCCGAAGGGCTGGTGCCGGAGGACGTTCCCGATCTCTGTGCCGCTTTTCAGGAAAGCGTGGCGGATATCCTCGGGGATCGTGTGGCGCATGCGTTGCAGGACTATCTGGCCGGTCATCCCGCCGCGCCGACGCTGGTCGTGGCGGGCGGCGTTGCCGCCAATGCGTTTCTGCGCTTGCGGCTGGAAAGTCTGGTTGCGGCGCAGGGCGTACGTTTTGTGGCGCCTCCTCCTCCTCTTTGCACCGACAATGCGGCCATGATCGCCTGGGCGGGGTTGGAGCGTTTTCAAAAAGGACTGACGGATGCTCTGTCATTCCCCGTCCGCGCCCGCTGGCCGCTGGATCCTGATGCCTTGCCAGTCAGCCTGAAATCGCAGAAAATATAAAAAAGGAGAAAATGAAATGAGCGCGTATAAAATAGTGAATGCCGACGAGTTGAAAAAAATGCAGGATTGCCTGATTCTTGACGTGCGGACGCATGACGAGCATGAAGCCGCACACCTCCGGCGCAAGCACCATCATGTGCCGCTGGATCGGCTGGATGCCCGGGAGTTCATGACCGAAGAAGGCCTTGGCCATGGCGATTCGGTTTATATTCTGTGCAAGTCCGGCATGCGGGCCCGCGCCGCCGCCGAAAAATTCTGTGCCGCCGGATACGAGAATGTACATGTGATCGAGGGCGGTATCATCGCCTGTGAAAAATGCGGCGAAGACGTTAACGGTTAATAACGCATGCTGGAAAAAAAACAGCATATCGCGGTTATCGGCGGCGGGGCTTGGGGGACGGCGCTGGCCGTCGTCATGGCCGGAAACGGCAAGGCGGTAACGCTTTATGCGCGGAACGAAGGTCTGGCGCGGAAGATCAATACGACACATGAAAATGATGCGTATCTGCCGGGGATCCCCCTGCCTGCGGAGATTCAGGCGACTGATGATCTGGCCGTTGCCGGAAAGGCCGATATCGTTTTATTGGTCACGCCGGCGCAGTTTCTCCGGGCGCTGCTGCCCGCCTTGAAACCGTATGTCCGGCCGGAAGTACCGCTGGTCAATTGCGCCAAAGGGATCGAGGTTGAAACCGGAGCGCTGTTGTCGCAGGTTGTTGCCGCGGCGATGCCCGGCCAGCCCTATGCCGTTTTGTCGGGGCCGACCTTCGCGGGGGAAGTGGCGCGGGGTTTGCCGACGGCGCTGACTTTCGCGACAACGGCGCCGCATGAACAGGCGCGCGGCTGGGCGCAAACGCTATCCGGACCCGCTTTCCGGCCTTATCTTTCTGCTGATCCGGCGGGGGCGGAAATTTGCGGCGCGCTTAAAAACGTGATCGCGATTGCCTGCGGGATTGTTGAAGGAAAAAAGCTGGGGCAAAACGCCAGATCTGCCGTGATGACGCGCGGTCTGGCAGAAATGCGCCGCTTTGGGCACGGGCGTGGTGCGCAGGATGCGACTTTTATGGGGTTGTCCGGCATCGGCGATCTGACGCTGACCTGTCATTCCATGAGCTCGCGCAACTTTTCGCTGGGGGTTGCGCTGGGGGCGGGGCAGACGCTGCCGGAGATCATGGCGGGCCGCAGAAGCGTGGCCGAGGGGGTCGCCACGGCGCGGGCGGTTGCCGGGATTGCGGCGCGCGAAGGGCTGGAGATGCCGATTTGTCTGGCTGTTAACGATATTTTGCACGGGGGACGCGGGGTTGACGAGGTCATTCACGCGCTGCTGTCCCGCGGCATCAAGGATGAGGACGCATGACGCAAATTATCATTACACGGGCGGATGAACTGCTGGCAACGCTGGAAACCAAAACGGTGGCGGCGGTGCTTTCCATCGAGCATCCGGGGGTGGAAAAAGGACAGAAGGGGAGCGCGCCGCGTCTGGCCGAACACGGTTTCGGCCATATTCCGCAGCGTGTTCTGGCTTTCTGGGATTCCGAGCAGATCGTGCATAACGGCCCTGATCCGGCGCAGGTGGCGGAAGGGGTCGCTTTTGTGCTGGAACATCTCGGCAAGGGGCCGGTGCTGGTGCATTGTCATGCCGGAAAATCGCGCAGTGTCGCGATTGTTCTGGGGGCACTGGCGCTGGCGCACCCCGAACAGGACGAGAATTTTTTGATTGAAAAGCTGCTGGAAATCCGCGCGATTTCCGCGCCGAATATTCTGGTGGTGGAAATGGTGGATGCGCTTTCGGGTCGCGCGGGACGCTTGCTGCGGGCGGTTCTTGATCATCCGGTGCTGACCGCGCAGCGGGCGCAGGCGGAGGCGAACCGGCAGAAATTGTTGGAGGACCGGCCCGAACTGTTGCAGAAGCTTTACCCCGAAAAATTTCCCAAACCCTGAGGCTTGAAAGACATGGCTTACTGGCTGATGAAATCGGAACCGGCGGCTTATGCGTGGTCGCAACTGGTCAAGGACAAAAAAACAAGCTGGACGGGCGTGCGCAACTATCAGGCCGCCAATAATATGAAGGCCATGCAGCTGGGCGACGAGGCTTTTTTCTACCACTCGAACGAGGGGCGGGAAATCGTCGGCGTCATGCGGATTTCAAAGCTTTATCATCCCGACCCGACCGATCCGGCAGGGCGTTTTGGCATGGTTGAAGTGACGGCGCTCCGGCCCTTTGCCAGACCGGTGACTCTGGCGGAGATTAAAGAGCATCCGAAACTGAAAGACATGGCGTTTGTAAAACAGTCCCGCCTGTCGGTTTCCCCCGTGACAGCGGCAGAGTGGAAGCTGCTTTGCACGCTGGGCGGTATTTGACCCTAGGCGGGGGAGGTGATCTGGACCAGCGGCACTTCAAATCCCGTCAGGGCATCTTCTTCCGGCTGAACCAGCAGGACAGAAGGGGCTTTGAGAAGGGCGCTCATCATGCGGTCGTGCACTTCGAGATTGAGCAGCTGGCCTTCCGGATCGCAGTCGTGGAAATGCAGCATCAGCAGGCGTTGTCCGGCGATAAAATCGACCCGCGCCACTTCCGCCGGAAAGCGCTGGTTGTTCGCGATCAGGATGTCGCCGCCTTCGGAAATGATCAGATCCATCGCCATGATTCAGCCTTTGCGCTGGTGTTGCGGTTCTGCCTTGTGGTGCAAAAGCCCTTGCACATGGAGGCCTGAATTTGATCGTCCGATCGAGCGCGGATCCATCGTGCCGATCTCGGACGGAATATCGTCAAAAACCAGCGCGGCAGGGCGCGGACCGGAATCTTCCGGTGTTTGGTGTATGGGCATATAGAGCAGATTGCCGCTAAACTTTTGTCGCAGCATTTCCCCGATGTCTGCGGGTGCGCATTTCATGGTTTTCCCCTTGTTATTTTCATAGCAGGATGCGAACCCCTCCGCCTCCTTGAATATATGTATAGTAGTGCCATATTATGAACAAATAGTGAATCCGAAGCCCCCTTTTTCTGCAGGGCTGAAAATGCTAGATATTGCAATATGTTGCCAGAAGCAAGAATAACCGACAGCCCCCTGCTGACAATTGTTCCGACTCCGGAACCCTTGGCGACGCTTTTTTTCCAACAGGGAATCAGGGCCACAACCTATGCCCACCCGCCGGTTTTTACCGTTGCGGAGGGGGCGGAGTTTAAGCAAGCCATGCCGGGCGGTCATACCAAGAATCTGTTTTTAAAGGATAAAAATGAATCGCTCTGGCTGCTGACCGCGCTCTGGGATACGCAGATTGACCTGAAAACGCTTCCGGCGCGGATTGGCGCGGGGCGGCTTTCCTTCGGGAGCGCGGCGCTGCTGGAAAAAAAACTGGGGGTGATTCCGGGGTCGGTCACGCCTCTGGCACTGGTGAATGATGCCGGCCGGGAGGTGCGTCCCGTCCTCGATGCCCGTTTGATGACCGGCGCGATCGTCAATTGCCATCCTTTACGAAATGATATGACGACAGGATTGTTTCCCGCAGCGCTGCTTGGCTTCCTGCAGCAGCTCGGTTACGATCCTCTGATCATTGATTTTGCGGCGGAAAAACCTATTTCAGGGCAAGAATAAAGGAAAAGGAAAGAACATGTTGGATCTCGGCCTGATTGGCAAGAAAGAGCAACCGGCGACCGGCAGCGCGTTTCGTGAAACGGATACGGCGGGTTTTGAAAACGATGTGCTGAAGGTTTCCCTGACCAAGCCGGTGATTGTTGATTTCTGGGCGCCCTGGTGCGGGCCCTGCCGCCAGCTGATGCCCCTGCTGGAGAAAACGGTTGCGGCGGCCGGCGGGGCGGTTGACCTCGTTAAAGTAAACATCGATGAAAATCAGGAACTGGCGGCGGCTTTGCGGATCCAGTCGGTGCCGACGGTTTATGCCTTTTTTCAGGGACAGCCGGTGGACGGTTTTATGGGTGCCAGACCGGAATCGGAGCTCAGGGTCTTTGTTGACAAACTGGTAAAACTGGCCGGGGCTGCGGCCCCCGCTGCACCGGAGGCGGGCAATGCTGAAAGCGTCGCGAAGCTTATGGCCGAAGCAGACAGGTTTTTCCGCGCGGGGCAATATACCGATGCCATTGCGGCTTACAGTACGGCGCTGGATCTGGCGCCGGAAAACATGGAGGCGATGGCCGGAATCGGCTGGGGGCTTGTCGCGGAAAAAGACATGGAGTCGGCGGCGGCGCTGCTGGCGGAGCTGACGCCGGAACAGAAAAGTTTTTCGCGGCTGCAAGGCCTGCAATTTTTTCTGGAGCGGGCGGCGGAGGCGGCTGCCTTGCCGGAAGAGACGGTGCTGGCAGACAGGATCGCGGCCAATCCGAAGGACTTGCAGGCGCGGCATGATTTTGCGCTCCGCCGGCTGGCTGTCGCCGATCTGGAAGGCGCCATCGCGGCTTTGGTTGAATTGACGCGCCGGGATCGCGAATGGCAGGAGCAGAAAGCGCGCAAACTGCTGCTGGCCTTGCTGGATGCGATGGGACCCGCGCATCCGTTGACGGGGCCGTCACGGCGCAAGTTATCTTCTGTCTTGTTCTCGTAGGAAAGAAGCGACCGGCCATGGTGGAAATCACAGCAGACCAGTTACCGGCAGAAATTCCCGTATTTCCGTTATCGCGCGTCATTCTGCTGCCGCGAGTGACCTTGCCGCTGAATATTTTTGAACCGCGTTATCTGGCGATGACGGATGCGGCGATGGCGGCGGGCCGCCTGATCGGGATGATCCAGCCGCGTCCCGCGCAGGACTGTCCGCAGGGTCTGGCACCTGTTGGCTGCGCCGGACGGATCACGGCGTTCACCGAAACGGAGGATGGCCGCTATCTGGTGACGCTGAAAGGCGTGTGCCGTTTTCGTGTGGCGGGGGAAGAACCGTTGCAACCCGGCGGCTACCGCAAAATCCGCGCGGACTGGAGCGCTTATCTGGAAGATCTTGTTGCAGCACCGGACGGCGACGTCTGCCGGAAAACCGTGGTGCAGACACTGCGGGGATATCTTGACAAGATGAATATGTTTTGCGACCAGTGGGAAAAAATGCAGGATATTTCCTGCGAAAGCCTGATTTCCACGCTCAGCGTCGTCTGCCCTTTTTCACCGGAAGAAAAACAGGCGCTGCTGGAAGCCCCGGGTCTTGCCGACAGGGCGCGGCTGTTACAGGCTTTTCTTGAAAATGCGCTGCGGCAGGAAAGGACAATCTCATGCCATTGACCCCGAAACAGGCCGATCCGAAACTGCTTGAAATTCTGGTCTGTCCACTGACAAAAACGCCGCTGGTTTATGACGCGGCGCAACAAGAACTGATCAGCCGGCAGGCCAAACTGGCCTTTCCCATCCGGGAAGGCGTGCCGGTCATGCTGGTAGAGGCAGCCCGCAAACTGGAGGATTAGGAAACTCCATTCCGGCATGATAGAATAAAGTCATGGGTTTTGTTTATTGAAGGAGGCAGGGAATGGCCGATAGAGTCTGGATTTTCGATACGACGTTGCGGGACGGAGAGCAGTCGCCCGGCTATTCGATGACGCTGGATGAAAAGCTGGAGATGGCCGCCATGCTTGATGCCATGGGCGTCGATATTATCGAAGCCGGTTTTCCGGCGGCCTCGAAAGGGGATTTCGAATCCGTGCTGCGCGTTGCGCAGCAAACCGCGGGCGCAACGGTGGCGGGTCTCTGCCGCGCCATGCAAAAAGATATTGATGCCGTGATCGAGGCGACAAAACCCGCCAGACAGAAGCGGATCCATACTTTTATTTCGACCAGCCCGCTGCACATGAAACACAAGTTGCAGATGGAGCCGGAGAAAGTGCTGGAGATGATCAAGAGCAGTGTCGGCTATGCGCGCCAGCATTGCGATGATGTCGAATGGAGCGCCGAGGATGCCACGCGAACCGAGCATGATTTCCTCTGCCGGGCGGTGGAAACCGCCATTGCGGCCGGCGCGACGACTGTCAATATTCCCGATACCGTCGGTTATTCGGCGCCGGAAGAATACTATGCGATCATCCGGATGCTGGTCGAACGCGTGCCGAATATCGACCGGGCGGTGATTTCGACGCATTGTCACAATGATCTGGGACTGGCGGTGGCGAATTCCCTGGCCGCTCTGCGCGCCGGGGCGCGGCAGATCGAATGTACCGTCAATGGCATCGGCGAGCGCGCCGGAAATGCTTCGATGGAAGAGGTTGTCATGGCGCTGCGCACGCGGCCGGACATTCTGCCTTTTGAAACGGCGATCCAGTCTGAAATGATCATGCCGGCGTCAAAGCTGCTTTCCCGCATTACGGGTTTTGCCGTCCAGCCGAACAAGGCGATTGTCGGAGCGAATGCCTTCGCGCATGAAAGCGGCATTCATCAGGACGGCATGCTGAAACATGCGCAGACCTATGAAATTATGACGCCGGAATCCGTGGGACGTAGCAAGACAGATCTGGTTTTGGGAAAGCATTCCGGTCGTAATGCTTTCCGCACGCGGCTGCAGACGCTGGGGATCAATCTGGAGGAGGATGAACTGAATGCCGCGTTTGAACGGTTCAAGGATTTTGCGGACCGCAAGAAAAAAGTCAGTGATGACGATCTGATTTTGATTGCGTCCTCCAAGGACGGGCTGCCGGAGGAATATGTGCGTTTCGTTTCGCTGGGCGTCAAATCCGGCTCCTATGGGCCGCAGGAGGCCGAGCTGGAGCTGGACGTCACGGGAGAGCGCAAAAAAGCCAAAGCCGTGGGTAAGGGGCCGGTGGACGCCTGTTTCAAGGCGATGCGGGTTCTGGTGCCGCATGACAACGCAGTTTTGTCGAATTACGAGCTGAAGGCGCTGACGCAGGGATCGGATGCCACGGGCGAGGTCGTGATAAAACTGACCGAGCAGGGGCAGTCCTTTACCGGACGGGGTGTGGATACCGACGTGATCGTGGCGTCCTGCCGCGCCTATATCGATGCGCTTAACCGTTTACTTTCGGCCCATCATGCTGTTTCGCAAAAAGCCAGCGCCTGAAATCCCGACGGAAATCGGCGGCGTGCGCGTGAAGACTTCCGCGCGCGCCAGACGGATGGCGCTGCGCGTTGAATCCCGTTCCGGCGAGGTGGTTCTGACCTGGCCGCCGCGGGGCGTTTCGCAGAAATCTGCGCTGCGTTTTATCGAGCAGAACCGGCAATGGATCGCGCGCCAGCAGGAAAAGCGCGTTTCGCACCGGCCCCTGATGGCCGGAGACAGGATTTCCATTCTGGGGCAGGACTGCGTGATTGTGCATCAGGCGGGGCGGGGCGTTTCGCGGCTGGCGGACGGACATCTGGTTGTTCACGGACGGCCTGAATACTTGACCCGGCGGGTGCGGGATTTTCTGAAGGGGATTGCGGCGCAAACGCTGCCGTTGCGGGCTGCGGAGAAAGCGGTTCAGCTGAATCTGGCCCCTAAAGCCGTGCGGGTGGCCGACCCGATGGCGCGCTGGGGGTCTTGCGGGCCGGATGGCAGAATCATGTTTTCGTGGCGTCTTGTGCTGGCGCCGCCGGAGGTGATGGACTATGTCGTGGCACATGAAGTGGCGCACCGCATCCATCTGAACCATTCGGAAAAATTCTGGGCTCTTTGCTTTTCGCTTTGCGCCGAAGGGGCAAAGTCGCGCCGCTGGCTGAAGGAAAACGGCGCCGCGCTGATGCGGCTATGACAGCTGCCGCCATCACGCCGGAGCTTGTGTTGCAGGCCTACCGTGCCGGCATATTTCCAATGGCGGAAACGCGCGATGCCAGTACTTTTTTCTGGGTGGATCCGGAACAGCGCGGCATCCTGCCGCTGGGGGATTTTCATGTGCCGCGGCGGCTGCGCAAAACGCTGCGGCAGCGCGCCTGTGACGTTACTTTTGACCGTTGCTTTGCGGCAGTGATCCGCGCCTGTGCGGACGCGCGACAGGAAACATGGATCAATGAAGATATCATCGCGCTTTACACGGCGCTGCACCGGCAGGGCCATGCCCATAGCGTCGAGGTCTGGCAGGCGGGTGTCCTGTGCGGCGGTCTGTACGGAATTGCAATTGGCGGGGCCTTTTTCGGCGAAAGCATGTTTTCAAGCAAGACCGATGCCAGCAAGGTTGCGCTGGTCTATCTGGCCGCACGTCTCTGGCGGCAGGGTTTTGTCCTGCTGGACGCGCAGTTCATCAATGAGCATTTGAAGCAATTCGGGGTTATCGAGATTGACCGTGCCGCCTATCAGCGCTTGTTAAAGAAGGCTCTTTGCCTGTCGCGCAATTTTACGGACGATCAGTCTTCGCCGTTCTCCTCGAAGGAAGGGGGCAAGTCCTCGATTTTGGGGGCGGCATCCGCTGCAGGGGCAGGGGCAAGGGGGTCCGCCGTTACTTCTGTTTCCTCATCCGTTCCTTCTGGCGCCGGACTTTCTACGGGTGCCGGTTTTTCTGCCGGAACGGGGGTTGCCGCATCCGGCGGCGGCGTTTCCTCCGTGACAGCGGATTCGGATTTTTTGGCGGTCGAGGAATTTTTACAGGCGATTACCCAGACATCGTAAACCGGGTGGTTCATCGGCGAGAGGGACGGGCTGGAAGCAAACATCCAGCCGCTGAAAACCCAGACAGCTTCCGCGCTGTCTCCTTCTTTCTCCCAGATCTGCAAAAAGGCTGCGGCTTCCGGCTGGGCAAGCGGCGATGATTTGCGGCAGGCGCGGGCCTTGATGAACAGCGAGTCGCCGAATTTGACGGTCTGGTCAACGGGAATTTCAAAGGTATGGGTGCGGGCCGAGACTTTGTCAATCGTCCGGAGCACGGCAATGTGCATATCTTCCATGCGCGGCGTATCGGGAACCGGCTGTGTTTCCTCTGACAGCTGTTCTTGCGCCGGCGTTGTTTGCGCAAGCGTCATCTGCGGCAGAAGCAGCAGGCTCAATAAAAACAGGAACAGACCGTAAATACGCATGGTTTTCCGATCAGGGGGTTTCTTCAGCCGCGGCGTCGCCTTCTTTCTTCGTCTTGGACAGGCTGAAAACCACTTGTCCGAGAAGCTGCTCAAGGCTGGGGGTGGATTGCGTATAGGCGATCTTGTCACCCGCTTCCATCATGTCTTCGTCGGCGCCAGGTTCCAGCGTCATGAACTTTCCATCCAGCAATCCGCCGCTGCTGATGACGGCAGCTGTGTCTTTCGGCAGTTTTATGCCGTCTTGAATATTCATGCGTACAATGGCGGTATAGTTTTCCGGGTCGAGCTTGAAATCAAGGACCTGTCCGACCTTGACGCCGCTGATGCGCACGGGACTGCCGGTTTCAAGGCCGTCGATTTTGCTAAAGGCGGCGGTGACTTCATATCCGGCGACCGGCCGGATATCCGTCGTGCGGTAGAAGAAGAACAGGAACCCGCCGGCGACGACCAGAACAACGGCTCCAAGGATGGTTTCAACGACATTTCTTTTCATTTTTTTCTGCCAGAGTGTTTCAGGTGAGAAGGGGGGATTATTGCGGCGGCTGCCAAGGGGTATAGTCGCTTGACGATGCCGCCCGCTGTCCGCCGCGCAGCGGATGGCCGGGCGGCAGATAAGCCTGATCGGTTCCGGTCAAATTGGGTTGATGCGCTTTTTGCCAATCCTTGCGGCGGGGGTTGGTTTTTTGCGGGAGAATATCGGTCTGGTGATGCAGCCAGCCATGCCATTCGGGCGGAACGAGGGAAGCTTCCGGTTTGTCCTTATACATGACCCAGCGCCGTTCCAGCTTTGTGCCTTTGCGGGGCTTGCCGCTGTAATAGATATTGCCAAGGCTGTCTGTGCCGACCTGCTTTCCCTTGAGAAGGGTATGAAGCAGCATCTGGATATTGGAGAGCACGCCGAAAATGGAAATTTTTGCCATAAACACACCAGTAAGAATCTGTTTTTCTTCTTCCTAAAATAGGCGGAGTTCTTGAAAAAGCGCAATCTTTTTATAGTTCCGGGCAAATAAAAATCGCAGTCTGATATTTATTAAGGTAAAGTTTTATCTAAATTTAATTATATTTCAAAGCTTAACTATTAATCTATAGATTACGAACGGAATCTATATTCATAATATATGAATGGTGAGGCAATGGCAGGCTTTTTTCTCAGGCGAGTTTATCAGTTTTATGCAGACGAAAGCGGGATCGCCGCGATTGTTGCCGTTTTAATGCTTCCCGTGATGCTGGGCATGGGCGGGCTGGCGGTTGATGCCAGTTCCTGGTTCATGGACAAAAGAAACTTGCAAACAGCGGCCGATGCGGCGGCACTGGCGGCGGCTTACGAGATTGCCAACGGAACCGCCGCAGGAGCGGAAAGTGCGGCGCTGAAGGAGGCCGTACATAACGGATTCATCGAGGCTGACGGTGTGCTGGAGATGGACGTCACCGAAGATGTCGATGGCAAGACGCATGTGACGGTAGAGCTCTCGCAAAGCGCAAATCTCTGGTTTTCGAAAATATTCATAGAGTCTGTAGAAGTGGGCGCCGGTGCCGAGGCTGAAGTCGATGAGCTGAACGATGGCAGCGCTTGCATTCTCAGCCTTGATGAAACGGAGGATCAGGCGCTGAAAGTCTCCGGTAACGTCGAGGTGTCGATGCCGAATTGCGGAATCGCGGTGAACTCGGAAAGCGACGAGGCGTTGTATCTGAACGGAAGCGTTCTGGTTGACGTCGATGATGTGCGCATTCATGGCGACTATGACACGGTCGGCAGCGTCGATTTCCAGTATAATTCGCTGAAGACCGGCGCTGATACGGTCGCCGATCCTTATGCCGATCTAGATGTTCCGGCCTATAGTTCCTGCACGGCGGCACAAAAAAGGGCCGGGCCGCAGCGGGTCAATAGCAATGCGACATTGTCGCCCGGCGTTTATTGCGGCGGGATTACGATCACCGGAAACAACAATATTACTTTCGAGCCCGGCATTTATATCATTGATGGCGGCAGCTTTAATGTCACCGGCGGTGGAGCGCTGACGGGAGAGGGGGTTTCCTTTGTCCTGACAAACAGCGCTGGTTCCGGATCGAACGGAACGGTCAGTATTAGCGGCGGCCGGAGCATTGATATTTCTGCGCCGGGCGCGGGCGAGGAAATGGAAGGCGTTGCGTTCTATCAGGACAGGGATGCGCCTTCGACGGACAGCAACAGTATTGTCGGAACGGCGGATGTGCGGATTGACGGTGCCGCTTATTTCCCTTCGCAGGAAATTACGATCGGCGGCAATGCTTCATCGGCAAGCAGTATCGATCCCTGCTCGCGCATTATCGGGCGAACAGTGACGCTGCACGGGAACCCGCTGATTGCCAATACCTGCAACGGCAGCGCGGCGCGGAATATCGTCATGCCGGGCACCAACGCCATCCGTCTGGTGAATTGAGATGGCGTCTTATATCAGGAGCTTTGGACGCGATGATGGCGGGCTGGCGGCGGTTGAATTTGCCTTGCTGGCGCCGGTCCTGATGGTCATGCTGGTCGGGATGATCGATTTCGGCATGTTTATCAATCAGAAGATGCAGCTGGAAAATCTGGCGCGGGCGTCTGCGGAATATGTTGTCAAGGGCGGCGACGAAGCAAATGTGGAGACCGATGTTCTGGGCGCGTCCGGCCTTGATGAAACGGCGCTGGCGGAAATCGAGGCGACTTCGGAAACCGTCTGCGAGTGCAGCGATGGCGCAGAGATTGTTTGCGGAGGGACTTGCGATGGTGACGGGTACCAGCGCAGCTTTTATGCCTTTTCCATGAGCAGAACCTATACGCCTCTTTTCTCTTATCCCGGCATGCCGGAGCAAATTACCATGACGGGGAACGCAAGATTGCAAATTCAATGAACATGAAATTTTTTTCCGGATATGCGAGGGGAGAAGAGGGCGCGACGGCGGTGGAATTCGCGCTGATTGCCGCCATATTCCTGACCTTTGCCGTGGGGATTTATGCGGTCGGGATTTACTTTCTGACTTGGAACAGGTTGCAGTATGGTACGGAAACGGCGGCGCGCTATGCTGCCGTCCACGACGACGCGACAGCAGCGGATCTGGAGGAGATTGTCACCGATTCGCTGGAAATATTGTCGCCGGATCTGGGCGCCCTGACAGTGAGCGTGGAATATACCGCTGCCAGCGGGATTTCTTTCGTGGAGGTGGTTTCGAGCTATCGATTTGCACTGAATCTGCCTTTTTTGCCGGACGCGTTCAACAATACGCAGATAGAGGCAACTTCCCGTAACGCGATAAATTGAAATCAATACCACATTGATCGTTCCCGCGTCTTGTGCGACAGTGGCGGCGTTTATTCCTGTGGATTTTTAAAGGATATCATGCGTCTGACGCGCCTCTATACCCGCCCTGACGGCGGGGCTTCGTCTGTCGCCGGTTACCGGATGGTTACCGGCGATGACGGCATGGAATACACCGTGCCGGAATTCTGGGATGCTGCGGCTATCGATGTTCTTTTGCGGGAGGTTTTTTATGCCGGACCGTTGCCGTCGCTGCTATGCCGTCTGCCGGAAGAGGGCGTGCCGTCCTGGCTCTGGCGCACGGGCGTTGATGAAAACGGGTTGGACGAAATTTCCGCCGAGGCGCGCTATCAATATGAGCGCGATTTTCGCGATGTCCTGCGCCGCATGGCGGGAGGGCTGGCATATGCCGGATGGAAGGCGGGGCTTTTTGCCGATGAGGAAGAAGCGCGTATTTTTCATGATGAATTCCAGGGCCTTCTGCTGCAGCGGATCGCGGCGCCGGAAATCGCGCTCTGGGCGCGGTGCGGGCTGGATTGGGCTTATGGCGTGACTCTGGCCGAGAGCGGTTTTGAACAGCACCGGATCGGCGGGCTCGGGCTGGAAGCGCAGGCGGGCGGTATTGCCGTTCCGGTGGATACGCCGCACCGGCAGGTCCTGAAGCGTGTCATGTGGATGGCGGGAAAACTCGCCCTCGCGGAAACGGCGGCAGGGGATGCGCCTGCAAAAATCAGGGTCACCCTGCCGGTCGAGAATGCGGAAAGCGCGGCCTTTATCGGGCTGCGGCGCGATGCGGATATCCGCACGGCGGCTGAAGCGCTCGGGCGAAAGGTTCTGGAACAGGGCATGCATCATGTCATGGATGCCTGCCAGCGGGATTCGGTTTTTGGCTGTGATCCGGCGCGCAATCCCGCGCTGGCGCAGGCCGTGGCTGCGGCGCGGGCGCTGGGGCTGGACGATTCCGCAATCCGGATGGCGATTGACTACGCGGCGCAGGGCCTTGAATCCGTTTCCGTCACGCGGCGGGATCTGCCGGACAGCGACGATGCCCTGCAGGCGTTGGAAACGGTTATTTCCCTCTCTGACAGTTTCATTGAAACGGCGCTGACCGGCCATGGCTGGCTGCTGATAGAAGCCGGGGTTCCGCAGCGGAACGTTCCGGCGGAAAAGCTCTGGGATAAACTGGCGGAGTCGATCTGGGCGGCGGGGTCGCCTTCCGTGCTGTTTCGCGACCATGCCAGAACGGGCGTGCTGGCGGCGGAAGGGAGCGTCGTGGCGGAAAGCGGCAGTGGCGGATTCCTGTTCCTGCCGCAAAGCGAGGCACCAGCCGCCACGCTTGACCTGCTTGCCCTTGTCGATAAAAACGGCCTGCCGGATAAAGGCCGGTTGCAGCATGTCGTCGCGGTCATGATCTTTGCGCTGGAGGCAGCGCTCTCGTCGCTGTCCTTTCCGCTGGTGAATACGCTGCGGTTCCGGCCATTGGCGCTGGGGATGACCAATCTCGCGGCCATGTTGACGGCCAGAGGTCTGGCCTATGACAGCGATGCCGGGCGTGCGACGGCCGCTCTGATCGTGGCCTGTGTGACGGGGACGGCTTATACGGTTTCAGCCGGGCTGGCCGGACGGCGCGGGGCCTTTGAAAAATATGCGTTGCACGAAAAAGAGTGCCTGCAGGAGATGCGCCATAAAATGGCGGCTTTGGCGAAGATGCCCGTTTCGCTGCCGGAGCTTTCCGGTTCGGCGCGGGACATCTGGCAGGAGGCTTTCGCCGCCGTGCGCAGCAAAGGGCTGCGGCATGGATGCCTGACGGTTTGCGATGTCGATTTATCGGCAGCGGCCTTGCTGGGGGCGCAAACGCGGGGTATTTCTCCGGAAACGCATTTGGTGCGGTTTGAAGGGTATCTGGCGGATCGGGCGGCGGCGGGACTCTACGGCAAAATGCTGAATCCGCGGGTACCGGCGGCGCTTTTCAAGCTGGGCTACGGCGTCGCGGCGGTGGATGATATCTGTTTTTATGTGACAGGGCACGGCACGCTGCTGGATGCGCCTGCGATCAATCATGCGGCGCTCCGGCAAAAAGGCTTTCCGCAGGCGGCGCTGGATGCGTTGGAATCCGCGCTGCGTTCCGCGCGCCATATCCGCTATGCCTTTAATAAATGGACGCTGGGGGCCGATTTCTGCGCGCATATGCTCGGTCTTGGCGGCGAGAATGCCGATGATCCGGCCTTTGATATTCTGGCAGCTCTGGGTTTTTCCGAAGACGAGATCGAGAGCGCCAATATTTACTGTTGCGGCGCTATGACGCTGGAAGGCGCGCCGCATCTGAAGGTCGAGCATCTTCCGGTTTTTGATTGTCTTTTGCCGCAAGGATCGGTCGGGATCCGGCAGGTTTCCCCTGTGGCGCAGATCAGGATGCAGGCGGCTGTTGAAAAATTTCTTTCCGGCGCCGCCTGCCATACCGTTGCTTTGCCGCAATCCGCTTCCATGGAAGACATCCAGAAGCTGTTATTACTGGGCTGGGAGAAAGGGGTCAAACGCCTTTCCCTTTGGCGCGATGGGGGCTATCTTCTCTGTCCAGCCCTTCCCGGGTTGCTGCCCGAGGTGTCTGTGGCGCCTGCCGAACCGGAATCCGCGGCGGCAGATATCCGGCACCCGTTTGAAAAGGCCGTATGATTATTTTTTAAGGTGAAGCGGGCGCAGGGGGCGGAGGTTTTTTTTGACCGGCGTGCTGAAATCAAGCTGCCGTTCCCGTGCGGCTTTATCAGCCTTCTGCAGGGAAGATAGGATGTGCGCGCAGCGGAGGCTTTCTCTGGTTCCCGCATCTGTATTGACGCCGTCAAGCGCATGGCCGAAAATTTCCCGCTGGACGGCGGTATAAACAGGCATCGCCCATTCCAATACAGTTTGACCGGCGGCATTGCGTGCCAGAGGATTGGCGCCGTATTTCAGCAAGAGGTCGATGGCGTTCGAATTACGCGTCATCGCGGCGCACATCAGCGGGGTGCGGCCCTTTTCGTCACGGGTATTGATGTCTGCACCGTTCTCCAGAGCCCTGCGGAGGCCGTGGAGGTTTCCCTGACGGGCGGATTCTATAAGCAGGGCGTCCGCCGCGGCATTCCGGTTCATGACGGTTTTTTGAATTGAAGGGGTTTGAGAGTTTTAATGGGCTTTGCCGCGCCGGTGTGAAAAGCCGTGCTTCTTCTCCTGTACTCTTCCTGCAGGAAATTTGCGGCCTCTGTCTGGCCTTCCCGCCTTGCGATGTCGGCGGGTGTTTCACCCCGCTTATTTTTATATTCCAGCGGCGCACCGGCCGCGGCCAGCTTGCGGAGGATGGCCATATGGCCATTGGCGGCAGCCAGATGCAGGGGTTGATTTCCTTCCGGTGTTGTCAGGGACAAGCTGACCTTGGCCGCGAGGAGAACATCGATGCAGGGGCGGTCACCGGTGCTGGCTGCGATCCAGGGATTGTTCTGGTTTGAAGGGCGGGCGCCATGATCCAGTAATAGTTTCAGGAGTCCGGCATCCTTATGCACTGCTGCCATCCAGAGGGGAGACAGGCCGAAAAGAGTCATGACGTTGGTTTCGGCCTGTGCCTCCAGAAGTTTTATAACGCAATCCATTCTTTTCATTTTGATCGCTTCAAGAAGGGCCGTAGAGCCGCGGTCGTTTTTGGCGTCTATATCCGCCTTTTTATGAAGGAGAAAACGCAGAACATCCATATGGCCTTCGCGGGCGGCGATGATCAGGGCTGTATCGCCCTCATAGGGATCGCGGGCGTTTTTCAGACCGGCGTTATAGAGGTCGCGAACACGTTCGCTATCGCCTGCGGCGACAGCGCGCAAAAACTTTGTTTGCGTGACGTTGAGCAGCTTTCCGTTTTTGTCAAACTGGGCGCGAATCATTTTTTCTCTCCGGGCGGTTCAGCGAATATTAGAAGTATTCGCCAAAAAGGGCAATATATATGAAAATTAAATAGGAGTTGTAATATATATTGAATAATATCAATAAGATAAACGAAGGCCGTATATTATGAAATTAGTATTCCATTAACTATTTCATGACATACTGGGGCTGTTATTGAAATCAACGGGTGAAAACACCGCAGGAGACACAGATGGAAAAGAAATATGAAGCAATCGACGAGTGGATGCGCGGGATCGTTGATATCGGTGGAGCTTTCAATGCCACCGCCCTGCGCCGTAGCGATGCATTGCCCGCAGAGGTCGAGCGTGAATACAGGGCTTTCGCCAGCCTGGATCTTTCCAATATGGGAAGATAAGAAGGGTTGCAGAGGGTAAGGCCCTTCGTTAGTTTGAAGCTAACGGAGGGTTTTTTTATGGCGCAGGATATTGCAAAACGACTGGTTGAACTGAATGTGACTTTGCCGCAGCTGGCGGCACCGGTGGCGAATTATGTGCCGTTCACAATTTCCGGTTCTACGCTGCATATTTCCGGTCAGTTGCCCCTGGCAGGCGGGGCTGTGACCTGTAAAGGGCTGCTGGGTCAGGATGTCGCGCTGGAAGACGGACAAAAAGCGGCGCAGCTTTGCGCCCTTAATATTCTGGCGCAGGCCCATGCCGCGCTGGGTGGCGATTGGCGCCGTCTGAAACGCTGTCTGCGGCTGGGCGGGTTTGTCGCCGCCACCCCTGCCTTCACGGATCATCCCAAGGTGATTAACGGAGCTTCCGATTTTATTGTGAACGTTCTGGGAGAAGCGGGAAAACATGCCCGTGCCGCGGTGGGCGTAGCTTCGCTGCCCTTGGGGGCCGCTGTCGAGGTGGATGCGATTTTTGAAATTGAAGCCGCGGCGCCCGAGACATTTAATCGCTGACAGTGCGGGCAACAAGATGACTTGCGGCGTTTTTTGCGCATTTGACACGCCAGACACAGCAGCAGCCCTGACACTTTTGCGGGACTTGTCCGGTGTTCCGGTGCATATCAAGCTGGGATTGGAATTTTTTCTGGCCGAGGGACCGGCTGGCGTGCGCGCGCTGCGGGAGGCTTTGCCGGAAGGCCGTTATATTTTCCTCGATCTCAAGCTGCATGATATTCCCAATACCGTGGCGGGCGCGGTGCGGTCAGCCTTGAAATGCAATCCGGATTTTCTGACGGTTCATGCTGCGGGCGGCAGGGCCATGATGCAGGCGGCGGTTGCCGCCGCAAAAACGGCGGCGCATCCCGTTAAAATACTGGCGGTGACGGTTTTGACGGCGCTGGATAAAAATGATTTGCGGGAAACAGGACAACAAGGTCCGGTTCAGGATCAGGTTCTCCGGCTGGCACGGCTGGCGCAGGAATCCGGAGTGGACGGCCTTGTTTGCTCGCCGCATGAAATCGGCTTGCTGCGGCGGGAACTGGGGCGGGATATTCTGCTGATCGTGCCGGGAATCCGTCCGGCGGACAGCGAGGCCATGGATCAGAAGCGAACCATGACCCCTGCCGCGGCGGCGGGGCTGGGGGCGGATTATCTGGTGATCGGCCGCCCCATTACGCAGTCCGGCAGTCCGGCGCAGGCTTCGTCTAACATACTGAAAGAAATCAATAAATTGTCGTAATTAAAAATAGGGGATGACCTTTTCCAAAGGCTCTGATATTGAATAGGCGACATCATTAAGGGAAAACAAATGAACTGGATCACGAATTTTGTCAGGCCGAAGATCAAGGCGCTGATTGCGAAAAAAGATGTTCCCGACAATCTGTGGCAGAAGTGCCCGGGGTGCGAGGCGATGTTGCATCATCAGGAGCTTTTGAAAAGCTTCAATGTCTGTCCCCATTGCCAGCATCATCTGCGGATGGATGTGGGCGCCCGGCTGGAAATGCTTTTTGACGAGGGGCAATATCAGGATATCGAGCTTCCCAAGGCCGTGACGGATCCCTTGAAATTCAAGGACCGCAAGAAATATTCCGACCGTCTGAAAGACGCGCAATCCGCGACCGGCCGCAAGGACGCGCTTGTCGTCGCACAGGGCACGATCGGCGGGCAGGCCGTTGTTATTGCCGCTTTTGATTTCAGCTTTATGGGCGGTTCGATGGGAGCGGCGGTTGGCGATGGTCTGCTGACGGCAGCACGGCTGGCCGTGGCGCAAAATTCGGCCTTTATCGTGATTCCGGCTTCTGGCGGGGCGCGGATGCAAGAAGGCATCGTTTCCCTGATGCAGATGCCGCGGTCGGTTATTGCCGTCGAGATCGTCAAGGAAGCGGGGCTTCCCTATATCGTTCTGTTGACGGATCCGACGACGGGCGGGGTCAGCGCCTCCTTTGCGATGCTGGGGGATCTGCATATCGCCGAGCCGGGAGCGCAGATCGGTTTTGCCGGACGGCGGGTAATTCAGGAAACGATCCGCGAAAGCCTGCCCGAAGGGTTCCAGACCGCGGAATATCTGCGGGATCATGGTATGGTGGATCTGGTCGTGCCGCGCGGCGAGTTGCGGGCAAAGCTGATGACGATTATCCAGTTGCTGATGACGCCGCGTCAGAAATCACGCGCGGGCGGAGCCTCGCTGCGCGCGGGTTGATCTTATTGCCCTGAGGGGGGACCCTATCCTTGCAACGGGAGCTTTCGGACAGAGCGGAGAAGTCGTCCTTGCGGTGGAGCTGGTCTCCTGATCCCCTGACCGAGGCCGCTATTGTGCAAATGCGGGCGTTCTTTCCGCCGCTTTATCCTGACGGCACGGGCCGGACTCAGAAATTGCTGGCGGCGCTCGGAAATCCGCAGGACAGGCTGCCGCCGGTTATTCATGTTGCGGGAACGAACGGCAAAGGCTCCACCCTTGCCTTTGTCGAATCCGTCATGGCGGCGGCAGGGTTCAGGACACACAAGTATATTTCACCGCATCTGGTCCGGTTCGAGGAACGCATCCTGCCTTATGGCGAGATGATTGCCGGCGCGCCCTTCCGGGACCTGATCTCCGAATGCATGGCGGCCGCTAAAGCGGCGCCGGTCTCGTTCTTCGAGTTTTATACCGCTTTGGCGCTGCTGGCTTTTTCCCGGTTGCCGGCGGATGCGGTGCTGCTGGAAACAGGGCTGGGGGGACGGAACGATGCGACAAATGTGGTGGCAGAAAATGTGACCGCTGTCCTCACACGGATTTCCTACGATCACAGGCGGGTTTTGGGAAATGAACTGGCGGAAATCGCGGCACATAAGGCTGGAATTATGAAACGCGGGGCGCCCTGCGTGATTGCGCCGCAGGAACCAGTTGTGCTGGAGATTTGCAGACAAACCGCCGCGACGACGGGGGCGGCGCTTTATTGCGCCGGCCATGACTGGGCTTTTACGGCGGATCCGGAATCCTTTTCCTATCAGGGCCGCTTTTTTCAGGGACGGCTGCCAAGGCCGGGGCTGGCGGGAGATCATCAGGTTGTCAATGCCGCGACAGCCCTTGCCGTGCTGGAACAAAGCCCGTTTCGTTCTGTATTGCAGATTGAAAATATCAGGAAGGGGCTGGCACAGGCCGTTTGGCCCGGCCGATTGCAGCATCTGGAGCAGGGGGCTCTGATCGCCCTGCTACCGCCGGATAATGAACTCTGGCTGGATGGCGCGCATAACGATTCCGGCGCGGAAGTCCTGGCGGCAGCGCTCGGCAAATGGAGCAAGGACGGGCCGGTTCATCTCATTACGGCAATGAAAGAGGGCAAGTCGGCGGAGGACGTATATCGCCTGCTGGCGCCTTTCGTGGCCAGCATAACGGTGATCAGCGATCCGCCAGAAGCGCCGATGCTGCCGGCGGCAGCGCTACAGGATAAAATCAGGGCCGTTTCCGATGTGCCGACGCGGGCGGCGGAAAATCTGGAAAGCGCCTTGCGCGCAGTCGCCTTTTCAACGCCGGGACAAAAGCGTATAGTGGTCACGGGGTCGCTCTATCTGGTCGGGCATGCCTTGCGGCTGAATGCGGAGGGGGGATGAAACAGCGTATTGCGCTTGTAGATGATGACAGGAATATCCTGACGTCCGTCTCTATGGGACTGGAGGCTGAAGGGTTCCACGTCGATACTTATTATGACGGCATGGCCGCGCTGGAAGGTCTGGCGCGCGATCCGGCCGATCTGGTCGTGCTGGATATCAAAATGCCGCGGCTGGACGGAACGGAGACATTAAAAAAAATTCGCGAGACGTCGCAGGTTCCGGTTATTTTCCTGACCTCGAAGGATGACGAGATTGACCAGTTTCTCGGGCTGCGCATGGGCGCGGACGATTATATTACCAAACCGTTCTCGCAACGGCTGCTGATCGAGCGGATCCGCGCCATTCTGCGGCGGGAGAACCTGCGTAAAAGCCAGCGTCCCGCCGGACAGTCCGCTGTGTTGCAACAGGGAAATCTGGTCATGGATCAGGAGCGCCAGATTTGCCTGTGGAAAGGGAAAGCCGTTGAAATGACGGTGACGGAATTTCTGCTGGTGCTGGCGTTGGGCCGTCATCCCGGCCATATCAAGTCCCGCGAGCAAATCATGGACGTTGCTTACGGTCACGGGACTTATGTGGATGACCGCACGGTTGACAGCCACATTAAAAGAATCAGGAAGAAGTTTCGTGATGTGGATCCCGATTTCGATCATATAGAGACCGTGTATGGGGCCGGCTACAGGTTCAGGGATTAAACACCTAGAAAGGACGCGAGGAGCATGCGGAAAAAACGGTTCTCGCCTATTACATCGCGGATTCTGGCGGTCAACGTGACGGCTTTGTTTCTGCTGGTTATCGGCCTGCTTTATAGCGGGAAGTACGAGCGCGAACTGACGCAGACGATGCTTTCCTCCCTGACCCGGCAAGGCCAGTTGCTGGCAGCCGCTCTGGCCGAAGGCGGCGTGCGGGCGGACAGCGAGGGCAGCCCGATGCTGGCCGAAGACCTTGCGCTGCAAATGCTGCGCAAGTTGTCGGAGGTTTCGCCGCAAAGGACAATACTTTTCTCGAAAACCGGAACGCAACTGGTGGACAGCCATCAGCTGACAGGACCGGGCGGGGAGGTGCAGATCGTCGATCTGCCGCCGCCGGTTTCCAGCCTGCAATTCGGAGAGCGAGTGCGGTATTATATTTACAGGGTGCTGGATGTCCTGCCGACGCGGATGAACCTGCCGAAATTTCCCGATGATGTTTCAAGAGGGGTGCAGGGTTATCCGGATTTGATCGAGACGCTGGGGGGGCAATCCTTCATGCGGGTCTGGCGGGATCATGACGGACGGATCGTATTGACGGCCGCCTTGCCGGTGCAGAATTTGAAAAACGTGCTGGGAGCCGTTTTTATTATGCAGCCGGGGCAGGAGATTGAAAAAGCGGTGCGCGATATCCAGCTGACTGTGCTGCAATTGTTTTTCTGGGTGCTGGCCGTGACGGTCATTCTTACGCTTTATCTTTCTGAGACGATCGCGCGGCCGATTTCCCGTCTGGCGGAAGCGGCGGATAATGTCCGGCAAAGCCTGGTTTTCAAGGACACGATTCCGGATTATTCATGGCGCGGCGACGAGGTGGGGCGGCTTTCTGCAGCCTTTATCGAGATGACGCGCGCGCTGGCCGAGCGGGTTGATGCCATCAGCAATTTTGCCGCTGATGTCGCGCATGAGCTTAAAAACCCGCTGGCTTCGGTGCGGAGCGCGGTGGATACTCTTGCCGTTGTCAAGAATCAGGCGCAGCAGGAAAAGCTATACGCCATCCTGCGGGATGATATTGACCGGATGGCCCGTCTGATCTCCGATATTTCGAGCATGTCACGGATGGATGCCGACATCATGAATGCCGGGAAGGAAAATCTTGATCTGGCGGTGCTGGTGCAGAGTGCTGTTTCTTCCTCTGCGGCGGGGCGCGCGGGGCGGGTTGCGAACGAGGCGGCACCGGCGCTGGAATTGCCGGTACGGGGAAACGGTATTCAGATTTTGCAGGTTTTGCACAATCTTCTCGATAACGCATATTCTTTTATTCCGGCGGGGGGAAGAATTCGTGTGCGCTCCCGTCGTCTGGGAGACCGGGCCATTGTCGAGGTGGACAATGAGGGGCCGTTCATTCCCGAGGGCAAGCTGGAGACGATTTTTACCCGTTTTTATACAGAGCGGCCGGAGGACGAGAAATTCGGTCTGCATTCCGGCCTTGGTCTGAGCATCTCGCGGCAGATTGTGCAGGCGCATCGCGGAACGCTGACAGCGGAAAATCTTCGGGAAGGCAGCGGCGGCATTAACGGCGTGCGTTTTGTCATGATCCTGCCGCTGGGAAAAACATGAGGGGTGTCATGAAAAACGCGCATGAAACTATTCTTTACGGAACGGCGGTGGCATTGCCCGGCGAAGACGATCTGCCGATGGCGGTTCTTTTGCGCGGGTTGTCAGGCACGGGAAAATCCGATCTGGCTTTCCGGCTGATCGGGGAAGGGGCGGTGCTGATTTCCGACGATCAGGTGCGCTTTATCCGCCGCGATGACCGGATTTTTGCCGAGGGGGTGGAGCCGATCCGCGGGATGATCGAGGTGCGGGGCGTGGGGCTGTTGCGGACGGAAACGGCGCCAACGGCAAGACTGCGGCTGGTTGTCGATCTGGTGCCGCGCAGCGAGGTGCCGCGCTTGCCGGAAAACGAAACGGCGGATATTCTCGGACTGGCCCTGCCGCGCCTGCGGTTGCACGGGTTCGACGCATCGACTCCTTTGAAGGTTCGCACGGCCTTGAGGGTCCTGTCCAATCCGGAGCTGCTGGTGACATGATGAAAAAAACTGAAAAACGCCGCGTTTTGCTGGTGACAGGACTGTCCGGCGCCGGGCTGTCCACGGCGCTGCGAGCGCTGGAGGATAGCGGCTATAAGGCGGTGGATAATCTGCCTCTGGCGCTGGCAGAACCGCTGCTGCGGCAAAAAGAAGGAAAAAAACAGCCCGTTGCGATCGGGGTGGATTGTCGGGCCTGGGACTTTGCCGCTGGAAAATTATTATCTTTGCTGCGGCGGTTGCAGGCGAAGCCCGGACTTGAGGTCAAGCTGATTTTCATGGACTGCCAGGATCAGGTTTTGCAGCGGCGATTCACGGAAACGCGGCGGGTGCATCCGCTGGCCGTTGATCGTCCGGTGAGCGACGGCGTTTCCCGCGAACGGCATCTGATGAAGCCGCTGCGCAAGGCGGCGGATCTTGTGATCGATACTTCCGATCTCAAGGCGCAGGATCTGCGGCGGGTGATTGCGGGGCGTTTCCAGCTGGAAAAAAGTCACGGTCTTTTTGTCTTTGTGACCTCCTTCGGGTTTAAAAACGGCCTGCCGCGCGAGGCGGATCTGGTTTTTGATGTCCGGTTTCTGGACAATCCGCACTGGGAGCCGGAGTTGCGGCCGCTGACGGGGCGCGATGCGCCGGTTATGGCGCATATCCGCGCGGATGTCGCCTATGACGTGTTCTTCCGGAAACTGACGGATTTGCTGGCACCTTTGCTTCCGCGCTATTATCATGAAGGCAAGAGTTATCTGACCATTGCTCTTGGCTGTACGGGGGGGAAGCACCGCTCGGTTTTTGTGGCCGAACAGCTTTTTTCCTGGCTGGATGCGCAGGGATATAGTGTCGGTATCGGTCATCGGGATTTGCAGGAGGCCGCTGCAGGCGCAGAGACTGCGGTTGCGGAGGATGGCGGGTCGGGACGGATAAAGAGAAACAAAAAGAAGGGAAAATCCTGATATGATCGGTCTTGTCATTGTTACTCACGGGCGGCTGGCGGAAGAATTTATTGCGGTGATGGATCATATCGTGGGCCCGCAGCAGCAGATTCTGCCGGTCTGCATGCTTCCCGAGGATAATCTGGAGGAAAAACGCCAGGAAATCCTGCGCAAGGTCAAGGAAGTGGATAGCGGGCAGGGCGTCATCATATTGACGGATATGTTTGGCGGCACGCCGTCCAATCTCGCGATTGCCGCGACGTCCGAGGGAAGGATCGAGGCGTTGGCCGGAATCAATCTGCCGATGTTGATCAAGCTGGCGTCCTCCCGTCAGAATAACACGCTGGCACAGGCCGCCGCCGACGCGCAGGAGGCGGGACGGAAGTATATCACCGCCGCGACAGCCCTGCTGGCGGAAGGCTGATCCTGTGGCCGTGCTTGAAAAGACAGTAAGAATCTGCAACCGCCGGGGCTTGCACGCCCGCGCCGCCGCAAAATTCGTCCGGCTGGCGGAACACGAAGGTGCCGTGGTGACGGTCATAAAAGACAGTGCGCGCGTTTGCGGCACTTCCATCATGGGATTGCTGATGCTGGCGGCCAGCCTTGACAGCAGCATTCGCATTCTGGTCGAGGGGGAGAACGCCGAAGAGGTTCTGGCGGCCTTGGTCGCGCTGGTCGAGAGCCGTTTTGGCGAGGATGAGTAGGCGTGGGGGAACGCGTTTTTTCAGGAATTGGCATTGTGCCGGATATCGCCATTGGGCCGGTGTATCCCGTTGCCGTGACGGCGCCGCAGGTGCCGCAGCGGCGGATTGAAGAAAATTCGCTGGCGGCGGAAGTCCGGCGTTTTCAGGAGGCCGTCGCCGCAGCGGAGCGGGAGCTCGCCCTTCTGAAGGAGCGGGCGGCCCGGTTGCCGGAGGATGCGGCGGAGGAAGCGCAGATTTTGCTGGACGCCCATCTGGCCATGCTGGGCAAATCGCGTCTGGTGCGCGGCATTGTCGCGCGGATCGAAACGGACCGGATGAATGCGGAGCAGGCCGTTGCCTCCGAAGTCGCGCATCTGGCAGAACAGTTTCGCGCTCTTGACGACAAATATATCGCCGCCCGCATTGAAGATGTCGAATCCGCGGCGGACCGTCTGGTGCGGCATCTGACGGGGACGCCTTGGCTGACGCTTGACGCCGTGCCATCGGGAGGGATCGTGATTGCGCAGCAAATCTCCCCTGCGGATACGGTCCGGCTTGATCCGCGGCGTTTTGCCGGTATTGCGACGGTGCAGGGCGGGGCGGCTGGCCATACGGCGGTCATGGCGCGCGGTCTGGGGCTGCCCGCCGTGCTGGGGCTGCCGCCGGAATGTCTGGATGTGGCGCGTCCGGGAATGGAAATCATTATCGACGGGCTGGGCGGAAAGGTTATTTTTTCGCCAACGGATAAAACGCTGGCGGAATACCGCGACCGGTTGCTGCATTTGCGCGCGGACGGGGATACGCTCGGCAAGCTGGCGCGCCTGACGGCGGAAACCCGCGACGGTCAGGCTATTACGTTGCTGGCGAATATGGAGATGCCGCGGGATCTGGCGGCGGTACAGGCCGTGGGAGCCGAAGGGATCGGCCTTTTCCGCACGGAATATATGTTCATGAACCGCGCAACGCTGCCGGATGAGGACGAGCAGTTCGAAGCCATGGCATCGGTTGTGCGCGAGATGAAGGGAAAGCCGGTCACTTTTCGCATCCTTGATATCGGCGGCGACAAAATCGCGCGCTCGCTGGGACCGCAGCTGGCGCTGGAGGACAATCCCGCGCTGGGGTTGCGGGCGATACGTCTCGCTCTCAAGAAACCGGCTTTGCTGGAAACGCAGTTCCGCGCCATGATCCGCGCCGGATATTTCGGGCCGGTGCAGATTTTGCTGCCGATGGTGACGACGGCAGCAGAGGTGGAAACCTGCCGCGGTATTTTGCGCCGCTGTTACGAGGCGCTTAAAAAAGCCGGGCTGGCAGTGCCGGAGAAAGTGCCGCCGCTGGGCGTGATGATCGAGATCCCCGCCGCCGCGCTTTCCGCCGATGCATTGGCGGCGGTTGCGGATTTTTTCGCCATCGGGACGAACGACCTGATCCAGTATACTGTGGCGATTGACCGCGGCAATGATCAGGTTGCCGATCTCTATGACCCCCTCAATCCGGCGGTGCTGCGCCTGATGCAGTTTGCGATCGAAGCGGCAAAACGGGCAGGGCTGCCGATCCGGCTGTGCGGCGAGATGGGGGCGGATCCGCGTTATACGCCGCTTTTGCTCGGCCTCGGGATCGAAACGTTTTCCGTGGGGTTTTCCAGCTTGCCACGGCTCAAGGCGCGGATCCGCAGCCTTTCCCTGACGGAAGCGCGGGAGCACGCGCGGCAGGTGATGAACCAGTATGATCCGGCGGTGATTCACCGTCTGGTGGAAGCTTTTCCGCGTGATTGACCGTCACAGCAGACTGGCAGCGGTGATCCACCAGCGCGGAAAGGCCGTGCGCAGTTTATTGACGGCGGCCAGCGCGGATTCATGATTGTCGTAGACGCCGTAACAGGTCGCCCCGCTACCGGACAGGCGGGAAAAATGGCAATTGGGCGTTTCTTTCAGGGCTTGCAGCACCGTGCTGATCACCGGGCTGACGGTAATTGCCGTATCCGTCAGGTCATTCCGGTACAGCTTCAGGTCTGCAATCCATTCGTGCATCGTTTTCCGGCGGCCGATAAACTGGATCGGCGGGCTGAACCTTGCATCGAAGCGATGGAAAACTTCCGGTGTCCGGGTGGGGACGCGCGGATTGGCAAGGACGAAATGCATTTTCGGCATTTCCGGCAGGCGGGTCATTTTCTCGCCGGTGCCCTCGGCCCAGACCGGCTTGCGGATCAGGCAGGCCGGCACATCGGCGCCTAACTGCCGGGCAAGACGGAGCAGGCGATCCTGCTCCTCCGGCAGGCCCCAGAGTTTGGCCAGTCCGGTGAGGGTCATGGCGGCATCCGAAGAGCCGCCGCCGATGCCCGAGGCGATGGGCAGATTTTTTTCAAGAGTTATTCTGGCGTGAAGTGGCATATGGTATTCGGTGGCAAGAATGCGGGCGGCTTTGTATATCAGGTTGTCCTGCGGGGATTGCAGCTCTGTCGCGAAATCGCCTTCCACATCGATGAAAAGGCCGTCGTGCGGCGCAAAGGTCAGGGTGTCTCCCACATCGACGAAGACAATCAGGCTTTGCAGGAGGTGATAGCCGTCATCCCTTTTCCCCGTGATATGCAGGAAAAGATTGATCTTGGCCGGAGCCAGTATGGTGAATTGCAAAGCTGCCATAAGGCATCATAGGACAGACAGCGGAGATTTTAAAGGCTGGCTTCCTTCCGCGGGGCTTCTGCCGGGGTCTTGGCCGGGCCGTGTTGCAGCTTGTTCTGGATGACGGTGCGGAATCCGGTATCCTTGCTGAGATCCCGGGCGCGTTTCCATTGAAACTGGGCCTCGGCTTTGCGGCCGATGTGCCAGTAGACATCGCCCAGATGGTCGAGAATGGTTGTATCGTCCGGTATGCGGGTAACGGCTTTTTCCAGCCATCCGGCGGCTTCCTGGGACTGGCCGTTGCGATAAAGCGCCCAGCCGTAACTGTCAAGGATGTACCCGTCATTCGGGCGCAGCGCAACCGCGCGCCGGATAAAGTCGATGGCACGGTCGATATTGATGCCTTTATCCACCCAGCTATAGCCGATGAAATTAAGAATCATCGGGTTATCCGGCTGGAAGGACAGGGCCTTGAGCAGGTCCTGTTCGGCCAGAGGCCAGTTGTTGAGGCGTTCAAGCACCATGCCGCGGGCATAAATAACCGGCCAGTGATCCGCGGTGAGTTCCTTGATGTCGTTCAAGGCCGTGTCATATGCGGAGAGGGCTCCGGAGAAATTTTCATGACGGCGGTAAAGGTCGCCCAGCATAACCAGCGCCCGCTGGCGCGTCGCGGGTTGTTCTGCAAGCGTGGCAAGCATGGCGGCGGCCTGTTCCATTTTGCCGTTGATTTCATATATTTCCGCGATGCGCATGCGGGACAGCCAGTAGAGCGGGGAGCTCTGATGAACGGTGTCGTAACGCGCCGTTGCGGCGTCGTAGCGCTTGTGCAGGGCGGCGATATCCCCCTGCATCAGGGCCGTGAAGGGGGAGTCCGGCAGGAGCATGTCAACCATATTCGCGTAGATTTGTGCGCTGTCATAGGCGTGGCGCTCGTAGAGCAGGGCCGCCAGATCATAGAGGGCATAAGCGGCACCCTCGGCAGCGCGGGTGACGCCGGGGCGCAGATTTTCTTTATCTGCGGACAGGCTGTTGGAAAAAGGGTTGAAAGGATACATCCGGCCAAGGCTGTCATAGATCATCGCAGAAATTTTCGGCGCGCCGTAACGCTGATAAAAGGTACCGATGATCACGGCAGAATGCAGGGTCAGGCCGGTTTCAACGGTTTTTTTATAGTGGTTGGCAGCCGCTGCCATATCGCCGGACATCTCTTCAATCAGTCCGGCATGGAAGGTATAGGCGGGATCTTCGGGGTCGGCTTCAGCGGCCAGCAATTTCAGCGCTTCGTCTTTCTGGCCTTTTCCGGCCAGCGTCCAGGCGGTTAATAGCGGGCGCGTATATTGGCCCAGACCTTCCTGCGGCAATTGTTCAAGGTAGTTCAGCGCCAGAGTATAGTCATCACGGGACAGGGCTTCGCTGGCAAGAAAGATCAGGGCCAGATCCGCTTTGTTATCGGCGGCAACAATATCTTCCGCCAGAGCCTTGGCCTTGGGGATATTTCCGGCCCCGAGGCTGAGTAAAAAGGCTTTTTGCTGGAGCTGCGGATTGGCGCTGTCGAAAGCCATGGCGCCGTTCATGTAGGTTTCCGCCGCAGTCCAGTCCTGATGCCGCTGTGCAAAACGTCCTGCGAGATAGTTGCCGGACAGGGTCCGGGCAGCGGGGGTATCGTTTTCAAGCAGGACGTAGATTTCCTTGCTGCGTTGGGCATTTCCGGCGGCGGTGGCGCAGGCATTGGCCAATAACAGGGTCAGGGCCAGTCCGGCAAGGATTCCTGTGAAACGTAATTTAATTTTCATAAATACTCTCGCCAAAGGCGCCCCCTTTATGCCGGAGGAAGCGTGTTTTCAGCAGGATCCCCCTATTTACAGGGTCGCATAGAGAAGTTAACAAGTTCTGATCAGAAAGGGGTCAGGGGCAATTAAAATTAATGAGTACAAAATTGCTACTGATTTCAAGGTATTGACAGTGCCAATATTTTCTATAAGGATACCCCATAATATCCTTCAAAGAACTTGAATAAGTGTTATGATAAAGAAAATAAGACAGATTTTTAATTCTGCTGCGGAGTTATACCGGCACATGTTTGATAATTACAGTTTCTCGACGAATTGGAAAAAAATCCTGCAGCTGGCACCGGAAGGTGACGGGCATCCGGTATTGCTTTTGCCGGGATTTTTGACGAACGATCTTTATACGGCAACTCTGCGGCAGAACCTGTCGCGGAAAGGGTATAAAGCCTATGCTTGGGGGGGTGGGTTTAATCTGGGTCTGGGCGAAAAGACGGCGGAACATCTAAGCGGCTTGCTGCATAAAATAGTTGAAGAGAATGGCGGGCGCAAGGTGACGATCGTCGGCCATAGTCTGGGCGGTATTTATGCCCGCGAACTGGCGCGGGAATTTCCGGAGCTGGTCCGGAGCGTCATTACGCTGGGCACCCCATTTGGCATAGCGGCGCAGACGGAAGACGCGACGCCGAAACATCTGCGCCGGATTTACGAGTTTTTTAATCCTGACAGCAATCATCTGGAGGATGCCGAGTTGCACCGGCGCGGGTTGACGCCGCCGCCTGTGCCGACGACTTCGGTTTATTCGCGGGCCGATGGTGTGGTGGACTGGCGCGCCAGTCTTAATCCGGATGCGCCGCACACGGAAAATATCGAGGTCATCTCTGCCCATATGGGGCTGCTCTTTCACGGCCATGTCCTGACGGCCGTGCTGGATCGTCTGGCCCAGCCCGAGGGAGAATGGACGCCCTTTGACAGGGGGCATTACCCGGAGATGCAATATCCGCCCGCCGCAGCGAAGGAGCACTTGCCGGAAAATCCGCTTTGGGTGCACGAACCGGAAAAATCCCGTCCCTTGTTCCGCAAGCCCGAGTAGGATTGCGGCAGAGCCAAATTCACCGCCCCGCGATGGTGACTTTGTTGATCCGCGTTGTGGGGGCCGCCAGCGAATGTTTGGTGCTGGGGAGAGCCGGCGTGTCGTTGGCCAGGGCAACGCTCATGAACATGTCGCGTAGATTGCCCGAGACGACAAAACCGGCCACCGCGGTATCCGTGATTTTACCGTCCTTGATCAGCAGGCCATGGGCCTGTCTGGAATGCTGGCCGCTATTCACATCTACCGTGCCGCCGCTGAACCCCTGAATATACAGGCCTTCCTTAATATCGGCGATCAGCGCGTCCGGTGTCAGGCTGCCGGGCAGGATGCGGCTGTTGGTGGAGCCGTGTTCGCGGCCCATGGGCGCGATGCCGAGCTGACGGGCCTCGTTCAGGGTGACGTGATAGCTTTTCAGGACGCCATTTTCGATGAAGGTCATTTTTTTGGCTTCGCTGCCTGCCACGTCAATGTGTTTCGAGCCATGGCCGCGCGGAATCCGGGGATCGTCTTCCAGCGTGACTTCCTTGCTCATGACCTGCTGGCCGATTTTGTCTTTCAGGAAAGTCGTGCCCCTGAAAACGCGGTCCCCGTCGATAGCGGAATAAACGGCGCCAAAGAATGAAGCGGCAGCGCTGTTGTCAAGGACAATGGTCATCTCGCCGGTCTGGGGAAGGATGGGGCTGAGCTTTGCCACCGCATTGCGCCCGGCTTTCTGGCCGAGAGGTTTTGCAGGAGTCATGTCGGAAAAGTGGCGCGCGGTGCTGTACTCGCCGCCGATCTGCATGCCGTTGCCGTCCTCGGCGATAACGGAAGCCCCGCCCTGAAAGGCCGTGCTGTGGTTTTCAAACACCAGACCATTGGTGGACAGTTTCAGGTAATGATAGCGGCTTTGCGAAGCGCCGGCGGCGCGGATCGTCTTGACGCCCGGTTCCGCCATGGCTGCAGCTTCCACGGCTTTGGCATAGGCGATCAGATCGTCCTGAGGGGGCGGTGCGGTATCATAGAGATCAAAATCCGCCAGCGGCCCTTTGTAAACCTTTTCTTTTTCGAGCGGACGGTTATCCTTGTTTTCCGGCGTCAGATGAATAACGCGCATGTTTTCCGTCATAGCCGCGCGCAATTCCTGCGCGTCAAGGGTGTTTTTGCTGAAGTACAGGACATGGCCGTCTGCATACAGGGTGATGTGGACAAGAACGCTGCTGCCGGACAGAGATTCCGTGACGTTGCCTTTTTCAACCTTGTTTTCCTCTTTTCTGGAGGCTGTGACGACAATTTCAGCATCTGTGATGCCATAGGCTTTCCCGGCCGTCAGGGCGTGGTCGAGCAGGCTTTGCGCCAGAGGGCGGGCCTTGTTCATGAAATCCGTTCTTGCATCAGACATTTTTAATTCTCCGCTTGATTATTTTGCTTTGCTGCCGCCAACCGTCATGTTGGAGACGCGGATCGTGGGCTGGCCGCAGCCGACGACAACGCTCTGGCCGTTCTTGCCGCAATTGCCGGAACTTTTGGCAATCTCCAGATCATTGCCGATCATGGTGATGGACTTGATGATATCTGCGCCTTTGCCGGTGATCGAGGCGCCCTTGATCGGTTCGCAAAGCTTGCCATCGCGTATGCGGTAGGCCAGTTTTGCATTCATGTTGAACTGGCCGGAGGTAATATCGACCTGACCGTTGGCCATGTCGGAAATATAAAGCCCGTCCTTGACGGATTTGATGATATCTGCCGGGTCATGCGTGCCGTTTTTGAAATAGGTATTGGTCATCCGGGGCATCGGCGCGTCTTCGTAGCTTTCACGCCGTCCGTTGCCTGTCGGGGCCACGCCCATCAGCTGGGCGTTCTGGCGGTCCTGCATGTATCCTTTCAGCACGCCGTTTTCGATCAGGACGTTTTCCTGCGTCGGGGTGCCTTCATCGTCGAAATGCAGGCTGCCGCGTTCTCCGGCCAGATTTCCGCAGTCGATGATCGTGACCTCGGCGGAGGCGATTTGCTGGCCGATTTTTCCGCTATAGACCGAAATGTCCCGGCGGTTGAAATCGCCTTCCAGTCCGTGGCCGACGGCTTCGTGCAACAAGACGGCGGACCAGCCGGGGCTTAGGACCACATCCATGATTCCGGCGGGGGCCTCTTCGGCAATTAGCAGGGTTTTGGCCTGTTGCAGGGCATCGGCGACGCCTTTTTTGGCCGCCACTTCATTGAAAACATCCTTGCAGGTGACGCGGCCGCCGACCAGCGCCGAACCGATTTCTTTTTTGCCCGTTGTATCCGTCACGGTTATGCCGATGCTGAGCGTGGCCATCGGACGGCTGTCGACAAGGCTTTGGCCGTCTGCTGTGATAATATGAACGGTTTTGGCCGAGGCGTTGTAGGACAGGGAAACATTGGTGATGGCCGGATCAAGGCTGCGTGCATAGGCTTCGAGAGCATCCAGACTGGCGATTTTTTCGGTCAGGCTCATCCCGTCCATCGGGTTTTCCGCAGGGTAGAGCTGTTGCGCCACGTGGCCGGACTTTGGTATCACGGCGGGGGGCAGGGTGGTGTCGAGAACCTTGCGGGCCTGCGCAATCGCAGTCTTTAGTTCTTCTGCATTGAAATCGGCCGCATAGGCATAGCCGACTTTTTCGCCCTGTCCGACCCGAAAGCCGAAACCGGCTGAACTGTTGCCGATGGAAACAGCGGTATATTTGCCGCCGGTCTTGGCCAGCCCTTCGCTGGCGGTGATTTCCTGATAAAGCTCGCCGTAATCGGCGCCTTGCAGACCTTGCGTGACAAGGTAGGTGGCGGTTTCCAGCGTCAGGCCAGAATTTTTGAAAAAGGGCTCCGTCAGGGGTGCTTTGTCAGTCATGGGAATCATCCGCTTTGTTGTCAGGGTATCAGGGATGATATGTCGAGATTATGAAAAAGTCAATAGCATCTTTTTCCTGCTCAGGGAATCTGCTGATCCGCTATCTGCGGAGCAGGCAATCTTTTTTCTGACGCGGATGGTTTCTTTTCTGCAAGCTGCCTTCTTGTTGCTTCAAGTTTTTCAAAAGTTTCAATATTTTTGATTTGGGTTTCAAGGGCGAGCCCGTCCTTGCCGTTGGCTTTGGCCAGTGTTTCACGGAAGTTTTTGCGGAAGGTTTCTTCGCGCAACGCTTCTGTCAGGGGGACGGTCCTGCCGGAAAGCTTTACCGTTTTTGGCAGAACAGGATCGCTTTTAATGAGATCTTCTTGTCTTTGAGCAATTCTTTCTGGGGTATCGTCGCCAATGAACTTTCCGAGGTAATCCGCGCCGCGCTCTCCTAACGTGCGCAGGCCGGATTTCATCGGCGCGTATTCTTCCCCGGCGGCTGTGATAATACCACTGCGGGCCGCTTCACGCGCCCCGTCACCGACGCCGAAACCGACGAGGTTACCGATCGTTTCCGCGGTTCCAGCGACCAGCGCCGCGCCAGCCCTGCCATACTGGCCATCAACAAGATTGTCGCCAACTTCGTAAAGAACATATCCCGCGGTAACCGCCGCGCCAATGACCGGAACTTTTTTGGCGAAGAAACCGATCCCTTTGGCGACAGGCGCGATATCCACGGCCAGTTTTGCAGCCCCGGCCATGGCTTTTTCATTCAAAACCAGTTGCTGTCCTGCGGCCACGCCAGCCATGCCATAGTTGCCTTCGGCTAGACTGAGGGCGATGTCCGCCCGCCCTGTCGTTTTTCCGGCCTTGGATTGCAGGCTTTCTTTTGGAGAGACACGAGAGTGTGCCGCGGGAGCGTGTCTTTGCTCCATCTGCCGGTTGATGTTTTCCAGCGTTTCCGGAGCGGGGACCCACTCCGGCCGGTCATGGGCGTGGACTTGATCAAGCAGGGTTTTGTAGGTGGGGTCTTTCCCGGCGACGACACCATTATTGCCTGAAATATAGAACTGGATGTCCTTTATGTTATAACCGCTGGCGCTGCCAAGTGCGATATCGTAAAGGGCTTGAGTACGGTTGCCTTCGGGGACTTTCAGTCTTGCCAAATCAGGGGTGTGTCGTACCAGCGCGGCATGCAGGTTCTCCATCTTTTCAAGACGGGTCGCAGATGTGATGTCCCCGCGCATCGCGGCATGATTTAAAGCCATGGCATAGGCCTGGATTTCAGTCGGTTGCAGATGGTCCGGGAATGTATATTGGCCGGAAATGCCTGTCAGCCTGTTTCTCTTCTCGAAATCCGGTGCTGGCCGTGCAAAATCCGGATCCGGCAAGCGCAGGGGCAAGTAATCGTTTGTCCCGGGCATTTTGGTGCGTAGTTCGAAGAAAGAAACTTCCTGCCCGCCGCGGCTTATCATTTTCTTTTCCCCCATCATGCGGTAACGAGCAATGGTAGAAAGCACCTCCACACGCAGGGAGGATTTTTCAACGTCGTAGATGCCCGCGGCATTGAGGCGCTTCTCATAGGCCTCAGCGTGATTAGGGGCTTCTTTGGGTTTGCTCATCCTGCCATCATAGGCCTCCTCATTCCACCCCGCGACCAGACGGCCCTCGGTTTTGGCCCGTGCGGTTTGCTCCCAGAAAGCCTTCATTTTTTGCGGGTCGGCAGCTGTGGCATCCTCCGGCCAGGCCTCCCGGAAAGATTTTTTCAGGTCGCCATAGAGCACTTCCTGCGGGTCGGGGGGTGGAACCAGGGCCGATGGCATCACATATCCGGTGGCTTTGCGCGCCCCTTCGGAAATCATCTGCTTTTGCTCGGCAATGATGTCCCAGAAATGCAGGTCATTTTTATGTACGGGGGAACGATGTCCTTCCAGCAGCCAGGGAAAAACTGTAAGCGGCAGCGCGCGGTTGAGCAGATGAACGGATTCCAGCGGGCGGGCCGCCATACGGTCGATGACAACGGGCACGCCCTCGGGGAACTGCACGTTCTTAAGGGGCAGACGGCCAACGTTGTCAAGGCGCTCGTCCCAGAAATCATATCCGTCCGATGCAAGCTTCCAGTACAGTTTCCGGCTTTCGGCATCGCTTTTTTCGAAGTGTACACCGGGGACGATCTCGACGGTGGCGCTGCCGGTAGCGGTTTTCACGCTGGCGAGAGGCTGGATCATCCAGCGGCTGTCGTTGGCGCGGCTGGAGTCCATATAGCCGGATTCTTTTTCGATCCGGATGACGACGCCGCGGGCATTGTCGAAGATGATCAGGCCATCGGTGCCACGGAGATATTCGTTGTAGTTTTTAGGTTCCGGTATCTGCATTTGCCGCAGGGTCTCTTGGACCTGCGACGAGGTTTTTTGGGTGAAGAAGGTATTCAGAACCTGCTCAAATTCTGTTTGTCCGGCGGCGGGCGGACTCTTGTCCTGCGGGCTTCGGTCTGTGGCCAACGGGTCGATAAATTTTGAAACAATATCCGTCATCGGCTCTCAGGACTCCTTGGAGAGAGACTCCTGATCAGTATAGCATAAATACATAATATTTGGTTTTGTTGTGTATAATATATTGATTTTTAAGGATTTACATCCCCGTGTAGTTCGGTCCGTCGCCGCCCTGCGGCACGGTCCAGACGATATTCTGCGTCGGGTCCTTGATGTCGCAGGTTTTGCAGTGCACGCAGTTTTGCGCATTGATCTGGAAGCGCGGGGCGCCCTGTTCGTCCTGCACGATCTCGTAAACGCCCGCGGGACAATAGCGCTGCGCGGGTTCATCGTATTCCGGCAGGTTGAAACGCACCGGCACGGTCGGGTCTTTGAGCTTCAGATGGCAGGGCTGATCTTCGGCATGGTTGGTGTTGGAGATAAAAACAGACGAGAGGCGGTCGAAGGTCAGAACGCCATCGGGCTTGGGATAGTCGATCCGCGCCGCCTCTGCCGCTTTTTTCAGGCTGGTATGGTCGGCATGATTGCGCAATGTCCACGGCAATCTTCCGCCGCAGAGGGTATCGAGCGCGGCATAGATCATGCCCATGAAAAAACATTTGTGAAAGGCCGGACGGATATTGCGGACGCGATGGAGTTCCTCATGCAGCCAGCTTTGCTCGAACCTCGTGCGATAGGAGGTGCATTCCTGCCCCGCCGGATTTCCGGCACCGAACATTTCCGCGACGGCCTCCGCCGCCAGCATGCCGGATTTCATCGCCGTGTGATTGCCCTTGATCTTGGGGACATTGAGAAAGCCTGCCGTGTCGCCGACCAGCAGCCCGCCGGGAAAGGACAGCTTGGGCAGGGATTGCAGCCCGCCTTCGGAAATCGCGCGGGCGCCGTAGGAAATGCGCTTGCCGCCTTCCAGATATTTCCTGATTTCCGGATGCAGCTTGAATCTCTGCATTTCGCCGAACGGGGAAAGATGGGGATTCTGATAGTCGAGTCCGACCACAAAACCGATGGAAACCAGATTATGTCCGTAATGATACATCCATGACCCGCCATAGGTTTTGCTATCCATCGGCCAGCCGACGGTATGAACGGTCAGGCCGGGCTTGTGCCTGTCGGCGGGAATCTCCCAGACTTCCTTGATGCCGAGGCCGTAGGTCTGCGGATCGCAATTCTGGCGCAGGTTAAATTTTTCAAACAGCAGCTGCGTGAGCGAACCGCGGCAGCCCTCGGCGAAGATCGTCTGTTTTGCGTGCAGTTCCATGCCGGGCTGGTAGGCCGCCGTTTTACTGCCGTGTTTGTCGATGCCCATGTCACCAGTGGCGACGCCGCGCACCGCGCCGGTGTCGTCATAGAGTATTTCGGCGGCGGCAAAGCCGGGGTAGATTTCCACGCCAAGCGTTGTGGCCTGTTCCGCCAGCCATTTGGCGAAAACGCCAAGGCTGATGATATAATTTCCGGCATTGTGCATCTGCGGCGGCGTCGGCAGGGGGAAGGCGCGTTTTTCAGTGAGAAACAAAAAACGGTCTGCGGTGGCGGGGGTTTCCAGCGGCGCGCCTTTTTCCTTCCAGTCGGGGATCAGTTCGTTCAGCGCCCGCGGTTCGAAGACGGCGCCGGAGAGAAGATGCGCGCCGACTTCCGAGCCTTTTTCGAGAAGGCAGACGGAAATTTCCGGCCTGAGCTGCTTGAGCCGGATCGCGGCGGCAAGTCCGGACGGCCCCGCGCCGACAATAACGACGTCATAGGACATCGACTCGCGGGCAGGGGATTCAGGGACGTTCTGCGTGACGGTGCTCATCTCTATGTCTTTCCTCGATTTTTTAAATCCGTGACAGGGCTCTGAAATATTAATAGACTTCAGGCATGGAATCCAACCTTTCACCAGCAGAACTTTTGCAATTTTATATCGATACCGGTGCCGATGAGGCAATCGGGGCGGAACGGCAGGACCGCACGATTATTCTGAAAAATATTGAGACACCGGTTTCTGCTTTGCCGGTTTCTTTTCCGGTAACGGCGGCTTCCTCTGCGAGGGAACAGGCGGCGCCCGCCGGAACGTTTGAATCGCTGGGGCCGGCGCGCGAGGCGGCACAGGCTGCCCGAACGCTGGAGGAACTAAAATTCGCGCTGGAAAGTTTTGACGGTTTGTCGCTCAAGCGCACCGCAACGCAGATGGTCTTTGCCGATGGCGTGCCGTCTGCCCGCATCATGTTGGTGGGCGAAGTGCCGGGCACGGAAGAAGACCGCCTTGGCAGGCCTTTTGTCGGGGCGGGTGGTGTTCTGTTTGACAAGATGATGGCGGCTATCGGGCTTTCGCGGGAAACGAATATCTATATCAGCACGATTATCAATTGGCGTCCCCCCGGCAATCGTTCGCCGGCGGAGGCGGAAATCGCCCTGAGCCTCCCTTTTATCCAGCGTCATATCGCGCTGGTCAATCCGGCAGTGCTGATTTATGTCGGGGGCGTTTCCGCCAAAACATTGCTGCAAACCAATCAGGGGATCACGCGGCTACGCGGGAAGTGGCTGGACTATCAGCCGGAAGGAGCGGAAAAGCCTATTCCCTCCATGGCGATCTTCCATCCGGACTATCTGCTGCATGCACCGGCGCAAAAGGCGTTGGCGTGGCAGGATCTGCTGAAAATCAAGGCGCGGCTGAATGAGTTAAGCATTTGTAATTAATGAATATTTGTTTAAAGATATAAGTTGACATAATAAACATGCTTGTTATAATGCTCCATTCCGTTTTTATAAATGAGGCCCATCATGCATTTTTTAAAGAAAAAAGAAATCCCGGCAGAAACCGCAGCACATAAGCTGATTGAAAGCTGTCAGAGCGAGATAGAAAAGGCGATGGCTCTTCCGGACGCCGTGGAGCGCTATGATCGGCTGCTTGCGCTGGAAATGACCGCCAAGGACCTTGTAAAAGAACTGGCGGCAGAGGGGGATAAACGTGCCGGACGCATGTCTGTCGGCGCAGCGATATTGGCAACAGGCGCAGCGATGGGATGCCTTGTCGTAACAGTCGGAACGGCTGCCGCGGCGGCGGGCGTCAGCCTGATTTATGTGGGTATAATGGGCGGTCTGGGCTCGTTGTATGTGGGCGCTGCGACGGCGGACATGACTGTGCAGGATGTTTCCGAGGGTTGGCAGGAAAGAACAGGCCATCTGACGACGAAGCTGACAGCCATGGCGGATTCCTTGTCGCAGCAACGGGAAAATATCCTCGCTCAAATGGCTCTGGCGGAGTTTAAAGAGTCCTCCCGTCGGGAGGATCTTGCGCAGCAGTTTTCCGCATTTGGGGACAGGCGTGCTGCCGCGTTCCTGTCAGTCGCGCAAGCCGGGGAAGAGGCAAAAGATTCTTCCGCCACGCCGACGCGGCCTATTGTGCCCAAATTTCGCCTGTAGGATCGGGACCGGAAATTTTATCGGGATCATGAATTATAACCGTCCCTGTCGCGTGGGGTGCCGAGCGATGACAGCGTCTGCGTCATTTCCGCCATCGCCATGATGGACACGGGGGAAAGCCGCGCCGGAGGTAGCTTCGGGTGCTGCGGAAAAAAGCGGCGGTCATCGTTCCAGATAATGTCATCTGCTTCATTATCATCGTCGAAAGAGGGGAGCGTCCCGGCCACATCGAGAGGGGTGAGGGGGGGCGTGGCGCGGGACGCGGGGGCGGAAACCGTATCAGCCTGTTGAGGAAGGGGGGGGCTGGCTACAGTGTTTGGGGAAACTGGGTTTCCGCCCGAAAACTTTTTGTCGAAAAGGGCATAAATCTGGTCCAGCGTACGGGGCTGGCCCGTGGTCTTGTCAAAGAAGATGGATTTGTTGGCGCGCGCGGCTTTGGGAAAAATTTCCGCGGCGCAAGCGTCGGGGTTGCAAGCGCGGCTGTTGAGGAATTTAGCGGCGCCACCGGCCCCCATGAAATGCGCGAGATAAAGCTCGGTTCCGCCAACGTCATCGCGTGTGTGGTTTTCAAGGTAGTTTTTATTCTCGGCGGAAAATTCCCCCGCCATCAGGGCGGAAATTTCCGGGTTCTTGCGCAGGTCGAGGATTTCTTTTTTGGCGGCGCAGTCCGTCACACAGGCTTTGCCGTCTTTCAGCGTGATCTTGTCGGCATAGGCGCCAAGGCCATATTTGTCGCCGTGGTTTTTGACCATGGTCAGCCATGTTTGCTCGATAAACTGGTAAAGACCGGTCGCGGAGGAAGATTTTGCCGTGGCCTTGGCATCAAAGCTGCTCTCGGTGGCGGCTTTTTCCATCAAAAAGGTAAAATCAACGCCGGTTTTGGCGGCGGCTTTTTGCACGGCCTTGATCACGCGCTCTGGCGCAACAGATTGATATTTCTGCATAATATCAGAGCTTATGTGTGCAAATGCCTGTGTCATAACCAACTCCCAACCCATAATCGCGGAATCTTGTGATCCTCTTGCCCTGTTAACATTGCAAAGGGCGTGCCAGAAATATGAATTATGACAGCGATATCCGGGTAGGGATTTTTTAGCCAATGTTTTATATTCTTGAGGACTGAAATTTAAAGGAGAAAGCCCATGTACCAAGCGCCCCTCAAGGACATGCAGTTCGCGTTAAAACATATCGCGGGTCTTGACGCGATTTCCGCGCTGGAGGGTTACGGCCATGCGACTCCCGATCTGGTTGAGGCCGTGCTGGGAGAAGCCGCGAAACTGGCCGAAGAAGTCTGGGCGCCGCTCAATCGCACAGGCGATGTGCAGGGCGCCAAAATGACCGAAACCGGTGTCAAACTGCCCGAGGGATGCAAGGAGGCCTATCGCCAATTCGCCGAGGGAGGCTGGAACGCCGTCACGGCATCGGAATCGCACGGCGGCATGGGGCTACCCTATGCGCTGGGCATGGCGGTCAACGAGATGTGGCAATCGGCCAATCTGGCGCTGGGCCTCTGTCCGCTGCTCACCGCAGCGGCAATCGAGGCGGTGGAGAAATACGGCACGCCGGAACAGAAAAAAATCTATCTTGATAAAATGATTTCCGGCGCATGGACAGGCACGATGCATCTGACCGAACCGCAGGCAGGCACGGATCTGGCCGCCATCCGCACGGTCGCGAAGAAAAACGGCGATCATTATCTGATGAAGGGGCAGAAGATTTTCATCACTTTTGGCGAGCATGATTTTACGCCGAATATCATCCATCTGGTACTGGCGCGGGTGGAGGGGCTGCCCGAGGGTAACGACGGCCTTGGCCTGTTTATCGTGCCGAAATTTCTGGTCGGGGAAGATGGCGGCCTTGGCGCGCGTAATGATGTGCGGGCGGTATCGCTGGAGCACAAGCTGGGCATTCACGGATCGCCCACCTGCGTCATGATGTACGGCGAGAACGAGGGGGCCGTTGCCTATCTGATCGGCAATGCGGGCGAAGGGCTCAAGAACATGTTCACCATGATGAACAATGCGCGTATCGGCGTGGGTTTGCAAGGCGTGGCGCTGGCCGAGGCGGCCTATCAGCATGCGTTGTCATACGCCAAAGAACGTGTGCAGGGATTCAGGCTTGGCGACAAGAGCGGCAAGCGCACGTCGATTATCGCCCATGCCGATGTACGGCGGATGTTGCTGACGATGAAGGCGCAAACCATGGCGGCGCGGGCCTTGGCCTATTATGCGGGCGGGATGATCGACCGCATGCGCAAATCGCCCGATGATACAGGAAAATCGGCCGCGGCGGCGCGGGTCGATCTGCTCACCCCGCTGGTCAAGGCTTGGTGTACGGACGGCGCGGTGGAAACGGCTTCGACCGGTTTGCAGGTGCATGGCGGCATGGGCTTCATCGAGGAAACCGGTGCCGCGCAATATTACCGTGATGCCCGCATTTTGCCGATTTACGAAGGCACCAACGGCATCCAGTCGAATGATCTGGTCTTTCGCAAGGTGCTGCGCGATGGTGGTACCGAGGCGGCGAAATTCATGACCGAGATGAAATCTCTCGTCAAGGACATGGATGCTCTGGCCGGTGACGATCTCGCCGTGATTGCGGCTGCGCTGGCTTCCGCCATTGTGGCGCTTGAAAAGAGCACGGCGTGGCTGCTGGCGAACGCAAAGGCGGATATGGAGAGCGTGGCCGCGAGCGCCGTGCCGTACCTGCGGCAATTCTCTCTGGTGGCGGGCGGCTTCATGATGGCGAAGGGCGCGGTGGCTGCACAGAGCATGTTGCAATCGGGCGATGACGCGGAATTCTTGAACGCGAAAATCATCGCGGCGCGCTTTTTTGCGGAAGCTTTGTTGCCACAAGTCCATGGCCTGACTGCGCCGGTCATGGGCGGGCATAAAACCGCCATGCAGATCGCGGATTCACAGTTTTGACATAATGTTTAAATTTTGTCTTTACAGTTGGTCAGTCTCTCCATAATATTTCCTTTCGCAGGAACAAAGCGGAGTGGCAGATGAAGCACGAAGACGGCTTTCATTTTCTGGAGTTTCCTTCCCCCAGAGGCAAGGCCGAGGCTTTGGTTCTTGTCTTGCACGGCCATGCCAACCATCCGGAGATGTTTACCAAGCTGGTGCCGGAGATTCATAGGCAGTATCCGCAGGCCGATGTGCTGATCGTGCAGGCACCCTTCGCGTTGAAAGCGGGCGATGAGCACAAGAGCCGTCACGGTGTGCCGCATGTGGAGGATCTCTATACCTGGCACAAGCTGGAAAAGCAGGTGGCGCCGCATGCCAAGCTGATGCTGGGCCATACCTTCAATCGTATCCCCGTCGTGCAGCAGCTCAACCGGTTTCTGGATGCGCAATTGCAGAAGCGCGGGTTGGCGACAAAGAATCTGGCGCTGTTCGGCTTTTCGATGGGCGGGTCGATTGCGGTGCAAACGGCTATTCGCCGCAAGGAGAAATGTGCGGCGGTCGTATGCCATTCCGGCACGGTGCTGCCGGCCACCAAGGCCCGGATGAAGCCGGACGTATTGATGCTGATGGGTGATCAGGATGCGATTTTCTATACGCAGAAAATTTCCTTGCCGCCACCGCAGAAGCCCGGGCGGCTCAAGAATGCCTTCCACAAGGTTGCCAAGAAAGTCAGCTTTCATCATGATGACTCCGTCAAGCGGCTGGAGAAAGCGGGTGTGCCGGTGACGAATGAAATCGTGCCGGGGCTGAAACATACAATCAGTGCGGATTCCTTTGACCGGGCGATGAAATTTATCAGTCCGCGCCTGCGAAAACCATGAAGCGCACAAGAGCGATGCCATAGCTGCGCTCGTCTTCAATGTGAAAATCTTCCGGCACCGGTTCGGGCCGTTTCTTATCCATTTCCAGCACGCAGACGGCGCGGGGCGCCAGCCAGTTTTTTTCAGCGAGGGCGGCCAGAGCGGCGGCCCCCAGATTTTTTCCATAGGGCGGATCCAGAAAAACCAGTGTGCGCGGGGCAAGGGAAGCCGGCCGTGCGGGGGGGGCTGTGGCATCTGTTTTCAGCGCGGTTGTTTTGGCTTCATAGCCGAGTTTGGCAATATTGGCTTTGCAGACGCTTAAAGCCGTTTGGGATTGTTCCAGAAAAACAGCGTGTTGCGCTCCTTGGGACAGGGCTTCCAGCCCTAGGGCGCCGGTTCCGGCAAAGGCATCAAGGACGAAAGCTTCCGTGACGGCGGGGGCGGGCGGCCATTTGGCGTGCTGGAGAATATTGAAAATTGCCAGCCGGGCCCGGTCACTGGTCGGGCGTGTTTCTTGTCCTTCGGGACTCAGCAGGGGTCTTCCCCGGTGTTCGCCGCCAATAATACGCATAATATTTTTTGTAAAAACCTTTTGTTTCAAGGATGTTAGGGTGGATTATAACAGTTTCCTAAAGACATTTGATATAAATTTTGCTAAAATGATAGATATAGTTGAGCAAGGGGTGTCCATCATGACGACTGGCGTTTTTTCCCGTTTACAAATCCGTATAGGGGCTCTGGTGCTTGCCGGCGGTCTGGTCTTTGCCACGCAGGGAGCGCTGGCCGCTCCGGCCAGCGGTTGCGATCCGAATGTCTTGAAGGCTATGCAGGCCAAAGCGCAAGCGCAGGTGGCTTATGATGTGGCCGTCACGGAAGAAATTGTCAACAAGCCGGACAGTGTTCTGGCGATGACCTGTTTCAATCAGGCGGCCGGTGTTTCTGCCGCCGATGGCGGCGCGATTTTCTCGGGCGATTTTACGGCCGGATTGACGCCGGTTGTCGGGGACGCGCTGTCCGATCTTTATAATTATTTTGGCGATTCTCTCGGGATGGACAGCGGATCGGTGGACTATACCGCCACAGCGCTGGGCGGGCCCTATAACTGTGACGAGATGGATCAGCTTTGGACAGCGGTCGAGGGGCAGGGGATCAATACCAGCGTTCCCTTCGCAACATTTAACGACCTGGTGACGGGAACCTCGCCCGCCGGGGCCGGGACCGATTTTGCGGCCAACTGGACGTCTTCTTCCGGCGAGTTTACGGCCCTGAATACGGCGATGAGTGCCTTGCCGACATTGATGGTGCCGAGCTTTGCGGCCAGTAATACGTCCTGCGATGTGCTTGTGACGGCTGGGGTCATTCCGGGGCCGTGCCCATAAAGGAGAGATACGGATGAAAATTATTCGGAACGCTCTTCTTGTTTTGGGCTTTTCCCTGCTGCTCTCCGGCCTTGCTGTTCCGGCTGGGGCGGCGTTGAAGGAGGGTTGCAATCCTGACTTTAATAAGAACCAGCAAAATCATGCCAATGCCATCCGTGTGCGGGACAAGGCCTATACCCGTGAAACCGTCAAGCGCAATGATACCGCGCTGGGGATGACCTGTTTCGATCAGGCGATGGGGCTGACCTCGCGCCTCGGGCTGATTTTTTCTGATGTTATTCCAGACGTGCCGCCGCCGCCAAATACAACGGTATTTACGCCGCCGCTGGCTTATCCTGAGTTTGGCGCGGATGAATATCTCATCGAGGCGCTGGGGGACGTTGTGGATCCGGTGCTGACGAATTATCTGGACGATTTCATCGGGACCGCCTCCGATTTGCTCGGTTTGGGAACGGCGACGAGCCTGTTTTCTGCTCTTCTTGGGGGTATTTCAGGAACGATCGGTAGTATTACCGGTTTAATTAGTGGTTTTCTTGGAACAATTACGACCTTGAATGGCTGGATCACGACAATTACATCGATTGCCAGCACTCTATCCTTGCCCTTGCCGGCGGCATCCATTATGGCAGTCACCGCTTTTTTGAATACGGTGCAAAGTACTATTTCCAGCATGATGTCCAGTATTCAGTCGGCGATGTCGGCGGCCATTATGCCGGTGATTAATTCGATTACCGCATATATTGCTGGCCCGGCAACGGATATGACCTGTGACCGTATCGAGAAGCTGTGGAGCACGGCGACACCGACCGCGGATGCCGCCCCGATTGAAGGCGCGGGCATCGAGGGCGGGACACCCTATTTCGAGTATGAAAAACTGTTGACCGGTGCTCCTGCCGGTGTCGGCTCCGACCTTCTGAGCGAGCTGACAGCGGGCTCGAACGGAACAATCCTCAGTGATGCAATGGCGGATCTGACCGGGCCGCTGGCGGCGCCGGGAACGCTGTCAAGCTGGAAGATTGCGCCGGTCTTTCCGCCGGGTACCGGAACGGCGGCGATTATCGGCGGGATGTAACGCCAAGGTTAGTGATCTGACTTTTTCAGTTGTTCCAACAGGCGTTTCTGGAAGCCGACGGCATCACGATGGTGTTCAAGAAACAGGGCGATGGCTTCTTTGGCGGCCTTGCTGTCATAGGGAACGGTTCCGGCGTTTTTTTTTGGCAGCGGGCGCTTCCTGTTTTGCGCCGGACTGTTTCTTTTTTGCGGCCTGTGCCGCTTTTTCCAACACCTGCGGATCGATTCTGGCGCGTGCCTGACGGATCAGGGCCTTGAGTTCGGCCAGCGCTTTTTCACGACGATCCATGTTCAATTCCTTGTTTTTCAAAGCAAATTTTAGACATCGGCTTGTGCTGGCGCAAGAAAAACTTGAAAAAAAAGTGAAAAAATTCAATAAGAAAGATATGTTTTTGGCGCTCTATAAATCGCTGATGCGGCTTTCCACGCCGTTGCTGGAATTGTATCTGGCCCGACGGCGGCGTCAGGGCAAGGAGGATCCCCTGCGGGCAGGGGAACGGCGGGGACGTCCCCTGCGCGCGCGCGGCACGGGGCCGCTGGTCTGGTTTCACGGGGCCAGCGTGGGGGAATCGCTTTCCCTGCTGGCGCTGGTGGAACGTGTATTGCGACAGTATCCGGGTATTGAAGTCATGGTGACGACGGGAACGGTGACTTCTGCAAGCCTGATGCAGGCCCGGCTGCCGCAGGGCGCTTTCCATCAATACATGCCGGTGGATCATCCGCGCTGGACGGAATCTTTTCTTGAACACTGGCGGCCCGATCTGGTGATCTGGTCGGAATCCGAATTCTGGCCGAATATGCTGGCCGGAATTAAAAAACGGCATATCCCCGCCGTTCTGCTGAATGCCCGCCTGTCAGAGTCTTCTTTCCGGCGCTGGCGGCGCGCGCGGGGTGCGGCCCGGACGGTGCTGGAAACCTTTGCGCTTTGTCTCGGGCAAAATGCCACGGAGGCAGAGCGCTTGCGGATGCTGGGCGCAGGGGCAGTGCGGGTCTCCGCCAATCTGAAATATGCGGCGGCGCCTTTGCCGCATGATCCGACGGCGCTTGCCGCCCTGCGCGATAAAATCGGGACGCGTCCGCTTTTGCTCTGGGCCAGCACGCATCCGGGGGAAGAAGAGATGGCGGCGCGCGTTCATCTCCGGCTGAAGCCGGCGTTTCCGGCGCTGCTGACGGTTATCGTGCCGCGCCATCCCGTGCGCGGCGGGCAGATTGCAGAAATTCTGCGCACGGCAGGGCTGAGCGTGGTGCAACGGTCTGGCGGGGCGTTTCCGGCGGCGGATGACGATGTTTATCTGGCCGATACTCTGGGGGAGCTGGGGCTGTTTTTCCGTCTGGCGCGGCTGGTTGTCATGGGCGGGAGTTTCGCCGCTATCGGCGGCCATAATCCGATCGAGCCGGCCCAGCTGGACTGTGTTATTTTCTACGGGCCGCAGATGTATAATTTCATCACGATCCGGGAGGATTTCTCCGCGCGGCAGGCGGCGTTGCCGGTCCGTGATGAAGATGATCTGGTGCAAAAACTGTCGGAAGCCTTGCATCATCCGGAGGATCTGGCCCCCGTCGCCGCGGCCGCGCTGGCGCTGACGGAAGAAAAAGCGCCGGTGCTGGAGACGCTTATGCAGGAGCTTTCCCCTTGGCTGGAAAAGATCGCGCAGAATGATCAGGAAAAGGAGAAAGCCGCATGCTAATCAAAACGCCGTCGTTCTGGTACGCAACGCGTAAACCTGCCGACAGGTTCTGGCCGGTTGTGCTGGCGCCGCTGGGGAAAATATATGGTTGGGCGGTGCGGAAAAGATTCGACATGCATTACCCCATTCCGCTGGCGAAGCCGGTTGTCTGCATCGGCAATATCGTTGCGGGCGGGGCCGGCAAGACACCGGTGGTCCTGTCATTGACAGGGTTGCTCATCGAAAAAGGCTATAATCCACATATTCTTTCCCGGGGGTATGGCGGGGCGGAAGAGGGTCCGTTGCAGGTCAGCCCCGGACGGGACACGGCGGCGGATGTCGGGGACGAACCGTTGTTGCTGGTGGAAAAGGCCCCGACCTGGGTGGCGAAGAGCCGCGCGCTGGGCGCGCAGGCGGCGATTGATACGGGGGCGGATATTATCGTCATGGACGATGGCTTTCAGAATCCGGCGCTTTATAAGGATTTTTCCCTGCTGGTGATCGACGGAGCGGCCGGTTTCGGTAACGGGCGGGTGATGCCGGCGGGGCCGTTGCGCGAAGAAGTTTCTTTTGCGCTGGAACGGGCGGACGCTGTGGTTATTGTCGGCGCGGACAAGGCGGGCGTGGCGGTGCAGATCGCGCGTTACCGGCAGGATCTTCCGGTTTTAGGCGCACGGCTGACGCCAACGGCAGAAAATCCGGATTTATCCGGCAAGACGGTTTATGCCTTTGCCGGAATTGGCCGTCCTGAAAAATTTAGGGAAACGCTGGAGGCGGCGGGCGCGCAGCTGGAAGGCTGGGCGGAATTTCCCGATCATTTCAGCTATCTGGCGGAAGATCTGGCGGAGCTGTTCGCGGCAGCAGAGCAGAGCGGCGCTTTGATCATCACGACGGCGAAGGATTACGTCCGCCTGCCGGAATCTCTTAAAGCCAAGGTTCATGTGTTCCATGTGGCGCTGGAATGGCAGGATGCACAGGAGGTTTTGCGGTTGCTGGAATCCGGTCTGGCGAAAAGGGCGTCATGAAAAACAGAACTTCCTTCTTCAGAAGAATGCGTTACGGGCTGGAAACGGTGCTGGCCTATCTGGTTTACGGGTTTTTCCGTCTGCTGCCTCTTTCCGGCGCTTCCGCTACCGGCGGTTTTCTGTTGCGTGCGCTGGGCCCGCGGATGGGGATTTCCCGCATTGCGCTGAAGAATCTGGATCTGGCCTTTCCTGAAAAATCGTCGGCGGAAAAACAGCGCATTCTTGTCGGCATGTGGGACAATCTGGGCCGTGTCATCGCCGAATATCCGCATCTGCACCGGATCTGGCCTTGCGTGGAACTGGCGGGCAGGGAGCATCTGGAAGCGGCGCGTGATAGCGGCAGGCCAGCCATTTTTCTGGCCGGGCATCTGGCAAACTGGGAGATCAACGCCATCGGCGCGCGGCAATGCGGCCTGCCGCTGCATCTGGTGTACCGCAAACCGAATAATAGCGGGGTTGACGGGCTCCTGCGGCATGCCCGCGATTCCGGCGCCACCGGCCATATTGAAAAAGGGGCTGCGGGTGCGCGGGAAATTTTTTCTTTGTTGCGGCAAGGGCAGGCGATCGGGATGCTGGTGGACCAGAAGCTCAACGAGGGCGTGGCGGTGCCGTTTTTTGGCCATCTTGCCATGACCGCCAGCGCTTTTGCGCAGTTCGCGCTGAAGTTTGATTGTCCGCTGTATCCGTCAAGAATCGAGCGGCTGGAGGGGTGCCGTTTTCGCATGACCGTGTTTCCAGCGTTGAACGTTACGCGTACGGGAGACAAGGAAGCGGATGTACAGAACATCCTTGTGGCCATGAATGCAATGCTGGAAGACTGGATCCGGGCGCGGCCGGAGCAATGGCTCTGGATTCACAAGCGTTGGCCGCAGGGATAGGGCTATTCTTTACATATAAAACAAGAAATACCTGCGCGTTTCTTTTTCAAAGAAAAGTATGCTACGGTAGCCGGATGATTTTCCCGCGTTGAAAGGATGTTGCCATGACTTTTGTTATTCCTGTGAATCAGGATAATTTTGAAAAGGAGGTTCTGGAATCGGATCAGCTGGTCCTGATCGATTTTTATGCTGACTGGTGCGGCCCGTGCAAGGATCTGGCGCCGGTCCTGGAAAAATTCGCCGCAGAAAACCAGAGCAAGGTCAAAGTCGTTAAAATCAATGTCGATGAAAATCCGGAATTGTCGGCAAAGTTCAATATCCGTTCTGTTCCGACGCTGGTGACGATGAAGAATGAAACAGCGATATACATGGCCGCCGGCGCTTTGCCCAAGGACATGCTGGAGCGTTTTGTGAACGACTCTTTACAAAAGGCGGATGAGGCCAATATTATAAAGCACAAGCCGTCGGGTAAAGGTCCGGCGCCCTGAAACATATAAAAACGGAGGAAAACATGGGTGCGCAACAAGTTACAGACAAGGATTTCGAAGCGGAAGTCCTGAAATCTCCGGGACCCGTTCTGGTGGATTTCTGGGCGGAATGGTGCGGCCCCTGCCGCGCGCTGGGACCCAGCCTTGAGGCTTTGGCCGCAGAAAAAGGCGCCGATGTGAAGGTCGTTAAAGTAAATATCGATGAAAATCCGCAAGCGCCCTCCAAATACGGCGTGCGTTCTATCCCGACCCTGCTGATTTTTAAAAATGGCGAGGTCGTGGCGCAGACAGTCGGGGCCATGCAGAAATCCGACCTGTTCAAATGGGTGGAAAGCAGCATTTGATACGGAAAAATTTTCTCTTCCCGCTGGGCGTGTTTTTGCTTTTGGTTTTACTGACTGTCACGGGCGTCGGCGCGGCTGATGATCCGGCGGAAGGGAAAGTGCCTGTTGTCACCGCTGAAAATTTTCAGGCGGCGGTGATGGAATCGTCCCTGCCGGTGCTTGTCCAGTTTCACGCCGAATGGTGTCCCTATTGCCGCGCGGTGCAACCGGGGCTGCAGGCTTTGTCTGCGGCACGGCGCGGAAAGCTGCAGGTTTTTAAAGTCGATATCGATCAGGATCCGGAACTGGCGCAGCGGTTCAAGGTGGAGTCCATCCCGCATTTTGTCCTGCTGAATGCCGGAGAAATAATGGAACAAAGCGAAAAAGTCATGCGGGACGGAGCGCTACAGGAATGGGCCGACAAAATCCTGTCAAGAATACCGTCGTCCTCCGTCGCCGCTCCGGCTCTTTAAAATAAAATCCAGCGATCAAATCATCGATTTTTTATTTGGCGATCAGATCATCGCTTTTTTATTTGGCGATCAGATCATTGCCATACCGCCATTAACGTGCAGCGTCTGGCCGGTCATGTATTTTGCTTCATCGGAGGCAAGGTAGACGACGGCGGCGGCGATGTCTTCGGGGGTGCCCATGGCTCCCGCCGGAATGGTGGCGTTGATTTTGTCCTTTTGCTCGTCATTCAGCGCTTCGGTCATGGCCGTGGCGATAAAGCCGGGGGCCACGCAATTGAGAGTGATGCCGCGGGCGGCGACCTCGGCGGCCATGGATTTCGTCATGCCGATCATCCCCGCCTTGGAAGCGCAGTAATTGGCCTGTCCTGGGTTGCCGGTGACGCCGACAACGGAGGTGATATTGATCACGCGGCCCCATCTTTTTTTCATCATGCCGCGGATGGCGGAACGGATCAGGCGGAACGGCGCCGTCAGGTTCACGTCCTGCACCACCTGCCAGTCCTCGTCCTTCATGCGCATGAACAGACCGTCTTTGGTCAGGCCGGCATTGTTGACAAGGATATCGATGCCGTTCATTTTTTCTTCGGCTTCCTTGATCACGGCATCTGCCGCAGCGGCTGTATCCAGCGCGCCTGCGATGACATGACAGCGCTCTCCCAGCTCCGTTGCCAGTTTCTGCAGCGATTCCGCGTTGCGTCCGTTGAGCGCGACGGTGGCGCCCTGCGCATGCAGCGCCCTGGCGATGGCACCGCCGATGCCGCCAGAAGCGCCGGTGATCAGGGCTGTTTTTCCTGCGAGATTGAACATGGTTATGCTCCCTTCATAAAGTCTTCGATGTCCTGTGGCGTGCCGATGCTGCGGCCCGCAAGATCCTTGTCGATGCGCTTTGTCAATCCGGACAGGACCTTTCCCGCGCCAAGTTCGACGAGTTCCGTCACGCCCTGCGTCTTCATATAGAGGACGGATTCACGCCACCGGACCATGCCGGTAACCTGATCGACCAGCAGCTGGCGGATCCGTGCCGGATCGGCGACCTGATCGGCGATGACGTTGGCGACCAGCGGAATAACCGGCGGCGCAATTTCGACACGGGACAAGGCGTCGCGCATAACCTCGGCGGCGGGCTGCATCAGGGCGCAATGAAAGGGGGCGGAAACCGGCAGGAGAATTGCGCGCTTGGCGCCTTTTACCGTGGCAAGGGCAATGGCTTTTTCCACGGCGGCCTTGTGACCGGAAATGACGATCTGGCCGAAGGAGTTGTCATTGGCGGCGGCGACGACTTCAGCCGTAGCAGCTTCTTTGACAATTGCGGCGATATCCGGCAGTTCCAGACCGAGAATGGCGGCCATGGCGCCAACCCCGACCGGCACGGCCTTCTGCATGGCCTGTCCCCGTATTTTTAGCAGACGGGCGGCATCGCCCAGCGTGAACGATCCGGCGGCTGTCAGCGCGGAATATTCTCCAAGAGAATGTCCGGCCACAAACTGTGCCTGCGGAATTTGTTCCTTCAACAGGCGGGCCACGGCGACGGAAACGGCCATCAGGGCGGGCTGGGTATTTTCCGTCAGGTTCAGATCGGTCTCCGGTCCCTCGAACATGATTTTGGTCAGGTTCTGCGAAAGGGCGTCATCCACTTCCTGAAAGGTTTCCTTGACCAGCGGGAAGGCATGGGCAAGATCCCTGCCCATGCCGACAAACTGGCTACCCTGACCGGGAAATACGAAAGCTCTGCTCATTTACATCATCCTATAAAGAGTTAACAATTTCAGGGGTGGAACCCTAATTTTTCCGCCACTGATTATCCTTGATCCTGTCAAGAAAAGCCTCGTGTTCCGCAATTTCTGCCGTTGTCGGCGGAAAACTGCGGTGCGGACGGTTCTGGCGCGGAATGCGGGCGTGCAGCTGTACTGCGGCCATCCGCGCTTCTTCGGACGCGAGGCCCAGGCCGTGCTGTCGCCCCCCCATCAGTTCCAGATAAACCTCGGCGAGAAGTTCGGAGTCGAGCAGGGCGCCGTGGAATTTGCGGTTGGAGTTATCGATTTTGAAGCGCCGGCACAAAGCGTCAAGATTGGCAGGCTGACCCGGGAATTTCTGCCGCGCCATCGGCAGGGTATCCACCACGCGGGTCATCGTGATCGCCTTGAATCCGGCAGACTTCAGTTCGGCATTGATGAACTTCATGTCGAATTCGGCATTATGGATGATCAGCGTATCCGTGCCGATAAAGTCGAGGAAGTCGCCGACCTTTTCGGTGAAGAAGGGATGTTCCTTCAAAAATTCTGTTGTCAGGCCGTGGACGCGGGTGGCTTCGGCGGGAACATCGCGGGCCGGATTCAGATAGGTGTGAAAAACGTTTCCGGTCGGCAGATGGTTTTCAAGCTCGACACAGCCGATTTCCACCAGCTTGTGACCTTCATCGGGTTCCAGCCCCGTTGTTTCTGTATCAAGGACGATTTCGCGCGACATAGGGCGAAACTAGCAAAGGCCGCGCCTTTATTCAATCTTTCATGCGGACCTATTTTCCGAAACGTCTGGAGGCCAGAATTTTATCAACAATCTTTTGCAATTGCCGCCGCATTTCCTCCAGTCCGTGAGAGCTTTCAAGGACGTAATCGGCGCGGCGGCATTTTTCACTGTCCGGCAGCTGTCCGGCGACGATCCGGTCGAATTTTTCCGAGGTCATGCCGGGACGGGAAAGCACGCGCGCGCGTTGCGTTTCCGGCGGCGCGGTCACGCAAAGAGTGACGTTGACGCGCTTTTCCGCGCCCGTCTCGAAGAGCAGCGGAATGTCCAGCGCGATCAGGCGGTGCGCTTTTTTGCGCATTTCTTCTTTAAAGCGGTCGCTTTCCTCCCGGACCAGCGGGTGAAGAATATCTTCCAATTGGCGTTTCTTGGCGCGGTCGCCAAAGACGATCCGACCCAGAATCTGGCGGTCGATGCAGGCGCGTCCGGCGGCATCGGTTTTCAGCGCCGCGGGAAACAGCTGTGCCACGGCGGCCACGGCTTTTCCTTCCGGCCCCAGCAGGCCATGGACGGCGGCATCGGAATCGTGCACGGGAATGCCCATGTCGCGCAGCATGGAAGCGGCCGTGCTTTTGCCCATCCCGATGGAACCTGTGATCCCGAGAACTATCATGCCGCCAGTCCCGCCATATATTGATAGAGTTCCGGCGTGACTTCCGGATCGCGTCCGAACCAGAAATCAAACCCGAGCCGTCCTTGGTGCAGCAGCATGCCAAGACCCGGCAGCACGGGGTTTCCGCGCGCACGCGCGGCGCGGAGCAGGTCTGTTTCCAGCGGGCGGTAAACGATATCCGCCACAATGGCGGTTTCGGGCAGGGCGGCGAGGTCGATTTCCAGCGGGGGCTGTTCGATCATGCCGAGGGAGGTGCAATTGACGACCAGTGTGGCATGGCGGAGCGCTGTTGCACGGTGCTCCCAGTCCGCAATTTCGGCGCAATCCTCGAGATGGAAGGCCTTGACGACTTTTTCGGCTTTCTCCCGCGTGCGGTTGACCAGCGTGAAACGGGCGGCGCCCGCCCCTTTCAGCGAGGCGATAATGCCGCGGGCCGCGCCGCCGGTGCCCAGGATCGTGACTTGTTCCCCGCTCCAATGCGGGTGAGCGGCCTTCAGGCTTTCCACGAAGCCGAAGCCGTCGCTGTTATATCCGGTCAGTTTACCGTCCTGAATAACGACGGTATTGACCGCTCCCGACATCAGGCAGCTTTCGTCGTGGGCGTCCATCATCGGCAGGGCGTCGACTTTGAGCGGTACGGTCAGGTTGCATCCGGCAAAACCGCGCGCGACGAGAAGATCAAAGGCGGCGCGCAGATTGGCGGGGGTGACGGCCATGGCTGTATAACTGCCGTTGATGACGTATTTTTCCAGCCAATAGCCGTGCAGTTTCGGTGATAGCGTGTGCGAGACGGGCCAGCCCAGAACGCAGGCCTTGATCAAACCGGATTTTTCTTCGTTCACGGATGTGTTCCTTCATTTTTTTGTGCGTGATGCAGTTCGAGCAGACCCAGGATTTCTGCCGCCGTTTCCTCGATCGAGCGCCGCGTCACGTCAATGACGGGCCAGCCGTGGGCGCTGAAGAAGCGCCGGGCTTCGCGGACTTCCTCCTGAACGTGGTGCGTATCGAGATAAGCGGTTTCCCGGACTTCCCCCAATTGCGCCAGACGGTTGCGGCGGATGTCTACCAGCCGTTCCGGAGCGGCGGTCAGGCCGATGAACATCGGCTTTTTCAGTTTCAGCACCTGTGCGGGAAACGGGATTCCCGGCACATAGGGGACATTGGCCGCCTTGATCCCGCGGTTGGCAAGATAGATGCAGGTAGGGGTTTTGGAGGTGCGCGACACGCCGACCAGAATGACGTCGGCCTTGGCAAGGTCGCTGTCGCTTTTCTGTCCGTCATCGTGGTGCAGGGCATAGTCCACCGCGTCCATGCGGGCGAAATATTCCTCGTTCAGTTTATGCTGCAGGCCGGGCTCGGCCAGACTGGACTTGCCAAAGTAAGCGCTCATTTTTTGCAGGACCGGATGCAGGATGGAGAGTGTCGGCACCCCCAGCGCCTGACAATGCTTCTCGATCCCCTTGGCCAGCGCCTCGTCCACCAGCGTATACAGCACGAGCCCCGGCTGGTGCCGGATGGCCTCTACAACCATCATGATCTGTTTTTGCGTGCGGATCAGCGGCCAGAAATGCTGTTCCACCTCCACGGCTTCAAACTGGGCCAAGCAGGCCTTGGCCACGCTGTTGAGCGTGCCGCCTGTTGAGTCGGAAATCAGGTGAAGGTGGAGTTTTTTCATCGGAAATAAATCTACAGGATTTTGGCGTTTTCTTCACGCGCCGATTAAAGTTTTTGAGAAAGCGCGGCGCGGTGACAGCCGGATCGCCGTATTCTGTAATATAGCAATAACGTCGTCTTCAATTATCATTCTGATTTTGATTGATTTTTTCGCCTTCCTGCCCTAAACCCTTTTCATGATCACGCAACAAGAAACAGATGTGACGATTATCGGCGCGGGGCCTGTGGGCCTGTTCGCGGTGTTTGAGCTGGGCCTGCTCGATATGAAAGCGCAGCTGATCGATATTCTTGACCGTCCGGGCGGGCAATGCGCCGAGCTTTATCCGGAAAAGCCGATTTATGATATTCCGGGCTTGCCCGTGGTGACGGGGCAGCAGCTGACCGACAACCTGATGGCGCAGATTAGGCCGTTCAATCCGGTCTTTCATTTCAGCCAGATGGCGACGAAAATCGAAAAAACGCCTGCTGGCAAATGGCGCGTGACGACCGATGCTGGAACGGTGATCGAATCCTCTGTCGTGGTGATTGCGGCGGGTGGCGGCAGCTTTACTCCGAAAAAACCGCCGGTCAAGGACATCGAATTATACGAGGGAAAATCGGTTTTCTATGCCGTGCGCCAGCGGGATATTTTTGCCGGAAAAGACCTAGTGATTGCGGGCGGCGGCGATTCTGCGCTCGACTGGACGCTGAATTTGCTGCCGATCGTCAAATCCCTGACGCTGCTGCACCGCCGGGATGATTTCCGCGCGGCGCCACATAGCGTGGAACAAATGCGCGCGCAGGTGGCGGCGGGAAAAATGAAACTGGCGATCGGCAATCTGACGGCGCTGAAAGGGACGGAGGGCCAGTTGGAGTCGCTGGTTCTGACCCATGCCGACAAGACCACCACCGATCTTGCTTGCGATACGCTTCTGGCTTTTTACGGGCTGACGATGAAACTGGGCCCTGTAGCGGAATTGATGGCCAGCTATGGCGTGGCGATGAAGGACCAGGCGTTGATACCCGTAGATACGGAAAAGTTCGAAACGGCGCAGGAGGGCATTTTCGCGATTGGCGATATCAATTGGTATCCGGGCAAGCTCAAGCTGATTCTTTCCGGATTCCACGAATCTGCCCTGATGGCGCAAAAAGCCTTTCGTTATGTCCATCCCGATCGCAAGCAACGGTTCGAATACACTACCTCCAGCTCCAATTTGCAGGAAAAACTTGGCGTAAAGTGATATCTTTGCTGTAATATCCGCGTTTTAGGGATGAGCTATGGACGCAAGCAGTTTTAGCATAGTGGAAGCCGTCAGGAACGGTTACAGGTTCACTTTTCGGGAGAGTGGTTATCTCCTGAAAATCGTGACGTTGCCGTTTTTGGTCCACATGATCACTTCTTTTGTGTTGCAGGCCAAATTTCCCGAGGCTTCCACGCTCTGGCTGTTCATCATCAATCTTCCGGCCAATATTCTTTTTGCCTGGTTCCTTTTTCTTGAGGCCCGCCTGCTGTTGCTGGGGGAGAGGATCGACCGTCTGCCGCAGGACCCGCGCTATCTGGGTCTGCGCCGGCAGGCAATGCAGGCCAGTATCATCGTCCTGTTGCTTTTTAACATGGCTTTCACCACGATTGCGGCGACGATGGAATGGCTGTCCAAACAGGATCTGCTGGGCAAGAACAGCCTCGTCACGCTGCTGGTTCTTTTCGTTGTTGGCGGAATGATCTGGGGGCTGCGTCTGGGTCTTGCGCATATTCTGGTGGCGGTGGGATATTCCATCCGGCGCTATATTTACCGTGTGGATGGCGTGTTGTTTTCTTTCCGGCTGATCGGGATGGGTCTGCTCTCGGCTTTGCCGGTTTTTGTTGTCTTTCAGGTTTTGCTGGCGCTGGTCGTTCCGGACCCGGAAAATATTACCGATCCGCAAGTGTACCTGCTGATTGCGCTGGGGACGCCGCTCTCGTTCTTGATGGCCGTGGTACTGAATGCGGCGGGGGCCTATGCTCTGAAAGATATGCTGAGTCGTCCTGATCCGCGGGAAGGAAAGCGCAGGAAATGATGCTTTATGTCACCGATCATGCGGGAAAGGAACATGCGCTGGAAGCGATTGCCGGCTGGCGCGTCATGGAAATCATTCGCGATTATGCGATGAATGAACCGGCGCTGGGGATCAAGGCGGAATGCGGCGGGGCCATGGCTTGCGGTACCTGTCATGTCTATGTCGCGCCGGAATGGCAAGACCGCCTGACCCCGCCTGTGGCGGAGGAAATCGAACGGCTGGAAGAGGACGCTTTTCATGTGGAGGATAACTCCCGTTTGTCGTGCCAGCTGATCATGCGGGAAGAATTCGACGGCCTCCGCGTCACGCTGGCCCCCGGAACGGAGCCCTGAAGGAAAACAAACGAAAGAAAATGGATATGAGCAATCTTGATGTTTTGAAGCAGGAAATTATCGCCACGGTCAAAGCCGCCAATGATATCGGGGCGCTGGAAGAGGTCCGTGTTTCCGCCCTTGGCAAAAAAGGCAAGGTGACCGGCTTGATGCAGACGCTGGGGACGCTCTCGCCTGAAGCGCGCAAGGAAATGGGGCAGGCGCTGAACCGGTTGAAGGATGAGGTGGCGGTGGAAATTGAATCCCGTGCCCGTATCCTTAAACAGGCGGAATTGAACGCGCGTCTTGGGAATGAAAAGGTGGACATCACGCTCGGAATCCGGCCGCAGGAAAAAGGCTCTATTCACCCGACCAGCCAGACGATTGAGGAAATGATCGCTATTTTTGCAGAGATGGGCTTTGCCGTGGCGGAAGGGCCGGAGATCGAGGACGACTTCCACAACTTCACTGCGCTCAATTTCCCGCCCGAGCATCCAGCGCGGCAGATGCACGACACGTTCTATCTGCCCGACGTTTCCGGCAAAACGGGCGATGAAGCCAAACGTCTGCTGCGCACGCATACCTCGACCGTGCAGGTCCATGTCATGCAATCGCAAAAACCGCCGCTGCGCGTGATCATTCCGGGGCGGACTTTCCGCTCGGATTACGACATGACGCATACGCCGATGTTTCACCAGGTCGAAGGCCTGCTGATCGACAAGGCAACGCATATGGGGCATCTGAAAGGCTGCCTGACCGAGTTTTGCGAACGCTTTTTCGAGGTGGAGAACCTGCCCGTGCGTTTCCGCCCCAGCTTCTTCCCCTTCACCGAGCCTTCCGCCGAAATGGATATCGGCTGCAGCCGGGCGGGGGGCGACCTGAAGATCGGCGCGGGCGAAGGCTGGCTCGAGGTGCTGGGCTGCGGCATGGTGCATCCGAACGTGCTGAAGAATTGTGGCATCGATCCGGACGAATATCAGGGCTTTGCCTTCGGCATGGGGGTCGAGCGCTTTGCCATGCTCAAATACGGCATTCCCGACCTGCGCACCTTTTTTGAAAGCGACCTGCGCTGGCTGAAACACTACGGCTTCGGCCCGATGGATCTGCCGAACCCCGCTTTCTCCTGATGCAAGAGGATTGATAAAATGAAATTCCCGCTTTCCTGGCTTAAAGAATATCTCGATACCCCAGCGACGCTGGACGAGATCGTGCAAAAGCTGACCGCCATCGGCCTGGAGGTCGAGGACATCCATGATCCGGCCAAAATGCTGCAGGGCTTTGTTGTCGGTCATGTGCTGACGGCTGAAAAACATCCCGATGCCGACAAGCTGCAATGCCTGATCGTCGATACCGGCGCTGAAAAACTCAAAGTCGTCTGCGGCGCACCCAATGCGCGGGCGGGACTGAAGGGTGTTTTCGCGCCTGCCGGCAGCTATATTCCGGGCTCCGACATTACGCTCAAGAAATCCATGATCCGCGGACAGGAATCGAACGGCATGATGTGTTCGGAGCGCGAATTGCTGCTGTCTGAGGAGCATAAGGGCATTATCGAGCTGTCCGAATCCTGCGTGACCGGATCGCCTGCTGCCGACGCGCTGGGCCAGAACGATCCTGTCATTGAAATCAACCTGACGCCCAACCGCGGTGATTGTGCCGGAATTTACGGCATCGCCCGCGATTTGGCCGCTGCCGGTCTTGGCAAGCTGAAACCGTTAACCGCAATGCCCGTTGCCGGAAAATTTAAAAATCCGGTGAATGTTTCTATTGCTGACGAAAGAGCCTGCCCGCTTTTTATCGGTCGTCTGATCAGGGGCGTGAAAAACGGCCCCTCGCCCCAATGGTTGCAAGACCGGCTGAAAGCGGTTGGTCTGCGTCCGATCTCGGCCTTGGTCGACATCACCAATTATTTTTGCATCGGTCTTAACCGCCCGCTGCATGTTTTTGATGCCGATAAAATCAATGGCAATATTCAGGTCCGGCTGTCGAAAAAAGGCGAGAAACTTGAAGCGCTGAATGACAGCGCCTATGTGCTTGAAGACGGGATGATCGCGGTTTGTGACGATTCCGGCGTTCTGGGTCTGGGCGGAATTATCGGCGGCGTGTCCTCTTCGGTAACGGAGGCGACAACGAACGTCTATCTGGAGGCCGCCTATTTCGATCCGGCGCGGATCATGAAGACCGGACAGAGACTGATGATCAGCAGCGATGCCCGCTACCGTTTCGAGCGCGGCATCGATCCGGACTTCACTGCTGCAGGCGCGGAACTGGCGACACAGATAATTCTCGATCTTTGTGGCGGGGAGGCGAGTGAAACCGTTGTCTCTGGCTATGCCCCCGATAACAGCCGCAAAATCGGCTATCGGCCGGAGCGGCTGCAAACGCTGGGTGGGCTTGAGCTGTCTGAAACAGTACAAAAAGAAATTCTGCAGGCGCTCGGTTTTGCGCCCGTGGCGGCAGAAAGGGAATGGAGTGTCACGACGCCGTCATGGCGGCACGATATTCATGGCGAAGCGGATATTGTCGAGGAAATTCTGAGGATTCACGGTTATGACCGGATCACGCCTGTTCTGGTGCGTCCGGTTGTTGGGGAAAAACACGCGGGTATGAATTTGCAGAGCCGTCGCGCCATTACGGTGCGTCACGCGCTGGCCGCGCGCGGCTTGCACGAATCCGTTACCTGGTCGTTCATGCCGGGGGAGATGGCAGATTTCTTCGGGATGGCTTCCAACCAGAACAAAGCAGCGCTGACTCTGGCTAATCCGATCAGTGTTGAAATGGGGGTGATGCGCCCTTCGATTCTGCCGAACCTGATTGCCGCCGCCGGACGCAATACCGATCGCGGCGCGCCGGATGCCTGTTTGTTTGAAATCGGCAATATCTATCAATCTCCGGAAGCCGCCGGGCAGTTGCTAACAGCAACCGGGCTCCGCACTGGCAATGCTGTGCCGCGGCACTGGGCGGAAAAATCGCGGGCGGTTGATGTCTATGACGTCAAGGCGGATGCGCTGGCCGTGCTGGAAACCTGCGGCATGAACCTTGCTGGGTTACAGATCACGCGCGATGCGCCGGAATGGTATCATCCGGGCCGTTCGGGCGCGCTGCGTCAGGGCAATGTGGTTTTTGCCTATTTCGGCGAGTTGCATCCCGCCGTGCTGGCCGCCTTGAAGCGGGAAGAGGTCTGCGCCGGTTTCGAGGTTTTCCTGCAAGCCATTCCGGCGCCGAAAAAGAAGGGTACCAAGAAGGAATTGCTGAAGCCTTCCTTGTTCCAGCCGCTCTGCCGCGATTTTGCTTTTGTCCTCGACGAGACGGTCGAGGCGGAAAAGCTGGTCCGCGCTATTCGCGGCGCAGAGCGCAACCTGATCACCGATGTGCAGATCTTTGATGTTTATCAGGGCAAAGGTGTCGCGCCGGGAAAAAAATCCGTTGCCATCGGCGTTACCCTTCAGCCAGCCGACAAGACGCTGACCGATGCCGAAATCGCGGCGTTGTGCCAGAAAATCGTTGAAGCGGTCGGAAAACAGACGGGCGGCGTCCTGCGCGGATAGGTTTATTTAAGGAGAAGGGCGGCGGGCGGCGGCGCTTCTTCTTTTTTTTCGCTTGAGGCTTTCAGGGTCGCCATGTCTTTTTCCAGACGGTCAGCACGGTTTTTTTCACGCCAGAGGCGGAAGCGGAGCCGTTGCGCGGGGATGGCGACAAATGCTGCCCCCAGAAAAAATCCGACGCCGAGCAGGCCCAGTCCGAGCAGCCAGAGCGGCAGAGAGTAAGTCTCCATCAGCGGCCAGAGGGAAACGGCAACGTCCTGCCGGTTGGACAAGGCGAAGAGGACGGAAAAAACCGTCAGCGGCAGGGTGATAAGGAGGGTGATGAGATACATCGTCCCGGATCCGGTGTCCCGGATCAGTCTTTCATGTCATCGGCGCTGTCGGAAACAATGCCGTTGAGGCGTTCATGCATTTTCTTGCCGATTTTGAAAAAAGGCACGCGCTTGTTATCAACCTGTACGGTTTCGCCGGTGCGCGGATTGCGGCCGGTGCGCGATTTGCGCTGCTTGACCGAGAAAGCGCCGAAACCGCGTAATTCCACGCGGGCGCCGGAAACGAGAGCCTTGGTGATTTCCTCGAAAATCGTATCGACGATTTGCTCGGCATGGCTCTGATAAAGATGCGGATTCATTTCGGCAAGTTTGAGGATCAATTCTGATTTGGTCATGGCGGCGTAGTATCCCTCTAAAATCACACAGGTAGCATAGATCAAAATTGCCAAGTTTATAAACCTTCGTCAAGAAAAAACCTGATAAATCAAATGAATAAACAGTTAAAAGGGGGCTGTCGGGGGTTGCGGGGCCGGTTCTCCCCGAATTTTTGCTACAAAAAACCCATTCCGGCGCCGGTGCGAGACACAGGAATGGGTTCTGTAAATATGAGGGGCGATTCGCTTTTTGCCCCTTTTCTGCGGGAGGGGTCAGGCGGCCCTGCGGATTTCGATTTTCTTGTTCATCTTCAGGGCTTCCGCTTTTTTAGGGACGGTAATCGTCAGCAGGCCGTTTTTGAAGGAGGCCTCGGCTTTTTCTGTGTTGGCGGTCGGTGGCAGCGCAACCGTGCGCTGGAACGCGCCGGAAGAAATTTCATGGCGCAGATATTGCTCCCCTTTTTCTTCTTTTTCCTGCCGGCGCTCTCCTTTGATGGTCAGAGCGCCTTCGCCGGCGTTTAACTCGACTTTGTCAGGATCATAGCCGGGGATCTCTGCTCTGACGGTAAAGCGTTCATTGTTTTCGGTGACGTCAACGGCGGGCAGGGCTGGAGAAAGAAATTCCGGCGCCCATTGGCCGCCGCGATTAAAGTAATCACGGAACAGCCGGTTCATTTCTTCCTGAAACAAACCGAGCGAACGGGAAAAGCCTTCCTGGATCGCCGGGGTTTCGGAGAGGGGGCGTTGCATGAGTTCACGAATAGACATGATTGTTCTCCTTTTAAAATATGCACGGTGTTTGCGGTTCAAGCATGCAGGGAACCTCTCCGGCCCTCAATGAATATAAAGGATAGGATTGCTCTGCGGGGCGGGTATGCCGATATAAATTATTGAATCTATTGAATAAATATTAATATCCGGGAATTAAACAAATCTTCATTGACTTATGCTCTAATAGAGAATATATCTATACTCATAGAGAGCATAAAAGAGTCGCTCTCTGCAAGAGACAAGGAGCACGAAAATGTTTGATACCGTCGTCACGCCCCAAGGGGCCGCAAAAGATTTCGCCTACACGCCCGCTGTCGCGAAGGAAACAGCGCCGCTGTACGAAAAGGTCCGGCGCGTGGTGAGCGCACTCGACTGGGCGACGCATGCACCCTATATCCTCGAGATCAATCGCCTGAAAAAACAGCTGGGCGCAGTCGTGCTGGCGCATAACTATATGACGCCGGAAATTTTTCATTGTGTTTCCGATTTTGCGGGAGACAGCCTGCAACTGGCGCAACAGGCCGCCAAAACCGACGCGCAGATTATCGTGCAGGCCGGTGTGCATTTCATGGCGGAGACTTCGAAAATTCTCTCGCCTGAAAAAACGGTGCTGATCCCCGACATGAGGGCGGGCTGTTCCCTGGCATCATCCATTACCGCGGCCGATGTCCGGTTGCTGCGCGAAAAATATCCGAATGTTCCAATCGTGACCTATGTGAACACCTCTGCCGACGTCAAGGCGGAGTCGGATGTCTGCTGCACGTCGTCCAACGCGGTGCAAATCGTCGACAGTTTGCCGGGGGATACGGTGATGATGATCCCTGACCAGTATCTGGCGCGCAATGTCGCTAAACAGACCAAAAAGAAAGTTCTCTATTGGCAGGGGGCTTGTGAAGTTCATGAGCGCTTTACGCCGGATGATATCCGGCAGTTTCGCAAGGCTTGGCCGGGTGCCGTGGTGCTGGCGCATCCGGAATGTCCGCCCGAAGTGGTGGCGGAGGCGGATTTTGCCGGATCGACCAAAGCGATGAGCGACTATGTCGCGCAAAAACAGCCCAAGCGCGTGGTCATGGTGACGGAATGCTCCATGTCCGATAACGTTTCTGTGAATAATCCGCATGTGGATTTTGTCCGGCCCTGCGCGCTTTGCCCGCATATGAAACGGATTTCATTGCCCAAAATCCTTCACAGCCTGCAAACGCTGACGACGGAAGTGACGGTTGATCCCGTTATTGCGGCACGGGCGAAGCTGGCCGTCGATAGAATGCTGGAAGCCTCAAGATAACAAGGAGACAGATCATGAAAGCGGAAATCGGAAATCAGGCGGATGTGGTGATTGTCGGGGCTGGTGCAGCCGGTCTATTCGCGGCGCTTTCCCTTGCCCCCAGGCGCGTCATGGTTCTGAGCGAAAAACCGCTGGGCGGGATTTGCGCATCATGCTGGGCGCAAGGAGGCATTGCCGCGGCCGTGGACAGGGAGGATACGGCGCAAAGCCATGCGGCCGATACCATGAAAGCGGCGGCAGGAACGGCGGATGCGGAAGTCGTGCAGGCGCTGGTCGCGGATGCGCCCCGTTATATCGCCATTCTTGAAAAGCTCGGCGTTCAGTTTGAACATGACGAAACCGGAGCCTATCGCCTGTCGCGCGAAGCCTGCCATGCCAGACGGCGCGTGCTCAAGGCTGCCGCTGGCGACGGTTTCGGGGCCGAGCTGATGCGCGCGCTGGTCGAGGCTGTGCGGCAGACACCTTCTATCGTTTTTATAGATGGCGTTTCCGCCGAGCGGGTCCTGCGTCGGGATGGCGCCGAGCAGGGGCCCGTGCAGGGTGTTCTGGCGCGCCGTTTGTCTGATAACAGGCCGATCGTTTATGCCGCCCCTGCTGTTTTGCTGGCCACGGGCGGGATTGGCGGACTTTATGCGGCGACGACGAATCCGCTGGGCGCCATCGGCCGCGGGGTGGCGATGGCCGCGCGTGCGGGGGCGGTGCTGTCCGATCTTGAATTCGTGCAGTTTCACCCCACCGCGCTGGATATCGGCGAGGATCCGGCCCCGCTGGCGACAGAGGCGTTGCGCGGCGAGGGGGCGTATCTGCTCAACAGTCGCGGGCAGCGCTTTATGCCGGATTATCATGATATGGCGGAACTGGCGCCGCGCGATATCGTCAGTCGCGGCAGTTTTGCCCAGATGCAGAAGGGCCAGAAAATTTATCTCGATTGCCGCCATATCGACGTTTCACATTTTCCGGCCCTGATTGCGGCGGCGGCACGGGCGGGGCTCGATCCACAGCGCGATCTCATTCCTGTAATGCCGGCGGTGCATTATCACATGGGCGGGATTTCGACCGATCTGAACGGACGTTCCAGCATTGAAGGGCTCTGGGCGGCGGGGGAAACCGCAGCGACCGGCCTGCATGGCGCCAATCGTCTTGCTTCCAACTCGCTGATGGAGGCGGTTGTGATGGGTGGTCGCGCCGCCATGGATATGGCGCAATTCAAAGGCACCGTCGGGGAAATCGATCTGGGCCGCCTTCCGGCGCCGGGGGTCGGGGAAATGCCGGCAGAACGTGACATGCTGCGCCATATCATGAGCGATCTGGTCGGGGTGATCCGCGACGCGCGCGGGATGAAACAGGCGGTACAGGCGCTACGCCTGATCGAAGAACAGGCAGACGGATATGATTCGAAAACGGCGGATATGGCGCTGGTGGCACGGATGATTGCCACTGCGGCGCTGTTGCGGACGGAAAGCCGTGGCGGACATTGCCGCAGCGATTATCCCGCAGCGGATGTGAAATGGCAAAAGCGCTCCTTTACGACCCTGCGCGAGATCGACGCTGCGCTGACTTCGCAAAGGGCGCAGGAGAGAATGGAGGCCGTGGCATGACAACGATTTCCCCTCTTTCACAGCTGATTATCGAACCGATGGTACGCGCGGCGCTGGTCGAGGATCTGGGGCGGGCGGGCGACATCACGACAGCCGGTACGATTTCGGCAGGAACGCAGGCGCGCGTGGTCATGGCCGCCCGTCACGACGGGCGTATCGCCGGTTTTGATTTCGCCGAAACGGCTTTTCGCTTGATTGACCCGGCGCTTGTTGTGCGGCGGCTGAAAGAGGAAGGCGCAGATGTTAAAAAGGGCGACGAGATCATGGAGATTTCCGGTGCGGCCCGTTCCATCCTGGGTGCCGAGCGCGTAGCGCTCAATTTTATGGGACACCTTTCCGGCATTGCCACCCTGACGCAGAAAATGGTCCGCGCGGCGGGAAACCATAGGGCCCGGATTGCCGCCACGCGCAAGACCTTGCCGGGATTGCGGGCGGCGCAGAAATATGCGGTCATGGTGGGGGGCGGCGTGCCGCATCGCTATGGTCTGGATGATGCGGTGCTGATCAAGGATAATCATATTGCCATGGCCGGAGGCGTGCGCAAGGCGATTCAAAATGTCAAGGCGCATATCGGCCATACTGTCAAGATTGAATGCGAGGTGGATACGCTTGACCAGCTCGGGGAGGTGCTGGAGGAAGGCGTGGATATCGTCATGCTTGACAACATGAGTCTGGAGGATATGGCCGCGGCGGTAAAGCTAATGGCGAGCCGTGCCGTGGTCGAGGCCTCCGGCGGCGTGACGCTGGAACGTATCCCTGCCATTGTAGCGACTGGCGTGGATTTGATCTCTTCCGGGGCCGTGACGCATAGCGTGCCGAATTTTGATATCGGTCTTGATTTTAAAGAGGCCTGACCCTAATTTTGATCTTGTTTTAAAAATGCGCGCGTAATGTCTACCGCCTCCTTCAGGCCGATGCGTTCAATAGCGATACCTGCGGGGAAGGCCGTCGTCAGGCGCGTCGGCAGGGCGGCATCCAGCATAACGAATATTCCCTTGTCCGTAGCGGTGCGGATCAAGCGGCCAAAAGCCTGTTTCAGCCGGAAGCGGGCGAGCATGTCATCATAATTTTTGCCGAAATGCGCCCGCCGGGCTTTGTGCAGCAGCGTCGGGCGCGGCCAGGGCACGCGATCATAAACGGCAAGCCGCAAGGAGCGCCCCGGTACGTCGATGCCGTCACGTGTCGCGTCCGTGCCAAGCAGGCAGGCGTTCTCTTCGGCGCGGAAAATATCGATCAGCGTTGCGGTATCCAGCGGATCGACATGCTGGGCATAAAGCGGAATGCCGTTTTCCTCCAGCGCTTGTTGCAGGCGCTCCTGTACGGCACGAAGACGCTGCACAGCCGTGAAAATGCCGAGCGCCCCGCCGCCGGAGGCTAGAAATAGGGCGCGATAGGCGGCCGCCACTTCATCGGGGTTCTCCTTGCGCACATCTTTGACAACAAGAATGCGGGTTTGTCTTGCGTAGTCAAACGGCGAAGGCGCCGAGAAAAGTTCAGGCTTTTCCGTCAAATGCGCAACGCCTGTCCGGGCGAGGGGGCTGGCCCAGCCTTCCGCATCCTCCGGTGTGCGGTCACGCAATGTGGCCGAGGTGACGACGGCTCCCTGTACGTGCGGCTTGAGTGCGGCTGCGAAAAGGGCGGCGGGATCAAGAGCCGCGCGGAACAGGCCGCCATCGTCGTCGCGCCCTTCGATCCGTGTGATTTCCAGCCAGTCGATGACGCCTTCCGGCGCTTTGGAGAGCAGCGATTCCAGCATGGCCAACCAGCCGCCAACGACATTTTCCGCACGCCGTGTCAGGGCTTCGGCGGTATAGCGCAGCCGCTCCCGCGCCGTGGTCTCCAGGTCTTCGGCTTCCTCCACCAGTTTTTTGCGCAACAATGCCGCAAGGGATCGCAGGGGGCGCTGCAAATCGCGCAGTCGCAGGGACAGCGCATAGGCTGCGTCGGCGAGCCCCGGAATAACCGGCTGCGTAGCGGTCTCCAGCGCATAGAATCCTTTCAGATCTTTGTTGCGGGCATAGACCTGCTGGCGGCAGAGCAGGAGAAAATTTTCGGTCACGCCCTTGGGGGATTCTTCTGCCAGCCGCTGCCGCCATTGCGGGCCGGGCAGGCCGCGCGCCGCTTCCAGAGCCAGATCAAGTGCGGCTTTGGCGGCGTCATCGTCGGCGATGATTTCCTCCAGCCGCCGTTTTAATCCGCGGGCGCGGCTCTTGCGGTCGCTTTCGACGCCGAGAATCCAGCGGCGCAGCTCGGCTGTTTCGCCGCCGGTGAGCGCGCCCGAAAAAACACCGTCCGCGGCATCGAACAGATGATGTCCCTCGTCAAAAACAAAGCGTCCCGGCAAAGCGTCATCTTCGCCGCCCAGCGCCAGCTGATGCATGACCAGCGCGTGATTGGCAATGACGATATCGGCCCTTGCCGCCTTGCGCAGGCTTTTCTCGATAAAACAGCGGTTGAAGTGCGGGCAGGCGGAATAAATGCATTCGCCGCGCCGGTCGGCCAGACTGTGGACCCGATGCCAGCCCAGCAGCCCCGGCAACCAGCCCGGAAAATCGCTGCCGCCGAGGTCGCCCTCGCCAGTGAGCGCGACCCAGCGCAGCATCAGGCCGAGGGCTATGGCGTTGGGGGCACTGGTATGGAGGGTGGGGGATTGTGTCGCATCCTCCAGATTGAGCAGGCAGAGATAATTGTCGCGGCCCTTGCGGGTCACGACCTTGCGCGATTGCGTGATGGGGTCATCGTAAAGCCCCTTCAGTTCTTCCGCTGCCTGTCGCTGCAGGTTGCGGGTATAGGTGGAAACCCAGACGGCCCCGCCGTTTTTTTCCGCCCAGAGCGTGGCGGGAGCCAGATAGCCCAGTGTTTTGCCGACGCCGGTTCCGGCCTCAGCCAGCACAATGCGCGGCTCTCCCGGCGCGTCACAGGGGGAAAAGGCATGGGTGAGGGCATGGCTGTATTCTTTTTGCGCGGGGCGGTCTTCCTTTTTCTGGCGGGCGCGCAAGCGGTGCAGGCGTTCCTCTGCTTCTTCCGGCGTCACGGGCAGGTGGCCGGCAGGCGGTTCCGGCGCGTGTTGCGCCCATTCCGGCAGTTTTTCCCAGATTTTCAGGGCAGTTCGGATTTCCCCGCGGCCGGGCGGCGTTTCTGTCCGGCCGAGTGCGGCCAGAACAGACGGGGCCCAGAGCCAGCCTTCCGGCTGCTCCGCGCCGTCATTCGCCTGTCCCGTCATACCCATCATCGCGGCCAGTGCCGCAGGGTCGGAAGCTTCCTTGCGCATCGGGGCTGTCAGGTCCGTCAGCAGGTGGCGGATGCTGTCCCGCAGGGACAGGCAGCGGTCCTCGGCGCTGACAGGCTCAAGAAGATGCATCGCGGCAGCGATGCCGCCGGGCGTCGGTACGCAGAACACGCCGGGGTGGACAAAGGCAAAAAGCTCCAGCACGTCATAGGCGATAACCCTGTCTACCCGCAGGAACTTCGCCAGTGATGCGGCATGGCAGACAACTGGAATATGCGTAGACAGAAGTTTTCGGGCCTGATCGGGAGTGAGATACTTCAGCTCGCCATCCGTGGTCAGGGCGCAAATCCGGTGTCCGTCCATGACCAGCACGGGCGCTTTGGGAATCAGCAGGCGGCGGGGGGGTGGCGCTGGCGGCGGCGGTTGGGCGGGAAGGGCTTGCATGGCCATAAATTACAGAACTTTTTTCTGAAAAGACAGGCAGAAATACAAAACTTGCAACGCTCTGATTTATCTGGCAAAAATTTGGCCTGCACGGGGATGACATGGATCCAGAATGTTTTTTAGTCAGGACTGAACAAGACATGCGGGCGTGCCTGTCCTTGCGCCATGATGTTTTTGTACAGGAACAGGGGGTTCCGGAGGATCTGGAGCTTGACGGGCTTGATGCGTCGGCACGGCATTTTGCAGTCCGGACGGGTGGTGATATTATCGCAACTTGCCGTATCCGGCTTGTTGACGGCACCGCTAAAATCGAGCGGGTCGCGGTGGCGAGAGATTCTCGCGGTAAAGGCGTCGGGGCCGCGCTGATGAAATATATCATGCAGGAACTGGAAAAAACGGACCACATCACGCTGTTTAAACTCAGCGCCCAGACCGATGCCGTGCCGTTTTATGAACGATTGGGATTCCGTGCTTACGGGCAGGAATATATGGATGCAGGCCTTCCGCATTATGATATGGTACAGGAAAGATAAGGTATAGAGGAAAAGAAGATGACCAAGCAACAAACTGCCGATGTGGCCCACCAGACGACGGATTCCAATGCACTGATCGACGCCAAGATCGAGAATCTGAAACAGCTGGAAAGCCGGGGCGTCAACCCTTATCCGTATAAATTCGAAGTGACCCACTACGCCGCCGGCCTGCATGAAAAATATGCCGGCCTGGCCACGGGAGAAGTGACGACAGACGTTGTCTCTGTAGCGGGGCGCATGATGTCCAACCGCAATTCCGGCATGTTCATCGATCTGAAGGATACCACCGGCAAGATCCAGATTTTCAGTCACAAGGACCAGATCGCGCCGGAGCTGCGCGAGCAAATGGCCCATTACGATATCGGCGATATTATCGGCGTGACGGGCATTGTCCGCCGCACCCCGCGGGGCGAGCTGACCATCAATACGCAGAAAGCGGAAATGCTGTGCAAATCTGTGCGCCCCTTGCCGGAGAAATACCATGGCCTGCATGACGTCGAGCTGAAGTACCGCAAGCGCTATCTCGACTTGATCATGAATGACGAAAGCCGCGCGACATTTCGCCAGCGGAGCCGGATTATTTCCTTTATCCGCAATCTTCTTGAATCCGAGGGATTTATGGAGGTGGAAACGCCGATGTTGCATCCGATTGCGGGCGGGGCCAATGCCAAGCCGTTTCTGACGCATCATAACGCGCTGGACATGCAGCTTTATCTGCGGATCGCGCCGGAACTCTATCTCAAGCGGCTGGTCGTCGGCGGCTTCGACCGCGTGTTCGAGATCAACCGCTGCTTCCGCAACGAAGGGATTTCGATCAAGCACAATCCGGAATTCACCTCGGTCGAGCTCTATCAGGCTTATGCCGATTATACCGATATGATGGCGCTGGCGGAACGTATTGTCGAAGGCGCCGTCAAGGCGACGCATAACGGGGAAACCAAAGTCAAATTCGGCGCGCATGAAATCGATTTCAAGGCGCCGTGGGCGCGCAAGTCCATGACACAGCTGGTGCAGGAAAAAACCGGCGTTGATTTCCTGACGCTGACCGAAACGGGTGCTGCGGCGCTGGCCGCTGAAAAGCTGGGCGTGGCGATCAAGCCGGGATCGAACTGGGGCGAAATTGTCGAGGCGGTTTTTGCCGACAAGGTCGAATTCACGCTGATCCAGCCGGTGCATGTTACCGATCTGCCGAAGGATATCTCGCCGTTGGCGAAGGTCCATCGTGACAATCCGCTGCTGACCGAGCGGTTTGAAAGCTATGTCAATGCTTGGGAAGTCGCCAATGCGTTCTCGGAGCTGACCAGTCCTTTCGACCAGCTTGACCGCTTTAAAAAGCAGATGGAGGCGCGAGAGCAGGGGAACGAGGAAGCGCAGATGCTGGATGAGGATTTTGTTGAATCGCTGGAATACGGACTGCCGCCGACGGGCGGGCTGGGCATCGGCATTGACCGCATGGTCATGTTGCTCACGGATTCACAGAGTATCCGTGATGTTATTGCCTTTCCGACGTTGCGGCATCACCAGAAATAAAATTTAACTATTCTTAAAGAATTTGCTGTATAATCGACCCATGGTTATGTTCAAACGCATTATGGCTGTTTTCATCTGTCTGGGGCTGCTGCTGTCCGCCCCGGTTGCACAGGCGCAGCCGGATTGCCCGATGATGCACCAGCAAGACAAAACCATGGACAAGACGATGGATCCCATGATGGATATGACCCATTGCAAGGAGATGTCGCAGGAAAATCACCAGCAGAAGAAAAATGGCTGTGATGATTTATTGTGCCAGATTCAGTGCAAGGCGGGAATATCCTCCGTTTCCATGGCACCGGTTCCGCAAAACCTGACGACCGTTTACGTTGCAGGCGCCGTTTATCACTTCTCCGATTTTGCGCTTCCTCCGCAATCCGCCGCCACCGCGCCGGATCGTCCGCCGAAAGCCCTGTCGTAATCCAGTTTTGAACGGATTCTGACGACAGGAGATTTTTATGCGTTATCATACAGCTTTTATACTGCTTGCCCTCGGGGCGGCTTCTCCGGCCTTTGCGCTGGAACCGGATACAAAGTGGCAGCAGGCCCTGCAAAGCCTTGCCAGCCATCCCGAGGTGACGGCCTCTCTTGACGCGGCTCGTGCGGCAAAGGAGTTTGCCGCCGGAGAGATGGGCCTGCCGGACCCGATGCTGTTCATTGAAAACCGCAATATCTCCGCGATGGATGAGGAAAAAATGCTGGGTTTCAGCCAGTCTGTTCCGGCTTTCGGGGCAAGGCGTGCTGCGGCGCAAAAATACAGGGAAAACACTGAAAAATCTGGATTGCTGGCAGGGTTTGCCCGCAGTGCGCTGGAAGCGCGATTGATAACGGCGCTGGCCCATCTGCAAAAAGTGTCTGCGCTGGAAAAGATCGCGCAGGAACAGAAAAAGCTGCTGGCTGTAGCGGCGAAGAGCGCCCGTGGCCGCGTGGCTGCCAATATCGGCGGCGTGGAGAATGTTTCGATGATCGGTGTGGCGGCTGCCGACATTGACTTGATGCTGGCGGATCTGGAAGAAGAGCGTCATGACCTGCAAAATATGCTGGAATATCTGACCGGTAGCACGATGGAAATAGAGCCTCCGGAAACCGTCAGGACGGAATGGGACGGGGATATTCAAAAAACATGGCCGGTGATGATTGCGGCGGCGGAAAGGAAAATGACGGCGGCGGACGTGAGGATGCAGGAGGCTGCGTTTCGCCCGTCGTTCGAGCTGGGCGGCAGCATCAACCGCATGGACCGCGGGGAGAATTCAGGCACCCTGCGTCTGGGGCTCAGCGTACCGCTCTGGGCGGCGGGTAATCAGGCGCCCAGACTGCGCGGGGCGCAGGCCCTGTTGTCCGCCCGTTCCGGCGACGAGCAGAAAATGCAGCGCGAGATGCAGGAAAAGCTTGCGCATCTCCAGACGCAGATTGATGTCAGTGTCAAAAAAGAGGTGCTGCTGAAAGAAAAAACAGCGGCGGCGGAAAAGACGGCTGCTGCCCGGAAAAGGGCCTATGCGGCGGGGGAATCAACCATGGGCGCGGTGGTCGAAGCCAAAGTATCCGCTCTGGACGCCAAAGCGGGTCTGGCGCGTGAACAGGCGCGTCAGACAGAGTTGATCGCCGCTTTTAATAGCTATATCGCGGGAGGGCGCCATGAATAACAAATATGCCGTGTTACTGTTCATCTGCCTGCTGTTGTCAGCGGGAAGCGTTCGCGCCGGAGAGGTGGTGCAGGATGATTCCGGCCGCAAGGTGCTTTATTGGTATGATCCGATGGTGCCGGGCACGCGCTTTGATGCGCCCGGAAAATCCCCGTTCATGGATATGATGCTGGTGCCGAAATACGCACAGGAGGAGGCGGAACAGGAAGCCGGCCAGAGCCCGATTATTTCCGTCACCGATGCCGATGTCCAGAAGATGGGTGTGCGCACGGAAAAGGCGCGGTTGACAAAAACCGAAAGCGCTTTGCGCGCCACGGGAACCGTGGTCGAGAATGAAAGAATGCGTTTTGTGGTCTCGAGCCAGGTGGAGGGGCGGATCGAGGATTTGAAGTTCAATGCTGTGGGAGATCCGGTGCAGAAGGGGCAGAGTTTATACAGCCTGTATAGTCCAGCGCTTTACGCCCTGCAGGCCGATTTTCTGGCGGCGCGCAAGGCGGGCATTACGGATCTGGCCGAGGCGGCGCAGCAGCGGCTGTTGTTTCTTGGTGTTGACAAGGCTGTCGTTGCGGGTATAGCCAAAAGCGGAAAACCGCTGGAAATCGTACCGTTTATGGCGCCTGCCAGCGGGATTCTGAACCGGCTGGAGGTGCGGAACGGGCAATATATCAAGGCCAATGACAAGGTGGCGGAAATACAGGATCTTGCAGTGATCTGGATCGAGGCAGCACTGCCGGAAGGGGATCTGCAAAATGTGCAGTCGGGGGATCATGCGGAAATCTCCTTTGCCGGAGATCCCGTGCCCTATAACGCCGTTGTCGAATATATCTATCCAGCGCTGTCAGCAGAAACGCGCACCGGAAAGGTCAGGCTGGCGCTGGAGAACAAAGAAGGCCGCCTGCGCCCTGCTTCTTATGCGGCTGTTTCATTCGCGGCGCAAGGTACAGAGGTGCTGACGGTGCCTGCCTCTGCCATCCTGCGTTCTTCGCGCGGGGATCATGTATTGCTGTCGCTGGGTGGCGGAAAGTTTCAGACGCGTGCCGTGAAGACCGGAGGAACCCGTGCGGGGCGGACGGAAATCGCCGATGGGGTGAAAGAGGGGGAGACTGTCGTCGTTTCCGGTCAGTTCCTGATCGATTCCGAATCAAACCTGAATGAAGTGCTGGATCGGAAAACGCCGGATCAGATGGAGGGAGGCGCACATGCGGGACATTGATCCTTTTGCCACAACGCCGCCGGACCCGTCCACGGGCTTCGTGGCGCGGGTTATTGACTGGTCCGTCCGCAATACGCTGCTGGTGTCAATCTTTGCCGTGTTGATCCTCGCAGGGGGGATTTTGTCGCTCCAGCGGATGCCGCTGGATGCGATCCCCGATCTTTCCGATACGCAGGTTATTGTCAGGACGGATTTTGCGGGACAGGCCCCGCAAATCATCGAAAATCTGGTTACCTATCCACTGTCGAGCGCCATGCTTGGGCTGCCCCACGCCAAAACCGTGCGGGGTTATTCCATGTTCGGAGCATCTTTTGTTTATATTATTTTCAGGGAAGGGACCGATCTTTATTGGGCGCGTTCGCGCGTGCTGGAGGCGTTGTCGAAAATCCAGCCTTCCTTGCCGTCCGCGGCGCGGGTGGAAATCGGTCCCGATGCGACGGGGGTGGGCTGGATTTATCAGTATGCCCTGATCGATTCTTCCGGCCGGCAGGATCTGGCGCAATTGCGAACGCTGCAGGACTGGTTTCTGAAATTCGAGCTGGCCACGGTACCGGGGGTTTCCGAAGTCGCCAGCATTGGCGGTTTTGTCAAGGAATATCAGGTTCTGGCAGATCCGGTAAAGCTGCGCGCTTACGGGATAGCCCTGGCCGATGTGATCATGGCGCTGAAACAGTCAAGCCACGAGAGTGGCGGGCGTGTCATCACACAGGGGGAAACGGAATATATCGTGCGGGCAAAGGGCTATGTATCCGGCCTGGAGGATCTTGGAAAAATTTCCCTGCGGGCCGCGAACGGGACGCCGGTACTGCTTTCGGCGGTGGCAAGGATTATTGAAGGGCCGGAGCTGCGGCGCGGTGTGGCCGAGCTGAACGGCACGGGCGAAGCTGTCGGCGGAATTGTGATCATGCGTCCGGGGAGCAATGCGCTCAGCGTCATCCGCGCTTTGCGTGAAAAAATCGAGTCCCTGAAGCCGGGACTGCCCGCCGGAGTGGAAATCGTCCCGGTTTACGACCGTGCGCCGCTGATCGAAGGTGCGGTGGCTTATCTTTCGCGCAAGCTGCTCGAGGAAGCGGCCGTCGTCGCGCTGGTCTGTCTGGTGTTTCTTCTGCATGCCCGCTCCGCGCTGGTCGCCATTGTGACGCTGCCTCTGGGCGTCCTGGCGGCCTTTGTGATCATGAGCTGGCAGGGCATTACCGCGAATATCATGTCGCTGGGCGGGATTGCCATTGCCGTGGGTGCGATGGTGGACGCTTCCATCGTCATGGTGGAAAACTGTCATCGGCGGCTGGTGATGCTTGGCGGCGGCGCGTCTTCTGCGGCGCGGCGCGAAGCTTTGCTGACGGCGATGAAGGAAGTGGGCCCCGGGTTGTTTTTTTCCCTGCTGATTATCACGGTCTCTTTCCTGCCGGTCTTTGCGTTGACGGGACAATCCGGGCGGTTGTTCGCGCCACTGGCTTACACCAAAACCTATTCCATGGCTTTTGCCGCCCTGTTGTCGGTCACGCTGGTGCCGGTGCTGGTACTCTGGTTCGTGCGGGGAAAAATCAGGGCCGAGGAGGAAAATCCGCTGAACCGGTTGTTCATTTTCCTTTACAAGCCGGTGCTGTCGGCCGCCCTGAAACACAAGGCGCTGACGATGCTGGCGGCGGGGGCGCTGATGACCAGCGCCGTTTATCCGGCGATGCATACGGGCAACGAGTTTATGCCGGCACTTTACGAGGGGGGGCTGCTTTATATGCCGACGACACTGCCCGGTGTCTCGGTGACCAAGGCCAAGGAGATTCTGGCCGTGACCAACCGCGCCATCAAGGCGGTGCCGGAGGTGGATACCGTCTTTGGCAAGGCGGGGCAGGCGGAGACGGCGACAGATCCGGCGCCCGTGTCGATGATCGAGACCTGGATACAGCTGAAGCCGAAAGAGCAATGGCGCTCCGGCCTGACCATCGAAAAGCTGACGGCGGAGCTTGATGCGGCGACAAAAATGCCGGGGCTGGTCAATTCGTGGGGCTATCCGATCAAAACGCGCATGGATATGGTGACAACGGGGATCCGCACACCTGTCGGGATCAAGGTTTCCGGCGGCGATATTGAAGAGATCGGAAAAATTTCCGCCGCAGTGGAAAAAGTGGTGCGCGATATTCCGGGGACGCGCTCGGCTTTTGCGGACCGGGTGATCGGCGCGAAATATCTTGAAATCGTGCCGCGGCGCGAGGATCTGGCCCGTTACAACATTACCGTCGGCGCGATGCAGGAGGTAATCGCCTCGGCGCTGGGGGGCATGCGGCTGGCCGAATCCGTCGAAGGACGCGAGCGCTATGGCATTATGCTGCGGTATGACCGGCCCTTCCGTGAATCAGCCGATGATGTCCTGGATATTCTCGTCTCTACGCCGCAGGGAGCGCAGATTCCGCTTGCGGCAGTGGCAGATATCAGGATCGCTTCCGGACCACCCATGATCATTTCAGAAAACGCCAGACTGAATGGCTGGGTTTTTGTCGATGTTACGGGCCGCGATATCGGAAGCTATGTCGCGGCGGCGCGTAAAATCGTGGCGGAAAAAATCACGCTGCCAGCCGGTTATGCCATTGGCTGGTCCGGGCAGTTTGAACAGATGCAGGAGGCGCGGGAAAAATTGCGCATCGCCATCCCTGCCGCTCTTCTGATCATTTTCGTCCTGCTAGTCATGCATTTTGGCCGTCTTGACCGGACGTTGATGGTATTGCTCTCGATTCCGTTCGGGCTGGTCGGCGGCGTCTGGGCGGTTTATCTGGCGGAATATAATTTTTCCGTGGCGGTGGCGGTCGGGTTTATCGCGCTGGCGGGGATTGCCGTCGAGACCGTGGTGGTGATGCTGATTTATCTGGATCAGCAAATCCGTCAACGCCCCCCCACGACAGAGGCAGAGCTGCGCGCGGATGTTATCAGCGGCGCTGTTTTGCGGGTGCGCCCCAAGCTGATGACGGTGACGGTGATCATCGCGGGTCTGCTGCCGGTATTCTTTACCGATGGTTTGGGGGCCGACGTTATGCGCCGCATCGCCTTGCCGATGGTGGGCGGGATGATCACGACGACGGTGTTGACCTTGATTCTGATTCCGGTTCTTTTCGAGCTTTATATCGGTTGGGGCCGGAGACGGGCAGGGCAGGGGCAGGACCGGCAGAGACGGGACTTGCCCGGCAATGCCTTTTAAGGTGTTGATTTTATTTGCTAAAATAAACGGCAATTTGTTCTTTACTGCGGCGGAAGGCTGTTTTGGGGAAAAAGACGCAATTTCCTTGCTATTACGGGCAGAATCCGTGTACCTTCCGCTTCCATATAGAACCCGCTGACCGGATTTCCGTTCAGCTCGGGGTCTTGCGGCTGGTGGGCGAATGGTTCGGACATACAGCGGAGATCCGACGAAAACCAAGGGAAAAGACATGCCTCTTTATGAAACCGTGTTTATTGCACGGCAGGATATTTCCGCAAAACAGGCGGAAGACCATGCCGCGGCCTTCGTTAAGATTGTGAATGACAATGGCGGCGAAGTAAAAAAAACAGAAAGCTGGGGTCTGCGCACGCTCGCTTACCGCATTCGTAAAAACAAAAAAGGTCATTATACGCTGATCCATTCCGATGCGCCGTTCAAGGCGATCGCGGAAATGGAGCGTAACATGAAGCTGAATGAAGACGTTCTGCGTTTCATGACTGTCCGTATTGACGCATTGCCGGAAGGGCCTTCGGCCATTCTCAAGCATTCCGATGAAGGTGATCGTCCATCTTATAATGAAGAGGCAGGTGAATAATGGCATTCCAGAAAAAAACATTCGACAGAAAACCATCCGGCGAAGGCCGCCCGGCGGGTCCTGGCGGTGCCGGTGGTCCCGGTGGTCGCCGTCCGTTCTTCAAACGCCGCAAGACCTGTCCGTTCAAGAGCCCGCATGCGCCCGCGATCGACTATAAGGATCCGAAGCTGCTGGGACGTTACATTTCCGAGCGCGGCAAGATCGTGCCGTCACGGATCACTGCCGTATCGCAAAAAGCGCAACGCAAGCTCGCACGTGAAATCAAACGCGCCCGCTTTCTTGCCCTGCTGCCCTATGTTGCGAAGTAAGGAAGGAAAATATCATGCAAATCATTCTGCTTGAACGCGTCGAGAGCCTGGGCCAGATGGGCGACGTTGTAAACGTCAAGCCCGGTTACGCCCGGAACTTCCTTTTGCCCCGCAACAAAGCGCTGCGCGCGACAAAAGAAAACGTCAGTCATTTCGAAGCCCAGAAAAAAGTCCTTGAAGCTGAAAACCTGAAACGCCGCGATGAAGCGCAAAAAGTCGCGGGCAAGATGGATGGTCTTAAGGCTGTGATCATTCGCCAGGCGGCGGAAGCCGGCCAGCTTTTCGGTTCTGTCACGGGTCGTGACATCGCCGAGGCAATTGGCAACAAGGGGTTCAAAGTTGACAAGAGCCAGGTCCGGATGGACCGCAGCTACAAGTTGCTGGGGCTGTTTCCGGTGCAGGTTTCCTTGCACCCGGAGGTGACGGTGACGGTGACGATCAATATCGCCCGCTCCGAAGAGGAAGCCAAGCTTCAGGAAAAACGCGGCGCGGCTTTGATCAGCAAAACGGAAGAAGCCGAAGCAGCGGAAGAAGCATCAGCCAAGGCTGCGGCAAAAGAAGCTGCGGAGAAAGTCTTTGCAGAAGACTCCTCGTCTGAGGAAGCGGCTGCCTGATTCTTTCCGAAACGTGATACCAGAAACGCCCGGGCAAAGCCGGGCGTTTCTTTTTTTGCGAAATAACGGGGAAAACGTTCATTTCCGGTGATTCTTCTGCTAGTCTTGCTTCATGACAGCAGAAGCCGCCAGATTCTCGGGACCGCAACCTCTCCAGCCGGATACGGCGGGGGATTTCCGTGTTTTGCCGCATAATGAAGAGGTCGAGCAGGCCTTGCTGGGCGCTTTGCTGGTCAATAACCGTTCTTTGGAAAAAGTATCCGAATTTCTGGCGCCGGCGCATTTTTATAATCCCGTGCATGGCCGCATTTATGAAGCGATTGCCAAGTTTGTAGAACGCGGACAGGATGCCAGCCCGATTACGCTCAAGACTTATTTTGACAAAGACGCAGATCTGGCGCATGTCGGCGGCGGACAGTATCTGGCCGATCTGGCCGCGCATATCATCAGCGTCGTTAATGTCGAGGATTACGGACGCACCGTTTACGAGATGCACCTGAAGCGGGCGCTGATCACTCTCGGGGAAGATGTCGTCAATGAGGCTTATAGTCATGATGTGGATCTGAATCCGCGTCAGCAGATCGAGCAGACGGAAAAGCGGCTGTTCGATCTGGCCACCGCGGGCGATTTCAAGGGCGGTTTTGTCAGTTTTAACGAGTCGCTGACCCGCGCCATCAAGCAGGCGGAAATCGCCTATCAGCGCGAAGGGCTGGTCACAGGTGTGACCACAGGATTGAACGATATCGACAAGCAGCTGGGCGGGTTGCAAAAATCCGATCTGGTAATTCTGGCCGGGCGTCCGTCGATGGGGAAAACCGCATTGGCCACCAATATGGCTTTCAATGCGGCCCGCAGTTACCTCGATACGCAGGGCAAGGAAGGCGCGGTCGTCGGGTTTTTCTCTCTCGAGATGTCGGCGGAACAGCTTGCCACGCGTATTCTGGCGGATCTCTGCGAAATTCCATCCGATAATATCCGGCGCGGGGCGGTCAAGGATGTCGATTTCCATCGCTTCGTTGCGGCTAGCCAGACGCTGTCACAGGCGCCGCTTTTTATTGACGATACGCCGGCGCTGACCATCGGGGCAATCCGCACGCGCGCGCGCCGGCTCAAGCGCCAGCATAACCTCGGGCTGATCGTTGTTGACTATCTTCAGTTGTTGCAGGGCTCCGGACGCGGCGGGGAGCAAAACCGCGTGCTGGAAATCTCCGAGATTACCCGCGGTCTCAAGGCGATCGCCAAGGAGTTGGACGTACCCGTTCTGGCGCTTTCCCAGCTTTCCCGCGCGGTCGAGCAGCGCGACAACAAGCGCCCGCAGCTTTCGGACCTGCGGGAATCCGGCTCTATCGAGCAGGACGCCGATGTTGTCATGTTCGTTTATCGCGAGGAGTATTATCTGGAGCGCGAGCAGGCCGCCCGCCGTCCCGAGGAATCCGAGGAGAAATTCAACGAGCGCTTCGCCAGCTGCCAAAAGCGACTCGAGGAGGCCCGCAATATCGCCGAGTGTATTGTCGCCAAACAGCGTCATGGCCCGATCGGCATCGTCAAGCTGCATTTCACCGGCGCCTTCACGCGTTTCAGCAACCTTGAAAATTATCGTGTCGAGAGTTATGAGTGATGTCCAAACCGCGCGGTCAGGCGCGCTGGCTGTGCTGGAAATCGACCTTGACGCCATCGCGGAAAATTATCTGACACTCAAAAAGAAATTACGTGCCGGTGCCGATTGCGCGGCGGTAGTCAAGGCCGATGCTTATGGTCTTGGCGCGCTGCCGGTTAGCCGGACGCTTTTTGCACAGGGCTGCCGTCATTTTTTTGTGGCTACAGCGGCAGAGGCTTTTGCCATACGGGATGTTTTGCCGGCAGCAGCCCTGATTTACGTCCTGAACGGGCCGTGGGGCGCCGCCCCTGCTGCGTTTTCGGCAGCCGGGCTGATCCCCGTCCTTAATACGCCGGAAGACCTGGCTTGCTGGCAGGCCGCCGCTAAAACAGCAGAGCGGCGCCTGCCCGCCGTTTTACAGCTGGATACCGGCATGAACCGTCTTGGCCTTTCTGCGGCGGATGTGGAGAGGCTGGAGGCGGAGACATTCAAGGCGCTGGACATTCGCTATGTGATGAGCCATCTCGCCTGCGCGGATGATCCGGTGCACGATAAAAATGTCACCCAGCGGGATTTGTTTGAAACTCTGACCGGACGGTTACCGGTGCCCTGCCGGCGCAGTCTGGCAAATTCGGCAGGAATTTTTCTGGGCCCGGAATATCATTTTGATCTGGTGCGCCCGGGTTGCGGACTTTACGGAATCTCTCCCTTGGCGCAAGGGGAAAATCAGCTGCGCAATCCGGTGACATTGCGGGCGCGGATTCTGCAAATCAGAAGAATTGACAGGCCAGAGACGGTTGGATACGGTGCCACTCATACAGTTGTGCCGCCTGCAAAATGCGCTACAATTTCAGCGGGATATGCGGATGGATATTTGCGCAGCCTGTCGGGGCGCGGGGCTGTGTTCATCGGTGGCGAAAAATGCCCGGTGATCGGCCGCGTCTCGATGGATACGATCGTGGTCGATATCACAAAGCTGACGCTGGCATGTCAGGTGGGGGACTGGGCGGAAATCATCGGGCCTCGCCAGACGGCGGATGATGTCGCAAGGCAAGCGGGAACAATCGGTTACGAAATCCTGACCGGCCTTGGCGCGCGCTATGAACGGAACTATATAACGACCTAGAGGGAACCATGGATTACGCGAGCGAAAATGTCACGGATACGGATGAAACCTTTTCTCCCTTGCGGCGCGGCCTTGATGGTCTGCAGCGACTGGGCGCGGCTCTTCTTAATTTTTTTGCCGCTGTTGGACGGCTGGCGCAATTCGCCGGACTGGGCGTTTATCACTGCCTGACGCCGCCCTTTTATCCGCGCCTCCTGCTGCGCCAGTTGATTGATATCGGATATTATTCCCTGCCGGTGGTGGGGTTGACGACGCTCTTTACCGGGATGGTGCTGGCGTTGCAGAGTTATACCGGTTTTTCGCGCTTTTCGGCAGAAGGGGCGGTGGCCACGGTGGTTGTTCTTTCCGTGACGCGGGAACTTGCTCCTGTGCTGGCGGGGTTGATGGTGGCGGGCCGTATCGGTGCCGCGATTGCGGCCGAGCTTGGCACCATGCGCGTGACCGAGCAGATTGACGCGCTGACGACGCTTTCGACCAATCCCTTTAAATACCTGATCGCGCCGCGCCTGATTGCGGGAACGTTGATGCTGCCGCTGCTGGTGCTGGTGGGGGATATTATCGGTGTTTTCGGCGGTTATATCGTCGGGGTTTATTCGCTGGGCTTCGAGCCGGAAAATTACCTGCATAAAACCTGGGAATATCTGGAGCGTCAGGACGTGGTTTCCGGTTTGTGGAAAGCGGCCGCTTTCGGTTTCATCGTCGCGCTGATGGGCTGCTACAACGGTTTTAATTCTCAGCGTGGCGCGCAGGGTGTCGGCGCGGCGACGACAAATGCGGTTGTGTCAGCGTCCATTCTGATCCTGATTACGAACTATATTCTCACTCAGCTCTTTTTCGCGGGGAAGTAAGTCATGAATGGCCATACAACTCCCAAATTGCAGCTTGAGGGCGTGTACAAATCTTTCGGCAACAATCATGTCCTGCGCGGCATTGACCTGACTATTCCTAAAGGGAAATCCCTTGTTGTCATCGGCGGATCGGGAACCGGAAAATCCGTCATGATCAAATGCGTATTGGGCCTGATCCATCCCGACAAAGGCGCCATTCGCGTTGATGGTGCGGAAACGACGCAGCTCAAGGGGCTGGAGCGCGATGCGCTGATGCGCAAGTTCGGCATGTTGTTTCAGGGCGGGGCGTTGTTTGACAGTCTTCCCGTCTGGGAGAACGTGGCTTTCGGCCCTATTCAGGGCAAAGGCATGAACCGTAAGGAAGCGCGGGAGCTGGCGATCGACAAGCTGCGCGCCGTAGGTCTTCCGGCCCGTGTGGCGGAGCTGCTGCCGGCGGAGCTGTCGGGCGGCATGCAAAAGCGTGTCGGTCTTGCCCGCGCGATTGCCGCCAATCCGGAGATTATCTTTTTTGACGAGCCGACGACAGGTCTTGACCCGATCATGGCGGACGTGATTAACGACCTGATCATCAAAACCAGCAAAGAGCTTGGCGCGACGACATTGTCTATCACGCATGATATGGCGAGCGCGCGCAAGATCGCCGATGAAATCGCGATGATCTACAAGGGGCAAATTCTCTGGCAGGGGCCGGCGCAGGATATCGATCATTCCGGCAATGCTTATGTGGACCAGTTTATCCGCGGCAGCGCCGATGGTCCGATTAAAATGGAAGTGTAGGGCGGAAATGAAGCAGGGGTTTTTCTCCCGCATGGTGATGGCACTGGTTTCTCTGGGCGTTCTGGGCGCGATTGGCGCCGTCGGCGCCGTGAGCGCAGTGCTGTTTTATTTTGGGCGGGATCTGCCGGATTACCGGGCGCTGGAAACCTACGAGCCCAAGATCGTTACCCGCGCCTATGCCGACGATGGCCGATTGCTGGCGGAATTTGCCGCGGAAAAGCGTGTGTTCGTGCCGGTTGAATCGGTGCCGCCTCTTGTCGTCAATGCCTTCCTTTCCGCCGAAGACAAGAATTTTTATAAACATGCGGGCGTGGATTTCATGGGGGTTGTTCGCGCGGCTGTTGTGAATTTGCAGCAGATTGGCTCTGGCCGGAGGCCGAAAGGCGCTTCGACCATTACCCAGCAGGTCGCGAAAAATTTTTTGCTGACCAACGAGGTTTCCTATGAGCGCAAGATCAAGGAAGCGATCCTTTCTTTTCGCATCGAACAGGCCTTGTCCAAGGATCGCATCCTTGAATTATACCTGAATGAAATTTTTCTGGGCGCCCGTGCTTACGGGGTCGCCGCCGCTTCGCTGGAATATTTCAACAAACCGCTGGATGAACTGACGCTGGAAGAAGCGGCGTTTCTGGCCGCGCTGCCCAAAGCGCCCAACAATTACAATCCTGAGAAATACTATGATGCGGCGGTGGAGCGGCGGAACTGGGTGATTGACCAGATGGTTGAAAACGGTCATATCACGGAAGAGGAAGGGGAAAGCGCCAAGGCAAAACCGATCGTTGTATCGCGGCGCGATGAAAACCAGTATGTGAATTACCCCTATTTTGCGGAGGAGGTGCGCCGCAAGCTGCTGGAGCTTTACGGTGAAAAGGGGCTCTATGAGGGCGGGTTGATTGCCTATACGACGATGCGCCCCGATTATCAGAAGGTGGCCGAGAAGGCGCTGCGCAACGGGTTGATCGGTTATGATGTGCGGCACGGTCTGCATAGCGCGGCATTGGCGCATATTGGCGTGGAGGATTGGCAAAGCAAGCTGGCGCAGGTGGCGCTGCCGCCGGGAACGGGAGATTTCGAGCCGGCGGTCATACTGGAATCCGGGGATCAGCGGGCGGTGATTGGCCTGCGTTCCGGCAAGAAGGCGGTCATTACCTACAATAAAATGAAGTGGGCGAATAAAAAGGGCGAGAGCGCGCCGGAAAAAGTCAGTTCATTGCTGAAAACAGGGGATGTCTGGCTAACGGAAACCGCGGGAGAAGAGGACAAAGGCCTGCCGGTTTACTGGCTGCGGCAGATCCCCAAAGTCTCCGGCGGGTTTATCGCGATGGATCCGCATACGGGCCGGATTTTTGCGATTTCCGGCGGCTTCAGCTATGAAACAAGCCAGTTTAACCGTGCCTCGCAGGCCTTGCGGCAGCCGGGCTCGGCTTTCAAGCCTTTTGTCTATCTGGCGGGGCTGGAGTCCGGATTTACGCCCGCAACGCTAATTCTGGACGCGCCCTTCGTGCTGGATCAGGGGCCGGGACTTGGGAAGTGGCGTCCGCAAAACTATACCGAGGATTTCGGCGGGCCAACGACGATGCGTATCGGCCTTGAAAAATCCCGCAACCTGATGACGATCCGGCTGGCCCATTATGTCGGCATGGATAAAATTGTGGCGCTGGTCCGCAGATTTGGCGTCATGGATGACTTGCCGCCGTTGCTGTCGATGTCGATCGGCGCCGGAGAAACAACCTTGTTGCGCATGGCGGCGGCCTATAGCGTGTTTGTCAATGGCGGGAAAAAGATAATGCCGACGATGATTGATCGCATTCAGGATAAAAAGGGAAAGACCATTTATGTACACGATCAGCGGCCCTGTGACGGCTGCGGCGCATTGGTGCCGTGGAACGGGCAGGAAACGCCGGAGATTCCCGATACCCGCGAACAGATTGCCGATGCGCGTCATATGTACCAGATCGTCTCCATGCTGGAAGGCGTCGTTCAGCGCGGTACTGGGGTCTTGCTGAAGGACGTCGGGCGGCCTGTCGCCGGAAAAACCGGAACGACGAATAATTCCAAGGACACTTGGTTCATGGGGTTTACGCCGGATCTGGTCATGGGCGTTTATATCGGTTTTGACGAGCCGCAGAGTCTGGGGGCCAAGGAAACGGGTTCCCGCGTTGCGGCGCCGGTGGTCAAGGAGTTCCTGCAACTGGCGTTGAAAGATATCCCGCCGGTGCCTTTCCGGGTGCCGCAAGGGATCCGTCTGGTGCAGATCAATGCGGAGACGGGAACGCGCGCCAGGCCAGGTGACGAGAAAACGATACTGGAATCCTTTGTCGCAGGAACGGAACCGAGCGATGAGCCGATGATGTTTACCGGCAAAGGGGTCAGCACGATTTCTGATGTGACTACCGTGGGGGAAAGCATCGATACGGGGCTGGGCGGGCTTTATTAGGCGCGCAGAGAACTACCAACCTAAGCCCCTGGACTTGTCAGCGGGGACGGGTAGATCTTTCCGACGCGTTTCTTCCGTCAGGTCGAGCATACCAAGTCCGGAGTGGATATTTGCAAGGGGCCCTCTGGTTTTTCCGGCGCTGCGGCTTCTGCGCTGAAATGCGGGAACAGGCCATCCCGTTGCGTGGTATCGACGGTTTTTCCAGTGACCAGCATCAGATCAAGATGATGGCCGGTTTTGATATTAGCTTCGTCAACCTGTCTCTTCAGTTCCTTGAACGGCAAGGCGACGGGAATAACAATGCCCCTTAGGTAAAATACAACGGGGAATATTCTATGCTAATACAATAATTTTTATTGAATATCAATTAGTTAGTATAAATATCAATACCCAGACGCAGTAAGAGCTCATCCAGCGCCGCCATAAAGCCGTTTTGTGGGCGCATCTGCCCCCGTTCCAGTTCGGCTTGGAAGGTTTCCTGCGTTACGGCCCCCCTGACGGCGCTACGAATCGCCTCAAGGTCAAGCCCAGCAAGCTGGTCAGCATGAAGCTTCTTTAAAATCGTCTCTTCAGACGGATGCATTTCACCGTCGGCGCGGACCAGCAGACCGCCAAAATAGACCAGTTGTCCGCGCACGGCGGGGTCGTTGATATGGGGCAGCAGATCAGCGATATTTTTGGGATTTTTGAGGTCGTCGGCAAGGGTGGCTTTTTGCTCCGTCGTCATGCCATGAACGCGATCCATATTGGCGAAGATTTTCTCGAGATGGGCAATCTCGGCAGCATGCAAAATGCCGTCGGCATGGGCGATGGTGATGACACAGCGCCACATGTAAAAGAGGCTGGTTGAAATGCTTTGTCCGGATGAATTTTCGTTCATGTTGCTTTCCTTGTTGATAAATTATTCCCCGGCAGCCACCGCAATGGCATCCAGCAGGGACCGTTTCGAAAGAAGCTCCGGCAGGACGATACCCTCCGGGGCGCCGGGCCCGTAGACGATGTTAAAGGGGATGCCGTATCGACCAAATTTCTTCAGATAGAGAGAGATGGATTCGTCGCGGTGCGTCCAGTCTGCCTGCAGCCGCAGGAAGTTTTCGGCGCCGATCGCGGTTTGAACATCCTCTTGTTCCAGCACCAGACGTTTGTTGGCTTTGCAGGTCAGGCACCAGTCCGCCGTGACATCGACAATCACGGTTTTCCCGTCTGCCAGCGCCGGGGCGATAAGGGCCTGATCGAATTTCTGCCAGCCCGTATCCAGCGTCGGCGTTGTCGAAATGGTGACAAGCACGTTGGCGAGCCAGAGCGCGGTCAGGGCGAGTGCCACCGCCAGAATTTTCTTCAGCGTGACCATCCATTTTCCGGGTTTTGGCATATGTTTGAAAAGCTTTGGCGAAAGGGCCAGCAAAATATAGGGGAAAGCCAGCCCCAGCCCCAGAAAAGTAAAAATGGTGAAGATGTCGAAAGTGCCGCGGGCGAGGGCGAAGCCGACGGCGGTGCCGAGAAACGGCGCCGTGCAGGGGGTCGCCAGCAGCGTGGCAAAGGCGCCGGTCAGGAAGTGCCCTGTCAGGGTGGGTTCGTGTTCATGTTTGGCGGGAATATTTCTGGCGATGAAGCGTGGCAGCGGAATTTCAAAGGCACCCCACATGTTCAGGGCAAAAAGCACCAGCATGATGATCAGGAAAACAAGAAAAGCGGGGTGCTGGAACTGCAGGCCCCAGCCAATGGTTGATCCGGCCGATTTAAGGGCGGCCAGAATGCCGGCCATCAGCCAGAAGGAGCATAAAATACCGAAGGCCGAAGCCATGAAGTTGCGGAAGATCGTCCGCCGGTTTTCTTTGCCGCCATGGCTGACGACGGAAAGAATTTTGAGCGACAGCACGGGCAGGACGCAGGGCATCAGGTTCAGGATAAGTCCGCCCAGAAAAGCGAAGAAGATGATGCGGAGATCAAGAAACTCCAGCAGCCCCTGCAGCGGCGTTTCAGGTGCGGGGACGGCTGTTGGTGCCACCGGTTCCAGCGTGAGTCCGGCTTGCTCGGCCAGAATATCGCCATCCACATAGGTCAGGGTAAAGTCTGTGGCCGAGAGCGCATTCTGTTGCATCTCCAGCGGATCCGTTGAATGGCTCATCAGGCGAAAAACCGTTTTTCCCGTTTCAGAATCGTGAGAGATTTGCGGGGCGCTGAAAATAATCCCGGATTCATGTTCAACGAACAGATCCGCGCCTTTGGAGGGGCTGTGCGGTAAAACAGATGTTGTGACAAGGTAGGTATTGTTGCCGCTGTCATAGGAGAGGGTCGGATTGTCAAACCGGAGGCCTGCCGCGGGAGCCGGAATTTTTTTCAACGCCGCCTGAAATTCTTCCGCCCGTGCGCTGGTAGCGCTTTCTCCGGCGGGCAGCGTAAAGGAGAGTTTATGTGTTTCGGGGACGCAAATATCCTTGCAGACAAGCAAATCAAGCTGCAGCGCAAGGTTGAGCGGGGCGCCAGGCGTTTCCGGCGTCAGGGTGACGGGAAAAATCACCGTATTCTTGTAGCCAAAGCTTTCAAGGTCAAGGGTGGTAAAGCGGTGCGGTGCGGGCCAGCTGATGACGGCGTCCTTCAGGTTTTCCGATCCGCTCCAGTCGAAATGCGGGGCAAGTCCGGCATCGCCCGGGTTGCGCCAATAGGTGTCCCACCCGGCGTCAAGATCCAGCCGGACGGCAAGGGGAATGCTTGCGTCCTGCCCAACGGCGGTCTGCGGGCTGAAAATTTCAGCGCGGACATGCTGGGGCTGCGGCGCCTGCGCAAAGGCCGCGGCGGCAAAGAATAAAGTGAAAAAGACGGCGAAAATCCGGTGCATGGCAGGGTTCCTTTTCAAGAAGAATCATACCCTAATTCGCTACCGGAAAGAAATAGTTACGGCAGGACTGCCGGATTATCCGGAAATCGCACGTCTGAGAATTTCGATATCCTCGGCCAAGGCGCGGTCTGTTGCCATCAGCTCTTCAATCCGGCGGATGCCATGGATAATGGTTGTATGGTCGCGGCCGCCGAATTTCCGGCCGATTTCGGGAAGGGAGTGTTCGGTCAGGACTTTTGCCAGATACATGGCAATTTGTCTTGGGCGGGCCACGTTGCGGGCGCGGCGTGGCGAGTGCATATCGGAAATCCGGATATTGTAATGCGCGGTCACCTTGCGCTGGATATCCTCGATCGAAATGCGGCGGTCATGCGAGCGCAGCAGATCGCGCAACAGGTCCTCGGCGCTTTCGACGGTCAACGGTCTGCCGATCAGCTCGACATGGGCGATCAGGCGATTGAGGGCGCCTTCAAGCTCGCGCACGCTCGCGGCGATGCGGTGCGCCAGAAATTCCAGCACCTCCTGCGGCACATTGCGTTTCAGCATAGCGCATTTTGATTGCAGGATGCCCAGGCGTAGCTCGTAGGTGGTCGGATGTATGTCGGCCACCAGACCCCAGCCGAGGCGCGAGCGCAGACGTTCCTCCAGACCGTCGAGATCTGTCGGACTTTTATCGGCGGAAATAATGATCTGGCGGTTCTGGTCGATCAGCGCGTTGAAGGTGTGGAAGAATTCTTCCTGTGTTGATTCCTTGCCGCAGATGAACTGGATATCGTCGATCATCAGCACATCGACATTGCGGCACTGTTCCTTGAAAGACATCATGTCCTTGCTGCGCAAGGCGCGGACGAACTGGTACATGAACTTTTCCGCCGACATGTAAACGACTTTTCTTTCCGGTGTGCGGGCCCGGATTGCCCAGCCGATGGCGTGCATCAGATGGGTTTTGCCAAGGCCGACGCCGCCATAGAGAAACAGGGGATTAAAGGCAACGGCATCGCTTTCCGCCACGCGGCGGGCAGCGGCATAGGCGAGCTCGTTCGGCTTGCCGACAATGAAGTTGTCAAAAGTAAAGCGTGGATCAAGCTGCGAGGAAAGTGTGTCAGGGAGGGCGGGTTGCGCCGATTCAGATGCGCTGTTTTCGTTGGCAACGGCAACCGGCACGAATGCCGCAGCGGTTTTTTTCGCCGGTGCCGTTGTGGCAACCGTCAGGTCAATGCGGGTGGCGGGAGAATGGTTCTGTGTCCAGAGCTCGAGAATGCGGGAACTGTAATGGGCTTTGACCCAGTCACGGACGAGGCGTGTCGGCGCGGAAATTGCCAGGACACCGCCGGAGAAAGAAGAAAACGCCAGTGGCTCGATCCAGCTGCGGAAGGCCATATCGCCAAGCTCGGCATGCAAAATGGCGCAAAGCTGTTCCCAGCGGTCCATTGCCGGGAGCGCTGTCCCCGTCTCGCCGGTTTCCTGCCGTGCCGTCGCCGTATTTGCGCTTTCAAACATCCTGCCTCCCAATCGCTTCGCTGCGTTATATCTTTTCCTGCAGAAAGGGCTGAAAAATCCGCGGCCCTGCCCTGCGGCAAAGCTGTCTGAAGCAGGCCCTTCCTGTGAACTTCACAAGCGGCGCGGAAAGATTCGCACGTCAAAAATAAAGGGATTGAACGGCGTTGTTTCTGTGGAGCTTGTGAAGTGAAGGCACCTTACAGGGTGCGCCAGATTCGCAGCAAGGGGAGAGTGTGGATAACTTTAAAAAAGAAAGAAACGTATCAAATTATGAACTTTTAATTTTTATGCGCGCATAAAAAAACGCCGCGTTGATTCGGCGGCGTTTTTTATTTTCCGGCAGCTTCCTTGCGGAAGGCGGAAATTATTTTTTGAGCGCTTTCACGCGTTTGGAAAGGCGGGAGACTTTGCGCGCTGCTGTATTCTTATGCAGAAGACCTTTGTCTGCGCTGCGCTGGATTTTCGGCTGTGCGGCTTTCAGCGCTTCCTTGGCGGCGCCTTCGTCACCGGCCTGAATGGCTTCCTCTACCTTGCGGATATAGGTGCGCATTTGCGATGTGCGGCTTTTGTTGGCGACGGCGGCGCGTGCATTGCGGCGGACACGTTTTTTTGCTGACTTGTGGACGGGCATAGTTTCCTGTTCTCTTTCTTACATTCTTTGAATTCTTTTTCTGCGGCGACCGGCAGAATCATGCTCTGCCTTGAAATACCACAGGGATTTGGGTTTTTTAGAGGGATTTTCAGATAAAGTCAAGATGCGTGTGGATAAAAGGCAATCTCTTGATTTTACTGGTCTTTAAAGCTCGCCGGGCGCTTTTCGACAAAGGCGGCCATGCCCTCTTTCTGGTCGGCGCTGGCAAAAGTGGCATGAAACAGGCGTCTTTCAAAGCGGAGCCCCTCTGTCAGGGTGGTTTCATAGGCCCGGTTGACCGATTCTTTGACCATCATGGCGGCAGGGGTGGAAAAGCCGGCGATTTTGGCGGCGACCTTCAATGTTTCAGCCATCAGCTCGGCGGCGGGAACGATTCTGGCGACCAGACCGGCGCACTCGGCTTCGGTGGCGTCCATCATGCGTCCGGTCAGGCAGAGCTCCATCGCCTTGGCTTTACCGATCAGGCGGGTAAGACGCTGGGTGCCGCCGGCTCCCGGAATGGTGCCGATGGTGATTTCCGGCTGGCTGAATTTGGCTGTATCCGCCGCCAGAATGAAGTCGCACATCATCGCCAGTTCGCAGCCGCCGCCCAGGCAGTATCCGGCAACGGCGGCGATAACGGGTTTGCGGCAGCGCGCCGTGCGCTCCCAGTTGCGCGTGATAAAATCCTCTTTATAGGCGTCGATAAAATTTTTCGTGGCCATTTCCTTGATATCGGCGCCGGCGGCGAAAGCTTTCTCGCTGCCGGTCAGGACGATGACGCGCACAGTGTCGTCGGATTCAAAGCCGTCCAGCGCGGTTGTAAGTTCATCCATCAGAGCCTGACAGAGCGCGTTAAGAGCCTTGGGGCGGTTGAGCGTGATGATGCCGATCCCGTCTTTTTTTTCGGTCAGGATGTTTTCAAAGGTCATTCTTTTGCTTTCGGGGTAGGAGAGAGGCTGAAATGGATGCGCAGCATGGGGCCGCCGTGGTCCGCGCGGAGGGAAAGCCTCTCGCCGTCCCGCAGATAGTTCTGCAGGCCGAAGTCGTCCCGGCCCAGAGGCCGCCAGCCCAGTTGCGGCAAATTTTTATCATAGTAAGTGAGAACCTGCTTTTCGTCGGATCCGGTTTCCGTGGTGGTTTCGATGATGCGGCCGTCCGGCGTATCGAAAATAATAGTGTTCTCCGGCAACTCGGTCATGTTCTGCATCAGGGGCAGATCGTCGATGGCTTGCGAATAGGCGACGTCTTCGGCGGAGGCCCCGACGGGAGCCCCCAGCACAAGCAGAACAGCCATCATGCACAGGATTCTTTCCATGTTGCCAGTGTAGTTATTTCTGTTTTACCGGGCAATAGAAGGTTGAGCGCCCGCCCTGGATAAGACGTTGTATCCCTCTTTTGCCCCTTCTTTTTTGACAGGTGCAGCCGGGACAATTTTGTCCGGCCTTGTCATAGACGGCCCATTTGTGCTGGAAATAGCCGAGTTCGCCGTCAGTCTGCACATAGTCGCGGAGCGAGCTGCCGCCGGCGGCAATTGCCGCTTTGAGCACGCGGCGGATGGCGTGCGCCAGTTTCCCGCATTCCGCCGCCGTTAAATCTCCTCCGGCGCGGCGTGGATCAATCCCGGCATAAAACAGTGCTTCGGCGGCGTAGATATTGCCGACCCCGACGACAAATTTCTGGTCCAGAATGATCAGTTTGATGGCGGCCTTTTTGCCGTGCAGCTTTTCCGCCAGATAGGCCGCATTGAATTTTTTATCGAAAGGGTCCGGCCCCAGATGCGCGAAGAGCGCATGTTTGTCAAGTTCGCCCGTCGGAGCCAGATCGACCCGTCCGAAACGCCGCGCGTCGTTGAAAACGATTTCCGTGCCGTTATCGAGGGTCAGGCGCAGGTGATCGTGTTTTTGCAGCGGCTGCTTTTCGCTTTTAGGCCGGATGAGCAGCCGTCCGGACATGCCCAGATGCAGCAGCAGTGTCTGCCCGCCCGCCAGATGGATCAGAATATATTTGGCACGGCGCGCGGCAGAGATAACTTTCCGGCCCTGCAGCGCGGAAAGATTTTTCGGGAAGGGCGCGCGAAGGTCGGGACGAAAGGTCTCCACTCTGGCGAGCTTGCGCCCTGTCAGGGCCCGTGACAGGCCGCGCACGATGGTTTCAACTTCGGGCAGCTCTGGCATGGGGATGTCCCCTGAAGGTTCAAATCAGCTGGCGACGGCGGATTTTTCTTTTTCGGCCTGCAGACGCTTCATTTCGTTCACATAGATGGTTTCGAACGAAATCGGCGTCAGATAGAGCGGGGGATAGCCGCCCTGCGCTGTCGCGCTGGCGATGATTTCGCGCGCGAAGGGGAAAAGCAGCTTGGGAACCTCGACCATCAGGACGGCCTGATGATGTTCCTTCTGGATGTCCTTGAGCACGACCAGCGCGCCGTAATGCAGATCGGCGATAAAGCAGAGTTTGCCGCCGTTTTTCTGTTTGGCTTCAACGCGGAAATGCACGCTGCATTCATAAGTCTCGTCCTTGATCGCCTGATGCTTCAGGTAGATCTGGACATTGGTTTCGGGCTGCGGCCAGCCGCTGACGAGGCTTTCCGGCGCATTCGGGTTTTCAAACGACAGGTCCTTGATGTACTGGGCGATGACCTGAATGCCGGGCATCGGCTGTTGCTGCGGGGCGGCAGGTTTATCCTGTTCGGTTGTCATGGCGGTGCTCCTGATGAAAATATGATTGTTTCAGATAACATGGCAGATCGTCCGGCGCAAGATCAGCGGTCTTTTTTGTCTTCGAGATGGTGGAATTCGCCCTCGATGACGGAGTCATGTTTTTCCGCCGTGTGGCCGTGGCGCGCCCGATAAACGAAATAATCCCCGTTTTCGGAAAAATGCCGGAACATCATGTCAGATTCCCTGATCAGGCGCTGGAAAATCCAGTGCCGGAACAGGGGGAGCGCCAAGGGGAGTGCTAGAAAGTCACTGATAAAGCCCGGGAAGATTAGCAGCAGTCCGGCGCCGAAAAGGCAGAGGCTGTCGAACATGGCCTGCATGGCGGCTTGGTCGTCGTTTTGTGCCAGCGGCTGTTTCGGCAAGCTTCCATTTTTCAGAAAATGAAGGCCGCCAACGGTTGCGGCAAATAACCATAAAAAGCTCCAGCCAAGACCGATGTCGCCGCCGATGGTGATAAAGCCGATTATTTCTATAATCGGCAGGGCGGCAAGAACAAGAAGCAAGATATAAAGCATGAGGGTCGTCCTTTTTTTAACCGCGCGCGGCTGAATCAGGGTAAAGTTCATTTTACAGGGGCGCAAGGATTATCAAGAGTTGACTTTGGGGGCTTCTTCCTCAATTTTGAGAGGGAAATCTTTTTTAAAAGAGGCGGATGTGTATCTGGATATTCTGATTTTTGCAGCCATCGCGGCTTTTCTGATTTATCGCCTGAACGCCGTTTTGGGAACGCGTCATGGCGGGGAGCGGGAACGGCCAAACCCCTTTGCGGCTGCGGCGCCAAAGCCGGGTGTGGTGGATGTGGAACCGCAAAAAGTCGTGCCGTTTGCCAAAGCCCGCACGCCGCTGGCCGGATTCGAGGCTCTGGTCGATGCGGAAGCGAACAAGGACGGGCGGATTGAAACCGGCTTGTCCGAAATCGCCGCCGCCGATGCGCAATTTGATGTGCAGGGTTTTATGAATGGCGCGCGCGCCGCTTTTGAAATGGTCGTGTCGGCTTATAGCCATGGTGAAACAGAGACGCTGAAAAGCCTGCTGAGCCCGAAGCTGTTTCAGGGGTTCGAGGCCGGAATCAAGGCCCGTCAGGCGGCAGGACATACTGTCGAGACAAAAATTCACCGGATCGCCCGGTCACAGATTATCGAGGCCCATCTGGGGGGCACGATGGCCTATGTTACTGTGGATTTTGACGTTGAGGAGACGACCGTGACCCGCGATAGTGCCGGAAATATTGTCGAGGGCAGTCCCGAGCGCATTTTCAGCGTCGAGGACATCTGGACCTTTACCCGCGACACCCGCTCTGCCGATCCCAACTGGATTCTGATTGAAACCCGCGCGGTAGAGAAATAGGCTGTTGCCAAGGGGAACGCAGATGCGGTTGGCCGGAATTGCTGTTATTTTTGTCTTTTGCCTGTCCTTGTCCGGCTGCCTGTCCCTGAAAGGGGAGGAAAAAAAGGCGGAAGAACGCTTTCTGCTCAAGCCTGCTGCTTTTGCGGATCTGCCGGGATGGTCGGTGGATAACGTGGGGGAAGCCATTGTTCCCCTGCAAAAATCCTGTGCGAAAACTGTCCTGAAAAAGGCGGATCATGATTTTGGCCCGCAGGCCTATAGCGGCAAGGTCCGCGACTGGCAGGAGGTCTGCGACAAGCTTTCTCTTTATTTGCTGGCGACGGATGCCGAGGCCCGTAATTTCTTTGAAGAGCATTTCACCCCCTATGAAGTCTGGGGCGACAAGGGTCGAGAAGGGCTTTTTACGGGGTACTACGAGCCCGTCCTGCGCGGCGCGCTGGAGCGAAGGGACCCTTATCTGATTCCGTTGCATGCGCGACCGGATGATCTTGTCACGGTCAATCTTGGCGATTTTAGGCCTGAGATGAAAGGCGAGACGGTCATGGGCCGTGTCGCCGGTGAAAATCTTGTTCCCTATTTCAGCCGGTCGGAAATTGAAGGCGGCGTATTGGAGCCGCAAAAGAAAGAGATAATCTGGGTGGACAGTGCGGTGGATGCGTTCTTTCTTCACATTCAGGGTTCCGGACAGGTGCAGATGGAAGACGGAACGGTCTTGCGGATCGGCTATGCGGCGCAGAACGGGCTTCCCTATCTGGCCATTGGCAAAGAGCTGATTGCACGGGGAGCGCTGACGCCGGAGACCGTTTCTATGCAGACCATCCGCCAATGGCTGGAGGCGCATCCGCAAGAGGCGCCGGAAGTGATGAATCTCAATGCCTCCTATATTTTCTTCAAGGCGCTGGAAGGGGAGGGGCCGCTGGGAGCACAGGGCGTTGCCCTGACGCCGGGACGGAGTCTTGCCGTGGATCGCAGGAAAGTTGCCTACGGGGCGCCGGTCTGGCTTGACGCTGCGGAACCGGAAGGGATGGGGCGGCTTCAGCGGCTGATGGTGGCGCAGGATACAGGGGGCGCTATCCGCGGCACGGTGCGCGGCGATTATTTCTGGGGGGCTGGAGAAATGGCGGCGCATAAGGCCGGGTTGATGAAGAGCGCGGGAAAAATGTGGGTGCTCTTGCCGAAAGGCGTGACCGTGCCGGAAAGCTGGCGCTGGAGCTGGTGGCGCACATTGAAATTTCCAGCGGGGATGACGCAGCGTGACTGATATGAATTCTCCTTTTGGCGCTTATGCGCTGACCCCCCTGCAGAACAGCTTGCTGAAACAGGCGCAGGCCATGCCGGTCAACTGGTGCGGGCGGCGCGGGGCGCTGATTTTGCGCAAGATTGTTTTGTCCGGCGGCCTTGCCCGGGCGGATGTGATGGTTGAGGGACTGAAATTCAGGCTCTATCTCACGGATAATGTTTCCGAGCGGAAATTTCTTTTTATGCCGCAGTTCTTTGATCGCTATGAGCGCGATTTATTGCGCGCCCGTCTGCGACCGGGGGATTTCTTTGTCGATGTCGGCGCGAATGCCGGAATTTACAGCCTGACCGCCGCTGCTGCCGTTGGCAGCGGGGGGCATGTGCTGGCTATAGAGCCCAATCCTGTCGTGCTGAACCGGTTATTGTTCAACGCGCTGCAAAACGGGTTCGAGAGCGTCATTGCAGCGGAGCAGTCCGGCGTTTCCGATGTCGTCGGACAGTTTGATCTGGTGCTGGATGAAAGCAATTTGGGTGGATCAAGTCTGGTGACGGCACGATCGGACAAATCTATTTCCGTTCCCTGTCATACTTTGCTGGATATTGTCCAGCGCCATCGTTTTCCCCGCATTGACGCGATGAAGATGGATATCGAGGGGGCGGAGGATCGCGCCCTGATTCCGTTTTTGGAAAGGGCGCCGCGTGAAATCCTGCCGCGGGTGCTGATCCTTGAAAATTCCGTCAAGGACTGGAAGCGCGATTTGCAAGGGGCGTTGCGGCAGTCCGGCTATAAGCTTTTGCGGACGACGCGCATGAATCTGGTGTGGGAACTGTAAAGCCTGTCCTCAGGCTTTTTGCGGCGGCGCCAGTTTTTTCAGGTTCGCCTCTATGTCGTCCTTGAAAGGCGTGCCTTCCTGCGCGCCAAGGCCAAGACAGCTCAGGCTCGCGCCGACGGCGGCGCGGTGCAGGGCGGCAAGCCAGCTATGGCCTTCCTGCAGGCAGGCCGCAAAAATCCCGCAAAAGGCATCTCCGGCACCGGTGCTGTCCACGACTTCGACCGGCAGGGCGGCAATGCTGTAGAGTTCCGTCCCTCTGGCGGCAATCGCGCCACGGGCTTCCAGCGTGACGATGCAGGTCAGGCTGGCGAGAGCGGCGATTTTTTGCGCCAGATGCCGGGCATCTGCCCCGACAATGCCAAGCCCGTGGGCCAGTTGCTGGGCTTCGAGCTCGTTAACGATCAGATAGTCGATCGTTTCAAGCACCTCCCGCGGGAGCGGCGTTCCCGCGGGGGAGGCATTGAGAATTGTCATCGCGCCATGTTTGCGGGCGCGGGCCAGTACGGAAAAGGTTTCGTGCGGCGCGACTTCCATCTGGGTCAGGATGATATTTTTGTCGTTGAAGACCTCGTCCGGAGCCTGATCGGACGTGGCGTCAAGATTGGCGCCGGGCGCGACAATGACAAAGTTGCGCCCGTGCGGATCGACGGCGATAGTGGCGCAGCCTGTCGGGCGATATTCAGAAAGGCCTATTCCGGAAGTCCAGACGCCTTGATTGCGCAGGTTGTTGACCGAGCGCCTGCCGAAAGAATCATCGCCCACTTTGCCGACCATGGCGACTTTGGCTCCGGCGCGTCCGGCGGCAATGGCCTGATTGGAACCTTTCCCTCCGGGACGGCTGACGTAGTCTGTGGCGCATAATACCGTTTCTCCCGGTTTGGGGAAATGGCTGACCGGCATGACCAGATCGATATTGAGGGAACCAAAGACAATGATCATTTAATGGATATTGCGTCCTTATCTTCTTTTAAGAAAAAACGTCATGGAATCAGATTAAAGGGATCAGGGGGAAGGGTCTATAATTTTTGTATAAATGGGATAAAACTGGGTTTTTATGGTTAACAATTCTTGCATCCCCGGTTCCGGGAGTGTACACATAAAACACCCGTTTTCGAGAATGCTGGCGGGAACAAAAAAGGTTATGCAATTACAGGTAGAAAATGACCGTCTCTCCCCTCTCCAGATCTGCCGTTTCAAGAACGACGCAAGGTAAAAAAACGTCCAATCGTTTTTACGAGACTTTCTTTGAAAACCGGCTGGCGGACCTGCATAAGGAGGGACGCTATCGTGTTTTTGCCGATCTGGAACGGCAGGCCGGAAAATTTCCCAAAGCCCTCTGGCGGGACGAGACCGGTGCCGAAAAGGAAGTCACGATCTGGTGCAGCAACGATTATCTCGGCATGGGGCAGCATCCAAAGGTTCTTTCCGCCATGTGCGATGCTGTGCAAAAATGCGGTGCCGGCGCCGGCGGCACGCGCAATATTTCCGGTACAACGCATTATCATGTCCTGCTGGAAGACGAGCTGGCGGACCTGCATGGCAAGGAAGCGGGGCTGCTTTTCACCTCTGGCTACATTTCCAACGAGGCGGCATTGAGCACCATTGCCCGTGTTCTGCCGGATTGCGTTATTTTCTCGGATGAATTGAACCATGCCTCCATGATTCAGGGGATCCGCGGCGCGGGCTGCGTGAAGTATATTTTCCGGCACAATGATTTGGGCCATCTTGAGACCCTGTTGCAGTCTGTGGAGCGCTGTCGCCCGAAAATTATCGCTTTTGAATCCGTCTATTCGATGGATGGCGATATCGCGCCAATCCGCCAAATCTGTGATCTGGCGGAAAAATACGGGGCTCTGACCTATCTGGATGAAGTGCATGCCGTGGGCATGTATGGCCCGCGGGGCGCCGGCGTTGCCGAAGCCACGGGGCAGATGGAGCGTATTGATGTTATCGAAGGCACGCTTGGCAAGGCTTTCGGCGTCATGGGGGGGTATATCACGGGGAGCCGCGCGATTATCGATGTGGTGCGTTCCTATGCTTCCAGTTTTATTTTTACCACATCCTTGCCGCCGGCTTTGCTGGGTGGCGCGCTTGCCAGCGTACGGCACTTGAAAGCTTCGCAGGAAGAGCGCCTGCGTCATCAGGAACGCGCCGCAACATTAAAAAAACTATTGGCGGACAATGGTCTGCCGGTGATGCCTTCGATCAGTCATATCGTGCCGTTGATGGTCGGGGACGCGCGTCTTTGCAAACGGGCCAGCGATGACCTGCTTGAACGTCATGGCATTTATGTGCAGCCGATCAATTACCCGACGGTGCCGCGTGGAACGGAACGTTTGCGCCTGACGCCGACTCCTTTGCATAGCGATGCCGATATGGATGCGCTGGTGGATGCGCTTTGCGAAGTCTGGGCCGCGCTCAGCCTGAAACGTGCGGCTTGATTCTAGAGCGGGCCCGTCTTGAAGCCTTCAAGCAATCCGGAGAGTTTTTCCGTGTCGCTGGAATCCAGTACCAGATCAGCGTGAATCTGGTGGCGGAACCATGTAACCTGCCGCTTGGCGTAGTTGCGGGTGGCTTGCTGGGCTGCGATGCAGGCGGCTTCCCGCGTTGTGTCTCCGCTCAGCCAGGATGACAGCTCCGGATAACCCAGTGCCTTGGCGAGGGGAACGTCGGCGGGGATGCGGCCGGCGGTGATTTGCGACAGAAACGCCCGGGCTTCCTCGACGGCGCCTTGTTGCAACATGGTTTCAAAGCGGCTGTTGCATTGCCGGTAAAGCTGTTCCCGTGGCGGCAACAGCTTGACAACAATAAAGTGCAGATGCGGTGGCGGTTGTTCCCGCGGAAGGCTCTGCCAATAGGCAAGGCTCCGCCCCGTTGCTTCCAGCACCTCGCGGGCACGAACCAGCCGCTGGGTATTGAACGGGTCAAGACTTTCCGCCATGTCTGGATCCAGTCTCTGCAATTCCGCATGAAAGGCCGGATTCCCCATTTCTTGTTGCCGCTTTGCGACAGCGGCACGGATTTCAGCGCCGACCTCGGGAATCGGGCTGATGCCGTTCAGCAGGGTTTTGATATAAAATCCGGTTCCGCCGACGATAATCGGCAGGCGGTGATCCTCGTGGGCTTTGTTGATTTCATCCAGCGCCAGACCTTTCCATCGGGCGGCGGAGCAGCCGTCTGTCGGCTCCAGAAATCCATACAGGCGATGCGGGGCATGGCCGAGGTCTTCCGGGGAAGGCTGTGCCGTCAGCAGGGGGAGCGCGCGGTAGACTTGCATGGAATCGGCATTGATGATGGTGCCGTTATGTTTTCTGGCGGCAAAAAGCGCGAGGCCCGACTTGCCGCTGGCAGTCGGGCCTCCGAGGACAAGAACGGTTCTTTTCTTCAAACCGTTCATTTTGCCTTGTCGGTTTCGGCTTTTTTAAGCTTCACCGCCACAAAGCGCAGGTCATCCTTGCGGGAGACAAAGAGCAGAACGGAACCGCGCCCTGCTTTTTCCGCCGCCGTAATCTTGTCGCTTACCTCCTGCGGTGTGGCGACGGCCTGCTGGTCGATTTCAACAACCACATCGCCCGGCATCAGCCCCTTTTCGGCGGCGGCGCCACCACGTTTGACATCTGTGATGATCACGCCGTTGGCGGCCTTGGCAATGCCGTAGGTTTCACGGGACTGATCGTCGAGCGGCGCCAGACTGATCCCGAGGGCGGCGAGCTCTGTCGATTTGGTGCCGTTCTTGCCCTTGCCGGCATCCTTTCCGGCGGTCTCGATCATGCCGGTTTCTTCCGCTTTTTCCAGCTGGCCAAGATCGACCATAAAGGTTTTCTCCTTGCCTTTGCGCCAGACGGTCACGGGAACCTTTTTACCAACATCCGTCTCGGCGACCAAACGGGGCAGTTGCCGCATCTGGTCAATGGCGCGGTTGTTGAAGGAGAGAATGATGTCCCCGGCTGCAATCCCGACGGCTTCCGCCGGCCCCTTGGGCGTCACGTTGGAAACAAGCGCGCCGCGCGCCTTGTCAAGCCTGAGGCTTTCGGCGATTTCCGGCGTCACTTCCTGAATCCTGACGCCAAGCCAGCCGCGGCGGGTCTGGCCGTACTGGACCAGCTGGCTGATGACGTTTTTGGCAAGATTGGCGGGAACGGAGAAGCCGATTCCCACTGATCCGCCCGACGGCGAGAAGATGGCTGTATTGACGCCGATAACCTCGCCCTTTGTGTTGAACATCGGTCCGCCCGAGTTGCCGCGGTTGATCGAGGCGTCACTCTGGATAAAATCGTCATAGGGGCCGGCGTTGATATCGCGTTGCCGCGCGGAAACGATCCCGGCAGTGACGGTCCCCCCCAGGCCGAAGGGGTTGCCGATGGCCAGCACCCATGATCCGACTTTGGCGCTGTCGCTGTCGCCCCACTTTGCGGCGACAAGGGGCTTGTCGGTTTTGACTTTCAGGAGGGCGATGTCTGTTTTGTCATCCGTGCCGACCAGCGTGGCGTCCAGTGTCGTGTCGTCGTGCAGGATGATTTTGATTTCATCGGCATCCTTGATGACGTGGTTGTTGGTAACAATGTAGCCTTCTTTGGCGTCAATAATAAAACCGGAGCCCAGCGCGGAAATATTTTCACTTCCTTGCGGTGCGCCATTGCGGTACTGGTCGTAAAAATCCTTGAAAAAGTCTTCAAACGGCGAGCCCGGCGGCAATTCCGGCATGGGGGGTAATTCCGGCCTGTTTGCCGCTGTGTCGATCTTTGTCGTGGTCGAGACGTTGACGACGGTCGGCAGCAGGCTTTCTGAGAGTGCGACAAAATCCGGCAGCGTGACTATGGCTTGGGCGGGATCGGCGGCAAGCGTCGCGGGAGCCTGAAAGAGCCAGAGGGCGCAGCCCAGCGTGATGGCGGGGAAGAGCAGGCGGGAAGATGTTTCTTTCATTTTAAACCTCCAGAAAAGAGCAGTTTGTCAAAATCCGCGCAGTACAGCGATAATCAAGAATCCGAATATGGCGAAAATAAGGCCGGCAGCGCGGATTGTCGCGGAAGGCATGCCGATGACCTGTGCCATCATTTGTTTCATCTTGTCCGGGAAAAGAGCGTAGAGAGAGCCCTCCAGCAGCAAGACAAGTCCCAGAGCGGTCAAAACATCCATCATGAGATCTGCCCCTAGTTGGCGGATTTCCTGTTTTTAAAGAATTTCATGAAATCGCTGTCCGGCGTCAGGATCATCATTGTGTCGTCGCCGGAAAGGCTGCCTTTATAGGCATCCATCGTCCGGTAAAATGCGTAGAACTCGGGGTCCTTGCTGAAGGCTTCGGCATAGATCCGGATGGCCGCTTCGTCGCCCTGGCCGCGCAGCAGCTGGGCCTGTTTTTCGGCTTCGGCCAGAAGGACGGTCCGCTCACGTTCGGCCTTTGAACGGATCTCCTGGGCCTGTTCCTGGCCCTGGGCGCGGAATTCTGCGGCTTCACGCTCGCGCTCGGTGCGCATCCGGGCGAAAATTGACTGGCTGGTCTGTTCGGGTAGGTCGGCGCGGCCGATCCGGACATCGACAACCTCGATGCCCAGACGGCTGGCCGTTTCATTGACCTGCCGGTTGATGTTTTCCATCAGGGCGCTTCTTTTTTCCGACAACAGGCTGGTGAGGGTGGCGGTGCCAAGCGTGCTGCGCAGGGTCGAGCTGATAATATTGTTCAGGCGCGAGGCTGCTTGTTGTTCGGTTTGCAGCGTAGTGGCATATTCCAGCATGTCGGTAATGCGGTAGCGGGCAAAGGTATCGACGACGATACGCTTTTTATCCGCCAGAATGACTTCTTCCGGCGGCGGGTCGAGGTCGAGCACGCGTTTTTCAAAGACGCTGGTCTGCTGGATAAACGGAATTTTGAATTTCAGTCCGGGCATCGTGTATTGCTGCACGGGTTTGCCGAACTGGAGCACCATCGCCTGCTGGGTTTCATAAACGATAAAAACTGATTGGCTGAGGACGATAAAGGCGCCCAGCAGAAGAACGGCGAGGAAAGGTAAAGATTTGTTCATGTCCGATTCTCCTTATTTCTGCTGCAACTTGCCGGGTTCAATCGGCAAATAGGGCAGCACCGGAGCCGCCTTGCCGTCGCCCAGAACGATTTTGCGGCTGCTGCGCAGGATATCCTGCATGGTTTCGATGTAAATGCGCTCGCGCGTCACATCTTTTGACTGGGCATAGGCCTTATAAACGGAGAGGAAGCGTCCGGCTTCGCCTTCTGCCTTGGTGATCACGGCGGCTTTATAGGCCTCGGCTTCCTGCATTTTTTTCTGGGCCTCGCCGCGCGATTTCGGCACGATGTCATTGCGGTAGGTCTCGGCCTCGTTTTTCATTCTTTCCAGATCCGTGCGGGCGCGCTGGACATCGTCGAAGGCGTCAACGACGGGCGGCGGCGGGTTTACCTGTTGCAGCTGCACGCTGTTGACGGCAATGCCTGCGTTGTATTCATCGAGAATTGCCTGCATCAGCTCTTTGGTCTTGATTTCGATATCGCTGCGGCCTTCGGTCAGGGCTTTTTGGATTTCCGTCCGGCCGATAATTTCGCGCATGGCGCTTTCCGCTACTTTTTTAATGGTGGATTCAGGATCGCGGATTTCGAAGAGGTATTTTTTGGCATCGTTAATATGCCAAGGCACGACGAAGTTGATATTCACGATGTTTTCGTCACCGGTCAGCATCAGGCTTTCGAACGGGATGTCGCTGGTGCCGGCCGCTTTGCTCCGTGTGGCCAGTTCTTCACGATAGCCGATCACAACACGCCGTTCCTGTGCCACGTCCACTTTGCGGACCTCCTGCACCGGCCAGGGAATATGATAGCCCAGACCGGATTCGCCGCGTGTGCTGGTCCACTTTCCGAAGGTCATGATGACGGCGTTTTCCTCCGGTTCAACCCGATAAAATCCGGTGGCGAGCCAGAGCATGACAAGAATTAAAAAGATCGCGCCGAAGCCGAGGGAGGGAAAGCCTTTTGCGGAGGGCGGTTTGCGTCCGCCGAAAACATTTTTAAAACGATCCTGCGCATCGCGGATGACCGCCTCAAGATCCGGCGGCAGATCTTTTCCGCCGCCTGAACCGCCGCCCTGCGGCCGTTGCCCCCAGGGGTTTTCATCCCCGCCGCGCCCGCCCCACGGGCCGTTTCCAGAACTGTTCTCAAGGATCATACCGATTACTTTTTTAATAGACATCCCGTCCACCCTTATTATGACACTTTATGTTCTGTCCCTATCTCAAGCCATGAGATAGGCCGGAAACGAACGCCCTCCAGAACAGCACGTTTAAAAAAAGGCTGCAAGGTTTTTAGAGAAGGAAAAGAGGAGGTGTTGACGCCCCACGCAATTATGGTATTATGCGCGGCAACTCGCTTTCCAGCGCTGCTGCGGTATTGAAACAAGACGAGACCGCAAGGAGATTTTTATGTCCATAGGTAACCACCAACGGGATTTGGTAACAGAAGAAAAAATTCGTGGTGCGTTGTCGGCGGTGCTTGAGCCGGCAAGCGGCAAGGATATTGTCAGTCTGGGACTGGTCACCGGTATTTCAATTTCCGGCGACAGCGTTTATTGCGAAATGACGGTCGATCCGCGCGCCGGAAAAACGCTGGAATCTTTGCGGCAGGCGGCGGAGCGCGCTGTTGCGGCGCTGCCGGGGGTTGCTGCGGCCGCAGTCATCCTGACGGCGGAGCGGAAGGCGAAGGCGGTCAATGGCGCCGGTGCCGCAACTCAAATCAATGGCGCCGGTGCCGCGCCGGGGAAACTACAGATCAAGGCGCCGCCGCAGAAGCAGGGCGGCGGTCATGCCATCTCCAGTCGTCCGGTCGCGCCGCAGGTGCGGCAGATTATTGCCGTGGCTTCGGGCAAGGGGGGGGTCGGGAAATCCACGGTCGCCGCCAATCTGGCGCTGTCTTTTGCGGCGCTGGGCAAAAAAACCGGATTGCTGGATGCGGATATTTACGGATCGTCCCAGCCGCGCATGATGGGCTTGCGCAAAAAGCCGGAGATGAATGCGCAGGAAATGATTATCCCGCCCGAGGCGCACGGGGTGAAAGTCATGTCGATGGGATTTTTTGTCGCCGATGCCGCACCGGTCATCTGGCGCGGGCCGATGGTGCATAGCGCGATTCAGCAATTGCTGCGGGACGTGGATTGGGGCGCGCTTGATATCCTGGTGATCGACCTGCCGCCCGGGACCGGCGATGCGCAGCTGAGTCTGGCGCAGAATGTGCCGCTGGCGGGGGCGGTGATCGTTTCAACGCCGCAGGACGTGGCGTTATCCGAGGCAAAAAAGGCCATCGCCATGTTTGAAAAAACCGGCGTTCCTGTTCTGGGGCTGGTCGAAAACATGAGCTATTACGTTTGTCCGGCCTGCGGCCATCGTGACGAGATTTTCAGCCATGGCGGCGCGCGCCATGCGGCTATGACGGCAGACATTGATTTTCTGGGTGAGATTCCGCTGGAGATCGCGGTGCGCGAGAATGCGGATGCCGGAGTACCGCTGGTGAAAGCGGCGCCGTTTCATCCCGTTGCTGAAGCGTTTCGCAATATTGCAGCGCGGATCTGGATGAAGCTGCCGGAAGCGGCAGCACGGCGCTCTATGCCGTCATGAAGATCTTGCGGGCTTCCTGCAGGCAGAGATTGAATTCGTTTTCCAGATGATGCTCGGAAAGATCCATGCCCTTGGCGGCGAAATCCTTTTTGACTTTACGCAGCACATCGTTGATGCCGGGCTCGGCGAAATCTGAATCGATGACTTCATCGGCGTAGGCATCGGCATCGGCACCGGAAAGACCCAGCTGCTTTGCCGCCCAGAGGCCGAACAGGTGCACGGCTTTGGCATTGACCTTGAAGCGCAGCTCTTCGTCCATTTTGAATTTGTTTTCGAAGGCCTGTTCTCTCTCATTGAAGCTCATGGTCTCACCCTGTTTTATAGACGTTGCATATCTTCTAAGAGATAATCGAAAATGAACGAAAAACAAGAAAAAAAGGCCGCTGCCACCGTTTGACAGAATTCCGCCGCCCCTTAAGTCAGGGCATGAATTGTTCCTTGATCATGCGTTCGTCAAGATTCATTTCCGGATCGAAGAGCAATGTCGCTTCAAGTTCCGTATCTTGCCAGACTTCGACCTTTTCAACGTCGCGGATTTCGGTGAAGTCGGCGACGGCGCTGACGGGACGGTTATGGGCTTCCAGCACTTCGAAGAGCAGGTGGCTGGATTGCGGCAAGAGCGCCCCGCGCCAGCGCCGCGGGCGAAAGGCGCTGATGGGGGTCAGCGCAAGGATGCCGGCGCTCAAGGGGATAATTGGCCCGTGGGCGGAAAGGTTATAGGCGGTGCTGCCCGCCGGGGTCGCGACAATGACGCCATCGCAGATGAGTTCATCCAGCCGCGGTCTGCCGTCAATGATGATTTTCAGCTTTGCGGCCTGCCGCGTTTCACGGAGCAGGGAAACTTCGTTGATGGCCAGCGCATCAAGGGATTCTCCGGAAACAGTGCCGACTTTCATGCGCAGGGGGTTCAGATGCACGGTCTGGGCCTGGGCCAGACGCTCTATCAATCCTTCTTCGCGGAAGTCGTTGAGCAGGAAGCCGACCGAGCCGCGGTTCATCCCGAAAACCGGTTTCCTGTGGGCAATGCCGTCATGCAGGGCGCGCAGCATCGATCCGTCGCCGCCCAGCGCCACCACGATATCCGCATCCGGCAAGGCGTGGTCGCCATAGCGTGTGACAAGGTTTTGCCGTGCGATCTGCGCCTGATGCGTATCGGCGGCGGTGAAATGAACCTTCATTTTTATACCTTGCGGATTTTGATTTGTTCCGGATGAAAAAAGGCGGAGTGCTTCTCGATGTCGAAGGCATGGTTGATCGGTCCGCGCCCGTAGCCGTAGCCCGGCGCATGCAGGATCGCCTGATGCAAAAAGTCGAGCCCGCGTTCGATGGCCGGGTAGATCCCGAGCCCTTGTCCGAGGCTGACGGCGATGGCGGAGGCGATTGTACAGCCGGCCCCCAGCGTATGTGTCGTTTCCACGTGGGGTTTTTCGTAGATACGCTCACCATCGGCCGTTGCGATGAGGTAGAGGTCCTTTTCGCTGAAAACCTGTCCGGCCTTGACGATGACCGTCTCGGCACCCAGTGTGCGCATCATGTCGGTGGCGTGCTTCATGTCGTCGACATCGCGGATTGTCATGCCGGTCAGGATTTCTGCTTCCCGCAAGTTGGGGGTCAGGACCGTAGCGCGGATGAACAGGCGGCGCTTGAGCGTCGCCAGCGCCGTTTCATCCATCAGGATCTCTCCGGTCTGGGAAATTATCGCCGGGTCGATGACAACCGGATAGTTGAACGGCAAATACTCATCGAGGACGTCGCCAACGGCGTCGATGATCAGGTGGTGGCCAAGGATGCCGGTCTTGATGGCATCGGTGCCGATGTCTTCCAGCACGGTGCGCATCTGTGCGCTGACCAGCGCGGGCTCCAGCGTTTGAAAACAGGTGATGGCCTTGGTGTTTTGTGCGGTCACACCCGTCAGCGCCGTTGTGGCGTAGCCGCCCAGCGCCAGAATTGTTTTGGTGTCGGCCTGAATGCCGCCGCCGCCGCTTGAATCCGATTCCGCAATGGATAATACCCGTCCGCTCATTTTTTTCCTTTATTCTTATGCCGTCAGTTTGACGTCTGTATCATCGCTGCCGATTTTCTCAATTCTTGCGCAGAGTTCCTGCACGACATCGCTGACCAGCCGGGCATCGTCGCCCTCGGCCATGACGCGGATCAGCGGCTCGGTTCCGGATTTTCTGACCAGCAGGCGGCCGGAGGCACCCAGTTTGGCCTCGGCTTGACGGAGGGCGCATTGTATTTCTTCGTCTTCAAGCGTTACGGCGGTTTTATAACGCACGTTTTGCAGCATTTGTGGCACGGTATTGAAAACGCGGCAGACCGCGCTGGCCGGACGCTTGGCTTCGGCAAGAGCGGCCAGAACCTGCAGGGCGGCAACCAGCCCGTCGCCCGTTGTCGCGTGATCCCCCAGAATGATGTGACCGGATTGCTCGCCGCCAAGGTTGCAACCGCTGGCCCGCATTCTTTCCACGACATAGCGGTCGCCAACCGGGGTACGGTCGAGGGGGATGTCCAGTTCTTTTAAAAACCGTTCCAGTCCCAGATTGGACATGACAGTAGAAATAATAGCGCCCCCTGTCAGTTGGCCGGATTGCTGCCAGTTGCGCGCAATCAGCGCCATGATCTGATCGCCGTCAAGGATTTCCCCGTTTTCATCGCAGAGGATCAGCCTGTCCGCGTCGCCATCGAGGGCAATGCCCAGATCGGCGTGCTGGCGCACGACCATTTCCTGCAGGGCCGCGGTATCCGTGGCGCCGCAGTTTTTATTGATGTTGGTGCCGTCGGGGGAAACGCCGATGGCCACGACTTCGGCGCCAAGTTCATAGAGAATGCGCGGGGCGACCTTGTAGGCGGCGCCGTTGGCGCAATCGACAACGATTTTCAGTCCGTCAAGGCGGAGCTTTTTGGGAAAGGTGTTCTTGACGTATTCGATATAGCGGCCGCTGGCATCGTCAAGGCGGCTGGCGCGGCCAAGTGCGGCGGCCGGCGCGAGGCTGCTGGCGAGGCTGCCCTGAACCAGTTTTTCAATGGCGGCCTCTGTTTCATCAGAAAGTTTATAGCCGTCGGCGCCGAAAAGCTTGATGCCGTTATCCTGATAGGGGTTATGCGAGGCGGAGATCATGACGCCGAGATCCGCGCGCAGCGAGCGGGTCAGCATCGCGACTGCCGGTGTCGGCAGCGGCCCCACCAGAATAACGTCCATGCCCATGGCGATAAAACCCGCGGTCATCGCCGGTTCCAGCAGATAGCCGGAGAGCCGCGTGTCCTTGCCGATCACGACTTTATGCCGGTGCTCGCCGCGCTTGAGTTGCACGGCGGTGGCCATGGCGACCTTCAGCGCCGTTTCCGCCGTCATGGGCTCGACATTCGCCAGACCGCGAATACCGTCGGTGCCGAAAAATTTTCTTGTCATAGTTTTATATTCCTCTTTCATTCCAGAGTAATGGCAGCCTTGGTCTGCTTCAAGCAGACTCGCGTCCTAGCGGCGCTTTTCTTTCCGTAAATGCGATAAATTTATGTTTCAGAAGAGGCAAGGAGAAGCATTTGCAGGCAGGGGTTCTGACTTTATCTCCCTTGCAGGGGAAACTTGTTTTTTGTGATTCCGTGGATCGAGAGGTGCTCCGTCGCGACCCCGCTGGAGGCGAGCTGGCGCAGCGCTTCCTCGAGCGGCGCTTTTTCCGTGATGTCGTCGAAACGGTGGGTTTCCACCGTTTCCGCTCCGGTTTCAAGGTTCCGATACAGCCGGGTTCTCTCCCGTGCCGTAAAATTAAAGACTTCCGTCAATTTATAGCCGATGGCGTGTTCGGTTCTGACACGGGCGATGCTCTCCCCTTCCAGCTTTCTCCATTGCGCCGTATTTTCGGTTTTGACGGCGGTGGGCGGCGGCAGATTGGGCAGTTTTTCCGGTCGCGGGGAGGGAGGCTGGTAATGCTCCAGAATTTTTACAACCTCAGGATGCTCCTTTTTTTGCGCGGCATAGAGGGGGGTTCTGTTTTCGAGGTTCTTGGCATTGGGGTCCGCCCCCTGCGCGATCAGGAAGAGGACAAAGTCCGTATTGCCCTCCGCAGCGGCGACATGCAGCGGCGTATTGCCGCGTCTGTCGCGGAGGTGCAGCAGCTCCGGATTGCTTTTCAATAGAATTTTTCCCATTTCAACCGCGCCGATATCGGCGGCAAGGTGCATTATTTTCATGGGGTTCTTGATGGCATCCACCGCTTTTGCGCCGCGCGCGATAAGAAGTTCGGCGATTTCCTGTCGGCCATGCAGGACGGCGATGTAGAGAAACGACCTGCCGTAGTCGTCGTCGGTCTCCGGATTAACCCCGTTATCCAGCAGCGTGCGGACGACTTCGATTTTGTTCTTTTCGATTGCGTCACGCATCCGGCTTTTTTTGAAGAAAATGTATCCCATTATAATTCCCCGGCCCTGCCGCAAAGGCTGAACAGCGTTTCTTTTATCTGGAAGCTGGGGGATTTTATGGAGAAAGGGGCGGGGGAGTCAATGTCCCACCGCCCCACTTCCTCGAAATAACGTATTTTTATGAAAATCAGGTGCCTTGCGGTTCCGGCGCTCCGAAATCCGCTCCGCCTGCGGTGGGGACGGAACCGGACTTTGTCTTCTTTGCCTTACCAGAATCATCCGCTGCGCCGCCGTCCTGCGGGAGTTTTTCTCCCCGGATGACGCGGGGAATGTCATCGCCGCTCAACGTTTCGTATTCCAGCAGGGCCTGCGCCAGCGCCTCCAGTTCGTGGCGATTGTCGGTCAGCGTCTTTTTCGCATGGTTATAGGCATTCTCGACAATTTTTTTCACTTCCTGATCGACCTTGGCCATGGTGCTGCCGGCGATGCCTTTGCCTTGTCCCACGGTATAGCCGAGGAAGACCTCGTCATTGTTCGAGCCGTAGTTGATCGGGCCCATTTCGTCGCTCATGCCCCATTCGGTCACCATGCGGCGGGCCATGTCGGTGGCCATCTTGATGTCGGAGGAGGCTCCGGTTGTCACCTTGTCGGCACCAAAGATCAGTTCCTCGGCGATGCGTCCCCCCATGGCCACGGCCAGATCGGCGTGGAGCTTTTCCTTCGAAACGGAAAGGCGGTCGCCTTCCGGCAGGCGCATGACCATCCCCAGCGCCCGGCCACGCGGAATGATCGTTGCCTTGTGAATGGGGTCGGAGGACGGTTCATGCAACGCGACAATGGCGTGGCCTGCCTCGTGGTAGGCGGTCAGCTTCTTTTCATCTTCGGTCATGGCCATGGAACGGCGTTCCGCGCCCATCATCACTTTATCCTTGGCGTCTTCGAGTTCCTGCATGCCGACAACGCGTTTTCCGCGCCGTGCTGCCAGCAAAGCCGCCTCGTTAATGAGGTTGGCCAGATCGGCGCCGGAAAATCCGGGTGTTCCGCGCGCGATGACACGGGCATCGACATCGGGGCCGAGCGGCACCTTGCGCATATGGACCTTCAGGATTTTTTCGCGGCCATTGACATCGGGATTGGGCACGACGACCTGACGGTCGAATCGACCCGGCCGCAGCAGGGCCGGATCCAGCACGTCGGGACGGTTGGTGGCGGCGATCAGGATGACGCCCTCGTTGGCTTCAAAGCCGTCCATTTCAACCAGCAGCTGGTTGAGGGTTTGTTCGCGCTCGTCATTCCCGCCGCCCAGACCGGCGCCGCGATGACGGCCGACGGCGTCGATCTCGTCGATAAAGATAATGCAGGGCGCGTTTTTTTTGCCCTGTTCGAACATATCGCGCACGCGGGAGGCGCCGACGCCGACAAACATCTCGACGAAGTCAGAGCCGGAAATGGTGAAGAAAGGCACGCCGGCTTCACCGGCCACGGCGCGGGCGATCAGGGTTTTACCGGTACCGGGCGGGCCGACCAGCAGGACGCCTTTGGGGATCTTGCCGCCAAGGCGCTGGAATTTCTGCGGGTCCTTGAGGAATTCGACAACTTCCTCCAGTTCGCTTTTGGCTTCATCAACGCCGGCGACATCGGCAAAAGTCACGCGCCCGTCCTTCTGGGTGAGCAGCTTCGCTTTCGAGCGGCCAAAGCCCATCGCTTTGTTGCCCGAACCCTGCATCTGGCGCATGAAAAAGATCCAGACCCCGATCAGCAGCAGCATGGGAAACCATGACAGCAGGATGCTGAAGAAGGTGGGGCTGTCGCTGGTATCCTGCTGGGCGCTGATCCGAACGCCTTTGTCTTCGATGCGGCTGACGACATCGGTGCCGGAAGGCACGATCACGCCGAAGTTCCGCCCGTCGGTATAATGACCGCGGATCTGTTCGCCGGAAATCGTGACGTCGGATACTTTTTGCGCATCGACATCGGCAATGAAGTCGCTGTAGGCGACGACGTTTGCGCCGCTGAGCGTCGATTGTCCCTTGTTGAGCATGTTGAAGACGCCTGCAATCATCAGGGCGATGATCAGCCACATCATCAGGTTACGGCCCATCGGGTTACCGCCCTGACCGTCGTTATTGTCATCGTTGTTGTTTTGCTGTTTGCTCAAAGCCATCCCCTCTGAAAAGATGCGTTTCTCTCATCATATATAGTGCATTGCAGATATTAAACAATGTTTACCCCATGATGTTTGTCAGGGGCGGCCCGGACAGGGTCTGGGCATATTCTGGCATGATATAGCCAAGACATTGAACAAAAACGATATTATTATCATGACGCAAAGTAGGCAGAGTCTTGCGCACTTTGAAGGGAAGGGCCTCGATTTTTTGCAGGGCCGGATGTTCCTTTGACAGAGTCTGCCGGAGCGCGGCGAGGCCGTCTTCCCGCAAGGCGCCAATCGTCAGGGATTCGCCGCCTGTGCCGGAAAGGAGGAAACGCCGGTCCCAGACAAGACCGGCGCTGGCCGGAAGGTCTTTTTCGGCGGCGGCGGCCTCGCGGCAGATCAGAAAATCGCCATCCTTTTGCGGGATAATTTCGCAACCATGCAGGGTGCGTCCGGAAAAAGCGGGCCGGTCCATCGCCTGTATCAAATCCTCCATGGCTTCGTGTTCCGGCGGGTAGTCGTCCGGAGAGAATTTTTTCAGAGCCAGCGCCAGCATGCGCCGCCGGATATCACGGGGGTGGCTGTGCCATTTCGGCCGCGTCAGGGTGATATATCCCTCTTCATGTATGACTGTGCTGTCCTGAAAAGCGGCCGCGGCAACGGATTGCAGGGCTTGCCGGCCCTCTTCCAGCTTTTGCAGGGTCAGGGCGAGCCGTTCCGGTGAAAGCCCTTCCGCCGCCAGCAGGTCTTCGAAGGCGCGCAGACGCGGGCGCAGGTATTTTTGCTGCCGGTTTGACGGATCCTCGATCCAGTCCACACCGTAATGATGGCAGGTATCGCGCAGCTCTTCGCGCGAAAATTCCAGCAATGGGCGGATAATGTGCAGGCCTTGATATTCATGATCCCGGGCCATGGCCGCCAGACCGTCAAGGCCGGAGCCATGCGCCAGCCGCATCCAGAAAGTCTCGATCTGATCCTCGCGGTTGTGGGCAACCGCCAGAACGGAAATTCCCTCGGCGTGGCAGGCCGTGGACAACAATTTGTAACGCGCCGCTCGGGCGCGCTCCTGAATATGGGTGGCGGGTTTTTCTCCGGCCCAGTGCAGGATGCGGTGTTCGATGCCGTGGTGGCCGAACAGGGCCTGCACGGCCAGCGCCTCGGCGGCGGCCTCTGGCCGCAAACCGTGATCCACCGTCAGCGCCAGCATTCTTCCGGCGCGCGCTTTTATCCATTCCTGCATTAGCAAGGCCAGGGCCAGACTGTCCCCGCCGCCGGAAACGGCCACGGCGATTTGCGGGTGTGCTTCATCCAGCCCTAGTTTCTGCAGGGTGCTGGAGAATTGTTCAAGGGTAACAGGACGGCGGGCGATTGTCGCGCAGGGCGGCGTCATGGGCAGCCAAGAGACTGCATTTCCTGCGTGGCGCGACGGTTGGCAGGCGTAGTCTCGCCCGGAAATTCCTTTTTCAACTGCTGAAAGGACAGGCAGGCATCGTCTTTTTTGTTCAGTTTGGAAAGAGAAAGGCCGAGCTTCAAAAGACTGTCGGCAGCCTTGGCGCCTTTGGGATAATTCTGGTATCCCTGCGCGAATTGCTTTGCGGCCTGCTTGTAATCGCCGCGGACGTAATAGGTTTCCCCCAGCCAGTATTGCGCATTCGGGGCCAGCGGGTGTGCGGCATAATCGCTCATGAACTTCTGGAGCGCGCTTGCGGCGCTTTCATATTTTGCGTTGCGAATATCTGTGAAGGCCTGTTCGTAGAGTACATCTGCTGCCGATTTGCCAGCGGAAGAGAGGGTGCCGAGGCTCCGGGAGTCTCCGGTATACAGGTTTCCGGTCAGCTCCGCTTGCTGCGGGGCGCCGGCGGGTTTGAGAACGGCCCCGTCCGGCGTTGCGGACGGGAGAGCGGAGGCCGGGGCGCCGCCCCGTTCGAGTTGTTGCAGCCGGAGGTCATAGTCGGCCAGAGCCTTGTCGAGCTGAATCTTCATTTGCCCGATGTCATAGGTCAGCTGTTCAAGCTGGCCCGTCATATTGCGCTGCTGCAATTCCAGGCTGCCGATGCGGTCTTCGTATTGCGCCAGCGCGCCGCCGGAGAGTGATGGTGTTTCCCCTACCGCCGGAGGCGGGAGGGTGCCGCCGCGATAGACGCTGCGGCTGAGGGTTTGCACCTGATTTTCCAGCTGGTTGATCCGGCCCATCAACTGAGACATATCACTGGTATTCTGGGCAAAGCCTGCTTTTGCCGGGGCGGCCATGAAACCAAGCAACAGGGCTCCTGAAATGAACAGGAGCCCCGTTTTATATGCTTTGGTGTTATTGGGCGTCATGAATATCACGCGTGATATTACTGAACGACGACAACGCCACGGCGGTTTTGCGCCCAGGACGCTTCATCCGAGCCGAGAACAGCGGGGCGTTCCTTGCCGTAGCTGATGGTCTGGATGCGTGCGGGTTCAACGCCGTTGGCGATGAGGTAGTTACGGACGGTCATGGCGCGTTTTTCGCCAAGCGCCAGGTTGTATTCGCGCGTGCCGCGCTCGTCGGCATGGCCTTCGATCATGATATTGACGTTCGGATAGTTTTTCAGCCATTGCGCCTGATGTTCAACCATCGTGCGGCCTTCGGTCGTCAGGTCATACTGATTGTAGCCGAAGAAAACACGGTCGCCGACATTGACGACCAGATCTTGCTGGGAACCGGGCAGAGGGCCTGCCAGATCGCCCTGATCCATTCCTGCGATCGGGGCGCGATCCGCCGCCGTCAGGTCGCCGTCAGTCGTGATAGAACCGGTATCTTTCGGTGTAGAAGAGCAGCCGGCAACCAGTACCAGAACTGCGAGGAAACTCAGAATACGCGCACCCATGTTTTAAACTCCTGTTATGTGTTGGGTCAGTCTTGATCCAATTGAATTGTTATACCCGTGCCAGCGTAAGTACAAGAATGTTTTAAATTTTTACGTTATTTTTTTGAGGTATGCACCGGCATTCTTTGCTATTTATGATGAGGCGTTGAAAAAGGACAGGATTAAACATAAAATGATGCCCGCCCCGCAAGTTCATGGTTTTTCATATCTTGAAAAACTCAATCCCCCGCAGCGTGAGGCTGTCGAGGCAACGGAAGGGCCTGTGCTGGTTCTGGCTGGGGCGGGGACAGGCAAGACGCGCGTGCTGACGACAAGGCTGGGGCATCTGCTTTCTGCGGGCAAAGTGCATCCGGCGCAGATTCTGGCGGTCACCTTTACCAACAAGGCCGCGCTGGAGATGAAAAAACGTGTCTCCGCCCTGCTGGGCGGGCAGCCGGTCGAAGGCTGGTGGCTGGGAACCTTTCACGCGCTGGCGGCGCGGATGCTGCGGCGCCATGCCGAGCTTGTCGGGCTGAAATCCGGCTTCACCATTCTTGACGACGACGACCAGCAGCGTCTTTTGAAGCAATTGCTGGAAGCGGAGAATATCGATGTCAAGAAATGGCCGCCGCGTCTGTTGATGAGTTTTATCCAGCGCTGGAAGGATCGCGGCTTTGCGCCCGGGCAGGAACCCGCCGGAGAGGCGAGCGATATCGCGCTTGGCATTTTGCCAAGACTCTATGCCCAGTATCAGGAACGGCTGCGGATTCTCAATGCCTGTGATTTCGGCGATCTGCTTTTGCATGTGCTGACTATCTTCCGCAATCCGGAACACCGCGCCGTGCTGGAGGATTACCAGAACCGTTTCCGTTATATCCTTGTCGATGAATATCAGGATACCAATACAGCGCAGTATCTCTGGCTGCGGCTGCTGGCGCAAAAACACAGGAACATCTGCTGCGTCGGGGACGATGACCAGTCGATTTACGGCTGGCGGGGCGCTGAAGTCGGCAATATCCTCAAATTCGAAAATGATTTTCCGGGCGCCCGGATCGTGCGGCTGGAGCAGAATTACCGTTCGACCCAGCATATTCTTTCCGCCGCCAATGCGGTCATCGCGCATAATCGCGGACGGCTGGGCAAGACGCTGTGGAGCGGCATAGCCGAGGGCGAAAAGGTCCAGGTGCGGGGCGTCTGGGATGGCCAGCAGGAGGCGACGGCGGTGGCAGAAGCGATCGACCGTCTGCGCAAGCGGGGCACGCCGCTGCGGGAGATGGCCATACTGGTGCGGGCATCGCATCAGACGCGGGCTTTCGAGGAATGTTTTATTCGGGAAGGCATTCCCTATAAAGTGCTGGGGGGGCTGCGTTTTTATGAACGGCAGGAAATCCG
>CAYWIT010000005.1:0-132356 GCA_964458415.1 uncultured Rhodospirillaceae bacterium
CAGAACTACCTAACCGTTCTACTGACGGAGCCCTCTAAAAATGGGGGGATTACAGAACAGTTCAATGCGCTTTCTGCCAAGGTGGATCATCTGACGGCCTTGATGGAGAAAGTCGTGGCTGTGGTTGACCCCAAACCTATTGAAAAGCCGCGGCCTGCCGTGCTGGGGCCGAAAAATCCGTAAGGAAGTCAGCCTTTCCGCTCAATCATCTTTTTCTTGATCTCGGCAATGGCCTTGGCCGGGTTCAGGCCTTTGGGACAGGTATTTGTGCAGTTCATGATCGTGTGGCAGCGGTACAGACGGAAGGGATCTTCCAGCTGGTCCAGCCGCTCGCCTGTGGCTTCGTCACGGGTGTCCTCGATCCAGCGGTTGGCTTGCAACAGAACGGCGGGGCCGAGAAATTTTTCGCTGTTCCACCAGTAACTCGGACAGGCGGTCGAGCAGGAAAAACATAGAATGCAGGCAGCAGGACCTTTGCCGTCGTCGCCGTTCAGCTTGTTGGCGTCTTCCGGGCTTTGCAGTCTTTCGCGGGCCGGTAGCGGGCTTTCCGTCTTCATCCACGGTTCGATTGTCGCGTATTGCGCATAGGCATGGGTCAGGTCCGGGACAAGATCCTTCATGACCGGCATATGCGGCAGGGGTGAAATGCAAACGTCGCCCTTGACGTCATCTATCGACTTTGTGCAGGCCAGCGTGTTCGTTCCATCGATGTTCATGGCGCAGGAGCCGCAGACGCCTTCGCGGCAGGAGCGGCGGAAAGTCAGGCTCGGGTCCACCTCGTTCTTGATGTAAAGCAGGGCGTCGAGGATCATCGGCCCGCATTTGGCGAGGTCGATCTCGTAGCTGTCGATACGCGGGTTCTGGGCGTCATCGGGATTCCAGCGATAGACCCGGAAGGTACGTGGATTTTTGCTGCCCTCCGGTGCCGGGTGTTTTTTCCCCTCGGTGACTTTCGAGTTTTTGGGAAGCGAGAATTCAGCCATTATTTTCTCCTTGATACACGCGCGCCTTGGGCAGTTAATACACGCGCGCCTTGGGCGCGACAACTTCGACTTCATCGGTCAGGGTCCGCAGATGCACGGGCCGGTAACCGATAGCGGTCTTGCCGGAATCATCCACGGTAATGACGGTATGCTTCATCCATTCCTTGTCGTCGCGATCCGCAAAGTCCTCGCGGGCATGGGCACCACGGCTTTCCTTGCGGTTCTCGGCGGACACGATGGTGGCGACGGCCTGATACATCAGGTTATCGAGCTCGATCGTTTCGACAAGGTCAGAATTCCAGATCATGGAGCGGTCGGTGACGGCAATATCGTGCCTTCCGGCAAAGCAGTCCTTCATTTTCTTCACGCCGTCCTGCAGGACTTCGGCGGTGCGGAAGACCGCGCAATGATTCTGCATGGTTTTCTGCATCTCAAGCCGCATCTTCGCGGTGGAGGTGCTGCCCTTGGCGTGCCGCAGGCGGTCCAGTCGTTCAAGCGCCGACGCGCCGGCGTCGGCGGGGAGCCTTTTGTGAGAGGCGCCCGGTTTGACGGTCTGGGCGGCGCGCAGGGCGGCGGCGCGGCCAAAGACGACAAGGTCAAGCAGGGAGTTGGAGCCAAGGCGGTTGGCGCCATGTACCGAGACGCAGGCGGCTTCGCCCACGGCCATCAGGCCCTGTACGACATGGTCGGGGTCATCTTTAGTCGGGTTGATGACTTCGGTATGAACGTTGGTCGGAATGCCGCCCATATTGTAATGCACGGTGGGCAGGACGGGGATCGGTTCCTTGGTGACATCGACGTTTGAGAAAATTTTAGAGGTTTCGGCGATGCCAGGCAGTCGCTCGCGGATGATAGCGGGATCGAGATGCTCGAGATGCAGGTGGATATGATCCTTATGCTCCCCGACACCGCGGCCTTCGCGGATTTCAACGGTCATCGAACGGCTGACAACATCGCGGCTGGCGAGGTCCTTGGCAGTGGGCGCATAGCGTTCCATGAAGCGCTCGCCCTCGGAATTGGTAAGATAGCCACCTTCGCCGCGCACGCCCTCGGTAATCAGGCAGCCAGCGCCGTAGATACCGGTCGGATGAAACTGGATGAACTCCATATCTTGCAGGGGCAGGCCGGCCCGCAGCACCATGGCATTGCCATCGCCGGTGCAGGTATGGGCCGAGGTGCAGGAGAAAAAGGCCCGGCCATAGCCGCCTGTCGCGAGCACGACTTGATGCGCCCGGAAGCGGTGAATGGTACCGTCTGCCAGATTCCAGGCCATGACGCCGCGGCAAACGCCTTCATCGTCCATGATCAGGTCAAGGGCGAAATATTCGATAAAAAATTCCGCTTTATGCTTCAGGCTTTGCTGGTAAAGTGTGTGCAAAATGGCGTGACCGGTGCGGTCAGCAGCAGCGCAAGTGCGTTTTGCGGTGCCTTTGCCCATATGCGTCGTCATGCCGCCAAAAGCGCGCTGGTAAATCTTTCCTTCCGCCGTGCGGCTGAAGGGTACGCCGTAATGTTCCAGTTCAATAACAGCGGGAATAGCCTCGCGGCACATATATTCGATGGCATCCTGATCGCCCAGCCAGTCAGATCCCTTGACGGTGTCGTACATATGCCAGCGCCAGTCGTCTTCTCCGGCGTTGCCCAGCGCGGCCGAGATGCCGCCTTGTGCGGCGACGGTATGGCTGCGGGTCGGGAAGACCTTGGTGATGCAGGCTGTTTTCAGGTTTTTTTCAGCCATGCCGAAGGTGGCGCGCAACCCTGCTCCGCCCGCGCCGACGACGACGACATCATATTCATGTTCGATGATGGGATAGGATTGTTGCATGGCTGTTATCCGTGTAAGGCAAAGTTGATGTAAACGACTGCATAGACGCAGGCGAAGCCGAGAAAAAGAAAGGCAAGCTTGTTAAGCAGCAGCAGGGCGATCTTGTTTCCCTCGCCGTGAACGTAATCCTCGATAATGACCTGCAGGCCAAGGCTGCCGTGGTAAAATCCGCAGATAATAAAGAGAAACATGGCAATGGAGGTGAGCGGCTGTTTCATCCAGATTAGAAACTCGCTGTAATCGGCAGCGGTGATTTGAGGCAGCTGAGACAGGAAAAACAGGGCAAGCGGAATCATGGCGATGGCCGTGACGCGCTGCATCCACCAGTGATGCGTGCCGCTATGAGCGGAGCCAAGGCCCCGGGCGCGGGCGAGCGGGGTGCGGATCGATGTGGGGTTTTGTTCGGTCATGTTTCTGCCTTACTGCGCGATGAACCAGAAAATCAGGGTGAAAACAAAAGCGGCCATCAGGACAATCTGGCCGCTTCGTTTCGCATTCTTGATATCAATGCCGCGTCCTGCGTCCCAGACCAGATGGCGGAGGCCATTGAAAAAGTGAAAGATAAAGGCGAAAAGCCATCCCAGCAGCAAGAGCTGGCCGATAAAACTATGGGCAAAAACGTGGAAGCTGGCGAAGCTTTGCTCGCCGCACATTGCCGCTAAAAGCCAGAGTGTCATCATGATCGCGCCGAAGGCCAGACCAACCCCAGTGGCACGGTGGAGGATGGAAAGAAACATCGTCAGGCTCCAGCGATAAATCTGGAGATGGGGAGAGAGAGGACGATTTTTAATTGTCATAATTAACACCGGTTGTTTAAGGCGCCATCAATTTGATTTATAAAACATATCGCCCGCAGGGCGTGACGTCCAGAGAAGAAGATGAATAAATTTTTTTCATAATGCTATTATCATCTTTTGTTTCAAGCGTTGAGAATTATTACAAAAAATCCTCCTGCTTTTTCTTATGTTGTTGCTATAATCCACCCGGTTATCCAGAACTGGAACAGGATTCGGCGGCAAGGTGGCGCCCACGTCACATCGGCTGAAAGGGAAAGCATGACGGAAGATCGGCATAAAAAATCCGTACCGGCTGTTTATACGGTCAGTCCGCACCGGCCTTTTCTGGAGGCTGTGGCCGAGGGCATTCTGGCGCGGGCGGGAAATGATCCGCTCCAGCTGGCCGATTATACCATTCTTGTTCCAAACCGGGCGGCGGCCATGGCGCTGCGTCAGTCCTTCATAACCCAGCTAGAGGGCAAGCCGTCCTTGCTGCCGCGGATCGAAACGCCCGGCGATATGGATGACGAGAACATGGGGCTCAGGCTTTCCGGCAACCGTCTTTTATCAGAAGCGTTGATGGATATTCCGCCGGTTGTTTCTAGGCTGGAACGGCAGATGGTGCTGGCTACCGAGATACTCAAGATTCCCGGAATGTCCAGCTCCGTGCAAAAAGCAATCAAGCTGGGCGGCGAGCTGGGGCAGTTTCTGGACCTTGCCCAACGGCATAACGTGGAATTGCAGAATCTTGATGCGCTTGTGCCGCCGCAATTCCGCCAGCACTGGGAAAAAACGGCGGATTTTTTACGCATCATCACGGAAACCTGGCCGCAGTATCTTCAAAAGGAAGGCAAGATTGATCCGGAAGACCGCAAGAATGCGATGATCCGCCTGCAAGCGGAGCAGTGGCGGCAGCATCCTTCGGCAAAGCCTGTTCTTGCGGTCGGGTTTACGGGGACGGAACCGGCGTTGCTTGATTTGCTGCAGGCAACAAAAGATTTGCCGCAAGGCGCGATTATTTTGCAGGGCGTTGATACAGCGCTTGATAGCCAGAGCTGGGCGGGGCTGACGGAAGTCCATCCACAGCATGCCTTTAAAGTCATGCTCAAGGCTTTGGCAGAGCGTCCGGAGAATCTTGCGGAATGGCAGCCGGAAAGAAAAGCCGTTTCGCGCAGCGCGCGGGCAAGGCAGAATCTTCTTCGCGCGGCGATGCAGCCGGCGGGTTATACCACCGTTGAAAAAACGGGCGGAAAAAAGAGCGGCGCAGTCAGCAAGGATTCCGTTGTCGGGATGAATCTCATTCATTGCGGCACCCCGCAGGAGGAGGCCAGCGTGATTGCGCTTAAAATGCGGGAAGCGCTGGAAAGGCCGGGCCGCGTCACGGCGCTGGTTACGGCAGACCGTTCTCTGGCGCGACGGGTTATGGCGCGGTTGCGCCAATGGGATATCGCGGCGGAAGATGGCGCGGAGTCCCCTCTCGCGGAAACGGGGGTTGGCCGTTTCCTGCTGGCAACCGCGAATATGGGAGCGGCCGATCTGGCGCCGGTGGCTTTTCTCGAGGCGATGAAGCACCCGCTGGCAGCATTGTCGGAAGATAAAATGCTGCTGCGCGAAAGGGTCAGTACGCTGGAGGATATGGTATTGCATGGCCCGCGTCCCGCTGGTGGCGTGACAGGAATGCGACAGGCTTTGACTTTGGCCTTCAATCGTGCGGCACAGCGGCGGGAGAATGCACCGGAGCTGGAACGTCTGGCCGCAGGCCGCGCCGCGCTGGACTGGCTGGACAGGCTGGAAAATGCCGGCGCTGCATTTTTTAACGGGATGATTGCCACAACGCCAGTTTCTTTTGCCGCGTTGCTGGAAGAGCATATCCGTTTTGCGGAAGCCTTGGCGGAAACAGACGGCGAAACCGGAAAGAAGCGTCTGTGGCGCGGTACCGATGGCGTCAGGGCCGCCCGTTTTTTAGGTGACCTGCGCGAAGCTGCACAGCATCTGCCGCACGTCACGGGGCGGGATTACGCAGATGTTCTGGCCGGGTTGCTGCGCGAGGTGCGGGTCCGTCCTGCGGGCGCCGCACATCCGGCTTTGAAAATTCTGACGCCGGAACAGGCTTTGTTATCCAGCGCCGACGGTTTTATTCTGGCTGGCCTCAATGATGAAATCTGGCCGCCACGCCCGGATGAGAATCCGTGGTTGTCTCCGGAAATGCTACGTGCTTTGGGACTGCCGGCACCGGAGGCCGTTATTGGCCAGTCGGCACATGCTTTTGTGCAGATAGCCGCGAAGGCGGATGTCATGATGACGCGCTCCGCGCGTTCCGGCTCTTCTCCTGCCGTGGCTTCGCCCTTCCTGACGCGCCTGCTGACGACGCTGAAGGGGGCGGGCATTGAACGTGAAACCCTCGACAAAACGCCGCTGCTGGATATGCATATCGCTATGCATACGCCGGGTGCGGTTTCTCCTGTCGATCCGCCCGCGCCGACGCCGCCGGCGGATCGCCGTCCGCGCCAGCTTTCCGTGACGGCGATTGAAACGCTGATGCGGGATCCTTATTCCGTCTACGCGCGTTATGTGCTGGATTTGCGCCCGCGTGCCCCGCTGGACGCCAGCCCCAGCGTTTCGGAACGCGGGATTTTCACCCATGCGGCGCTGGATACGTTTGTAAAGAAATATCCGGATACGCTGCCTGACAACGCTTATGAAGAACTGCTGAAAATCGGCGCGGAGACTTTCGAGACGCGGATGAACAGCCCGTCCGTGCGGGCGTTCTGGTGGCCGCGGTTCGAGCGTATCGCGGCCTGGTTCGTGCGCTTTGAACAGGAGCGGCGCGAGGTAATGCACACGGTTGGTGCCGAGGTGCGTGGCAAGCTTGAAATTGATCTGGGCGATGCCGTTTTCACCCTGACGACGATTGCCGACCGTATCGACGCGGATCCTGACGGAAAGCTTTCCATTATTGATTACAAGACGGGGACCGTTCCGTCGCAGAAAGCCGTTTCCGCCGGTCTTTCGCCGCAGCTGGTGCTGGAAGCCTATATTGCATTCGAAGGGGGCTTCCCTGACATTCCTTCCGCTGAAATCGGGAAGCTTCAGTACTGGAAACTCTCCGGCGCGCGTCCGGCAGCCGAAGTCACAGATGTCCGCGCCGATGTTGCGCGGCTGATCGCGGAGGCGCGCGCGGGGGTGCGCAATCTGGCGCTGGCTTTTAACGATCCGGCGACGCCGTATCTGGCAACGCCGCGGCCGGATGTGGCACCGCGCTATAATAATTACGAGCATCTCTCGCGTGTTGGGGAATGGAGCACTGTGCGGAAGTCCGAGGGCAAGAAACGGGTGCGGTCGGAAAAAACAAAGACACACCGTTCCTCATCCGGACGAAAACCGGGGAAAGGCTAAGCGCGATGACGGAAGAAAATAAAAAAAATGATCCGGCGATGAAGAAAACGGCAAAACGCGTTTCTCTTAACCCCGATTACGCGCAGCGCAGCGCGTCAAACCCGAAAATAAGCGCCTGGGTGACGGCTTCGGCCGGAACGGGCAAGACCAAGGTTCTGACCGACCGTGTGCTGCGCCTGATGCTGGAAGGCGCCAAGGCGGAAGAGATACTCTGCCTGACGTTTACGCGGGCCGGGGCAGCGGTGATGACCAACCGGATCCGCGAGGAGCTTTCCGTCTGGGCGACCTGCCCTGACGAGAAGCTGGAAAAGAAATTGCTGAAACTGGCGGGGCGCAGGCCGGATGCCGGGCAGATGCGACGCGCGCGGGGGCTGTTTGCCGAATTTCTGGATGCGCCGGGCGGTATGCGGATTCAGACGATTCATGCCTTTGCGCAGTCGCTGATCCGGCGTTTCCCGATTGAATCCGGCATCCCTCCCTATTTCGATGTCATGGATGACCAGACGGCGGCGGAACTGTTGCGGGAAGCGCAATCCGATATTTTACGGCAGGTCGAGCAGCATCCGGACACGCCTCTGGCCCGGGCTGTGCGGATGATCGCGCCGGAAGTGGCGGAAGACGAATTCGTTTCGCTCATGACCACGCTGACATACCGGCGCGGGCAACTGCTCTCGGTCTTCAAGGAGCAAGGCGGGCTGGAGCCGACCATCACCGCGGTTTATAATTACATGAATGCGCCGCGGGGGCTTGATTCCCGCACGTTGAATGAAAAACTTAATTCAGATGAGGGGCTGAACGGCGTGGCGCCGGATCTTTCCGCGCTGCATGCGGCGGCGGATTTGCTGGCGAACGGATCGGCGACGGACCTTGAGAAGGCCAAGATGATCAAGCTCTGGCTTTTGCATCCGGAACAGCGGGCGGAGATGTTCTGGGACTATGCCGCTGTGTTCCTGACCGCCGAGGGGGAAATCAGGAAAAGGCTGACGACCAAAGAGACTGCCGGGGCCGAGGGAGCTTTGCGGCAGGAAGCAGAGCGGCTGATCGAGGGAATCGAGGCCGTTTCAGCCATGAACGTCGCGCGCGGAACGGAATCTATTTTACGCATGACGGGAGCCATTCTCGAATCTTATGCGGAAAAGAAAAAAGCGCTCAATTTGCTTGATTATGACGATCTGGTTTACCATGCGGGATTGATGCTGGAAGAGGACAAAGCCGCCAGCTGGGTGCTGCAGAAGCTGCCCGGTAACCTGCGGCACGTGCTGGTTGACGAAGCGCAGGATACCAATCCCGACCAGTGGCATCTGGTGACGGCAATTGTGAAGGAATTTTTTAACGGTCCGGCGCGGAAAAAGGATCGTGACCGCACGCTGTTTGTCGTCGGTGATGAGAAGCAGTCGATTTTCAGTTTTCAACGGGCGGATCCCAAGGAATTCGGACGGCGGCGGAAATTTTTCTCCGAACTCGTCAAGGATAACGGTGGGACCTGGCGCGACATTAGCCTTGAAATCGCTTTCCGTTCGTCACCGGCGATTACCCGTGCGGTGGATGCGGTATTCGCCAACCCCGAGGCTGCCGACGGCCTGTTTTTCCATGATGAAGCCGAAGGTCGGGAAGTCCGCCATCATCCGTGGCGCAAGGGACAGGCCGGTCTGGTGGAAATCCATCCGCTGATCCGCGCGGAGAATGCTCCCGAAATGCAGCCATGGGCGCTGCCCTTGCAGCGGGAGGAAGTGGGTGACCCTTCCGCGCTGTTGGCCGGGCAGATTGCCGACAAGATCAAGTTCTGGCTGGAAAGCGGAGAAAAACTTGAATCGCGGGATCGGGCCATCAGCCCCGCCGATATCATGATATTGGTGCGTCGCCGTTCCGCCTTCGTCGATCATATGGTGCGGGAGCTGAAAAAACGGGATATTCCTGTTGCGGGTGCGGACAGGATGGCGTTGAGCGAACAGATCGTCGTCATGGATCTGGTGGCGCTTGGGGAGGCTTTGCTGTTTCCGAAGGATGATTATAAACTGGCCTGTGTGTTGAAAACGCCGCTGATCGGGATGAATGATGCCGTGCTGGAAGAGCTTGCCGCCCCGCGTTCCGGCAGTCTGTGGGAGGCCTTGCGGGAAAAAGCGGAAACGTCCGATGCGGAGGACATATACAGTCGCGCCTTTGAATATCTTTCCCGCTTGCGGCAGGAGCTGGATAGCGAACGCCCATACGAGTTTTATTCGGCGATTTTGATGAATGCCTGTCCGGCGAACCGGAAATCCGGATTGAATGCCCTGTATGGACGGCTGGGATTTGAGGCCGAGGATCCTCTGGTGGAGTTTATGAACGCTATTGAGCGGTTTGAAAAAGTGCATGTTCCGTCCCTGCAGGGATTTCTTGCGTGGCTGGATGCGGGCGAGGCGGAGGTCAAGCGCGAGCTCAGCTTGAATCCGGAAACGCCGCGCGTGCATATCATGACGGTGCACAGCGCCAAGGGGCTGGAGGCCCCTATCGTCATCCTGCCCGATACAACAGGTGTTCCTGCCGATAACGCCCGCGCGCGACCGCGTTTCCTCTGGCCGGATAATGACCGCAGCGTGCCGCTCTGGGTGCCGCGGGCCGCATTGGAAAGCCGGTTGTTTGCGCACGAACGCGCGCAGGCGGAGCAGGAGCGCGACCGTGAATTCCGGCGCCTGCTTTACGTGGCGATGACGCGGGCGGCAGACAGGCTCTATGTTTATGGGGTGCAGGGTGGCAAGACCTTGCCGGAAAAAAGCTGGTACGCGCTGATAGCCAAGGGCTTGCAGCAAAACCTGAAGGACGAAGTTCTGGCGCTGCCGCCAGAAGTTGCCAATGATAACGGCGCGCCGGTGGATTCTCTGCCGCCGGTTTTGCGCTTTGCCACGCCGCAGACGTCAAAAACGCAGCCGGATGGATTGCTGCCACCACAGAAACATGTCAAGCCAACGATTCCGGCCTGGGCACATCGCCCGGCGCCGCCTCCCTTGGCCAAAATGGTCAAGTTCCGGCCTTCCGATGCGCTGGCGGCGGGGAATGATAACCGTCCTGGTGCCGCTTCTCCTTTGGCGCAGGGCCGGGAAAGTCAGCTTCGCCAGTTGGGGACCGTTGTGCATAGCTTGCTCGAGTATTTGCCCGCCTTGCCGCAGGAGGAGCGTGCGGAAGCGGCGCGGCGTTATCTGGCCCGTCCGGCATGGAAACTGGATGCCGCCACGCAACAGGCAACGGCGCAGCAGGTTATGGCCGTGTTGCAGGATCCGGAATTCGGGATATTGTTCGGGTCGGATTCCCGTCCGGAGGTCAATGTTTCCGGCCTGATCGAAAAAGCCGGTCTGCCGCAGATGATGTCCGGCCAGATTGACCGGCTGGTTGTTGGTGAAAAGACCGTCACGATCGTTGACTTTAAAAACAGCCGCAAGATCCCCGCCCATGCCGGAGAGGTATCCGAGGATTACATTATCCAGATGGCGGCCTATCGTCTGGCGCTGCAGCAGATTTACCCCGATAAAAAAGTGAAATGCGCCTTGTTGTATACGCAGGCGGCAAAACTGGTTGCCTTGCCGGATAAAAAGCTTGACGCTGCTTTGAAAAAGCTTCATTTGGGCAAGCATGTTCCGCCGCAAAAACCGGCAGCTGCCGGACCGAAGCCGGCCAAATGATGGAACGGGCGGGTTTTATCGGCTTGGGGATCATGGGCCGGCCAATGGCTCTTCATCTTTTGAAAGGTGGGGTGCCCTTGTGTGTTTATGCCCGCAGGCCGGAAATGACGGCACTGTTGACTGCGGCGGGAGCGGAAGCCTGTGCCAGCCCCGCGGCAGTCGCGGAAAAATCGGATATTGTTTTCATCTGTGTTTCCGATACGCCGGATGTAGAGGCGGTTATTTTTGGAGAAAACGGGCTCGTGCAGGGTTTGCGACAGGGGAGTGTCGTCGTTGATATGAGCACGATTTCCCAGCAGGCAACGCGGAACTTTTCCGAACGCTTGCTGGAAAAAGGGATTTATATGCTGGATGCGCCTGTTTCCGGCGGGGAGACGGGGGCAATAAACGGCACGCTCTCCATCATGATCGGCGGTGCGGCACCTGTTGTCGCCCGTGTAATGCCTTTTTTCAGGATGATGGGGCAGAACATCGTTCATATCGGCGAGAATGGGGCAGGGCAGGTGGCGAAAAGCTGTAATCAGGTGATTGTTGCCGTCACGATCGAAGCCGTAGCGGAGTCTCTGCGACTGGCAGAGCGGAGCGGTGTTGATCCTGCCCGTGTTCGCATGGCTTTGCTGGGGGGATTTGCCGCTAGTAAAATTCTTGAGGTGCATGGCAAGCGTATGCTGGAAAATGATTTTCGACCGGGCTTTACGGCGCGCCTGCATAATAAGGATTTGCGGATTGTGCGGGAAGAGGCAGCGGCGCTCGGGATTGGTCTTCCGGCGGTGGAACTGGTTGCGGGGCGTCTGCAGGCGGTTATCGAGAGCGGCGACGCGGAACTTGATTCATCGGTCCTGTTCCGTCAGGTTTAGTAAGATTCAGATTTCAAGAATAACCTTGCCGAAATGGGTCCCTGATTCAAGATAGTCATGTGCGGCCTGCGCCTGCTCCAGCGGAAAAACACGGTCAATGACCGGCGTTATTTTTCCTGAAGCGACCAGAGGCCAGATATGTTTCTTCAGGGCTTTGGCAATTTCTTCCTTTGCGGCTACGGAGCGCGGCCGTAGCGTTGATCCGGTGAGATGAAGGCGCTTTGACATGACCTGAAAAATATCCAGTTCGGCACTGCGCCCATGCTGCATGGCGATGCTGATATGGCGGCCTCCGATGGCAAGCGTTTGCAGGTTGCGGGGCAGGTAATCGCCGCCGATCATATCAAGGATGATATTGACGCCGCGACCTTTCGTCAGCCGCAGGGTTTCCGCGACAAAATCCTGCGTTTTATAATTGATCGCCGCATGCGCGCCCAGTTTTTTACAGGCATGGCATTTATCGTCCGATCCTGCCGTAACAAAAACTTTTGCGCCAAAGGCTCGGGCAAACTGGAGGGCGGTTGTGCCGATGCCGGAGGCGCCGCCGTGAATTAGAACGTTATCGCCTTTTTTCAGTTGGCCCAGCTCGATCAGATTGGCCCAGACGGTAAAGAATGCTTCCGGAATTCCTGCGGCGGTGATTAAACCGGTATTTTTTGGCAGGGGCAAGGCTTGCGGTGCGGGAACACGGCAATATTCGGCATAGCCGCCGCCAGCGGCAAGGGCGCAGACCTTTTGGCCGGCTTTGTATCCGGTGACGCCGCGTCCAAGGATGGCGATATCACCGGAGATTTCAAGGCCGGGGATATCGGTGACGCCGGCGGGCGGCGGATAGAGGCCTTGCCGTTGCAGAAGGTCGGGACGGTTGATTCCGGCGGCGGCGACGCGGACCAGAATTTCTCCTGTCCGGGGCTTGGGCAGCGGTCTTTTCGCCGGCACCAGTTTTCCGGCGACAATTTCGATGACGGTCATTTCTTTTGGAAGCGGGTTTTCTTTCATGTATTCTACTATAAGTTTTTTTGAGGAGGAGAAAAATGGTTTTTGATGATGATTTCGATCCGCGTACGAAAAAGCCGAAGTTACGTCCGCTGGACAATTTTTCAGTTATCGAGCTGCGGGATTATATCTTGCAATTGCAGGAAGAAATTCTCCGTGTCGAGGCGGAGTTGATGAAGAAAGAAAAGCACAAGAATGCCGCCGAGGCGCTATTCGGAAAAAAATAGATTAGGACGCGGCCATGATATAAAAATGCTTAATCGCAGCTTGTGCGGCGACCTAATTTCCAGTCATCGGTGTTCGCCCATCCTGATTTTTGCATGCAGTCAATGATGAAGGCTGCTCGCAATTGCAGGAGCTCCTTGGAGGAAACAGGAGGGCTGGTGCGTTCGAAAGTGTGGACAACGCCATCCTTGTCTGTCTCTTTCAGGGTATCTTTTCTTTCCGTTGTGAAGCTGTCGAGATAGGTGGCTTTGGCACGGATGGAGCATTGCTCCTTGTCCGCCTTGTGCATGATGCTCTCTTTCAATTTTTCATACAGGCATTTGTTAAAGGGGCGCTCGTCTTCCCCGGGGGCTGTCTTGATGTCCAGACATATGGCATTAAACGGGCCCCAGTCAATTTTTGAAGGCTCTATGCCTTGGCTTCTGACGTGTGACATCAGGTTATTGTAGTTTGCAAAAGGGTCTGCTTGTTCACTGTTCGCGGCGCTGGCTTCCGTGCTGAAGGCAAAGAGCATTGTAAGCGCGCATAAAAACGGCAGATAGAAGAGCTCTTTTCGGTTGTGTACCATTTTTGTCCCTTTCAGATGATGATATTAGCGATCGATGGTATTGACCTTCCAGCTCTCAATGGCGATGCCGTCCTCTCCGCCGCCCTCGCTCATGCGACCAATTTGGAGGGTCGCCCGAAAGCTTCCTCCGGGGACGGGAGCGGGATTGCCTTCGGCATCAGGATAGGAAAAGCTGACGATGATGGGGGCGGAAACCAGCCAGTGATAACTTCCGCCGGAGGTGGCGCTGTTAATGACTGCCGCATCGCCGTTAATGATCGTGGTTACGCTGTAATTCTGGTCGCGGATCATTTCGACCATTCTGGATTCTTTCATATAGGCGGCATATTCATACCAGCCCTGCTGCGTGAAGTACTGCTTGATGTCGGCCAGATGTGCGGAAAAATTCTGGGGCGTGAACGTCATGGCATTCGTCAGGGAAGATACGGCCCAAGTGACGATTTCATCCGAGGAACGATGCGGCGTGGAGATATCATTTTGGGCGGCGCTGTAGGGGTCGTAATATTCCATCCAGCTGGAATCAGCCTGCGGCACTGCTGGCGTTGTTGCCGCTGGCGCCGTTGCAGTTGTTTGCGGGGTCTGGGCACGTGCTGCCGGAATCAGAAGAAATGTGGCCGCAAACAGGCCGAGAACGGCAGAGGGCAAGAAGCGCATGGCTTTCCTTTCTTTTATGCAGCCTTGGCGGCGGATTTTGCGATTGTGCGCAGAACATAATGCAGGATGCCGCCGTTTTTGTAGTATTCGATTTCATCCAGCGTGTCTATCCGACACAGCACAACGGCGCTGTCAGTCTTTCCATCGGCGCGATGGATTGTCAGTGTCAGATCCATGCGCGGCCGGAGCCCGCCTTCAATGCCGCTAATGTCGATCTTCTCCGATCCGTCGAGGTTCAGGCTGGCGCGGGTCGCCCCGTCCTTGAACTGAAGCGGCAAAACGCCCATGCCGACGAGATTGGAGCGGTGGATGCGCTCAAAGCTTTCAGCGATAACGGCCTTGACGCCCAGCAGGTTGGTGCCTTTGGCGGCCCAGTCGCGGCTGGAGCCTGTGCCGTATTCCTTGCCGGCAAAAATGACCAGCGGGGTACCCTCGGCGATATAGTTCATGGCGGCGTCATAGATCGGCATTTCATGTCCGTTATATTTTGTCAGGCCGCCTTCCTTGCCGTCCAGCATTTCATTTTTGATACGGATGTTGGCGAAGGTGCCGCGCATCATGACTTCGTGGTTGCCGCGCCGTGAGCCATAGGAGTTGAAATCAACCGGGCGGATCTGATGTTCGACAAGGTAGCTGCCGGCCGGGCTGTCCTTTTTAATGGAGCCGGCGGGCGAGATGTGGTCGGTGGTAATAGAATCGCCGAACAAGGCCAGTACGCCTGCGCCGGTGATGTTTGCAATGCTGCCGGGTTTTTGCGTCATGCCTTTGAAATAGGGCGGGTTTTGCACATAGGTCGAGCTGTCGTCCCACTTATAGGTCATGCCGCCCTCGGTTTTGACAGCCTGCCATTCTGCAGGGCCTTCAAACACGTTGGCGTAGCGTTTCTCGAACATATCACGGGTGACGGCGCTGGCAACGGTTTCGCGGACTTCTTCCGTGGTCGGCCAGATATCCTTCAGATAGACGGGCTTGCCGTCACTGCCGGTGCCGAGCGGCTCCGTTGCCAGATCGATTTTCATCGAGCCCGCCAGCGCATAGGCAACGACGAGCGGCGGCGAGGCGAGGTAGTTCGCCTTGATCAGCGCGTGGATGCGGCCTTCAAAGTGGCGGTTGCCGGAAAGCACGCCTGCAACGGTAAGGTCGCCCTCTTTGATGGCGGCTTCGATGGCGTCAGGGAGCGGACCTGAGTTACCGATACATGTCGTGCAGCCATAACCCACAAGGTTGAAGCCCAGCGCGTCGAGGTCTTTTTGCAGCCCCGCTTTGGCGAGGTAATCGGTCACGACCTGCGAACCGGGCGCAAGGGACGTTTTGACCCAGGGCTTGACCTTCAGGCCTCTTGCGACGGCTTTTTTAGCAACCAGACCCGCTGCCAGCATGACGCTCGGGTTGGAGGTGTTGGTGCAGCTGGTGATGGCGGCCAGAACGACGGCGCCCTGCTCCAGTTTATAATCCTGTCCGCTTACGGCAACGGTCTTGGCGGCCTTTTCTGCGCCGAGATCGGCATTGATCATTTCACTGAATCCGGCCGCGGCCTTGGCGAGGGCGATGCGGTCTTGCGGGCGTTTCGGGCCTGCCAACGAGGGTTCGACGGTGGAGAGATCCAGCTCCAGCGTATCGGTGAAGACGGGGTCGGCGGCATTGTCATCGCGCCAGAGACCCTGCGCCTTGGCATAGGCTTCGACCAGTTTGACGCGGTGCGGATCGCGGGCGGTGAAGTTGAGATAGTTGATGGTTTCTTTATCGATCGGGAAGAATCCGCAGGTTGCGCCGTATTCCGGCGCCATATTGGCGATCGTGGCGCGGTCTGCCAGGGACAGCGCCGCGATTCCGGGGCCGAAGAACTCGACGAATTTATTGACAACGCCTTTTTTGCGCAGCATTTGCGTGACGGTGAGAACCAGATCGGTTGCCGTCAGGCCTTCCTTCAGGGTGCCGGTCAGCTTGAAGCCGATGACTTCGGGAATCAGCATGGTAACAGGCTGGCCGAGCATGGCGGCCTCGGCTTCAATGCCGCCAACGCCCCAGCCCAGTACGGCCAGACCATTGACCATCGTCGTGTGGCTGTCGGTGCCGACCAGCGTGTCGGGATAGGCGACTTTCCTGCCGTGGATGTTTTCGTCTTCCTCGGTCCAGACGGTCTGGGCCAGATATTCGAGATTGACCTGATGGCAGATGCCGGTGCCGGGCGGCACGACGCGGAACCGGTTGAAAGCCTTGGAGCCCCAGCGCAAAAAGACGTAGCGCTCCAGATTGCGTTCGAATTCCTTTTTGACGTTGTGCTGGAACGCCTGCGGCACGCCGAATTCATCGACCATCACGGAGTGGTCGATGACCAGATCGACGTTGGCGAGCGGATTGATTTTTTTCGGATCGCCGCCGAGCTGTACCATGGCGTCACGCATCGCAGCCAGATCGACCACGGCGGGCACACCGGTGAAATCCTGCATCAAGACGCGGGCCGGACGGAAAGCGATTTCACGGTCGCTTTTTTTGTTCTGCAGCCAGACGCCGAGTGCTTTGACATCGTCAATGGTGACGCTCTGGCCATCTTCAAAACGCAGCAGATTTTCCAGCAGAACCTTGAGCGTATAGGGCAGGCGGGAAATGTCCCCGACGGTTTTGGCGGCCTCGGCCAGACTGAAATAATCGTAATCCTTGCCGTCTACGGTCAGCGTTTTGCGGGTTTTCAGCGTATCTTGTCCTGTCATCGTCACGGTGGGAGCTCCTTTTAACCTTTAATTTCAAGGCGTTATATATTAATTCCGGCCTGTCATATATTTGACATATTTTGGTCCTAGATTAAAACTATAGATGTCTGGCACTTCCCGTTCATCCCGGTGCCGTGATCTATGGTTTGTAACTCTGTTACGCATGGTTTAAATTAGGCCCGTTCTTGTAAAGGAACGGGTCCTTTTTTAACGCGTGGAAACATCATAGGATAAACCGTGGTCTCCGCAAAACAGCTTTTTAGCCTTTCCGGGATTTCCTGCGTCCGCGGCGGACGACAGCTTTTCCAAAATATATCCGCAGGTCTTTCTTCCGGAGAAATCCTGCATTTGTCCGGCCCGAACGGTGTGGGCAAGAGCAGTCTGTTGCGGATTATGGCAGGAGCATTGCCCGTTGTCGCCGGAGATATATTGTGGGACAGGCAGAATTTTCTGGCAGAGGGGAGGGAAGCGCATGCAAAACGTTTTTCTTTTTTGCCTGCGGATGACCGCAGCCTCAAAGTTCTGGAAACGGCTGAAGAAAACCTGTCTTTTTGGGGGGAAATCTGGGGATGTGATGCTGCTGCAATCCGTCACGTGCTGGCGGTGACGGGAATTGAAGCCCTGCGCGAAACGCCGGTCCGCTCTTTTTCCGCAGGGCAAAAGCGCCGTTTATCGCTGGCGCGGATGATGTTGAAACCGGCGCCGCTCTGGCTGCTGGATGAGCCGTTGAACGGACTTGATGCGGCGGCGGCGGCGCTGTTCATGGGGGCGCTGGCGCGTCATTGCGCTGCGGGCGGGATGGCTGTTATTGCCAGTCATCTGGTGTTGGAACCGCCGGCAGGCGTGGCGCTCCGGCGGCTGGAACTGGCGGGGGCAGCAGCATGATCGGACGTCTGTTTTTGGCTATTTTGCGTCGCGATATCCGGCTGTTCCTGCTGCGCGGGTCGGAAGGATTGGCGGCTTTGTTCTTTTTCGTGCTGGTGGCCAGTTTGTTTCCCTTTGCGCTTGGTACAGGGAGCGATCTGCTGAAAAATGCGGCCCCCGGGATATTGTGGCTGGCGGGGGTGCTGGCTTTGTTGCTGTCGCTGGAGGCCATCTGGCATCGTGACGCCGATGACGGCACGCTGGATTTGCTCTTGCTGCAACCGGTGCCGGTCTGGACGATTGTCATGGCGAAAATGACCACGCATTGGGTATTGGCCGGATTTCCGGTTATTCTGGCCGTCATGGTGGTGGGGCCGATGCTTTATCTGCCGTTGGCAACGCTGGGCGTCATTCTTCCGTCTTTGCTGCTGGGGACGTTTTATATGAGCCTGCTCGGCGCTTTTGGCGCGGCCCTGACGCTGGGGAGCCGCCGGCCCGGGGTTTTGCTGGTTATTCTGGTGCTCCCCCTTTATATCCCCATGCTGATTCTGGGCCTGAGCGGCGCCGAAGCGGCTCTTGCCGGATTACCGGCGCGGGGGTATCTTCTGCTGCAAGTCGCGCTGGTGCTGGCGGCTTTGCCGTTGCTGCCTTTTGCTGCCGCGCGGTTTCTGGATATGAACCTGAGGTCATCGTGATAAAGACATTCGCCAATCCCCGCCGTTTTCTTGCCCTTGCTGCTGTGCTGCAGCCGGTGTCTGCCGTGCTGGCGCTGTTCTTGATCGCGGGCGGGCTTTATACGGGGCTGGTGACATCGCCGCCCGATTACCAGCAGGGCGAGACGGTCCGCATCATGTATGTGCATGTTCCGGCGGCATGGATGGGGCTTTTTATCTATGTCACGATGGCGGTCGCGGCTTTTGTCGGGCTGGTCTGGAAACATATTGTGGCGGAGCTTTATGCCCGCGCGGCAGCGCCGCTGGGGGCGGCTTTTACGCTGATTTGCCTGGTGACAGGATCTCTCTGGGGCCGCCCGATGTGGGGGGCATGGTGGGTCTGGGATGCGCGGCTGACGTCCATGCTGATCCTGTTTTTCCTGTATCTGGGGTATATCGCTTTGCAGGATGCTTTTGACGATGTGCAAAAGGGATTGAATGCCGGCGCCTATCTGTTGCTGGCCGGCGTGGTGAATATTCCGGTCATCAAGTTTTCCGTGGACTGGTGGAACACGCTGCATCAGCCGGCAAGCGTGACGCGGATGGGGCTGCCCGCTATCGACACGGCTATGTTGATCCCTCTGCTGGCGATGGCTTTCGGGTTCACTTTCCTGTTCGCGGCGCTGGTTTTGCTGCGGTTGAAAACGGAGATCGGCTGGCGGCGGCTGAAAACCGCAGGTGGAGGTTCCCATGGCTGAAAATCAGCATCTCCTTTACGTGGCGGCCTCTTACACGGTTACTTTTGCCGTGCTGGCGCTGGTGATCCTTGCCAGTCTTTCGCGCTGGCGGCAGGTTCAAAAAAAACTGAAGGAGCAGGACCATGCAAAGGAAGCATAAACGGCTCTGGTTTATTCTTTTTATTCTTGCCTGTCTGTCCGGGGCGGTGGGCCTGTCCCTTTACGCCCTGCGGGAAAACGTATCGTTTTTCTATAGCCCGCAGGAGGTAAGGTCCTTTCAGGAAAGCGGCAATCCCGCCGTCAGGGCTGGGCGGGTCTTCCGGCTGGGGGGGCTGGTCAAGCCCGGATCCCTGCAAAAGCGGGATGGCGCCTTGGCGGTTTCCTTTGTCGTTACGGACGGGGCTGCCGATACGCCGGTGGCCTATAAGGGCATCTTGCCGGATTTGTTCCGCGAGGGGCAGGGCGTGGTGGCTAAGGGCAGCTTTGATGCGCAAGGCGTTTTCGTTGCGGCAGAGCTGCTGGCCAAACATGATGAAAACTACATGCCGCCGGAAGTCAAAAAGGCTCTTGAGAAAGCGCATGCGGAAGGGACGGGGCAGGCGGAATGATCATTGAACTCGGCCATTTCGCTTTTGCTCTGGCGATGGTGCTGGCCTTGATCCAGTCCGTTGTTCCCTTGGCCGGCGCCGCTCTGGATAAGCCGGGCTGGATGATGCTGGGGCGGCAATCGGCGATATCTGTTGCCGGAACGTTGACGATCTCTTTTCTGGCGCTGATGCATGCTTATGCGCTTTCCGATTTTTCTGTCTGGAACGTAGTGCAGAACAGCCACACGATGAAGCCGCTGCTTTATAAAATATCCGGCGTCTGGGGCAATCACGAAGGATCCATGCTGCTCTGGGTCTGGATGCTGTCCTTGTGGGGGCTGGCGCTGGTGCGGCTGGGGGGGAAGATGCCCGTGGCTTTTCTTTCCCGCGTTTTGTCAGTGCAGGGCATGGTTATTTTCGGTTTTACGCTTTTTATTTTTTTGACATCCAATCCCTTTTTACGGGTTGATCCGGCGCCTGTGGAAGGGATGGATCTGAACCCTCTGTTGCAGGATCCGGCGCTAGCGGCGCATCCCCCGTTGCTTTATATGGGCTATGTCGGGTTTTCCGTCGCGTTTTGTTTTGCGGTGGCGGCCCTGATCGAGGGCCGCATGGATGAAGACTGGGCAAGAAGGCTGCGGCCCTGGGTGCTTGCGGCCTGGGTGGCGCTGACCTGCGGCATCGCGCTGGGGTCGTTCTGGGCTTATTACGAACTGGGTTGGGGCGGTTTCTGGTTCTGGGATCCGGTTGAAAACGCGGCCCTGCTGCCATGGCTGGCGGGGACGGCCCTGCTGCATTCTGTGATCGTGCTGGAAAAACGCGGCGCCTTGCGCAACTGGACGGTGTTTCTGGCGATTTTCGCGTTCAGTCTTTCCCTGCTGGGGACATTTCTGGTGCGCTCCGGCGTGCTGACATCGGTGCATTCCTTTGCAGTCGATCCGGAACGGGGAATTTTTATTCTGGCGCTGCTGGGACTGGCCACGGGCGGAGCTCTTTTGCTGTACGCCTTTCGAGCGCCGGTGATCACGCTGGGACGGGGTTTTGCCCTGTTCAGCCGCGAGACGGCCTTGCTGCTCAATAATGTCTTTTTATTTACATTTGCGGCGACGGTTTTCATGGGAACGCTTTATCCACTGTTTCTGTCGGCGCTGGGGCTGGGCAGCGTGTCCGTGGGGGCCCCCTATTTTAATAGGGTATTGCTGCCTTTGTTATTGCCTTTCGCGCTGTTGATGGGGGCGGCACCCGTGGTGGCATGGCATGAGGGGCATGTGGCCGCGAGCCTGAAAAAAATGGCGATCCCGGCAGGGCTGACCTTGCTGGCTCTGGCCGGAATGGCGGCAGTGTCCTTGCCGCAGAATTTTGTGGTGCTGGGCGGCGTTGGGGCGGCGGTGTGGATTTTATTGGCAAGCCTTCATGATGTCTTGCGCAAGACCCGTGTTTTGACTCGCTGGCGGAATCTGCCTGCGGGCTGGTTCGCCATGATTATCGCCCATGCGGGGATCGCTGTCCTGATACTGGGGGTCACGGCGGCGACACAATGGAAACAGGAAGATATCCGCTGGATGGGGCCGGGTGATGAAATAATCTTTGCGGGAAAAAATATCACGTTTCTCGGGGCGGATACGGATTTGGGGAAAAACTATAACATTGACCGCGGGCTGCTCTCCCTGAAAGGGGAAGATGCGATGCTGCTGCCGGAAAAACGCTGGTATCCGGCAGGCCAGAAAATGACGAGCGAAGTGGCGCTGCGGTTTTATGGAGCTAGCGCGCTTTATGCCGTCATGGGGGATCAGGACGTGGCGGATTCGTCGCGCTGGGTGATCCGGCTTTATTATCATCCGCTGGTGGCGCTGATTTTCGGCGGCGCGGCGATGATTGCGCTGGGCGGGTTTCTGGCGTTGTTTTCAAGGCGGCGGGGCGCGGCATGAACCGGCGGAAGTTCATAGGGCTGGCGCCTTTTCTGGTTTTCGTTCTGTTGGTGACGTTGTTCACCTTGCCGTTGTTGCAGGGGCGGGATCCATCCTTGCATCCCTCTGCTTTGCAGGACAAGCCCGTGCCTGATTTTGTTTTACCGCCCGCGCTTGACGGCCAGCCGGGATTTGCAACGGCGGATCTGAAGGGCCGGGTTTCTCTGGTTAATATTTTTGCTTCATGGTGCGTGACTTGTGCGGCGGAGCAGGCGTTTTTGACGGACAGGATCGCGGCAACCGGAATTCCCCTCTATGGCATCAATTACAAGGATAAAAAAGAGGAGGCGCGGGCGTGGCTGGAAAAAAACGGAAATCCCTTTACAGCTATCGGGGCGGACAGCGACGGGCGCGTGGCAATTGACTGGGGGGTCTACGGCGTGCCGGAAACCTATCTGGTGGATGCGGCGGGAATTATCCGTTACCGTCATGTCGGGCCGTTGACTCCTGCGGTCTGGCAGGAGTTCTTCGTTCCCTTGCTGCCGGAGGAAGGCAAATGAGAAAACAGTTTTTGCTGATTGCTGTCTGCCTGTTCCTGTCGTTTCCCGTGCAAGCCGTTCAGCCGGATGAGGTGTTGCCGGATGCGGCGCTGGAATCCCGCGCCCGTGCCATCAGCCGGGAGTTGCGCTGTCTGGTGTGTCAGGGGGAGGATATTGATTCCTCGAATGCCGCGCTGGCCGGTGATTTGCGTCGTCTGGTGCGGGCGCGGCTTTTGGTCGGGGATAGCGATGCCGCCGTACTGGAATATATCCGCCGCCGCTATGGCGACAGCGTGCTGATGACTCCGCCGGTCCAGCCTAATACGTGGGTTTTATGGCTGACGCCGGCTTTTGTTCTTTTGACCGGCTTTGGTGTTGTCATTTATTTTCTGCGCCGTCAGGAGAGGTAGTCCGCCATGTGGTCTTTATATATCTTTATGAGCGCGTTGACGGCGGGGGTGGTTTTAAAACTGGTTCATCCGCTGATGGGCAAGGGCCGTTTTGCGCATGGCGGTTTGAAAACGAAGGCGGACGCCAGACTGGTTTATGGATTGGTGGCGCTGATTCCGGTGCTTGCGCTTTTTATTTATCTACTGAGGGGAAATCCGGACCTGCCCGGCCGGCAGGCGGTATTTCATGATCTGGCGGAACAGGACAGGCGGAATTTTTCCTTGCTGGCGCAAAGACCGGTGGAAATTCTGGTCACGCAGAATCCGCATGATGTGGGTGCGCTGGGGGCCCTGGCGAGCATTAATCTGCATTTGAAGAACTTCGCCGAGGCCATCCGTTTTTTCGAGCGGGCCTGGCAGGAGGCGGAAATCCAGCAGGACTGGCGCGCGCGGCTGTTCGCCGAGGCTTTGGGGGAAACGCAGGTCTCCGCCAATAATGGTTATGTCGGGGAAGACGCAGAAAAAACGTTCCGGCGCATTTTGCAGATGGCGCCGGAGAATCCTTTTGCCCGCTTTTTTCTGGCGCAGCGCAAGGCGGAGCAGGGGGATATTGACACGGCGGTTGCCGAATTGACGACACTGCTCAATGAAGGGGCGCCGGAGAAATACTGGAAGCAGCGCGTCCGTGAAAAAATTGCGGAATTACGCCGGCTTAAAAAATAAGGGCTTGGGTTATTTTCCGGCACAAACCTTGCCGAGGCGCAGATATTCCTGCCGCGTATCCACTTTTTGCTGCCGTAGCATGCGGGCGGTATTCATTTTGTCGTGGATTGCCGTGAGGGACTCCGTCAGGACAAGTTTTATTTTATCCTGAACATTTTTAATCTCAGCTTCGTCAACCGGTGACGTTGTCGCCAGATTTGCGCTGGCGGTGGCAACAGCTGCCTTGATATGAGGCAAATATTCATTGATCGTAATGATGTCGGTATTAACGTGGCGGTATTCGTGGATAAGCGTTTCCTTATACGGGCAGGAATGCGCGGCATAGTTTTTCGCTATATAAACGACGGGAGCATAGGTAACCGTGACATTGATATTGTCAATCCAGGCACAGCTCTCGCGGGTAAGGGAATTTTTGCTGTTTTTAAGATTCATCTCGAAGCGGGTGTCGATGTTGCTGCGCGTCAGGCCGCCTGTGATGAAAATCTCGTTCCGGCCATGCGAAATGCGGGTGTCCGATTTGAAGTTTCCAAGGTCTTCATGCGAAAGTGTATTAATGTGCTGCGGCGGCGTATTTTTGAAGGAAACGGTAATGGCTGGCGGTGCCTGCGGCGCACAGGTCGTCAGTCCGGCCAGAATGACGGCTGTAAGCGCGGAGGGGTCGATACCTAAATACACGTGGGCACCCTTCTGTAAAATTGTCCTGATATTTATTTTATCAAAGGCAGCGTTAAAATAATCATAATTTGTCCGTTTTATAAAAATAAAAGAGACGGTTATTGGCATTCATTACGAATACTGCTAATGCTTTGACTGGACAATTAGAGCATTAAAAAGAAAAATTGATGATCATTTTCGGGAAAAGAGCAAAACTGGCGGATATCAGCTCCAAAATCGTCGCCTATGCCGAGGATGCCATTGTTGCCATTGATAACGATCATAATATTATCCTTTTCAATGCAGCGGCGGAGCGGATTTTTGGTTATGAACGCGACGAAGTGATCGGCATGCATCTGGATATCCTGCTGCCGGAACGTTTTCATTTGCAACACGACTTGCTGATACAGGAGTTCGCGGCGGGGAAACTTTATCATCAACGCATGGGAGAACGTTCCCGTCAGGTTTATGGCCGCCGCAAGGACGGCAGCGAATTTGTGATCAGTGCCACGATCCTGAAAATGGGCAAGCCGCCGCATCAGTATTTTTCCGTGATTGCCCGCGATATTAGCGAAAATAAGAAAACAGAGGAAGAATTGCTGCGTCTGGCGGCAACGGATCCTTTGACCGGAGCCTTTAACCGCCGCGAATTTACCGCGATCGCCGAGCGTGAGGCGCTGCGCGCCAATCGTTACCATCACGCCTTGTCGGTGATGATGCTGGATCTTGACCATTTCAAAAAACTGAACGACAGCTATGGCCACGCGGCCGGAGACAAGGCGTTGCAGCGCTTTACTACAATTTGCTGCAATACCCTGCGGAATGTGGATATTTTCGGGCGCTGGGGCGGGGAAGAGTTTGTAGCTTTGTTGCCGGAAACCGATACACATGGGGCGGCGATTATCGCAGAGCGTCTCCGTAAAATTATTAGCGAAAATGTGCTGATTTTTAACGAGCATAAACTGACCTTCACGGTCAGTATCGGGGTTGCTCAATTCAAGGAGGGGGAATCCTCGATTGATGCGCCGCTCGCCCGGGCGGACAGCGCGGTTTATGATGCCAAAAAGGCGGGGCGCAACCAGATTTCGGTCTATCGCAACTAGTTCTGATGGATGGTTTTATTCGGATTTTCCTCTTTTCCGCCTGTACGGGACGTGATAGTCTTTTTTCTGTCTAAAGAAATGCGGTTTTGCGGTTTTTCAACTTTTCGGGGTTGAGCCGTTTTCAGTATGCAGGCGAGGCTTGTAAGGCATGGGGCAGGGAATGGACGATAAAGAAAAAAAGCCGCCGCCCCGCTGCGATCTGCGCGACCTTTACGCCTCCCCCAAGGCTTTGGAAATCGGACAGGATCTGGAATTGCTTCGTAGCGGTGCTACGGCCTTTGCGGCGCAATATCGGGGGCAGCTTTCCGGACTGGAGGGAGCCGCGCTCGCCGGGGCCATCGCCGGTTTTGAAGATCTGGTGCGGTGTGCGGCCCGTCTGCAGTCCTTTGCCGTCCTGACGCAGGCAGCAGATTGTGCGGAGAGCGCCTTTGCGCAAAATCTGATCACGCAGGTCCGGCTGGCGCTGAAACCGGCTGGATTCTTTACCGCTGAAATCAACGATATGAAGGAAGCGGCGCTTCTTGAAAAAATGGCCGCGCCGCAATTGGCGGCGTGGGGCTATTGGCTGGGACGTGTCCGGTCTTGCCGTGAACATCAGCTGGATGCAGCGCTGGAGCAGTATCTTGAGGATAAAGCGGCTGGTGCAGAAAAGGCTTGGGCAGGTCTGCAGGACATGACGCTGGCCGCCATGCGTTTTGAGCTGGGGGGGAATACTTTGACAGCGGTAGAAACGCAGTCTGTTATGACGGGCGGCGCGGACAAAGCGGCGCGTCATGCCGCTTTTGACGCTTTTACGCAAGGGCTGGAAGAAAAGAAAGAAATTTTCACGCTGATTTTTAATACGCTTGCCCATTTAAAGGGTGCCGATGATGCCCGCCGCGGGTTTGAAGGGCCGGAAGACGGTCATTATCTTTCCAGCCGGATTGCTCCGGCCACTGCTGGAACGCTGATCGAAACGGCGCGGGCGGCCTCTCCGGCAACGGCGCACCGTTATTACGAATGGAAAGCAAGAAAGAACGGCGTGGCGCGACTGCACCCCGCAGATAGAAATGCGCCGCTTTCTGGCGAGGGCTGCGAACGCACCTATACCTGGGATGAGGCGAAAGCTATCGTGCTGGAAGCTTTCGAGAAATTTTCTCCCGCATTTGCGCAACAGGCCAGACGGTTTTTCGATGAAGGCTGGATTGATGCAGCGCCGCGGGCCGGTAAAGCCACCGGTGCTTTCGCCCTGCCGACGGTGCCGGAAGCGCATCCCTATATCTTTATGAATTTTACCGGCACACAGCGCGATGTGCAGGTTCTGGCGCGGGAGCTCGGGCATGGCATCCACCAGCTATTGGCGGCAGAGCAGGGGTTGTTTGGCGCGGAGGTGGCGGCACCTTTGCTGAAAATGTCTGGTATCCTTGCCGAAACGCTTGTGTTCCGGCATAGGGTCGCGCAGGAGCAGGATCCGCGGGTTCGGCGAAGTATGCTGACAATGCGGATCGAGAATATGCTTGATACGATGATCGGGCAGACGGCCTTTCTTGTTTTTGAGCAGCGTTTCCATGCCGAACGGCGGGAAAAGGGCGAGGTGTCTGCGGCGCGCATCTCGGCGCTCTGGCTCGAGGCGCAACGGGAAAGTCTGGGGCCTTTTATCAATCTGGACGCCGCCGGTGCGGGGAATTTGTGGATGGGCGTGCCGTATTTTGTTCAGGCACCGCTTTCCGCCAGTAGCGATATTTTTGGCAATGCTCTTGGGCATGTGCTGGGATCGGCGCTGGAGAAAACTGCGGATACGGCGGTCTTCGCCGCGAAATATCTGGATTTGATGCGGGCGGGCGGAACCAGAAATCATGATGTCGCCTTGAAAGATTTCGGGCTGGATTTGCGTCGCGCCGATTTCTGGGCGGAAGGCTTTGCCGCGCTCGGACGTGATATAGACGCGCTGATCAGGCTTGACCGGCAGATCGGCGATACGCCAGAACGGCGGCAGGATTTCAATGCGGCGGCAGGAGCGAACGACAATGCGCTATCCTTGCCGACAAGGCAGAAAAAGCAGCGGAGCGCCAAACCATCCGGTCCGGCGGCAGGGGGGTAACATGGAGAAAGAAGGTTTACCCCGCTGGGACCTTTCCAGACTTTATCCCGGAATCGATTCTCCCGAGATGGAGGCAGACCGGAATGAAATCCAGACGCTGACTGACGATTTTGTCGCGGCCTATGAGGGGCGCGTCGCGCGCCTTTCCGGTCTTGAATTGGGGAATGCCGTTGTCGCCTATGAAAAAATCTGCGCCCTGCGCCATAAAATAGACGCTTATCTGCTTTTGCTGGAGGCCGAGGATATCGCGAATGCGGCCAGAACGGGGCCGGTGCGTACCGGACAGTCCGAAGTCTGGGATCATCTTTCGTTTTTTGAAGGTGAAATCAGCGAGCTTCCCGAAGCGGAGCTTCTGACACGCATGGCCGCGCCGGAGCTGGCGCAATATGCACCGTGGATCGGACGCGTCCGCGCAGCGGGCAATGAGGGGCTTCCCGCCGGTATAGAGGCGGCCAGTCAGGAATTCGCCGAAAAAAACATTGAAGCCTGGCGGCGGCTTTATAAAATAACGATGGCGGATCTGCGCGTTGATTTCGGCGGCCGGATATTTTCATTTGACGCCGCTGCAGACAAGCTTGCCGATCATGATCTGACCCTGACGGAGCGCCGGGAATTGCGCGCGGCGCTGGGGGCTGTGTTGAAGCGGGAAAGCAGGAGCGTGGCTTTTATTTACAATACGCTGGTGCAGGACGAGGTGCTGGAATCGGATATCAGGAAATATCCGCGCCCGGAGCAGCAGGCGCATGCAAGAAACGGCATTTCTCCTGCCGCGGCACAAGCGATGCTGCAGGCCGCCAAGCGGGGCGGGCAGAGTTTGTCGCACCGGTTCTATGCCTGGAAGGCAGCGCGTCACGGGCAGGAAATCGTCGAGAAAGCGCTGGTCTCCGCACCACTGCCGGGGGATCCGGCTGCTGCCGGGCGGCTTTATCCCTGGAGCGAGGCAAAGGATATCGTTTTCAAATCTTTTCGGCGCTTCTCCGCGCGGTTTGCGCGTTTGGCACAAAAATTTTTCGATGGAAATTATATAGATGCGGAGCAGCGACCCGGTAAGGAGAGCGGCGGCTTTGCCTTGCCGACGGGGCCAGCGCATTTCCCTTACATCCATATCAATTATACCGGACAGATGCAGGATGTTCCGGCACTTCTCGGGCATGAACTCGGTCACGGCGTTCACTTTGCCTTGTCGGAAAAAGCCCGGGGCATGTTTCTTTCCGATATGCCGGCCTCGATCGCGGAAACGGCCAGCATTTTTGCCGAAATGCTGGTTTTCGATTATCTTCTCAAGAGCGAGAAGGATCCGCTCCTGCGGCGCAAGCTGCTGGTGGGGCAGGTTGAGAATATGCTGAGCAACGGCTTGCTGCAGCTGGCCTATTACGATTTCGAAACCCGCGTGCACGAAAAGAGCCGGCAGGGCGCGCTGGATGCGGAAAAAATATCGGATTTGTGGGAAGCGTCCCTGAAAGGTTATTACGGGCCGTCGGTCGAGCTGGATTCCTATGACCGCTATTACTGGATGACAGTGCCGCATTTCTTTGAAATGCCGTTCTATGTGCACTCCTATTCCTTTGCCCAGATTATGGTGGCCGGCCTTTATCAGGCCTATGCCGAAGCGGAAGCGGAAGGGCCGGCGGCCAAAAAGGATTTTGTCGGCAAGTATATAGAACTGCTGGAAACCGGCCTGACACGGAACATGCAGGATATGTTCCGGCCTTTCGGACTGGATCCGGAAACGCCGGATTTCTGGGAAAAAGGTTTTGCCCTGATTGGCAAATATATCGACCGGCTGGAAAAAGACGATATTCCGGCCGCTCCGAAGAGGAAACCCAAAAGAGATCTCGACATTTAAATTCTCGTGGATCATTCTCCCGCCATGGTAAAGAAAAAAACAGGCGCTAGCGGACAGGAAAAAAGCACGGTGGGCGGACGGGTCAAGCGCTATGCGCGCGTCTCGACGGCGATGACCGGTCTGGCGGCGCGTGTCGCGGGGCAAAAATATCTTGGCCTTGATATCAACAAGCCCGTGCATGCCCGGCAGCTCATGGAATCTCTGGGGCATCTGAAAGGCCCGTTGTTGAAAGTGGCGCAATTGCTGGCGACCATTCCGAACGCCCTGCCGCCGGAATATGCGGCGGAGCTGCAAAAACTGCAATCGCAGGCGCCGCCGATGGGCTGGCCCTTTGTCAGGCGGCGCATGAGTGCGGAGCTGGGGGCGGACTGGGAAAAGAAATTCCGCAGCTTCGGCAAGGAAGCTGCCGCGGCCGCTTCGCTGGGGCAGGTGCACCGTGCCGTGACACTGGCGGGGGAGGATGTCGCCTGCAAGTTGCAGTATCCGGACATGATTTCGGCGGTGGATGCCGATTTGCAGCAATTGAAAATGGCGCTGGGCTTTTTTGAAAAGGTAGATGGCGCCGTGCTGACCGATGCGATTTTCGAGGAAGTGACCGATCGTTTGTATGAAGAGCTGGACTACAGGCTGGAAGCGCGCCACATGAAGCTTTACGCTGCGCTGCTGAAAAAGGAAAAAAATGTGCATGTCCCGCAGGTGATCGCGGCGCTTTCGACGGAGCGGTTGCTGACGGCGAGTTGGCTGGAGGGTGCGCCGGTGCTTGATTTTGTCGGCGCCGCTGCAGAAAAAAGAAACAAGGTGGCCTATAACCTGTTTCGGGCCTGGTATGTGCCGCTTTATTATTACGGCGTTATCCATGGCGACCCCCATCTGGGGAATTACGCGGTGCAGAAGGATCTGTCCATCAATCTGCTGGATTTCGGCTGCGTGCGGGTTTTTCCGCCGCGCTTTGTCGAGGGGGTGATCACGCTGTACCATGCGCTGGAAAGCGGCCGGCCTGACATGGCGGTGGCGGCTTATGAGAGCTGGGGGTTCAAGGACCTGAAGAAGGAAACCATTGCTGTGCTGAACACTTGGGCCGGATTTCTTTATGGGCCGGTGCTGGAGGACAAGATACGTCCCATCGGGGTTGTGCAGGAAAAAGGCATTTATGGCCGCGAGACGGCGTCACAGGTGCACGCTGCACTGAAGAAACTGGGCGGCGTGCGCCTGCCGCGCGAGTTTGTGTTCATGGATCGTGCGGCTCTGGGGCTGGGATCGGTCTTTCTTCATCTACAGGCGGAGGTGAACTGGTACCAGATTTTTAACGAGCTGATCGCCGATTTCGACGTCAAGGCGCTGGAGAAACGCCAGCATCAGGCGCTCAAGGCGCACGGGCTTTTATCTTCGGCAGGCGATTGAGGCCGGACAACGCGCCTTGCGCTTTGAATTTCTCCATGCGGGTAAAAAGTTTTTCGCGCACATCGTCCCATTGCGGACTCTCAAGGCATACAGGTTCTCCATGCCGCTTTATCTGGCCGGACAAAATTGCCGAGAGGGCGGTGCTGCCGTAGAGGAAAACCTGCGGAGAAGAGGTTTTCAGCAGGCCTTGGGCAAATTTGATCAACGTATCAGGGTTACTTTTGTTTGCATTTTTCAAAAGTCCTTTGAAGTTATTTCCCAGCCGCTCCATCTGCTCTGGTTTGGGAGCATGCCGGACAGCGGACTCATAGGCAAGGGTCATGGTTTCTTGCGGTGTTAGAGTTGCATAATCTATTGTTCTGTTTTGTGCGATAATTTCTTCCAGGACTGGAGAGGTAAAATGTGCTTTAACGCCCTTGAAAGCAAAATTAAAAGCACGCGCTGCAGAAGCGGCTTGAACGTCGCATGTATTGCGTCCAAAACGCTGATACATCCGCAGTGCGGCATAGGCATCGGCAATGCATTCCATTGTGTTGATACTAAGCTTTGATGTCGTGGGGTGTGCATTTTCAATCGCTGCATGGGCGAATTCATGATTGTAAAAGAAGACGTGTTCGCGTTCCAGATTTGTCAGGCCAAGCCGTGAAGCGGAATTAATAATCAGCAGCTTTAACTGTGGCTGTTGGGGGCTGACATAGCAGTATGAATCTCCGGTTTTCTGTGACAACGCAATAGCGTGATTGAAGCCATGGGCAGTGGAATTAAGACATTTTAAAATATGCTCAGGCTTGTCGGGGTGTAGTAGTGTGGCTTTGTCTTTTTCGACGAGGACTAAAAAAAGCTCTTGCCGCGTATTTGTAATTGTTCCTGTCGATGGAATTCGGGCATAGGTTTCGTTAATCAGGGTCGTAAGAATTTGTGTAGGCAGTTGACGCACAGAACTTTCCGCCGGATTAAATTTTTTTGAATTGCCGGTCATGGCGCGGGCCTTTTCTGTTTTGGCAGGTTAAGACCAAACATTTCGCCTTCTGCTTCGAATTTCTCCAGCCGCGTTGCCAGTTTTTTGCGGACGTTGTCCCAGGCGGCACCTTCGAGGCGAACGGTTTCTTCACCCCATCTGAATTTTCCTGACAGCAGAGCAGAAATCGCGGTGCTGCCGTATTTAAAAACAGGGGGAAACGGCGTTTCTAAAATAGCCGTAGCAAAAGGAAAGAGTTTTTCCGTTTGATCCGGCGTGGCGCCTTTCAGAAAGCTGGCAAAAGTGTTTTCCAGCCGATCCGCCAGGCCGGGATTGGGGGCATAGAGCAACGCAAAGCGGCGCGCCAGATCCAGCGTTTCTTGCGGAGAGAGGGCGGCGTAATCAATGGTTTCGTTATGCTCGATAATTTTTTCCAGCACCGGCGCGGTGAAGTGTGTCTGTGCGCCTTCAAAAACCAGATGCAATGTGCGCGCTTCGATCAGGTCGTGAATATCTTTTTCCACCGCTTTTCCAAAGCGCTGATACAAGCGCAAGGCGGCATAGGCATCGGCGACACATTCTGCTGTATTCATGATTGCCGGCGCGGATTTACCGCCATAGAGGCCGTCACGGATGATAGCATGGGCGAGTTCATGATCATAGCTATGGGCGAGATCATGCTCCGGGGAGAGCAGATGAAATTTTCCGGCGGTATTGATGACCAAAAACCGTTTTTCGGGATTCATTTCATCAAAATTGCAAAGTGTTCTGCCCGTCATTTCCGAATCCGCAAGATCGCTTTGGAGGTCACGGGCCGCGGTGATCAGGTCCGAAAGGTTTTTGGTTTTATCGGGGTGGAGCAGGGTTGCGCCGTGATTATCGACATGTATCACGAAAACCTGTTCTGGCAGATTGGCCACGGCGGCGGTGGCGGGAATCTGGGCATAGGTTTCCAGCACCATCGCTGTGAGGGTGTCTTTTTGGCTTTTGCGCGGATCATGGACGGCCGCGCCGAAGGTCTTGCGGAGTTTAAGCATAGCGCTCCCAATATTTCGTAAATAATATATCATTATGAAAATTAATCAATCGGAAAAAACGGGCCGTGTATAACCATATGATTTTTATGGATATATTTCTGGTGGTGGACGTAGGGAATGCAATCGGGCATGATAATTCCGGGTTTATTTTTGATAGGGGCTTGGTCATGAAAATCGCGATTGGCAAGGAAACGCTTCCGGCGGAAATGCGCGTGGCGGCATCACCCGAAACGGTGAAGAAGCTTATTGCCCTGGGGGCGGAGGTTGTCGTCGAGGCGGGAGCCGGTGACGGCGCGGCGATGACCGACAAGATGTTTACCGATGCGGGCGCCCGCATTGCAAGCACGGCTGACATATATAGTGACGCCGATGTGGTTCTGCGTGTACGGCACCCGTCCGCGGCTGAAGCGGCGCGGATGAAAAAAGGCGCGCTGCTGATTGCCATGCTTTCGCCCTATCAGGAAAAGGATCTGCTGAAGAGTTATGCGGATCAGGGGCTTTGTGCCTTTGCAATGGAGCTGGTACCACGCATTACACGGGCGCAGACGATGGACGTGCTTTCATCACAGGCGAATCTGGCGGGATATCGTGCCGTGCTGGAAGCGGCCAATGCTTTCGGACGCGGTCTTCCGATGATGATGACGGCGGCCGGGACAATTCCACCGGCAAAGGTTTTCGTCATGGGGGCCGGCGTTGCCGGATTGCAGGCGATTGCAACGGCGCGCCGTCTGGGGGCGCAAGTCTCGGCAACCGATGTGCGGCCTGTGGCGAAGGAGCAGGTGGAAAGTCTGGGGGCCACTTTTGTCATGGTCGAGAGCGAGGAGACCAAGGAAGCGCAGACCGCGGGCGGTTATGCCAAGGAAATGAGCGATGATTACAAGCAAAAGCAGGCCGCACTGGTCTCTGAAACCATTAAAAAGCAGGATATCGTCATTACGACGGCGCTGATCCCGGGACGGAAGGCACCGGTGCTGGTGACGGAGGAAATGGTCCGTTCGATGAAGCCGGGAGCGGTGATCGTTGATCTGGCGGTCGAGCAGGGTGGCAATTGCGCGCTGTCCCAATCCGGAACCGTTGCCGATGTCGGTGGCGTCAAAATCGTCGGTTTTCCGAACATGCCGAGCCGGATTGCGGTGGATGCTTCGGCGCTTTATGCCCGCAACCTGCTGAATTTCCTGATCCCTTTGGTGGACAAGGAAACGAAAGCGGTCAAAATCAATCTGGAGGATGAAATTGTCAAGGCTAGCCTGTTGACACAGGATGGCCGCATTGTTCACCCCAGCTTTACAGGAGCCTGATCATGGATAATCAGAACATCGTCGAACAGGCGGCGGGCATTGCCAACGGCGCTGACGCGCTTTCCCGGCAGGCGGCCGATCTTGCCATTCAGGTGAGCCAGCTGGCGGAAAGCGGCGCTGCGGGGGGCGCGCCTTTCTTCGTCATCGGCCTGACGGTTTTTGTGCTGGCCTGTTTTGTCGGATATTACGTGGTCTGGCGCGTCACGCCGGCGCTGCATTCGCCCCTGATGGCGGTGACCAACGCGATTTCCTCGGTCATTATCGTGGGCGCGCTGATCGCGGCGGGTCCGGCGGAATGGAGTCTTTCGAAGTGGATGGGATTTTTCGCGGTCGTGCTGGCTTCGGTCAATATCTTCGGCGGTTTTATCGTGACGCGGCGCATGCTGGCCATGTTCTCCAAGAAAAAGAAGTAAGGATAGATCAATATGTCGATGACCGTTTCCCTGCTCTCCTACCTCGTTTCTTCCGTCTGCTGCATCATGGCGCTGCGCGGGTTGTCCGGCCCGAATACGGCCAAGGGCGGCCTGATGTTCGGCATCGGCGGCATGGCGCTGGCGGTGGTGACCACGCTGATGCTGCCGGGCGTTGAATCCTACGGCTTTATCGTGCTGGGCATTATCATCGGCGGTTCAATCGGCACGGTGATCGCGCAGAAAATAGAAATGACAGCCTTGCCGCAGCTGGTGGCCGCCTTTCACAGTCTGGTCGGTCTGGCGGCGGTGCTGATTGCCGCGGCGGCCTTTCACAATCCCGAGGCCTATCATATCGGCACGGCAGGCAGCATCCATATCGGCAGCCTGATCGAAATGAGTCTGGGCGTTGCCATCGGGGCGATTACTTTTACCGGTTCAATCATCGCCTTCGGAAAGTTGCAGGGGCTGATTTCCGGCAAGCCGGTCGTGTTCAAGGGCCAGCATATGGTGAACGCCGCGCTGGGCGCGTTTCTGGTCGTGCTTATTTTCCTGCTGTGTCTGAGCGAATCCTCCTTCGTATTCTGGCTGATCGTCGCTGTTTCCCTGGCGCTGGGCGTGCTGATGATTATTCCCATCGGTGGGGCGGATATGCCGGTGATTGTTTCCATGCTTAACAGTTATTCGGGCTGGGCGGCGGCGGGTATCGGTTTTACCCTGCAAAACAATCTGCTGATTGTTGTGGGTGCGCTGGTCGGCGCGTCGGGCGCTATCCTCAGCTATATCATGTGCAAGGGCATGAACCGTTCGTTCTTTAACGTGATATTGGGCGGTTTCGGCGGGGAAGTCTCCGGTGCTGCCGCCGCTGTGGCGGGGGACAAGCCGGTCAAGATCGGCTCTGCTGAAGATGCCGCCTTTATCCTGAAAAATGCTTCCAGCGTGATTATCGTTCCGGGCTATGGCATGGCGGTGGCACAGGCCCAGCATGCCCTACGCGAAATGGCCGATCAATTGAAAAAAGAGGGTGTCAAGGTCCGCTATGCGATTCACCCTGTGGCGGGCCGTATGCCGGGGCATATGAACGTATTGTTGGCGGAGGCCAACGTGCCCTATGAAGACGTGCTGGAGCTTGACGAGATCAACCGCGATTTCAGCCAGACAGATGTGGCTTTCGTTATCGGCGCCAACGACATTACCAATCCGGCGGCAAAAAAAGATCCGGCTTCGCCCATTTACGGCATGCCGATTCTTGATGTCGAAAGCGCGGGGACGGTGTTGTTTATCAAGCGCTCTCTGGGCAGCGGTTATGCCGGTGTCGATAACGAGCTGTTCTTCCATGACAACACGATGATGCTGTTGGGCGATGCCAAGGCCATGTGCGAAGGCGTGATCAAGGCGCTTGAGCATTAAACTGTTTTTTTATGGCCCTTTGACAGCGCCGTCAAAAGCCGTTGGATAACGGTGGGGAATGACGACAGCGACATGCGCCGAGTCATTGACGGTCCCGCAGCCGCTAAGATAAAAGCACAATTCATTGGCCAGCGTGAGGGCATAACAGGCCGCTTCGTTATCCGTGGCAAGACCGGTATTATGCTTGATACGGTTCAGGGATTCTCGCACCGCAGGTGTTTCTTCAAAGGAGAGGCTGAAGTCACTTTGATTTTCTTCAGGGACGCTGCGGGTTGAAAAATCTCTTGTTTTTTCGAGCAGGCGTTCAATGGAGAACGTCTGGTCCTGCGTCACGGATTCACCGAGCAGGCTTTTGGCGTGAACGGCCACAATAGCGCTTTCAAATTTTTGATAGGAGGTGAGTTGACCGGCGAGGAGCAGCGCTTCCTGAAGCGCTTCTTCCGGAGAGGACAGCTTACTGAATTTCTGCAGCCTTGGAACGATGCGACCGAAGAGGGGGCTGGCGACAAAATTAAAGGTATTTTGCAAGTTTGATGTTCCTTTGAATTATTTTAACCATAATAATTGCATGCAACATTCTGTCAATAAGGAAAACGTGCTGCAGTGCGTTATTTTCATAGCGCTAAAGTATGCTCTGTTTTAAAATAATAAAACTATACATTGCTATGATTTGGAATTTTATTATTCCAAATTGCGGCTGGAAATAAGGATATTTCTGTTTATAATCTGTGTTTGTCTTATTCAACCCTCTAGGATGATCGGGCAGGCATGAAGTATCTGGATCGTTTTTTCGAGCCCAAAGGGTGGGAGGAAAACTCCTTCACCAATGCGGATGGACGAAATATTCGGTTCGGGCATGCGAAGCCGGAGGGGGAGTCTCGCGGGACAGTTGTTATTACCACGGGTTATGCCGATTTTATCGAGCCCTACTTTGAAACCATCCATGAATATCTTGAGCGCGGCTATGAGGTCTGGATGATGGACTGGGCGGGTCACGGAGGATCCGACAAGCAGAAATCGGCGGCGGAAAAAACCCACTTGATTGAAGATCATGTCCGCGATTTGCACCAGTTCCGTCACGATATCGTCAAGACGGCTGAAAAAAAGCCTGTCTTCATGAGCACGCATTCCATGGGTGCGCAGATCGGTTTGCAGTATATGGCTGCGCATAAGGATGATTTCGATTTTGCTGTTTTGGCCGCGCCGCTGATTGATTTCCGGGTCAAGGGTTTTGCCCGGGCCTTGTTGAAAACGGCATTCAGCTCGGCTGTTGGTCTGGGCATGGGGAACAAGCAGATCAAGGGCGGCCGCAAGGGAATTACGCGTTCGATGGTAGACCAGCGCCGCAAGCTGCGGAAGGACGACCCTGTGCGGATGGATTTGCACCGCACGTTCATGATGCTGAACCGTAAATTGCGCGCGGAAGACCCGACAATCGGCATGATCGACAGTCTGTTTGAATCGACTGTGCGCATGAACGAGGAAGGAATCCTGAAAAGTATTCACACACCTGTTCTGATTGGCGAGGCCGGCGATGACGATATCGTCGATGGCGATTCAATACGCCGGGCCGCACGGTTATTGCCTGCGGCAAAGCATGTCTGCATCGCAGGAGCCGTGCATGGGCTATGGCAGGAACGGCAAAAGCAGCGTCTTGAATGGTGGGGCCACGTCGATAGTTTCCTGCAGGAACAGCAGTCACGTTTTGAAAGAAGGCCGCGCGGTCCTGGGTCTGATGACCCGCCCCCGTCGGCAGTGCCGCCGGCTTCCGTGCTGCCCCCCCGTCCGGAAGGGCCGCGGGTATGACGAAAAACCAGAATTCAAAAAATAAAAAACTGGAAGACAGGTTTCAGCAACCGGCCGGTTTTGTCTGGGACAGTTTTAAAAATGTCGCGGGTGCCGATATTCGCACCGGTCATGTGGAACCGGAAGGGGAAGTGCGTGGCACCGTCATGATCCTGACCGGCTTTCGGGAGTCCGCTGAAAAATATTTTGAGGTCGTCAATGATATGCTGGAGCGCGGTTACGCCGTCTGGATAATGGACTGGCGGGGTCAGGGCGGTTCCGATCGCTACATCTCCGGCGCGCCGCAGAAATCCCATCACGAAGGGTATGACGAGCGGGTCGCCGATCTGCGCCAGTTTGCGGGGATTGTTGCCGCACAGGCGAAAAAACCATTGTTTCTGATGGCCCATTCCATGGGTGCGCATATCGGCCTGCGTTATATGAAGGAATACGACAGTGTGTTTGACGCGGCCCTGCTGACGGCGCCGATGTTCGATATCGTTACGCAAAGCTTTCCCAAGCCGCTGGCGCGGCAGATGGCAAAATTCGCCAAAGCCGGCAATTATCTGGAGAAATACGTTCCGGGCGGCTCTGACTGGAAAGAGGACAAAGAGCGCGCCAAAAGCGATTTCAAGACTTCGGATCCGGATCGTTTTGAGATCTCCATGCAGTTGTTGCTGCAAAATCCGGACCTGCAGATGGGCGACCCGACTTATGGCTGGATATATCATACTTTCCAGTCCATCGATATTATGAATCCCGAAGATTACCTTAAAGCGATCAAAACGCCGATTCTGATGCAGATTTCAGGCGATGACCGGGTCGTGTCGATAGGTGCACAGGAGCGGGCCTGCCGGTTGCTGCCGGATTGCAAACGGGTTGACATTCCGGGGGCAAAACATGAAATATGGATGGAACGTGACGCGTTTCGTGATGTCTGGCTCCAGAAAATGGACGAGTTTCTCGAGGAGCAGCAGCAGGCTGTCGCGTTGCGGCTAAAAAAGTCTGATCAAAATAAAAAACCACGCCCGCCCGCGCCGGGGTGAGGCGGGGCAGACAAACAAGGCTGGATGATAAGGGGATAAAGAATGACGGATAATAAAGAATACCAGCGCCTGAGTGACCTGATACTGGAAGCCTTGCAGTTGTCTCTGGGGCAGAAGGACGTCGCGATTTCGGATTTGCTGACGCGGGCGCTGGAGATGTCGATGACGCGCAATGCCGGTGGCCGTGATTTTATCGAGCGGCGCGACATGTCCGATGATATCGAGGCCGCGCTGGAAAAGCTCGACGTCCTGAAGCGGGCCGCCAAGGGGCTCTGATTCTTCTACCCCTCCTCCAGATTGTGCCATTCTCCGGCCATGACGACGCCGCGGCAGGGATTATACCCGAAATAATAGCAAAGATCGCGGGGATGGGTAATATCCCAGAGTGCGAAATCCGCGGCTTTGCCGGTTTCCAGCGTGCCGCAGATAGCGCTGTAACCCAGCGCTTGCGCGGCATGGCGGGTGACGCCGGCCAGTGCTTCTTCCGGAGTCAGATGGAAAAGCGTGCAGCCCATGTTGAGCATGAGCAGCAAGGAGAGGGTCGGTGACGTTCCGGGATTGTGGTCGGTGGCGATCGCCATGGGGACGTGATGCTTGCGAAACCAGGCGATGGGCGGCAGCTTTGTTTCACGCAAGGTGTAAAATGCGCCAGGGAGCAAAACGGCGGTCATGCCGCTTTCCGCCATGGCGATAACGCCGCCTTCATCGATGTGCTCCAGATGGTCGGCGGAAAGTGCGGCGTAATCCGAGGCCAGAGCTGCGCCGTGCTGGTTGGAAAGCTGCTCCGCGTGCAGTTTGACGGGGAGGTTGAATTCTCTGGCTTTGTCGAAGATTTTTTCCACCTGCGCGGGGGAAAAGCCGATGTTCTCGCAAAAGGCATCCACGGCATCCACTAGATTCTCGGCGTGAAGCGCGGGGAGCATGACATCGCAAATATGCGCGGTATAGGCATCGGTATCGCCGTTAAATTCCGGCGGGCAGGCGTGCGCACCCAGAAAACTGCGCTGGATGCGGAAACCCAGTTCGTCCCGCAGCCGGGTTGCGACGCGCAGCATCTTGCGCTCGCTGGCCAGATCAAGACCATAGCCGGATTTGATTTCGAAGGTTGTCACGCCTTCACGGAAGAGCGGGCGCAAACGGGCGAGCGTTTTTTCCAACAGATCGTCTTCGGAAATTTCCCGTGTAGCGCGTACGGTGGACAGGATGCCGCCGCCGGCCTTGGCGATGGCGGCATAGGAAAGGCCTTGTAGCCGCTGTTCGAATTCTGCCGCGCGGTCGCCGCCATAGACAAGGTGGCTGTGGCAATCGATCAGCCCCGGAAGAACCCAATGACCGCTGCCATCGTGGATATAATCCGAAAGATTTCCGGCGGCGTCAGGCAGGGCTGATTCGGGACCGATCCAGACGATTTTTCCGGCGGACAGGCCAATGGCAGCATTTTCTATAATACCATAACCTGCGGCATCCGCCATGGTCGCGACATGAATGTTTTTCCAAAGACTGTCGAACATGCTTGGCCTTTCCGTATTTGCCCTTTATGATCCCTGACTACCTTAAAAATATGCAGGACAATTGCCAAGATGACCACTCTTTTCGCCAGCGCCGCTCTTTTACCCGATGGATGGGCGGATAATGTCCTGATCGAAGTGGATAAAGACGGCTGGATTGTCGGGGTTGACGCTTTCAAGGCGTTGCAAAGCAGCGAAAATGATGCCGAATACGTGACGGGGCCACTGGTCCCGGGCTTTCCCAATGCGCATTCCCATGCCTTTCAACGGGCGATGGCGGGACTGACCGAACGGGCTTCGGGCCGGAAGGATACTTTCTGGAACTGGCGGGAGACGATGTACCGCTTTTTGTCCTTTATCGGACCGGAGGATATGGAGGTTCTGGCGGCGCAAGCCTATGTCGAGATGCTGAAGGCCGGTTATACCTCGGTTGCGGAATTTCACTACATTCACCATGATCTTGACGGGCGGCCCTACGCGGAACGAGCCTTGATGTCGCGTCACGTTATTCAGGCGGCTTTGGAAACGGGCATGGCGATTACCCACCTTCCCGCGCTTTACGCTTACGGCGGGTTTGGGGAGAAATCCCCTGCCGAAGGGCAAAAAAGATTTTTGAATACCGTGCCGCAGATGATGCGTGTCGTCGAGGAACTGCATGGGGAATACAGGACGACACCGCAGGTGACGGTGGGCTTTGCGCATCATTCGTTGCGCGCGGTATCGCCGGAAATGCTGCGTGAAGCCACACGGGAGGTGAGGCGTCTTTTGCCGGAGGCGCCCATTCACATTCATGCCGCCGAACAAATGGCCGAGGTGGAAGGTTGCCTGGAATGGTCCGGCAAGCGGCCGGTAGAATGGCTGCTGGAAAAAGGCGATATGGATGACAGGTGGTGCCTGATACATTGCACACATCTGGCAGAGGGGGAAATCTCTGCGCTGGCCCAGTCGAAGGCTGTGGTGGGGCTGTGCCCGACGACCGAGGCCAATCTGGGCGATGGAATTTTTCCGCTGACGCAGTATTTCGAGGCGGGCGGGGATTTCGCGATTGGCTCTGACAGTCACATTACGATCAATCCGATGGAGGAATTGCGCTGGCTGGAATATGCCCAGCGGCTGCTGCGGCATGAAAGAACGATTTTGAAAACGCCGGAGATCCCCTCGGTGGGCGCCACGCTGTGCGAAAAAGTGCTGACGGGCGGCGCACGCGCGCTGGGGCGCAGGACGGGCAGGATTGAAATCGGCCATCGCGCCGATTTTCTGGTGCTTGATCCCGACCTCCCGGCGATGACGGGGAAACTGCGCGATCATATTCTTGATACGGCAATTTTTGCGCTCAGTGAAAATCCGGTCAAGGACGTGATGGCGGGCGGCAAATGGGTGGTGCGTAACCGCCGCCACCGCCGTGAGGACCATATTCTTGATAAATATCGTCGTATCTTAAAAAAGTTTGAATAGAAGGAGAATGGCATGAAACTTCATATCGCGCGTACGCCCGAGGATGATGCGGCCGGAAAGCCTCTGGATCTCGGCGCGGCCATTGCTGAATTCTATGCCGAATTTCCGCAGCATAGAAAGGATGTCTTTATCCTGAACCATCAGGCTTTTGCGACGGGAAAAGAAGCGGTGGAGAGTATCGCCGCTGATATCGACGCCTTGCAGAAGGAATTTCCGCAGGCGAAAACAAAATTCGCTAAATCTTTGGCGCTGGGGACCTTTGAAGGCAAATTGCCTTGCAGTGTCAATATCAGTGAAAGCTCCTTTAACGGCAAGAAGGATACGAAGATTTTTGGCCGTATCGTCATTCCGGCGGGGGAGCAGTTTACCGCCCGCGTGATGAAATCCATCTTTGCCGCGAATGATCCGTTTCCCAATTCGGAATTTCCTGTGATGGCGCCACAGCATAATAACACCGAGATGTGGCAGCGTTACGTGCTGGATCACGAGCTCGGCCATGCGCTGACCATGGTGAGCATTGACAAACAAAGCCAGAAAGAAACAAGTTTTGGCAATAAGGCGGAATGCGAGGCCGATGCCTATGCCATGATCCGTCACTTCCAGCGCTACGGTGCGGACAGTGATTTCCCGGCCTATGTGCGCGACTTGCGCAATATGAATGCTGTGCATAAGGGGGATATCACGCACTGGACGTCCCGCGCGATTGAGCGTGTGATTGTGCTGAACCAGCAGGGCGCGCTTGCGCATCTGACGCCGGAGCAAAGCCGGGATCTGGCGGTGGAGATTGCCGGCCAGACGGCGCTGAGCGCTGATGCCGCGCATAATATGCAGGAAGCCTTTGCCGCGACGCGTAAAATTATGGCGCAAGGGCTGCGGGCGGGAAAGAAAATGGGCGATAATGTCATGTCGTATATGAAGGCCGTTTGTGAAATCGGGGCGGAGACGCAATCGCCCGCCGTTCATGACGCCTGTCTGCGTTATATGGACCGGTTGCGTGATTTTCTGCCGCCGGATATGCCGCAGAACGCAACGCCGGACGATTTACGCCAGATGCGGCAGTGGCATGAGCAGATGCGCAAGCGGCAACCGTTGCAGGAGCCGCCGATGACGGGGCTGAAGCGGGTTTTCCGCGATGCTTCACTGGATGCGCAAAGCGGCCTGAAGTCTGCGGAGCGCAAGCCCGGATCCAAACCATCGAAAGGGATGGATAAACCCGGTCTCTGAGAGGGGAGCCTTCTGAGGGAGCGGCGGCGGTTTATCTGGCGCCGATATCCGCAGTCTTTTTATCTGGCGCCGATATCCGCGCCGAGACCATTCATCATCTTGACAAAGTCTGGAAAGCTGGTGGCAATCGGAGTCGCGTCGTCGATGCTGATTTCTTTTTGCGTGACCATGCCCAGAACCAGAAAGCTCATGGCAATGCGATGGTCGAGGTGGGTTTCGATCCGGCATCCGCCGGCGGGGGGACGTCCTGTGCCGTGGACGGTCAGGCTATCTTCTCCCATTTCAATCCTGACGCCGGCGCGTTCCAGCCCGGTGGCGATCACTGCCAGCCGGTCGCTTTCCTTGACGCGCAGTTCGGCAAGATTGGTCATCACGGTTTTGCCTTCGGCGCAGGCAGCGGCAATGGCCAGAACAGGAAATTCGTCGATCATGGAAGGAACGCGGCCAGATGGCACAACGGTGCCGCGCAGACGGCTGCTGCGGATGTGCAGGTCTGCCACAGGTTCGCCTGATTTTTCGCGTTTGTTCTCGAACGTGATATCGGCCCCCATTTCCAGCAGCGTATCATAAAGACCGGTGCGGCGCGGATTGATCAGCATATTCGGAATAGCGATGTCGGAATCCGGAGTCAGCAGCGCGGCCACGGCCGGAAAGGCAGCCGAGCTTGGGTCTGCGGGAACATGAATGTGTTGCGCATGCAGGGACTGGAAGCCCTTCAGATGGATGCTGGTGCTGCCATCGGCGGATTCCTCCGTTTCGATCTCCGCTCCGAAATAGCGCAACATGCGTTCGGTGTGGTCACGGGTGGGGGCCGGCTCGGTAACGGTCGTTGTTCCCTGTGCATGGAGGGCGGCAAAAAGAATGGCCGATTTGACCTGCGCCGAGGCCACGGGGAGGGTATAGGCGATTGGCCGTAAAGTGGGGGATCCGGTAACGCGGAGGGGCAGACGGTCGCCGCCGCTGGTTTCGAACCGGACGCCCATTTGCGCCAGCGGTTTGATGACGCGCCCCATCGGGCGGCGGCTGAGGGAGGTGTCTCCGGCAAAAACTGCGCTGACGGGATATCCGCCGATCAGCCCCATGAGCAGCCGTGCCGAGGTGCCGCTATTGCCAAGATCGAGGGTTGTGCGCGGCGAATGCAACGTGGCCTTGCCGAGGCCGCGGATGCGCCAGGGTCCGCCCTCGGAAGGCGTGATGATGACGCCCATCGAAATGAGGGCACGGGCGGTGCGCAGAACGTCCTCGCCCTGCAAAATGCCGGTGACGACGGTTTCTCCGTGCGCGACGGCGCCCAGCATAAGGGAGCGGTGCGAGATGGATTTGTCGCCGGGAACTCTGGCAACGCCCTTCAGACCCGGGACGGAATTGGAAACAAGAACGGTCATGACCTATGAAGAATAGACAAAGATGCCGTTAAAAAACAGAGGCAAAAGCGGCGGCAGCCCATTTCATGAAAATTTCTGGCTGTTTATGCGGAAGTACCGTCGATGACCGAGAGTTTTGTGGTCTTGGCCAGATTACGGTTATAGGAAACGGCAAAATCCCAGAACTTGTCGGCAGGCAGGGGCTTGGTATATTTGAAGCCCTGCACTTCGTCGCAGCCCTCTGCTTTCAGGAATTCCTCATGTTCGACGGTTTCAACCCCCTCGGCGATGACTTTGAGCCCGAGGCTGTGGCCAAGGTTGATGATGGTTCTGGTAATGGTGCGGTCCCCTTCATTGACAAGGGCGTTGCGGGTGAAGCTCTGGTCGATCTTCAAGCGGTCGATCGGGAACTGGCGCAGATAGCTGAGCGAGGAATAGCCGGTGCCGAAGTCATCCACGGCCAGTTCGATGCCTTGCTGGTGAAGCTGGTTCAGAATGTCAATAGCGGTTTCCATGTTCTCCATGAACACGCTTTCCGTTACTTCCAGTTCCAGAAGATGCGGTTCCAACTGGGTTTCCTTCAGGGTTTCCGCGACCAGCGTGACGATATCGGCGCGGTGGAACTGGACACCGGAGATATTGACGGCAATACGGATCGGCGGCAGACCGTTCGCCTGCCACATTTTATTGGTGGCACAGGCCGTTTTCAGAACCCATTCGCCAATCGGCACGATCAGACCGGATTGTTCGGCGACAGGGATGAATTCAACCGGCGAAATGAATTTCCCGCCCTCTTTGCTGTTGTCAGGGCGCCACCAGCGTAACAGCACCTCGGTTCCGATCAGCTGGCCTGTGCGCAGGTCGAATTGCGGATGGTAATGCAGCGAGAGCTGGTTTTCATCCACTGCGGTGCGCAGGTCACGCAGAAGCTGGAAACGCTGCTGGACGGCGCGGTCAAAATCCTGAGAGTAATAACGGACGGTGTCGCGCCCCTCTTCCTTCGCGCGATTAAGCGCAATATCGGCGTTCTTCAGCAACTGGCGGGCTTCGGTGCCGTCGTCGGGGCCGTGGGCGACGCCGATTGAAACGCGGATCTGAAAAAGCTCCTGCGACAGGCTGACCGGCTCGCTCATAACGTTAAAAATTTTATCGACGAGGGCGGCGCTGTCCGGATGGTGTTCGTCAAGAACGGTCATTGCCGTGAATTCATCGGCGCTGGCGCGGGCGACGATCGCATCCTCCGGCAAGGCTTTGACCAGACGCTTGCCGATGGCCTCGAGCAATTTATCGCCGATTTCATGGCCCATTGTATCGTTAATGTCCTTGAAATGGTCGAGGTCAACGGAAATAACGGCGATTTTCTTGCCGTCCTCGACCATTTTCTGTTTGAGGGTCTCGTCAAGTTTTTCAAGGAAATAGGTCCGGTTGGGCAGTCCGGTCAGCGTATCGAAATAGGCCAGCTTATGGATGCGGTCCTCTGCCTGGGAGCGCAGCCGCTTCAGGTTTTGCGCGTTCTGGCGGATCAGGTCGTTGGCGATGCGGATAGCGATGCCCACTTCATCGCGGGAATCCTTGTTCGGGCGCTGCAGATCCGGCTTTTCAGGATTGCGTGCGGCGGACAGCAGGTTGTTGCGGAGAAGCATGATGGGCTCCAGCAGCCATTGTCCGAGGGCCAGCATCAGTACGCTGGTGACAAAACCGGAAAGAAGCAGGAAAACCAGCAGATTCTGGCGGACATAGCTCCAGACCATGGGAACAACGCGCGATGAATCAAGTCTGGCGATGATATAATAGGGTTTGCCTGTATCTGAAGGCATAAACAGAACTTCGTAATTATTTTTATCTACGGAGCGGTATGACAGCGGCGCATCCGGAATGGAGGGCGGATGAAGCAATGTCGGTTCGCCAAAAAGGCTGATGACGGAATAGTCCAGTCCATAAACTGTAACGCCTTTGATAATGGTTTGAGACAGCAGGCGCGCGGCGGCATCTATCTCCAGCGGGGAAGAGAGCTGCTCCTTCGGTTTGATCAGCGTGGCCGCCAGCGCGTTCCGGCCGATGGCATGAAGTTCACCGAGTTTTTCATCCTCGTAATTGGTGATGTTGATCACCAGTATGGCGACTTGTATGATCAGGATGGTAAAGAACACGGTGGAGGTAATGCGCCAGCTGATCCGGCTCTTCCAGAGATGGTTTGCCCCCTCGGTGCTTTTTTGCAGCCGAAAGGCAGAGTTTGCAACCGTATCATCGGTCTGATTTTGACCTTTTTCTTCCAATTTTGACCCCAACCCCAATTCATCAGTCCGTGCGTCGTACGGAAATCTTGATCCCTAGTTAAATTATAGACAAATGTTCTTAAAAATCAGTGCAGAGTTTAATAAAGTTTTATGAAAATTTAAGCAATACTCATGCGATTTTATCCTATTGAAAATAAACAATAATGTAATGATAACAACAAGAATGGGGAGGGAGAAATAAGTACAATTGTATTCAATTTCTGACTGTTTCTGAAAAAATGACCGGTTGTCCTGTTGCTGCGGCGCTGATTTCGTCATCCCACATGACGATTCGTCCCCGCAAGACGGTTCCCTGAACCCAGCCGGTAATTTTTTTACCGTCAAAGGGGGTCCAGCCGCATTTGCTCTGGATCCATTTGTTGGTGATGGTTTTCTCGCGCTTGAGATCGATAATCGCAAAATCGGCGTCATATCCGGCGGCAAGGCGGCCTTTGCGCGCGATTTGATAAAGGCGCTGCGGGCCATGACCAAGCAAATCTACCAGCCGGAGCAAGCTGAGCCGTCCGGCATTCACATGATCGAGCATCAGGGGGAGCATGGTCTGGACGCCGGGCAGGCCGCTGGGGGAAGAAGGATATTCCTGTTCCTTTTCTGTGCGCGTATGCGGGGCATGATCTGATCCCAGAACATCGACGATTCCGTTTTGCAGGGCAAGCCAGAGGGCATCGTAGTGCTCTTTGCCGCGGAGCGGCGGATTCATCTGGGCGCGCGTTCCCAGCGCGTTATAGCAATCCGGCGCGAAGAGGGTGAGGTGTTGCGGCGTGACTTCGACCGTGGCAATATCCTTGTGTTCTGCAAGGAATATCATTTCTTCCAGGGTCGTGACATGCAGAATATGGATGCGCCGGCTGGCTTGACGGGCAAGGTTTACGGCGCGTTGTGTTGCGCGGAGGGCCGTTTCCGGATCACGCCAGCGGGGGTGGTCGTGGACATTGTGACTGGCTTCGGCGATATGTTTTCGTTCTTTCAGGCGGGGCTCGTCTTCGGCATGCAGGGCGACGCGGCGCGTGCCGTTTTGCAGGATGGAAAGTATGCTGGCGTCATCGGGCGCAAGCAGGGCCCCCGTGCTGGAGCCCATGAAGACTTTCACGCCGCAAACTCCGGGCATTTTTTCCAGCGCGGGCAATTGTGCCGCGTTTTCCGCGCAGCCACCGGCAAAAAAAGCGTAGTCGCAAAAGGCGCGGCCCTGTGCCAGGGAAAGCTTTTCTTCAATTGCGGCGGCCGTCGTCGTCGGGGGCGCGGTATTGGGCATTTCAAAGACCGTTGTGACGCCGCCGGCAAGCGCTGAAAGAGTTCCGGTGGCAAGGTCTTCTTTATGGGTCAGTCCCGGTTCCCGAAAATGGACCTGCGTGTCGATGACGCCGGGAAGAATATGTAATCCATCGCAGTCCAGTATCGTTTTTGCCGGGGCTTGGCCAAAATTGCCAAAGGCATGAATACGGCCGTTTTTTACTGCAATATCTGTTGTGAGAATGCCAGCGGGTGTGACGGCGGTGCCATTTTTCAGGATAAGATCAAAAGAAGATGTGGATTCCGTCATTTTTAAGACTCATATTCCGTGGCAGGGTTTGCTATTGTTTACCACAGGAAGCAGAGGGATTTCATGGATTTTTTAAATCAGATGGGGGCGGAAGCGGTGCAATCGGCGGAGGCCGAGGTTAAAGTCGATCTTTGCGGCATGGAAAAACCGGAGGCGCTGCAAAAGCTGGATGCGATTGTGAAATATTGCAAAAAAACATCGGCGGCGACGCTTTATGTTTCTTTTGATCCCGTTCGTCCCGGTGCGGGGGAAACATTGTTTCAGCCCGTGGCGCGGTATTTCAAGTTCGAGAAGTTCAACGGTTACGTCTTGCAGGCGCTGCCGGTGATGGCGGCGGACAAGGCGGGGCTGTTTGTCCGCTTCAAACTTTAGGGTCTTAGGAAAGAAAAGATGACGATACATCTTTATAATACGCTGACACGCCAGAAAGAGGAATTCCGGCCGATTGATCCGAAGAATGTCCGGATGTATGCCTGCGGCCCGACGGTCTATAACTATGCCCATATCGGCAACGCGCGTCCGGCCGTTATTTTTGATCTGTTGGCCCGGTTGCTGCGTTATACCTATGGTAAAAAGCATGTTGTCTATACGCGTAACATCACCGACATAGATGACAAGATCATTCAGGCGGCGCAGGAAACCGGCGTGGCGATCGGCGCGATCACGGAAAAATTTGCCCGTATCTACAATGAAGATATGGGGCTGCTCGGGGTTGACCTGCCCGATCACCAGCCGCGAGCCACTGAATATATCACGCAGATGGAGCTGATGATTAACAAGCTGCTGCGCAGCGGACATGCCTATGAAGCGGAGGGGCATGTGTTATTCCATGTGCCGTCATGGCCGGAATACGGGCGGCTTTCAAACCGTAACCGGGATGATATGATCGCGGGGGCGCGGGTCGAGGTGGCGCCTTATAAAAAAGATCCGGCCGATTTTGTGCTGTGGAAACCCTCCGCGCCGGAACAGCCCGGTTGGGACAGTCCGTGGGGCCGCGGGCGGCCCGGTTGGCATCTTGAATGCTCGGCCATGAATGCGGCCATTAATGGCGATCATTTTGATATTCATGCCGGTGGCGAGGACCTGATCTTTCCGCATCATGAAAATGAAATTGCGCAAAGCGTCTGCGCGCACGGCGGCACGCCCTACGTCAACTATTGGCTGCATAACGGCTATTTGATGGTTGAAGGCCGGAAGATGTCGAAATCGCTGGGCAATTTCTTGCTGGTGCATGATCTGGTCAAGCAGTATCCGCCGGAGGCGCTGCGGATGTTTCTGCTTTCGGCGCATTACCGGCAACCTTTTGATTTCACGCAGGATGGAATTCTGCAGGCAAAGAAAACACTGGATCGTTATTATGGTCTGCTGCGCGACCATGCCGCCGTCGCCCCTATTGAAGAGCCGGTTCCCGCCGCTTTGGTGGCGGCGCTGGAGGACGACCTCAATACGCCGATGGCGCTGGCGGAACTGGCGCTGGCGGCAAAACAGCTTTCTCTGGCAGCGGCGCATGATAGAGAACGGGCCAAAGGCGTTTTTCTGGCCGCCGGAAATTTTCTCGGGTTGCTGACGGAAGATCCGGAAGTCTGGTTCAAGGGCGAAGGGACCGATGCGGCGGCGATTGAATCTGTGATTGCAGAGATGCAGGCCGCCCGGAAAAGCAGGGACTTTCAAAAGGCCGATGCCTTGCGCGATGTTTTGCGGGCGGCGCACGGCGTTGTCGTTTCAATCACCCCGGACGGAATTACATGGAGAAAAGAATGATGAATCAAAAATACCCCGAAATCCTGTTTGTGACTTCCGCCACGGATCATGTCGCCTGTAATGGCGGTGGCAGCGCGCTCGGGCATCCAAAAGTCTATTATACCTTTCACGGGCAAGACGAAGTGACCTGCGGATATTGCGGCCGGTTGTTCACGAAAAAAAACGTGCCGGGCGCCCAGCCCTATAAAGGGGCGGCCTGATTTTGCTGGCCGATGATCGCCTGCTGGCCCTGTATAGTCAGGAGCTGAAAGAGCTGGCCGCGCAGGTCGAGGAGCCGCGAGTCCTGAAGCAGGCCGATTTGTCCGCGCGGGCGCGCAGCCCGATCTGCGGGAGCGAGGTCGGCGTCCAGCTATGCCTGACGGACGGAAAAATAAGCAATTTTGGTTACGATATCGAAGCCTGCGCACTGACAAAAGCGGTTGTCTCCGTCATGAAAGATGCTATTATGGGCAAAGCCAGAGAAGACGTTGCGGCGGCGGGGGAGACCCTGCGCCATTTGCTGGAGGGAGCGGAGCCGCTGCCTTCCGGAGATTGGGCGGCATTGAAAATACTGGTGCCGGTGCGCGATTATCGGGCACGGCATAACGCGATTTTGCTCCCCTTTGCGGCGGTGGAGAAAGCTTTTGAAAAGAAAGGATTTTGAAATGGACCCGAAATTCAGACAAGAGCGTCAGGATGCGCTGAATGAAATCAGGGAGGCTTTTACAAAAAGAATCCATGATCTGGCCTTGCAGAACAATATAACGGATACCGGCACAATGCCGGATTACGCGCGGATACAGGAAATGTTCCGTTGGCCTTCGACCATCCTTTATATCGTGGAGGATCTCGAAAAAAGCCGTCCGTTGAAAGAAGTTTTTTCCCGCGTCAGCGTCAGGTATGAATCTCAAACGGCGCTGGGGCTTGCCGAGGATATTTATCTATCTCCGCAAACGGCGGCGGACGGACGTGGCCGTGCCTTTGAAGAAGTGCTGAAGGCGCTGGATGTCGCGGCCCGTGATTTTGATATCAGCTATCAGCCGCTTTCCCGGGACATGCTGTCCTATTGGCAAAAGAAGCATCCGATCGCGGCGGAGCATCTTGAACTCGCGTGGAAAGAGAACCTGCGTCATTTTATGGGCGTGGCCATTGCCGAGAGCCGGGCCGTTATCGAGAATCTGCGCGATCATCCGCCGACGCCCCCGGGGCCGCAGCCGCATTGGCCGACGGTCGGGCCTTAAGAGGGGATATCCACTCTATCGCTGGGGAATAGGTATGCCAAGAAGGATTAGGCGCAGGTCATTTCGGACCGAGTGTATTTTTCGTGCTGCGTTTTCTTGGAGCAGACGACTCTAGAATTGCTTTTTCAAGGCGTTCCATCCGCCCCGCCAAATCATGCAGGACATCCAGTTCTTTTCCCTTATGTAGGGGCATTTCTTGGTGTTCTGGTATATTTTTACCCGTTACGCCCTGGCCTTTGCCGGCGCTGACTTTATCGGCAACCTCATCAGCCGTCTCAAGAACGTAAAGTTTGTTCGTTGTACCGGTACCATAGTAATGGACATTTTTTTTAAGCGTGACAAGCGCGTGCATACAAACGCCAGAGTCTTCTTTAATGGGGGTGAAATCATCAAAAATAATAGCAGCTCTTTTGACGGTGCCGCCTGTCGTTATATGACCAAGAGGTTTGGTAACTGGCTCTATTGATTTTATATCGTCGATCAGAATTTTCATATTAAAATATTCTACATGAGAGCGAGAGATTTTCATATCCTCGTCCTCGTTTTTTGGATAAAACCACGCATCGGTTTTGATATATGCGCTGTTTAATTCAATAAAATCATCATGCTGGAGCTTTCTGACCTCTCCGTTTTCAACTACATAACCAAACTCATTTTTTTTGTTTGTCATTATTATTTCTCCTGAATTTAAAAGTAGAGGATCAAAATGATATTTTTTCATATTAGGGAGATTCGAAAAAATGTCAATAACATAAAACTGAACTCAAAACTGCTATGAAAGGTGGTCTGTTATTATAACACAGCTGAACCTAGATCCAATTATAGCATATTGGTAATATCTGTCTGTGCAGGACTCTTGACAGGGTCGTCAATTCCGTAAAACCACTTGTCACGCCGCAGCGATGGACTATATAATGAAACAAGAGCACAAAAAAGCAGGGTAGCCCAAGGTGGGGACTCGGCAGGTGTATGATAACGCTCGCTTTTAAAAAGGAGCAGGATGACTATGACCAGAAGAATCTCTCTTTTTGACAGTCCATTTCTCTTGGGATTCGACCAGTTCGAGCGGGCGCTGGATCGCGCCGCGCGAGCCTCTTCCGAAGGCTATCCCCCCTATAATATCGAACAGCTTGGGGAAACCCAGCTGCGGATCACCATCGCGGTGGCGGGTTTTGAAATGGAAGATCTTTCTGTCCAGCTCGAGCAAAACCAGCTCATTATCCGGGGCCGGAAACAGGGGGAAGAAGATGCCGAACGGGTCTTTTTGCATCGCGGGATCGCGACCCGGCAATTCCAGCGTGCTTTTATCCTCAGCGATGATATCGAGATCGTTGGCGCGACGATGGATAATGGCTTGTTGAATATCGATTTGCGCCGTCTGGTACCGGAAACGACAGTACAGACGATCCGGATCAGCGCGGCGGATCCGGCAAAAAAAAACCGGACCATCGATGTCGGCGCGCAGCCGAAATCAGGGCAGAATAACGACAGAAATAAAAAAGAGGAGGGGCTCGCATGAAAGATAACATGATCTCCGAAAAAGATGGCGCGCTTTCGCTTTCGCAGCTCGATCTGCGCAAACTGGGACTGGAAGAAGTCGCTTATATCAAGAATTACAAGACGCAGAATGGCTTGCCGGCCTGGGTGCTGCATGCCGCAGACGGCAAGGCGGTCGCCGTGCAGAAGACGGAAGAGGCGGCCTGCGAGAGTGCCCGTCAGCAGAGCCTGACGCTGGTATCCCTGCATTGAGGCAGTTTTAGTGCTGTATTTTCATGTGGGAGATGCGGCGATATAGCACGATTCCCGCCAGAAAGCCGCCGATATGGGTGCCCCAGGCAATGGGCGCATCTGTTCCGGGCGCGCCGAACAGTCCGAAAAACAGCGAGATGCCGATCCAGAGCAGGATGAAAGGCAGGAGCGGGTTCCGGCCCTGTCCCATCAACCCCTTGTCCCGAGCCATGACCAGAACGGCGCCGAACAGGCCGCTGATCGCTCCGGAAGCGCCGATGAGCGGGATCTGTTCTTGTGCATGCAGGAATAAATGCGCCAGCGCGCCGAACAGTCCGGTCAGAAAAAACAGAAGCAGCATGCGCCGCCCACCGATTTCCCGTTCAATGCCGGTGCCGAAGGCGAGCAGCGTCCCGACATTGACCCCCAGATGCAGCCAGCCCTCATGCAAGAACATATGGCTGAGGGGGGTGACGAATCCGGCAAGGCCCAGCTCCAGTCCGCCGGTATAGCGGGCCGGTACGAAGCCTCCCTGAAACAGCAGATTGAACAGGGCTTCCGGAGACAGGAACATTTGCACGATAAAAATGACGATCATTATTCCGGCCAAAGTCTGGGTTACTGGCGGAATATTGAAAATAGGCTCGTGGGGCGGACGGGGCCGCCGTTCCTGTGGGGAAGGAAAGCGGGTTATATTGCTGTTGTCAGGGCCATTTTTGTTTGTCATAGCGCAATTTTTCCATGGGCTTGATCAGACCTGACAGGAGCGAGTATGCTCCGTTACAGCTCTGAAAACAATTTGAGACTAACAGGAAGGACCGCACATGTCATCAGCTCTGAAGCCAAACGATCTCGAGGCGCATTTTATGCCGTTTACGGCGCAGCGGGCGTTCAAGAAAAAGCCGCGGATGATCACCGGCGCCAAGGGGATGTATTATTATTCCGATGACGGGCGGCAGATGCTGGATGCTTCCGCCGGGCTCTGGTGCGTGAATGCGGGGCATAACCATCCGAAAATCGTCGAGGCGATCAGCAGGCAGGCCGGGCAGCTGGACTATGCCCCGAATATGTCCTTTGCGCATCCGTTGGCGTTTCAGGTGGCCGCGCGCCTTTGTGCCGAAATGCCGGGCGATATTGACCATGTTTTTTTCAGCAATTCCGGTTCGGAGTCCGTCGATACGGCGATCAAGATCGCCATTGCCTATCAGCGGATGCGCGGCAAGGGGACCAAGGTCAAAATTATTGGCCGCGAGCGCGGGTATAACGGCGTCAATATCGCCGGAATCTCCGTTGGCGGGATCGGGTATAACCGCAAGGTTTTCGCCGGCGCGCTGATGCCCAATGTGGATCATCTGCCGCATACCTATAATCTTGAAAAACAGGCGTTTTCCAAGGGGCAGCCGGAATGGGGCGGGCATCTGGCCGACGTGCTGGAGGATATGGTCGTGCTGCATGATGCCGAAAATATTGCCGCCGTGATCGTCGAACCGGTGGCCGGTTCAACGGGGGTGCTGCCGCCGCCCAAGGGCTATCTCGAAAAATTGCGTGCGATTTGCGACAAACATGACATTTTGCTGATTTTCGACGAGGTGATTACGGCTTGGGGGCGTCTGGGTCGCGCCACCGCCGCTGAATATTTCAACGTCCAGCCGGATATCATCACTTCGGCCAAGGGAATCAACAGCGGCACGGTGCCGATGGGCGCGACCTTTGTGCGCAAGCATATCTACGATACTTTCATGACCTCGCCCGGTGAATTCGGCATCGAATTTATGCATGGTTATACCTACTCCGGTCATCCGCTGGCCTGTGCAGCGGCGCTGGCGGCGGCAGAGGTTTACAAGGAAGAAGGCCTGTTCGAAAATGCCGCTAAAATGGCGAAAAAATGGGAAGAGGCGCTGCATAGCCTGAAAGGCACGGCGCATGTCATCGATATCCGCAACATCGGCCTGATGGGGGGGGTCGAGATTGATCCGGGCACCACGCGCAAGTATCCGCATGAAATGTCGCGGGCGCTGGAAGTTGTCGATAGGATGTTTTTTGAACAGGACGTGGTGATGCGCTGTACGGCGAATACTCTGGCGATGTCGCCGCCGCTGATCGTGAACGCAGACCAGATTGACGAGATTGTAACAAAACTGCGCAAAACGCTGGAGTCTGTGAAATAAGGTCTTGAAATAAGGCCGCCATTCTTATGTCATCTCGCAGGGTTCCGGGCTTTTGCGGGGTGATATTGTTTGTGATATACTGGCAAGAGAAGGATGTTCATGGCAATGCAGGGTTACAGGCGGGTTTTAGCGGCGGGGCTGTTGTTGTGGGTTAGCACGACAACGGCGGGCCTTGCTTACGAGGGCGTGATTGCCCCGCAGGAAAGCGCTCCGCCCGCGGGCAAATCCGCCCTTGCCCCCAAGAGCGACGGCTACAGCGGGGTGATTGTTCCGAGCGACGGGAAAATCCCCACTGCTGACAATGCGGGCTATGGGGGCTATACGCCTATCGAACGCAAGCCGGAAATGTCGCTGGCACCGGGAACCTATGCCGCCCTGCCGAGCCCGAAATCGCTCGAAGATCTGAAAATGCTGTCGATGATTTATACGCATGACAAGGATATGGATGGCGTGCCGGATGATCTGGATACGTCCTTTGCCTTGCCGCCCCTCGCTGCCAAGGTTCTGGCGCAACCGCAGTATCGCGAGAACGGGATGCTGCCGCGCGAGATGCAGGTAAAAAGGATGATTGATTATCTTTTGAAGCGCGTGAAAGAGAGCAAGCCCGGCAAGACGCGTCAGGAGAACATCGGCCTTGCCGAAGAGAGCTTAAAATCCATGCAGGCCGGAATGCGCGCCAAGAAAGGCATTTCCAAGGATGTCTGGCTGCGCATGGGGGTGCCGGATACCTATATCAAGGAAGGGCGCGAGGGGGATGAAAAGTCCCTGACGCGGATTGATGCGGCATTGGAAGAACTGGCGAAATACAAATAACAGGAAACAATCATGAAAAAACTTATTATGGCGGCTTTTGGCGGCGTGGCTCTTTCGATGGCTTGCCTTTTGCCGGTTCAGGCTCTGGCGCAGGGCTATGACGGCCTTTTCGCGGCGGAGGATAATTATAGGGAAGGAACGGCACAGATGGCGCCTGCGCAAGAATCTTATGATAGCGTGTTGGCTCCTTCCGGAGACGCGGAGGCGGGCGCGGGTTACGGCGATGCTCTGGGGATCGCCTCCATGCCATCTTATGGCGCTGACGGTACGGCGATGGACGGCGACGATTTTAACTCCCTGATCGTGACCGGGGACATGAAGGGGCCGCATCAGATCCGCGAGAGCCAGCGCCAGTCGCTGGAAGAGGCCAAGAAAAAAAGACTGGAGGAAACACGCCGTATTAACGCTGAAGCAAAAGCGCAACGGGATCTGGCGCGGCAGGAAAAGGCCCGCAAACAGGCAGAGCTGGACCGGCAAAGGCAGGCGCAGGCCTTGAAACAGGCGCAGGAGCGCGCACGGAAGTGACGGGCCCTTCTCGATGAAATCACAATATTCAGAAAATTCATCCGTGCTGCAGGCGGGGCAGGGGGTTGTTATCGGCCTTTCCGCCGTGATTGTCGCGATTGAGGATTTTGAACCCAAGGTTTTTATCGTGCGTGGAGCCGCGCATGCGCTGGCAACAGGGGCCGCCTCACTCAACGAGGATGGCGATGCCTTGCCCTTCGGACCGTTCGATCCCGAAAAACATTATACGCTGGAGCTGGGGCTGCGGTCTTGGGTCGAGGAACAAACGCCGCTTTCCCCCGGCTATGTCGAGCAGTTATATACCTTCGGCAACCGCGGACGCTATGCGGGGCAGAAGAACGAGGCGGAACGCGTCATTTCCATTGGTTACCTTGCCCTGACATGGCAGGAAAAAATGAAAACCTCGCCAACGCAATTCTGGGCGGACTGGTACCGGTATTTCCCGTGGGAAGACTGGCGCAAGGGAAAGCCGGAGATTATTGGCGAGGTGGTCGAGCGCGGGTTGCTGCGCTGGATTGCGGCGGCGGAAAGCAAGGAAGAGAAAAAACAGCGGCAATTGCGCGCCGGAGTTTGCTTCGGACTTGATGGCACGGCCTGGGACGAGGAGAAGGTGCTGGAGCGTTACGAGTTGTTGTATGAGGCGCGGCTGGTTTATGAATCCATCCGCGACAAGAATATCAAGGTCGATTATGTGCTGGTGCCGGGGCGCTCCATGCTCTATGACCATCGCCGCATTCTGGCGACGGCGATGGGACGGTTGCGCGGCAAGCTGAAATACCGCCCTGTCGTCTTCGAGCTGTTGCCGCCGGAATTTACACTGTTGCAGTTGCAAAAAACGGTCGAGGCGGTGATTGGACGTCCGCTGCATAAACAAAACTTCCGTCGTCTGGTCGAAGGTTCCGGCATGGTCGAGGCCTTGCCGGGCAAAAAATGCGTAGCAGCAGGCGGGCGTCCGGCGGTGCTGTTCCGTTTCCGGCGGGATGTCGTGCTGGAACGCCCTGCCCCCGGTGTGCGTTTGTCGCCGGCGGCTTCCTGATTTTTCTTGTTAATTCACCGCCCGTACTTCTGTCACTTCGGGAATGAAGTGCTTGAGCAGGTTTTCAACGCCGGCCTTGAGTGTCATGGTCGAGCTGGGGCAGCCCGCACAGGCGCCACGCATTTGCAGATAGACCACGCCATTGTCAAAAGAATGGAACACAATGTCGCCGCCATCCTGTGCCACAGCGGGGCGGACCCGCGTTTCAAGAATTTCACGAATCTGCTGAATGACTTCGCTTTCCTCGGCAAGCAGGCCATCCGGGCCGCCGATGCCTTCGCTGGCGGCGTATTCATCTGCCATGACGGGTTGGCCAGTGGTGAAATGCTCCATGATAATGCCGAGAACCTGCGGGCGTATCGCAGGCCAGCCGAGTGCATCCGTTTTTGTTATGGTGATAAAATCGCTGCCAAGAAAGACGCCAGTCACGCCGGCGACTTCGAAAATGCGGCGGGCGAGCGGAGATATGGAGGCTTCTTCCACGCAGGAAAATGCGGCGGTACCCTGTCCCAGAACTTCACATCCTGGCAGGAATTTGAGGCTGGAGGGATTTGGCGTCTGTTCGGTTTCGATGAACATGTCAGGAGATTCCTTTCGTTGTTGAATAGATAAAATGGAGGGCTTGGTCCGGAAAGACAAGGGGGTGAATGGCATGGGCCGCCTGTGCAGCTTCGGCAAAGCCGGTCAGGATCAGCTTCAGTTTGCGCGGGTATGTCGCGATATCCCCCACCGCAAAAAGGCCCGGAATATTGGTGCTGCAGGTGGCGGGGTCAACCGGGATATGGTGGTTTTCGATTGCGATGCCCCACGCCGCGATCGGGCCCAGTTGCGGCACGATGCCGAAGAAGGGCAGTAAAACATCCGCGTCCAGCCGGCGTATTTTTCCATCCAGATCCATTGTTTCCACTGCCTGCAGAATACCGTGGGTTCCGATCAGGGCATGGAGCTGGTGGGGAATAACCATCTCGACGTTACCGCTGGCGGCAAGCGCCTGCAGTTTTGCGACAGAGTCCGGCGCGGCGCGGAATTTATCGCGCCTGTGCACAAAATAGATTTTTTTTGCCAGCGGGGAGAGGGAGAGACTCCAGTCTACAGCGCTGTCGCCGCCGCCCGCGATCACGATGGTTTTTCCGGCGAAGTCTTCACGCTTGCGCACCGTGTAGAAGACAGATTTTCCTTCGAATGCCGCCAGATTGTCCAGCGGCGGGCGGTTGGGGCCAAAGGCGCCGGCGCCTGCTGCAAGGATGACGGCCTTGCAGTCGATAATCGTATTTTGCGAGGTTGTGACGCGAAACCCGTTCTCTGTTTTTTCGATTTGCGTGACCTGCTGGTTGAGATGGTAGACGGGGGCGAAGGGACGGGCCTGATCTTCCAGTCGTGCAATCAGTTCTTCCGCCGAAATATGCGGGAAGCCGGGGATGTCGTAGATCGGTTTTTCAGGATAAAGCGCCGTGCATTGCCCGCCGATATGGGCAAGACTGTCCACGACGTGGCATTTCATTTTCAGCATGCCGCATTCAAAAATGGCAAAAAGGCCGACAGGGCCGGCCCCGATAATCACGACATCGCTTTTTTGTGTATTTTCCACGCTAAACCTTTTAAAATCCGGACCTATGTCTATCACAGAACCTATCCATGTGCAAAACGAGGACGAAACACGCGCTCTGGCGGGCCGGCTTGCCGGTTTGGTCCGGACCGGAGATGCGATTACGCTGACGGGGGATCTTGGCACTGGAAAAACAGCGTTTTCAAGGGCTTTTATCAATGCGCGGACCGCGCAGGAAGAAGATGTCCCCAGCCCGACGTTCACGCTGGTGCAGGTTTATGACACGCAGCCGGAAATCTGGCATTTTGATCTCTACCGGATTGAGGTACAGGGCGACATTCTGGAATTGGGATGGGAGGAAGCCCGGCGCCATGCCGTGATTCTTGTCGAATGGCCCGAGAGATTGGGTAGTCTTTTGCCGCGGGATCGGCTAGAAATAAAGATATCCTTTGATCCGGATTCTGAAAATGCAAGATATATCCACATTATCCCCTATGGATATTGGATAGAACGCCTGAAAGGAGAACTTTAGACAATGGCTTCATCCCCGAAAAAGGCGTTTGTCCTCGCCGCTGGAAAAGGCGAGCGTATGCGTCCGCTGACAGAAAATTGTCCCAAGCCGCTGTTGTCGGTTGGCGGCACGACCATGCTGGACCGCGCGCTGGATGCGCTGGCTGAGGCGGGGGTCGAGGAGGTTGTCGTCAATACCTATTATCTGGGCCACATGATTGAAGAACATCTGAAGGATCGCAAGGTGCCGCGGATTACGATCTCGCGCGAGACGGATTTGCTGGATACCGGCGGCGGCGTAAAAAACATTCTTGATTTCTTCGGGGATGAACCGTTCTATGTCCTGAATGCCGATATCGTCTGGACCGAAGGGCCCGCTAAGGGGGCCTTGCAGCGGCTGGCGGATAAATGGGATCCCGAGAAAATGGATTTGCTGCTGCTGCTCCATCCGCTGGAGAGTCTCCCCGATTACAAGGGCAAAGGCGATTATTACATGCCGGAAGGGGCCGACCAGCCTATCTTCGGAAAAAACAGCGACCATGCCGCCAATTATATTTTTGCCGGGCCGCGGATTGTGCATCCGCGGCTGTTCGAAGGGGCGCCGGAAGGGGCTTTTTCATTCCTTCAGCTGTTTCACAAGGCTGAAGCGGCGGGGCGGCTCTATGCTCTGCGGCATGATGGCGAATGGCACCATGTCGGTACGCCCGAAGCGCTGGAGAAAACGAATGCTGTTCTGAACGCGCCGCCGGAAAAAAAGAAAAAACTGGCGCCGTAACTTCTCTTTCGCGGAGTTGCTGTTTTATGCTCGATGCGCCTGCTGTTTTCAACATCCCTGCCGGATATTCCTTTGCCGAAGCTCTGGCGCAGGGCCTGCTGGAGCGGGCGGCGGAGAATCCCCTCGGGCTGGCGGACTATACGATTTTATTGCCGAGCCGTCGGGCTTGCCGCACGTTGCGTGAGGCCTTTTTGCGGCTTTCCGGTGGCGCGGCCCTGCTTTTACCGGAGATGTATCCGGTGGGCGAGGTGGATGCGGAGGAAGTCGCCCTGCGACTGGCTGGGCAGGACGGCGGTGCGGAAAGTCTTGATTTTCCTGCCGCCGTGCCAAAGCTCGAACGGCAAATTCTTCTGGCCAAGCTGATCCGCAAGGCGGAAATGGCGCAGTCTTTTGATCAGGCGATGGCGCTGGCGCAGGAGCTCGGGCGTTTTCTGGACGAGGTGGAAACGGAAGGCCTCTCGTTTGATACGCTGGCCGGTCTGGTGCCGGAGGAATTCGCCACGCATTGGCAAAAAACCCTCGATTTCCTCAAGATTTTAACTGAGCATTGGCCGGGCATTCTTGCCACGCAGGGACAGATTGACCAGTCCCGGCGGCGGAATCTTCTTTTGCAGGCGCAGGTGCGGATGTGGGAAAAGCATCCGCCGCAAAATCCGGTTATCGCCGCGGGTTCGACCGGAACCGTTCCGGCAGCTGCCGAATTGCTGGCTTTGGTGGCGCGTCTGCCGCAGGGCATGCTGGTCCTGCCAGGGCTCGACCAAGGGCTTGATGCAGCGAGCTGGGAAAAAATCGGCGAGGATCATCCGCAGTATAATATCAAACAACTGCTGGTCCGCATGGATGTGGCGCGGGCCGATGTCCGTCTCTGGCCGGTCAAGAAAGTTTTTCCGGTGAATGCCGGGCGGGTGCGCCTGCTGTCAGAGGCTTTGCGACCGGCGGCGACAACCGATCTTTGGCGGCAATTGACGGCTACGGATATTCCGGCGCAGGCATTGGAGGGTTTTACCCGCATTGATTGCGACACGCCGCAGGAGGAGGCCGATCTCATTGCCCTGCTCATGCGCGAAACGCTTGAAACGCCGGGCAAAACAGCTGCGCTGATCACGCCTGACCGCAGGCTGGCGCGGCGCGTGGCTCTTTCCCTGCGCCGCTGGGGAATCCTGATTGATGATTCCGGCGGACAACCGCTGACCGAACTGATGATCGGAACCTGGTTGATGCTGACGGCGGAAGCCGCAGCGGAGTCTTTTGCCCCCGTGACATTGCTCTCGTTCCTCAAGCATCCGCTGATGGCGGCCGCCATGCCGCCCGAGGAGCTGAGGGGCATGACCTGGTTGCTGGATCAGGTTGTCCTGCGCGGGCCACGGCCCGCTCCCGGTTTCGCCGGATTGTATACTGCGCTGGAAATGCTGGAAGAGCGTCAGTCCGGCAGCAAGGCGCGTCTGAAAGACTGGCTTGAACGTATCGAGCCGCCGTTGCGGGAATTTTCCGCTCTGATGGCGCAGAAAAAAGATGTTTCCTTTCTCTCCCTGCTGACTCTGCATGTGCGGGTGGCCGAGACCATGGCGACGACGACGCGTGACAGCGGCGAAGTCCGGCTCTGGCAGGCAGAGGCTGGCGAATCCGCCAGCCTGCTTTTTGGCGATCTGTTCCGCGTGGCGCCGTCCGTGCCGGATCTGGCGCCGGTTCATTATGTGGCGTTGCTGCGGCTTTTGCTGAAGGCGGTTACGGTGCGGCCGCGTTATGGTGCACATCCGCGTCTGGCCATTCTGGGGCAAATCGAGGCGCGTCTTTTTTCCGGCGATCGCGTGATATTGGGCGGTCTGAACGAGGGCACCTGGCCTGCCTTGCCGGCACCGGACCCGTGGATGTCGCGACCGATGCGCAGCAAGTTTGGCCTGCCGGCACCGGAACGCAGCCTGAGTCTGGCAGCCCATGATTTTGTGCAGGCAGCTTCCGCCTCCGAAGTTTTTCTGACGCGGGCGCGGAAGGTCGAAGGGACGCCAACGGTGCCGGCACGCTGGCTGCTGCGTCTGGAAACGGTGATGGCGGCGGCGGGGCTGGACTGGCCGGGGGCTGCTGCTGCCCGCTATCGCAAGTGGGTGAAGGATATGGATACGCCGTCGGCGGTGCAGCCGGTGGCTCGTCCGGCCCCCTGCCCCCCGGTTCCGGCGCGGCCGCGCAAGCTGTCCGTTACAAAGATCGAAAGCTGGATGCGCGACCCTTATCAGATTTATGCGCAGTATATTTTAAAATTAAAGGCGCTTGATCCGCTTGATGCCGATCCGGGCGGAGCGGAACGCGGCACGTTTATTCACGCCGCGCTGGAAACATTTATCAAAGAATTTCCGGATGAATTGCCGGACGACAGCGTGGAACGGTTGTTGGTTTTTGGTCGGCAGGCCCTGCTCGACATGCGCATTCCGCCGGAGGTGGAAGCCTTTTGGTGGCCGCGGTTCGAACGGATCGCCGAGGCTTTTCTGGTGCAGGAGCGGGGCTGGCGCGGCGTGGCGCAGCCGTTTCGCACGGAAATTTCCGGCCGGCTGGAAATCCCCGCGGCGGGAGGGGCATTCGCCCTGACCGGAAAGGCGGACCGGATTGACAGGCTGCGGGCGGGCGGCTATGCGGTGATCGACTATAAAACCGGCGCCATTCCTGGCAACAGCGATGTGCGCGAGGGGCTTTCGCCGCAGTTGCCGCTGGAAGCCCTGATGATTGAACGCGGCGCTTTTCCGGATATTCCGGCAGGGCCGGCAGATACGCTGGTTTACTGGCATATGACCGGCAGCGGGCGGGTGCCGGTCGAGCGGCGCGAGGTTTTGCCGCGGGGAACGACGGTGCAAAATATGGTGGCGGAGGCGGAAGCAGGTATTCGCGCCCTTGTTGACAAGTTCGATGATCCGGCAACGCCTTATCTCAGCCAGCCGCGGACGGATGCCAAACCGCGCTTCTCTGACTATGAACATCTGGCTCGTGTTCGTGAATGGGGCATTTCCGGCGATACCGGAGAGGGTGCGGAATGACTGAAGCCAAAAAAAAACAGACGAGGGTGGAAGATGACACACCGGGGCTGCGGCAGGCGCAGGCCTCCGATCCATTGAAAAGCATTTGGGTCGGCGCTTCCGCGGGAACGGGGAAAACCAAGGTTCTGATTGACAGGCTGTTGCGGCTGATGCTGCCCCGTCCCGGCCAGTCGCCGGAAAGCGCGACGCCGCCGGAAAAGGTTCTTTGCCTGACGTTTACCAAGACGGCGGCGGCGGAAATGTCGAACCGCATTTATGAACGGCTGGGCGGCTGGGCGGTGCGGGAGGAGACGACCCTGATTGCAGATCTTCAGGCGCTGATGGGGGTATCTCCGGCGCCCGAAATCGTCGCCGAGGCGCGGCGTCTCTTTGCCCGTGTGCTGGATACGCCGGGCGGCCTACGGATCATGACGATCCATTCGTTCTGTCAGTCGGTGCTGAAACGTTTTCCGGTCGAGGCGGGCCTGCCGCCGCACTTCACGCTGATGGATGAAGCCGAGGCGGTGGACTATCTGACCCGTTGCCTACATGACATTATTGCGGATGCCAAGGCGGTGCCGGAAAGCGCGCTGGCCTTGTCTTTCAGCCATCTGGCGCTGCATCTTGATTCCGCGTCGATGTCCGACATTATGCGCCAGATCATGGCGAAGCGCGCCCTGCTGGGCGAGATTTTTGCCGCGCATCATGATGCCGAGGGCAGCGCTCTCCGGACAATCGCCGCGATCAGGGAAGAGCTGGGGGTTGCAGCGGGAGAAACGGAGGCCAGCGTTCTGGCCGGTTTTTCGAACATTCCAGCAGGAATCGAGAGTGATTTGCGGCGGGCCTGCGCCGCTTTGGCTACGGGTTCCGTCAATGACCGGAAAACGGCGGAGAATCTTGTGCCGTGGCTGGAAAAACCGGCCGCGCGGGCTGTGTTTTTCGCCGATTACCGCATGGCGTTTTTTACCCAGAAAAACGAATTGCGGAAGAGCTTGGCGACCAAGGCAGCCATTGCCGCCTGTCCGGATATTGAAGAAATTCTCGGGCGCGAGGCGGCGCGGGTAGAAGAGGCGTACCAGCGGCTTTGTTCCGTACGACTGGCCGTGTTGAACGGCTCCCTGCTGACCGTGGCGGCGGAAATGGTCGGGCATTATGCGCGCTACAAGCGCATGACGGACAGTCTGGATTTTGATGATCTCATCATCCGGACCTGCGATCTGCTGGACGCCGAGGATCATGTGCCGTGGGTCCTGTTCAAGCTCGATGGCGGGATCGACCATATTCTGGTGGACGAGGCGCAGGATACCAGTCCGGCGCAGTGGCGCGTCGTGCGTGCCCTGAGCACGGAGTTTTTTTCCGGTCTGGGCACGCGTGACGGCATCACGCGGACATTGTTTGTCGTCGGCGATGAAAAACAGTCGATTTTCAGCTTTCAGGGGGCGGATCCTTACGCTTTTGCCCGGATGCAGGGGTTTTTCGCGGCAAAAGCGCAGGCGTTGCAGGAAGGGTTCGAGATTTTTCTGCAGCATTCATTCCGCTCCACACGGACGGTGCTGGACGTGGTGGACGCGGTTTTCAGCGACACGCTGGCAAGACAGGGTGTCGTTTTTGATGTGACGCGGCAAATCCGGCACTTGCCGTTCCGCGCTGGCCATGCGGGACTGGTCGAGCTCTGGCCGCTGGTGGCAGCGCAGAAACCTGCCGAAAGCGAAGATTGGCGCATGCCGGTGTCGATAGAAACGGGGGATCATGCGCCCTCCCGACTGGCGCAGCAGATTGCTGTGACGATTCGGGATTGGCTGGGCAGGGGGGAAATGCTGGTTTCAAAGGCGCGGCCGCTGCGGGCCGGGGATATCCTGATACTGGTGCAGTCGCGGGGCGCTTTTGTCGAGCTGCTGATGCGTGCCCTGAAGGAAGCCGGTGTGCCTGTCGCTGGGATTGACCGCATGACCCTGACCGAGGAAATCGGGGTGATGGATCTGATAGCACTGGCGCAATTTTCTTTATTGCCGAAAGACGATCTGACCCTGGCCACGCTTCTCAAGTCTCCGCTGATCGGTCTGGACGAGGAATCCCTGTTTGCGCTCTGTCATGACCGGTCAGCCTCGCTGTGGCAATCGTTACAGGACAAAATGCCGGATGTGGCGGAATATCTTTCCCGCTGGATTGCGCGCAGCGGCAAGGCCACGCCTTACGAGTTTTTTGCCGAAGCGCTGGCAGCGCCCTGCCCGGCTGATCCGGTTTCCGGACGGCGGGCCTTTTACGGGCGGCTGGGCACGGACATTCACGACGCGCTTGACGAGTTTCTCAACAGTGCGCTGCATTATGAACAATCGCATACACCGGCGTTGCAGAAATTCGCTGACTGGTTTTTGCGGGGCGAAACGGAAATCAAGCGGGAGCAGGAGCAGCAAAAGCATGATCAGGTCCGGATCATGACGGTGCATGCGTCGAAAGGTTTGCAAGCACCGGTCGTTTTCTTGCCGGACGCGGCCAGAAAAATGCACGCGCATAATCAGGCCAAGCCGCGGTTGCTCTGGCCGGAAAGCGCAGCGGGCGTGCCGTTATGGTCGCCCCGGCAGGAATTTGAAGTGCCGGTTTATGGCGCGCGGGCTGAACTGGCCTTGCAACGGCAGGAGGAGGAATATCGCCGCTTGCTTTATGTCGCGCTGACAAGGGCCGAGGATCGTCTCTACATCTGCGGGTATCAGGGACAAAAGAAAGTGGCGGAGGATTGCTGGTATCGTCTGGTCGAGCGCGCTTTCCCCGCTGGGGCAGAAAACCTGCCTCATGCGCCGGGAGGGAGCGTAGTGACAGATGAAGCCGGTGAAGTCTTGCAGCTCCGGCGGTTGTCGCATCCGCAGGAGGTTTCTCCCGATGGCCGCACTTTGCAAAAGACAGCGGCAGAGGTCGCGACTGTGCCGGTACCGGCATGGGTCTTTTCCGCGCCTTTGGCGGAACCCGTTCCGGCGCAGCCGCTGACGCCGTCAAGGCCGGGGGAGGACGAGCCCGCCGCCAAGGGGCCTTTGAGCGCGGATATGAACTGGAAATTCCACCGCGGGATCATCGTGCACCAGATTCTGGAAGTGCTGCCGCAATTGCCGCCGGAGCAATGGGGACAGGCGCTGCGGAATTATTTGCGTCGTCCGCAGCTGGAGCTGGCGGCCAATGATCAGGCCGCTTTTGCCGCTGAGATTCTGGCGGTGCTGCGGCATCCGGATTTTGCGCCGATTTTCGGACCCGGTTCACGGGCGGAAGTGCCGGTGACGGGACTGCTGGAAAAGGTTGGAGAAGCGCGCTCCTCCCAGATCGTTTCCGGCCAGATCGACCGCATGCTGGTGACGGAAAACGAAGTGCTGATTGTGGATTACAAGACCAACCGTCCGCCGCCGCGCGATGTGGCCGATGTGCCTGCCGTATATCTTAAGCAGCTTTCCGCTTATGCGGGCATTGTGGCGAAAATCTATCCGCGGCACGTCATTCGCTGTGCTTTGCTCTGGACGGACGGCCCGCGCCTGATGCCCGTTCCGGCGGAGATGCTACGGTAATCAGGCTGCCTTGTTTTTCTTTAAAAGCGGGCGGAGGTAGTGTCCGGTATAGCTGCGTTTTTCCATGGCAACTTTTTCCGGTACGTCCTGAATGATGATCTCGCCGCCTTTGTCGCCGCCCTCGGGGCCGATGTCGATCACCCAGTCGGCGGTTTTGATAACCTCGAGATTATGTTCGATCACCACCACGGTATTGCCTTGATCGACCAGGCGGTGCAGGACTTCCAGCAGTTTGCGCACATCCTCGAAATGCAGGCCGGTGGTGGGTTCGTCGAGGATATAGAGTGTTTTGCCGGTGGCGCGCTTGGCCAGTTCCTTGGCCAGTTTGACGCGTTGTGCTTCGCCGCCGGAAAGCGTGGTGGCGCGCTGGCCGATATGCACATAGTCAAGACCAACCTCTTTCAGCGTTTCCAGCTTGTCGCGGATGACGGGGACGGCCTTGAAAAAATCGGCGCCTTCCTCGACTGTCATGTCGAGGACATCGGCGATCGATTTGTCGCGGTATTTAATTTCCAGCGTTTCGCGGTTATAGCGCTTTCCCTTGCAGGCATCGCAGGTGACATGCACATCGGGCAGAAAGTGCATTTCGATGCGGATGACACCGTCGCCCTGACAGGTTTCGCAGCGTCCGCCCTTGACGTTGAAGGAAAACCGTCCGGCATTATAGCCCCGCGCCTTGGCCTCGGGCAGCCCTGCGAACCAGTCGCGGATGGGCGTGAAAGCGCCGGTATAGGTGGCGGGGTTGGAGCGTGGTGTGCGCCCGATGGGGGACTGGTCAATGTCGATAACCTTGTCGATATATTCAAGACCGCGAATCTCGTCGTGCAGGCCGGGATGCGTTCTTGCTTTCATCAGCCGCTTGGCTGCCGCGGCATGGAGCGTGTCGATAATCAGGGATGACTTGCCGCCGCCGGAAACGCCGGTGACGCAGGTGAATGTTCCTACCGGAATTTTTGCATGTGCGTTCTTGAGGTTGTTTTCGCGCGCGCCGAGCACTTCGATATACTGTGTTTTGATGCCGTTACGGCCCTGCGCAGTCTTGCCGCGCCGCCGCTTTGTGGGAAGAGGGATGGCGCGGGTGCCATTAAGATATTGTGCGGTCAGACTGTTCTCGTCCCGGATCACCTGTTCCGGCGTACCGCTGGCAATGACTTCTCCGCCATGGCGTCCGGCGCCGGGACCCATATCGATGAGCCAGTCAGCGCTGCGGATGGCGTCCTCGTCATGTTCCACCACCAATACGGTATTGCCGAGATCGCGCAGGCGCTTGAGCGTATCAAGCAGGCGGTTGTTATCGCGCTGGTGCAGCCCGATCGATGGCTCGTCGAGTACGTAGAGCACACCTGTCAGGCCGGAGCCGATCTGTGAAGCAAGGCGGATACGTTGCGACTCTCCGCCGGAAAGTGTGCCGGACATGCGCGAAAGCGTCAGATAGTCGAGACCGACATCGACCAGAAAGGTCAGGCGTTCGTTAATCTCCTTGAAAATCCGGGTAGCGATATCGCGGTCTTTCCGGCCAAGGTTTTTTTCGGTGCCACGGAACCATTCCAATGCGCCGGTGATGGAGAGATTAGACACTTCCGCGATATGCAGCTTGCCGATTTTAACGGCGAGGGCTTCGGGCTTGAGACGGAAGCCGCGGCATTCCACGCAAAGCTGTTCTACTTTGTACTGGTCAAGATCCTCGCGCACATGAAAACTGTCCGTCTCCATATAACGGCGCAGCAGATTGGGAATAACGCCCTCGAAAATTGTTTTGTTTTGGTATTCCTTGCTGCCGTCCTTGTAACGAAAGGTGATTTTTTCGGCACCGGAACCGTTGAGGATGGTCTCCCGTAGCTTTTGCGGCAGTTTTTTCCAGGGGGTGGCCATGCTGGATTTGAAGTGGCGGCAGAGACTGTCAAGGGTTTGCGCGTAATAGCTGGAGGTGGAATTGGCCCAAGGGGCAATGGCGCCCTCCTCCAGCGACAGGGTTTCGTCCGGCACGATCATTTCCGGACTGAACAGCATTTTATGGCCGAGTCCGTCGCAGGCCGGACAAGCGCCATGCGGGTTATTAAAGGAAAACAGCCGCGGTTCGATCTCGGCAATGGTAAAGCCGGAGACCGGACAGGCGAATTTGGCCGAGAAAATATGCTCTTCCCGGGTATCGGCATTTTCGGCGATGATCAGGCCGTCGGAAAGCTTCAGCGCGGTTTCGATTGAGTCGGCCAGACGGTTGCCCATGTCTTTTTTGACGATCAGCCGGTCGATGACGGCGAAAATGTCGTGCTTGATCTGTTTGTCGAGGGCCGGAACGTCGTCAATCTCGTAAAACTTGCCGTCCACCTTGACGCGCTGGAAACCTTTTTTACGGAGATCCTGCAATTCCTTGCGGTATTCGCCTTTGCGGCCGCGCACGATAGGCGCCATGAGGTAAAGTTTTGTGCCGTCGCCCATGGCCAGAATCTGGTCCACCATCTGCGAAGCGGTTTGGCTGGTGATCGGTTTGCCGGTGGCGGGCGAATAGGGGATGCCGATCCGGGCCCAGAGCAGGCGCATGTAGTCGTGGATTTCAGTGACGGTGCCGACCGTCGAGCGCGGATTTCTCGAAGTGGTTTTTTGCTCGATCGAAATGGCGGGGGAAAGCCCTTCGATGCTGTCGACATCGGGTTTCTGCATGAGTTCCAGAAACTGCCGCGCATAGGCCGACAGGCTTTCGACATAGCGGCGCTGGCCTTCGGCATAAATGGTATCAAAAGCGAGCGAGGACTTCCCCGAGCCGGAGAGTCCGGTGATAACGACAAGCCGGTCACGCGGAATTTCAACATCAATTCCCTTGAGATTGTGTTCGCGCGCGCCTTTGACGCGGATGAATTTATTGTAGTCTTCGGCCACGGTTCCTCCATAATACGCGAACATTTATAGAACATCTTTTGCTTTTTGTCAGTAAAAAAAGTATGCAGCCAGTTTCGGGCTGGCTGCATACATCTACACATGGTGACAGATTTTTCCAGTCTTCCCGGGGGAGGTGAAGTCCGGAATTTGCAGGGCGCATTCCGCCTCTGTCCGGAGGGATGCACAGTTCCTATCATGTCATAAAACGGTAAGAGGTCGGTAAATTATACGGCCTGTTTTTCTAAAATTTTAGCGGTCTTTTTTATATTGCAGCGGCTTTAAAGGGGTAAGTTTTTGCCGTGATTTCTGGGGCTTTTGCGGTTTTGCTTCATTTTTTTTCTGGAGCAAAGCGGCAAGTTCGGGCAGACACTCTGGTGCAACGATGGCCACCCAGTTGCCAAGAAGGGCGGGAGCCGCGTCAAAGCCGCTGATGCTGACGTAACTGTTCATTCTCATTTTGCTGTTGGCGCGGATATCGTAAAGAAAATAGCTTTGCGAACCTTGAAAGCAGGAAGTGGCGAAACTGATTTTTCGCCATTCGTTGGATGCCAGCGGCTTTTTTCCATCGTCCGTGTGATAAACGATCTGGACTTCAAGATCACAACCGGCGGCTTGCGCACGGTAATTCACTTCGCAGGAAAATTTCCAGCCGTTCTTTGCGGGCAGCGCGTTCAGGGCTTCGATGACGGGTTGCAGGCTCTGTGCATAAAGCTCTGCCAGGGCAGCACGCTTGGCGGTCTGGCCTTCGGTATCCTGTTGCTTATGCGCCGCCTGCTGTTTTGCGGCTTTCAGGAAGCTGTCAATATTCTTGTTTGGTTTGCCCATGACCAGGTTTTCCTATTTCTTTGGATTTTGCAGCTGGAGCGGTTTAAAGGCTTTTATCTTCCGCGGTTCTTCGTTTCCAAGCGCTTTTTCCAGTTCAGACAAACGCTCGGGTGCTGCCTGTGCCACCCATTTGCCTAAGGCGGCCGATATTTCTGCGGCACTTTTGACAGGGATCACGGTGGAGTCGCCGAAACGCGCGGAATTATCATAGGATAGGACGGCAAAGGATATGCCCTCAGTGCCGTCGTACATAGCAATATTCAGTTTCTTTGTCAGAGAGGAAAATTCTGGTCTCGCGACGTTGGGTGTATAATAAAGTATCCTGATCCGGAGAACGTGCGCATGACTGTTGTCATCACAACGGACCGTGCAGGAAAATTTTTTTCCGTTTTTCTCCGGCAGGGCGCAGAGCGCATCTGTAACAGGCCGGATAAACTGACGGTAACATTCCATTTTAGCGGCGGTGCTCGCGGTGCGTTTTTTTTCTCTTGCCTGCTCTTCAGCGGTTTGCTCTCCCGTCAGCGTGCGTTTTGCGGCGGAAAGAAAATCGGTAAAGCGTATTTTCTCATCGTCTGTCATGTGAGGCCTTTGGCGTTTTCTGGACAGTACAAAAATATGTATATTATGTCAATAAATATTTCTACAGGCTGCGGGTTGACATATGCTCAATTAGAGAATATAGATATACTCTACTAGAGCATATTAATAACAAGCACAAGGAGCATAAAATGGGCAACGCAAGATGGAATCCGAATGACTGGGACAGTTATGCCAGCAGGAATACGCGCGGCAAATCGATACGCGAGGTCTTTAATCGCAGCAGCCTGAGCAAGGAAATGGATCCAAAGCAGATTACGATGCGCGAGTCGCGTGATTCGGCGAGCAATCCGCGTTCAACGCCGATTATTCTGGCGCTGGACGTGACTGGCTCCATGGGGATGATCGCGGATAATCTGGTGAAGGACGGACTGGGCGCTTTGATGCAGCTGATCCTCGATCGCAAACCGGTGAGCGATCCGCATATGATGGTGATGGGCGTGGGGGATGCGGAATGCGATCATGCGCCGTTACAGGTTTCCCAGTTCGAGGCGGACATTCGCATCGCCGAACAGCTCAAAGGGCTTTATCTCGAAGGGGGCGGCGGCGGCAACCGGCATGAAAGCTATACCCTGCCTTGGTACTTCGCGGCCATGAAGACGGATATCGATAGCATCAAACAGGGGCGCAAGGGAATTCTCTTTACCTTTGGCGATGAAGAATGCCCGCCGGATTTGCGCGCCGATCAGATCCGCCGGTTTCTCGGCGACAAGATCCAGCATGATCTCAGTACGGCGGATCTGTTGCAGATGGTCTCGCAGAAATATGATGTCTTTCATGTCGTCATCGAAGAAGGAAATTATGCCAGGAGCCGCAAGCAGCAGGTTTACGACAGCTGGAACAAGGTTTTGCCGCCGGAACAGATTATTGCGGTGAAGGATTACCGGAAACTGCCGGAGATTCTGGTTTCGGTGCTGGAGGTTTACGGCGGGAAAAACCACGCGGATGTCGTTGCCAGCTGGAACGCCAATATCGCGCCGACGATCGAGGAAGCGATTAAAAACGTCAAGCAGAAAAAACAGCCGGGGATCAGGCCGTTGAAGCCGCTTCAAATTCCAACGCTGAAAAAGGGACCGAAGATAGCTTAAAATGAGAACAGCAGAGGTTGTAATCGGCGCGAATTTCGGTGACGAGGGAAAGGGTCTCGTCACCGACTTTCTTGCAGCAAGAGGCGGCGGCGACACGCTGGTCGTCCGGATGAATGGCGGCGCACAGGCGGGGCATACGGTGGTCACGCCGGAAGGGCAGCGGCATGTGTTCAGTCATTTCGGCAGCGGCAGTTTTGCAGGAGCGGCCACGTTGCTTAGCCGTTTTTTTGTCTGCAATCCGCTATTGTTTGTAAAAGAGTATGGTGTTCTCGCTGAAAAATCCGTCCGGCCGGAAGTTTATGCCGATGCACAGGCGGCAGTGACGACGCCTTACGACATGATGATCAACCAGATCGTTGAAGAGTCGCGCGGGAACGGGCGGCACGGCAGCTGCGGTGTCGGCTTTGGCGAAACGATCGAGCGGCAGGGCCATGCGGAATACGCCTTGCGCTGTGCCGATTTGCAGGACAGGGCCGCCGTGGCGAAGAGACTGTGCCTAATCCGCGATGGCTGGGTTCCGCAGCGGCTGGCGGCACTGGGTGTGCAGCAGGTTTCCGAACAATGGCAATCGCGCATTTCCGGCACTGGGGCTTTGCAAAAATTTCTGGACGATACGGATTTCTTTTTGCAGGAAACAAAGATTGTCACGGGCGATTTTCTTGCAAAGACGGGGAAACAAGTTGTATTTGAGGGGGCGCAGGGCCTGCTGCTCGATCAGGAGCGGGGCTGGTTTCCGCATGTCACGCGTTCCCACACCGGTATCCGCAATGTGCTGGCGCTGGCGGCCGAGGGAGGGATTGACGGGTTGCGGGTTTTCTATGCGACCCGGGCCTATACGACAAGGCATGGGGCGGGACCGTTGCCGCACGAGCAAGTGACCCTGCCTTATCCGCGGATAGTTGATCGGACCAATGTCCCGAACCCCTATCAGGGGACGTTGCGTTTTGCGTGGCTGGATGCCAATTTACTGGCCAGAACAATCCGGCAGGATTTGGCGGATAACACCAGCGGTGCGGTGCGGTTGGAATACGGCCTTGCGGTCACCTGCCTCGACCAGATCGATGGAGAAGCTGTTTTTGTCGATAATGGAAATTTGCAAAAAGCCGCCCCGGAGGGGCTTCTTGCGGCGCTGAAAGTCCGCACAGGGTCTGCGTTTTTACTCGGCAGTACAGGCCCGACGCGCACGGCGCTCTTTCCGCAATAACCCCCTTCTGTCCGGTTGCCGTTTATGTCACAATGGGGGCAGGAGAGAAGCCATGGACATGAAAATTAGGATCGGCATATTGGGCGCGGCGGGCCGCATGGGGCAGATGGTCGCGCGGGAAATTCTCTCCCGTCAGGACGGCGCCTGCGTTTTGGCTGCCGCCGTCGATCATGACAAGAGCTGGGCTTTGGGACATGACAGCGGCGAAATGCTGGGGGCCGGCCCCTGCGGCGTAAAAATTTCGGCAGACAAGGAAGGCGCTTTTGCCGCCTGCGATGTGCTGATCGACTTCACCACGCCGGATGCGACGGAAAGACATGCTGCGCTGGCGCATCTGCACAAAAAAGCGCTGGTGGTCGGCACGACGGGATTGTCGATGGTGGAGGAAGCGGCGTTGGAGGCGGCTGCCAAAAATGCGCCTGTGCTGCATTCCGCCAATATGAGCGTCGGCGTCAATCTGCTGCTGTCTCTGGTCGAGCAGGCGGCGGCGCTGCTGGGGCCGGAATACGATATTGAAATTTTTGAGGCGCACCATCGTTTGAAAACGGATGCGCCTTCCGGCACGGCGCTGGCGCTGGGGCAGGCGGCCGCCAAGGGGCGCAAAATCAGCCTGAACGAGGCGCTGGTGCCCGCGCGTTTCGGGCAAATCGGCCCGCGCGTTCCGGGGTCGATCGGGATTTCGGTCTTTCGTGGCGGTGATGTGGTGGGGGATCATGCCGTCACTTTTGCCGGGACGGGCGAGCGGATCGAACTTTCGCACAAGGCCTCTGACCGCAGCCTGTTTGCCAAGGGGGCGCTGCACGCGGCGCTCTGGCTGCATAACAAACCGGCGGGGCTTTATGCCATACGCGATGTGCTGGCGTTATGATGGATTTCAAATATCAGACGAACTGGTGTGTGGTGACGGGCGCGCCGTCTTCGGGCAAGACTTCGGTGGTCGAGGAACTGGCGCATCGCGGCCATGCGATACAGGCAGAAGTGGCGCGGGAATTGATCGAGGAATGCTTGCGCCGCGGCAAGTCGCTCGCTGAAATCCGGGACCAGCCGGATGGCATACGTCTGTTGCAGCGGCGCATACTGGAATTGAAGCTGGCGCGGGAAATGGCGCTTGATCCGGAAACGCTGGTGTTCATGGATCGCGGCATGCCGGACAGCATCACTTATTTCCGGCTGGCCGGACTGGACACGCTGGAGGCCGCAGCCTCCAGTCGCTTGTTCCGTTATCGCGCCGTTTTTATCTTTGAACGGCTGCCGATCAAGAAAGACGGCATCCGCACGGAAAGCGAGTCCGATGCCGCCAAAATAGATATATTGCTGGAGGAAGATTACCGGAGCTTGGGTTATCACCCGATACGGGTACCGGTACTCCCGATTGCCGAAAGGGCGGATTTTATCCTGCAGCATTTGCGTTAATCAGTTTTTTCGCGCTTTTTATGGAGAATGGGGCGCGGAGGCTGTGGACACGCGCCCTATCCTTGCTATTCTAAAAACCTTAATTTTTTTGTCGCAAGGAGTCTGCCATGACCGAGCATAAAACGCATTCCGAACACCCTGAATATTTTCCCGTTCCCGCGCATATCGCGCAGACGGCGTGGATTACGCCGGAGAAATATACGGCAATGTATAGGGAATCTGTCGAGAATCCTGAAAAATTCTGGGGCGAGCAAGGAAAATGCCTCGACTGGATAAAGCCCTATACGCAGGTCAAGGATGTCGATTTGAAGGACAACGCGCGGATCCGCTGGTATTACGACGGCACGCTCAATGTCTGTTACAACTGCGTGGACCGTCACTTGCCGGCCCGTGCCAATCAGGTGGCGCTGATCCGCGAGGGCGACGATCCGGCGGATTCCTCCACGATTACCTATGCCGAACTTAAAGACGAGGTTTGCCGTCTTGCCAATGCGCTGAAAGAACGGGGCGTCCGCAAAGGCGATCGTGTGACGATTTACATGCCGATGATTCCGGAAGCGGCCTATGCTATGCTGGCCTGTGCGCGGATCGGGGCTGTTCATTCCGTGGTTTTCGGCGGATTTTCGCCGACCTCGCTGAAAGACCGTATTCTGGATTGTGAATCGAATGTCATTATCACAGCCGACGAAGGCTTGCGCGGCGGCAAGAAAATACCGCTCAAGGCCAATACCGATGCGGCGTTGAAAGATTGCCCCAATGTGCATACGGTGATCGTTTACAAGCGCACTGGCGGAGCGGTGGCCTGGAACGACAGCCGCGATGTCTGGTATCAGGAGATTTGCGCGAAGCAATCGACAGCGTGCCCCTGTGAGGAAATGAACGCGGAAGACCCGTTGTTTATCCTTTATACGTCCGGCTCTACCGGCAAGCCCAAGGGGGTGCTGCATACGACCGGCGGCTATCTGGTATTCGCCGCCCTGACGCATAAATACGTGTTTGATTATCACGAGGGCGATGTGTACTGGTGCACGGCCGATGTGGGCTGGGTCACGGGCCACAGCTATATCGTCTATGGTCCGCTGGCGAATGGCGCGATGTCCCTGATGTTTGAAGGCGTGCCGAACTATCCCGACTGGGGCCGGTTCTGGCAGGTGGTGGACAAGCACAAGGTCAATATCTTTTATACGGCGCCGACGGCCATTCGCTCCCTGTTGCGCGAAGGCGACAGCTGGGTGAAGAAATACAGCCGGGCTTCCCTGCGTCTGCTGGGGTCTGTCGGCGAGCCGATCAACGAAGAGGCCTGGCTTTGGTATCATGACGTCGTCGGCGACAAGCGCTGCCCCATTGTGGATACCTGGTGGCAGACGGAAACCGGCGGGATCCTTATTACCGCGCTGCCGGGAGCGCATGCGCTGAAACCCGCCTGGGCTTCGATGCCGTTCTTTGGCGTGCAGCCGGCCATTGTCGATGGTGAAGGGAAAATTCTCGAGGGTGCGGTCGAAGGGAACCTGGTCATGCTGGACAGCTGGCCGGGACAGATGCGCACGGTTTATAAAGACCATGCGCGTTTCGTGCAGACCTATTTCTCGACCTTCAAGGGCATGTATTTTACAGGAGACGGTGCGCGGCGCGATGCGCGGGGCTATTACCGCATTACGGGGCGTGTTGATGATGTCATCAATGTTTCCGGTCACCGGCTTGGCACGGCGGAGGTCGAGGACGCGCTCAATACGCATCCGAAAGTCGCCGAATCCGCCGTGGTGGGCTATCCGCACGATATCAAGGGGCAGGGTATCTATGCCTATGTCATTCTGATGGAAGACGAGCAGCCCTCGGAAGACCTGCGCAAGGAGCTGGTGGCCCATGTCCGCAAGGTGATCGGCCCGATTGCAACGCCGGATGTCGTCCTGTTCGCGCCGGGTCTGCCCAAGACGCGTTCAGGCAAGATCATGCGCCGGATTCTGCGCAAGGTGGCTGAAAATGCGGTGGATCAGATCGGCGATACTTCGACGCTGGCGGATCCTGCCGTGGTGGAAACGATCGTCGCCAACCATAAAAAGCTGTTTGCGAAGGCGGCCTGAACATGACGCTGGATACCTTCGCGGCCATCCGGCAGCGCCGGGCTGTCAAGAGTTTTGATCCGGCGCACCGCTTGAGCGCGGAAGAAGAGGCTGTGCTGCTGGATCTGGCGCAGCATTCACCATCTTCTTTTAATATCCAGCACTGGCGGTTTGTCAAAATCAGCGATCCGGCATTGCGCGCGCGGATACGGGCGGTGGCCTGGGACCAGTCACAGGTGACCGACGCTTCCTTGTTGCTGATCGTTTGCGCAGATATACGGGCATGGGATAAAGCCCCCGAGCGTTATTGGGCGGGCGCCTCCGGAGAAACGAGGGCTCTGATGGTGTCGGCCATCAAGGGGTTTTATGAAGGGCAACCCGAATTGCAGCGGGACGAGGCCCTGCGTTCTGTCGGCATCGTTTCGCAAACATTGATGCTGGCGGCCAAGGCCATGGGGTATGACAGCTGCCCGATGATCGGCTTTGATGCGCAGAAAGTAGGCGCGTTGATCAATCTTCCGGAAGATCACCTGATCGGGATGATGCTGGCGATTGGCAAGGCGCGGAAATCCGCCAATCCCAAGGGAGGGCATCTGCCCCTTTCCGCGGTTCTATTCGAGGATGGTTTCTGATTTCAGGCGGTTGATCTCTTTTTCAATGCGGGAGAAAGCCTCTTCAATATTGCTGATCAATTCCGGGGACACGGGCGCCCCCGCTCCGGCACGCTCCTGCAATTCAGCAGCAAGATCGCCCAGCTGCGCGCAGCAGGCGGAACGGGCGCCGCCTTTGAGGCTGTGGCCAAGTTCCTTGAGTTTTGGCAGATCGGCGGATTCGAAGGCCTGCCTGATTTCGGCGATCTGCGGGCGTGTCATTTCTGCAAACATGCCGATCATCTGCACGGCCTCGGCATCGAAAGCGCCGAACTGCGTCACGGCCATCGTGCGGTCAATAATTGCGGACGTGGTTTTATCATCGCAGACCTGCGCAGGGATTTCCGGCGGGGTTTCCGTTTGCGCGGGGTTGTCTTTTTCGCGCAGAACGCCCCAGCGGATCAGCAGCTGGCGGAATTGGCCAAGGCTGACGGGTTTGAGCAGGCATTCGTCAAAGCCAAAGGAGAGATAGGCCTGCCGTTGCGCCATTTGCACATCGGCGGTCAGGACGATAACAGGAAAGCGCTTCAGGCTGTCCACGTTGTTTTCTTCCTCCTCGGCGCGGATATGGGCAACAAGCTGGTAGCCGTCCATATCCGGCATGTGCAGATCGGTAAAAAGAATGCCGTGTTCTCTTTTTTCCAGCAGGGCCAGGGCTTCAACGCCGTTTCCGGCAAAGTCGGCCTCGACACCGAGCTTTTCCAGCTGGCGTTTCAGCAGGTCGCGTACGCTCGGGGTGTCCTCGGCGATCAGCAGGCGGCGGGGGCCGCTATAATTCTGTTGCGTGACCTTGCGTGCGGCGGCTTTGACGGTTTCGCCAAGACCGGCTCGGCTGGCGGGCTTGGAAAGGTATTTTGCGCCAATGACCTTGGCGGTGTATTGCACGCCGAAATCGTTGCGGACGGTATAAAGAATAAGCCCCATATAGGGCCGCAGTTTTGCGGCTTCTTTCAGCAGGTCGATGCCAAGACCGTCGGGAAGCCCCTGATCGATCACCGCCACGTCAAAGGGCCTTTTTTTGATTAATTCGAGCCCTTCCTTGTAGGTCGGCACGCTTTCGACTTTCGCCCCCATCGAGCTCAGTGAAGAGAGAATTTCTTTTGCGCCCTTGGGGTGATCTTCGACCGAGAGTACGGCCAGCCCGTCCAGATTCGGCAGATCGACTTTTGTTTGCTCGCTGGCGGCGGTGGTGGGGATTTCAAACCAGAAGGTGCTGCCCTGACCCTCGATGCTCTCAACGCCGATCTTCCCGCCCATGCGTTCAATCAGTTTATGGCTGATGGAAAGTCCGAGGCCGGTGCCGCCGAATTTGCGGGTGGTGGAATTGTCGGCCTGCGTAAAGGGCTGGAACAGCTTGGCAGCCACATGCGGAGGCATGCCGATGCCGGTATCGGTGATTTCAAAACGCAGCGCCAGACCGTCTTGCGGGGAAGGAATATGCTGCACGGAACGGCTGATCTTCAGCGTCACATTGCCGCTCTCGGTGAACTTGATGGAATTGCCGACAAGGTTGATGAGAATTTGCCGCAGGCGGGTCGGGTCGCCCATGATGACAAAAGGCACGTCCTCGGTCACGCTGGCGATCAGTTTGACTTTTTTTCCCATCAGGCGGACTTCGAGGCATTCCAGCACGCCATAGGCAAGCGTGCGGACGGGAACTTCGAAATTATCAAGTTCGATCTTTCCGGCCTCGACCTTGGCAAGATCGAGGATATCGTCAAGAATTTCCAGCAGGCCGCTGGCGGATTTGCGGGCGGTGGAAACCATTTCCTTGACGGTTTCGGATATCGGCTCGTCCGCGATCAGCTCCAGCAGGCCATAGACGCTTTGCATCGGTGTGCGGATTTCATGGCTCATGGTGGCAAGGAAAGAGGATTTCATCTCCATCATGGCTTTGGCTTCGCGCACGGCGTTGCTGATTTCGCTGATATCCTCGGTCCAGATCATGGCAATCGGGTTTTTCTCGAACTGCGTATGACTGACGGTAATGCGGGCCGAAAGCTTTTCATTCAGTGTCACGTTTAGGGGGATGGTGCTCTGCTCCGGATCTCTCAGCCGGGACAGGATGTCAGGGAGAGAGGCGGCGGGCCAGATCTGTTCCAGAGGCAGGTCAACGGCAGGCGCGGTCCCGTTGCCGGTCATTTTCATGAAGGCGGGGTTGGCATAGAGGACGTCGAAAGGCTCTCTGGCGGTGTTGATCAGGCAAACGCCGCCGGGCGAGTGTTCATAAACATGCCGTGCGGCGCATTCCCGTATATTTTTAAGGATATCTGTCATGATGCCGCTTTGCACGTCCCCCCGTCCTGAGTAATATAGGCGAAAACAGGCTATTCGCAAAAACAGAAATTCTGAAATGCAGAAATGGGGATAAAATGACATATAAAGTCGCAGTCGTCGGCGCAACCGGTAATGTGGGCCGCGAGATGCTGAATGTTTTGGCGGACCGTGCGTTTCCGGTATCGGAGGTCGTTGCGCTCGCCTCGACCCGTTCCGCCGGACAGGAGCTGTCTTTTGGCGAGCAGCAGGTGCTAAAGGTCCAGAATCTGGACAAGTTCAGTTTCAAGGGCATTGATATCGTGCTGTCTTCCGCCGGGGCGAAAGTGGCGGAGGAATTTGCGCCGCGCGCGGTGAAGGAGGGCGCGGTGGTTATCGACAACAGCTCTTTCTTCCGTATGAACAAGGACGTGCCGCTGGTCGTGCCGGAAGTAAACCCCGAGGATATCAAGCTTTACAAAAAGAAAGGCATTATCGCCAACCCGAATTGCTCGACGATCCAGATGGTCGTGGCTCTCAAGCCGTTGCATGATCTGGCAACGATCAAGCGTGTGGTGGTATCCACCTATCAATCAGTTTCCGGTGCCGGTAAAGAGGGCATGGACGAGCTTTTCAACCAGACCCGCGCGCTTTATTCCAATGACGCGCTCAAGCGCGAGGTGTTTTCGCGCCAGATTACCTTCAATCTTATCCCGCAAATCGATGTTTTCATGCCGGATGGCAGCACAAAAGAAGAATGGAAGATGCGGGTGGAAACCAAAAAGATTCTTGATGCGGAGATCGAGATTTCCGCAACCTGTGTGCGCGTACCGGTGTTTGTCGGTCATTCGGAAGCGGTGAATATCGAGTTTAAAAAGCCGATTACAGCTGCACAGGCGCGCAAGGCCCTGCAAAAAGCGCCGGGAATTGTCGTCGTGGACAAGCCGGATCTTGAGGACGGGTTTATTACTCCGACCGAAGTTGCCGGAGAGGATTCCGTTTATGTCAGCCGCATTCGCAAGGATGACAGCGTCAAGAACGGGATCAGCCTGTGGGTTGTCGCAGACAATCTCCGCAAGGGGGCGGCCACCAACGCCGTGCAGATCGCGGAAATTCTTGTAGAAAAATACCTGTAGAATTATTCGGCGGGGGCAACCTCGCCGCCAGCGGGTGCGATATTTTCGAATCCGGTGCCTTCGATGATTTCGCGGGGCAGCCGGTTCAGCATATCTTCGTTTTCAGGAAAGGGAATAAGATAGGCAATCTCCGGCGTCTCTTTTTCCACATTTCTGCTGTTGAAAACAAACAGGCCTGCTGCAAAGGTCGCGACGATGCCGATGCCGACAAGGATCGCTGTGAATGAATGCAGAAGAATGCCTGTCGTTTTCCTTGCAGCAACAGGGTGCTTCTGCGGTGCCGTCGTATCATGAGACATGGAAACCCCTTTTTCCAGTTGATCACGTCTGTGACAGTCTACCACAGAGGGATTATAGCTAAAAACGTAAAATCATCCCGTATTATGAATACAATTATGTCCTTGCCAGTGCGCGCGCGAGGGCATACATAAAAGTTATGACCTATACCTATATCGCCATTCTCGCGTTGATTCAGGGCCTCACGGAATTCCTGCCGGTGAGTTCCAGCGGCCATCTGGTTCTGGTGCCGCTTTTTTTGGGGGAGGCGGATCAAGGGCTGGTGCTGGACGTTGCCCTGCATATGGGAACGCTTTCCGCCATTCTGGTCTATTACTGGCGGGATGTATGGAAGATGGCTTTTGCCGTACTGTTCTGGCGCCGGACAAAGGATGTGCAGTCCCGCAATCTCGGTCTTTATATCGTGCTGGCGACGATTCCGGCCGTATTATTCGGCTTTATTATCAAAATGATTTTTCCCGAGGGCATTCGCAGTGTTGCCGTTATTACGGCGACAACGCTGTTTTTCGGGCTGTTGATGGGGATTGTCGATCTCTCCGGCGGCAGGGAGCGCGAGATGAAGGATATCACCCTGAAACGGGCCTTGCTGATCGGCTGTGCGCAGGCCTTGGCGCTCATCCCAGGCACCAGCCGTTCCGGCATTACAATCACGGCAGCACGGTTTCTCGGTTTTAACAGGGTGGACGCGGCACGGTTTTCTTTTTTGCTCGGGATGCCGGCAATGGCGGGGGCTGGATTTATGGCCCTGCTGGATATGATCAAGGCCGATGATCCCGGTCTTTATAGCTATGCCGCGGCGGCTTCGGTGATGGCGTTTTTTTCCGGACTGGCGGCAATCCATTTTATGATGCGCTGGCTGGCAAAATTTGGGCTGATGCCCTTTGTGATTTACCGAATGTTTCTGGGCGGCTTCCTGCTGGTCTATTTTATCTACTGACGCTATACTTCTCCGGTATTTATCAAGGGGGACTTCCCCTGTATTTATCAGAGGAGTTTCATCATGAAAAAAATTGCAACCCTGTCTTTTTTGCTGGCGGGAACGGTTCTGGCCAGTTCCATTGCTCTGGCGGCAGAAGTTCCGGTGGACCGGGTCATCCTGTCCACCAGCGGATTGGCGCATTTCGAGCATCACGCCGCGGTTGACGGCAACGCGACAGTGCAGTTTCCGGTCCGGCTGGAACAGGTTGACGATATCCTGAAAAGCCTGATCGTTTTCGACAAAAAGGGCCATCTGGGCAGCGTGACCCTGCCGGGCCGCCAGCCGTTGCAGCAGGTGTTCAAGGATCTGCCGTTCAGCCAAGCGCAGCTGTCTGATCCGATGCTGCTGCTGAATGCCTATCAGGGCGCGGAAGTGACGGTGCAGGACAAACAGGGTGCGGTGACGGGGGATATTCTGCGGGTCGCGCCGGAAGAAACGGCGCTGGAGGATGGCACAACGGTGACGCGCCATCGCCTGAGCCTGATGACGGGCGACGGCCTGCGCCAGAGGATTCTCGAGGACATGCAGTCCTTGCGTTTTACAAATGAAAAGATCCGCGGTGAGATTTCCCGCGCTCTGGCGGCGATCCGCGAGAATGGCACTTCCGGTAACCGCCTGCTGACAGTCAATTTGCCGGGGGTTGGAAAGCGCGATGTGGCGATGTCCTATGTCGTTGATGCGCCGCTGTGGAAAACGGCCTATCGCATGGTGGTGCCGGAAACGGGCAAAGAAGAGGGATTATTGCAAGGCTGGGCCGTCGTCGAAAACCTGACGGCGGGGGACTGGAAAAATGTCGATCTGACGCTGGTCTCCGGCAATCCGGTGACCTATCGCCAGAATCTGTATCCAGCTTATTACGTCGATCGTCCGGAAATCCCGGTACAGGTTTTTGGCCGTGTCATGCCGCGGGTTGACCAAGGGGCGATTGCAACGGCAGCAGAGATGGAGAGTGATGCGGTCGCCCCGAGGGTGCAGCCCCTGATGAAAGCCCGCGCAGCGAAATCATACGAATTGGACGGTGCGGCCATGGGTGCGCTGGCTGCCGCGCCGGCAATGCCGATGGCGATGGAAAGCATGGCGTATAATGACGCGGTTTCCTCTGATATGGCGAGCGTGGCGGGGGCGGCCAGTGCCGCGCAGAGCGCCGAGGCGACAACACAGGTCTTGTTCCGCTTTCCGGACCGTTTCGACCTGAAGTCTGGGCAGTCCATGATGCTGCCTTTTGTCAGTCGCAGCGTGCCGATGGAGCGTGTCGCCCTTTATCAGCCGGAAACGAATGCGCAGCATCCGCTGGCGGCTGTTCTTATCAGCAATGACGGTGAAACAGGCTTGCCGCCGGGGATATTGACCTTGTACGAGGAAAGCGCCTTGCTCAAAGGCACCAGTTTTGTCGGCGATGCGCAAATGCCGGTTATCGGTGCCGGGGAAGAGCGTATGATCAGCTATGCGCTGGATTCCAAAACAAAGATCAACCGGGAAGACAAGAACACTTCGACGGAAGATAAAATCACCATCAGTCAGGGGGTGATGAATACCGCCGTAAAAAATGTGGCGGAAACTGTCTATACGATCAAGGCACCGGCGCAGGAAGACCGGCTTGTCGTGATTGAGCACCCCAAAATGTATAATTACGAGATCGTCAGTCCCGATCCGAAAGACGTCGAAGTGACGGCGGATCGTTATCGTCTCCGCGTGGCGGTGAAGGCGGGAGAGAAAAAGACTCTCCCTGTCCGCCTTGAAAGCCAGATCTGGCAGTCGGTCGGTATCGATTCCCTGCCGGCGGAGGATCTTCTGGCCTATGCGACCTCCCGCGGCAGGCTTGACCCGGCGATGCGACGCGTTTTCGAGAAACTGGCAGGGATACGCCGTGAAATGGACGGGCTTGACCAGCAGATCCGCATGCTGGAGCAGGAACGCCGGACAATCTTTCAGGATCAGGAGCGGGTGCGGGAAAACCTGAAAAGTCTGGCGGGAAAGTCGGATGTCCAGCAGAAATACCTTGAAAAGCTGAATGATCAGGAAGACCGGATCGCGACGATTGACAAAGAGGCGAACAGGCTTGCCGTCCGCCGCCGCGAGAAACAGGCGGAGCTGCAAAAAGAAATTGCCGGAATGGCGTTTTGACATTTCGTCCCGTACCGGATGCAATAATCGGAAGCAGGAAAGTTTTCTCAAAAGAAAAAACCCCCGGAAATTCGCGGGGGTTTTTCTTTACGAAAGAGCCTGAGGCTGATTAGCCGCAGCAGCCGCCATGTTTGGGGGCGTCCTTTTTCGTGCCGCAGCAGCCGCCATCGTTGGCAGGCTTTTTCGCCGGGCATTTGCCTTCTTCGGCCTTGTGTCCATGACCGTGACCGTGTCCATGACCGTGTCCATGACCGTGACCATGACCATGACCATGACCGTGGCCGTGATCTTTAGCGCCGCTGCATTGTTTGAATTCACTTTTGCATTTGCCTTTTGTGCACTTGCCCATATTTTCTCTCCTTGTGACTTTATTGGTTTTTAAATAGTTTAGACTAGGTATCCTACGTCAACTCGTCAGAAAAAAGAAGAAACAATTCTGAACAAAAATATGTCAATCCTTCCGACGCTTTATAATCAGAAACTGGAGACAGGTGAACTGGTCCCTGATGCCGATCAGCAAAGAGCCGTCGCGGCTTTGTCTGCACTGGATGATGCGCTGCAACAAAGGTCCATCCGCGGAAATTCGGGGTTATTTTCTTTCGCAAGAAAGAAAGGAAGTGTCCCGCTGGGGCTCTATTTTTATGGGGGCGTCGGGCGCGGCAAGTCGATGGTGATGGATCTGTTTTTTACTGCGGCGCGCTGTGAAAAGAAAAAGCGGGTGCATTTTCATGCCTTCATGCTCGAGGTCCATGATTTCCTGCACTGCTTGCGGCAGAGCCGCCGCAAGGATGAAAAGCTGCGGATCGACGGGGATCTGATCGCTTGTGCGGATCATATAGCGGCGGAAACGCAACTGCTCTGTCTTGACGAGTTTCATGTGCGGGATGTTGCCGATGCCATGATTCTGGGGCGGCTGTTTACGGCGCTGTTTGCGCGCGGGCTGGTCGTTGTGGTGACATCCAATCTTGCGCCGGATGCGCTTTATGAAGGCGGGTTGCAGCGGGATCGTTTTTTGCCCTTTATTGCCCTTTTGAAAGAAAAAATGGAGCTTGTAGCTTTTACGGGGGAGACGGATTATCGTCTGGGGCGGTTGCGGGACGCAAAAATGTATTTTTTCCCGCACGACAACGGCATTCATGCGGAAATGCAAAAGCTGTTCTCGCTGGTGACTGACGGCGCGGAATCGGCGGCAGGGACTATTGCAGTCAAGGGGCGGGAGATATTTGTCCCGCAGGCGGCAAAGGAGGCCGCCTTTTTTACTTTTGCCGATCTTTGCGAGACGTCAAAAAGCGCGCTGGATTATCTCGCGCTGGTCAAGCATTACCGGGTTTTCTTTCTTGAAAATGTGCCGCTGCTGGATGACAGCCGACGGGATGCCGTGCTGCGTTTCATTACGCTGGTGGATACGCTCTATGACCATCATGTCTGGCTGGTGATGTCAGCGGCGGCTCCGCCGGAAGACATTTATCAGGGTGCGGAACATGCGCCTGCCTTCGCGCGGACAATCAGCCGTTTGATGGAAATGCAGTCACGGAACTACAAGAAAGCTACTTTCCAAACGTGAAGGGCTTGCCCGCGTGCGGCGTCGCGGCCCAAAGCTGCCGGTCATTGCGGATTTCCTTTTCAGGACGGTCTTCCTCGATCGGGATCAGGGATAATTCCAACTCGATAAATCGGGATTCCCCCGGCCTGCGCGGCGCGTTTGTATTGAATTGATCCCGGGCGGGCGGCATGTCAGAAAGCTTTGTTACCATGGGTTCTTCCTCTCACAACCATTTTACGGTAATTGCGGTTAAGGTTTTGTTAATGGTAGAAATGGCCAAATGGGAAGCGGGGGCGGGGATGTTCGGTTTTTTCAGGCTATTTTCCGGTGCTAATCAAAAGCGTTCTGACGACCAGAAAAAAAAGCTGGCAGGGGGCAAAACGGCGGATTTGCGCGAACTGGCGGCGGATGCAGAGACCCATCCGGAAATTCTTTATTATCTGGCAAAAAACGGCGACAGCGTCATGCGGCGCGCTGTGGCAAGCAACACCGCAACACCGGTGCAGGCCGCAACGCTGCTGGCGCTGGACAAGGATGTCGATGTGCGCGTTGCACTGGCTGCCCGGCTGGTCGATCTGCTGCCGCAGCTGACGCCGGAAAAGCACAGCCAGCTTTATGCCTACGCGGTGCAGGCGCTCGGGATGCTGGCGCAGGACGAGGTGCTGAAAATCCGCAGGGCTTTGTCGTCGGCGCTGAAAGATTACGCCAAGGCGCCCCCTGCGGTGGTGGGCAAACTCGCCCGCGATGTCGAGCGTGAAGTGTCGGAGCCGGTCTTGCGGTTTTGCGCGGCGCTGTCGGATGAAGATCTGGTGGATATCCTGAGCAGCCATCCGGAACCGTGGGTTATTACCGCGATTGCTGAACGGGAGGAGGTCAGTTCGGCCGTTTCCGAGGCCGTGAGCGCGGCGGAAGACGCCCCCTCGACGCGGGCGCTGCTGGAAAACAAAGGTGCGCAGCTGGTGGAGCAGACGCTGCAGAAAATAGTATTGCGGGCAAAAAACTATCCGGAATGGCATCGTCCGATTGCGCTGCGCAAGGAATTATCGCTTGAGCTGGCGCATGAGCTGGCGGGCTTTGTTGACAAAACCGTTCTGGAAGTGCTTGAACAGCGCAGTGATTTCGATCCGGCCACGCGCCGGGGAGTTGTCGATATTGTCCGTCGTCGTCTGGATTACCAGCGGCAAAGCGGTGCGGGCGAGTTGCCGCATGAAAAGCTGGCGCGCTTTGTTGCGGCAGGAACCCTGACGCCGGAAGTTATCCACGATGCCATGATCTGGCATGAAACGGATTTCGTGCATCTGGCTCTGGCCGAACTTTCCGGTATTCCGCTGGAGACGGTCCGACGCATGATCGGCGCCGGGGCGGCGAGACCGGTGATCGCCCTGTGCTGGAAGGCCGGATTGCCCATGCGTTTTTGCGTCGAGCTGCAACGGACGGCGGCGCATCTCCGTCCCGGTGAAATCGTATATGCCCGGGGCGGAACGGATTATCCGCTCGATCCCGCCGAGATTAAATGGCAGCTGGAGTTTTTCGGGGTAAGGTAACCTTAAACGATACTGGTAATATTGAGCGCAGCATCATAGTGGAGCGTGACGGTCTGCTGGCTCTCCAGAGCGCTTTTGATTTGTGCGCGCAGCTCTGCCGCCAGAGCGCTGTCGGGGACCTTGAAATAACCGTCATGCCCGTGGAGTGAAACCAGAAACTCTTCGTTCTGTTCGATGATTCTGCGGATGCTGGCGGATGTTTGCGGCATCAGGGGGTGACCTTCCGGTGATCATGCGCCGGGCAGGGAAGGGGCGGATGTCCGGCGATAAGCTTCCAGGTTTTTCCCCGCAGGGGCGGCGCCTCGGCAAACTGCCGCCGGGTTTGACTGGGAAAGACGCTGCGCGGCAGCTTTTGCATGTAGAGATATTCTTCCATCATCTGCCGCGCGTTCCGGTCGGCGGTTTCAGGCCATTCTATATAGCGGTCATAAAAACCTGGCCATGGTTTTGGTGTTTCGTTTATTTTGGCGATTTGAAGGTTTTTTTCCTCCGCCTGCATGATTTTGCCCCATTCCTGCAAGGGGACCGGGCCGTCAAAAAGCCCGGGATCAAAAATCAGGTGCTCTACGCTGTTATCCGGCATCCGCACGGGGAGAGCAGGCGCGACGTGATAGGACCAGCGGATGACGGTGTCGCCGGGCAGGGTGACCTCCAGCATTTTATTTCTGGTTTCAAAGGCCCAGGCCTTGGCGGGGGCGAGTCCGGCGTCGGACATGAGGCGGCACATGATATGCGTTCTGGCGGTACAGCCATTATGGGGATAGCCAAAGGAGATATGGTCGAGATCGGCCAGCTGGTCGAAAAGCGCGAGGGCGTCTTTCAGCGGCAAGGCAGAATCGGTCTGGGCGGGTTCCTCGGTCATATCAAGATTATATGGAATACTGGTGAAGAAAGAATTACTTTTTTGAAGGAATTTCGATCCCGCGCCATAAATCCATATGATTTCCTTCAAGGGGCTGGAAGTTCAGTGACCAGCGTTCCAGCGGCTCGTAGTCGCCATGCCAGACAATCTCGGAGATCTTTTTTTCAATAATTTGGTGATCGTAAGGGTCATAATATATGACATTTGTTCCATCACTGCAGAGAAAAACAACATAATGCCCCTCGGCGGCCGCCCCCGCGCCGTGAATGATCAGTGCAACAGCGATGCCGTTTTGATAGCTCTCCTCCCCGATAGCGGCGACGGGCAGGTGGCGCAGGCTTGCGGCGCTCATTGCATCGGCGGTGGTGCCTATTTCCGGAACAGGGTTAAGTTCTTTGCGGAAGTGGTGGTAATCCGGCCGTCTTCTTCTATAAAGGCGCGCGGCCGTAGCAAGACAGGCAACGCCGCAGGAGAAATCGTCTTTTTGTCTGATAAAATGCGCGGGGGCTGGTTTGATGATTTTTTCAGAACCTTGAATATCCAGCATGTTACCCCCTACCATTCCTGAATGACTGTGCTAGTTTGAATGTACTTTGATTCATTTAAAAAAAGTTAAGGAAAATAAAAATGTCACGCAAAAAAATCGCGCTCGTCGGGGCTGGGCAAATCGGTGGTACACTGGCGCTTCTGGCCGGAATGAAACAGCTGGGGGACGTCATGCTGATTGACGTGGCCGAGGGTGTGCCGCAGGGGAAGGCGCTGGATATCGCGCAGGCGGCGCCGGTCGAGGGGTTTGACGCGGTTTACGCCGGCAGCAATGATTATGCCGCTTTGGCAGGCTCGGATGTGGTGATCGTCACCGCAGGCGTTCCGCGCAAGCCGGGCATGAGCCGCGACGATCTGATTGGCATCAACACGGGCGTGACCCGCACGGTTGGCGAGAATATCAAGAAATATGCGCCGAATGCTTTTGTGATTGTCGTGACCAACCCGCTCGATGTCATGGTGGGCGTGATGCAGGAAGTAACGGGATTCAAGCCGAACATGGTGGTCGGGATGGCGGGCGTTCTGGATAGCGCGCGTTTCCGTCATTTCCTTGCGGACGAGTTCAAGGTTTCGGTCGAAGATGTTTCGGCTTTTGTGCTGGGCGGGCATGGCGACACGATGGTGCCGCTGGTGCGCTATTCCACAGTGGCGGGGATTCCCTTGCCGGATATGGTCAAGATGGGCTGGACCACGCAGGACAAGCTTGACAAGATCGTCCAGCGCACGCGCGATGGCGGGGCTGAAATCGTGGCCCTGCTGAAAACGGGCTCGGCGTTTTATGCGCCGGCGTCTTCCGCGATTGCCATGGCGGAGAGCTATCTGCGCGACAAACGGCGGGTGCTGCCCTGTGCGGCTTACCTGAACGGCGAATACGGCGTGAAGGGGCTTTATATTGGCGTGCCGGTGGTCATCGGCGCGAACGGCGTTGAAAAAGTCATTGAGGTCCAGCTGAGCGCGGAAGAAAAAACCATGTTCGACAAGTCGGTCACGGCGGTACAAACGCTGAACGATGTGGCGAAAAACCTCAAGACGGCGGCGGCATAACAATAAAGGGTGTGTAGACAATGAATATCCATGAGTATCAGGCCAAGGAACTGTTGAAAGCGCGGGGCATTCCGGTGCTGAAGGGCGGTGTCGCCTATACGGCGGAAGAGGCGGTCGAGGTGGCGAAGCTGTTGCCGGGGCCCGTTTACGTCGTCAAGGCGCAGATCCATGCGGGCGGGCGCGGCAAGGGCGGCGGCGTCAAGGTCGTCAAATCGATTGACGAGGTCAAGGAAGCCGCGAAAAAAATGATGGGTATTCAGCTGGTCAAGCACCAGACGGGGCCGCAGGGGCAGGAAGTCCGGCGGATTTACGTCGAGGAAGGCTGTGATATCGGGCGCGAGCTCTATCTTGGCATGCTGATCGACCGGTCCTCGTCCTGCGTGACGATCATGGCTTCGACCGAGGGTGGTGTGGAGATCGAGGAAGTCGCGGAAAAGCATCCGGAAAAGATTCTCAAGGTTGTGGTGGATCCCGCTGTCGGTTTTCAGGCTTTTCAGGGCCGCCAGATCGCTTTCGGTCTTGGGTTGGAAGGCAAGCAGATCAACAAATGCGTCGAGCTTCTTGGCAACATGTACAGGGCCTTTATCGACCTTGATGCCTCGATTGTCGAGATCAATCCGCTGGTGGTGACAAAAGGCGGGGATGTTCTGCCGCTTGATGCCAAGATGAATTTCGACGACAATGCGCTGTTTCGCCAGAAAGAAGTCGAGCAGCTGCGCGATGTGGCGGAAGAGGATCCGGCCGAGCGGCGGGCCAAAGATCATGAACTGAGCTACGTCAAGCTGACGGGGAATATCGGTTGCATGGTCAATGGCGCGGGTCTGGCCATGGCAACGATGGATATTATCAAGCTCTATGGCGGCGAACCGGCCAACTTCCTCGATGTCGGCGGCGGCGCCACCAAGGAGCGCGTGGCCGAAGCTTTCCGCATCATTCTGTCGGATCCGAATGTCGAAGGCATTCTGGTCAATATTTTTGGCGGGATCATGCGCTGTGACGTGATTGCCGAGGGGGTCATTACGGCGGCGCGCGAGCTGGGGCTGACCATGCCGCTGGTCGTGCGGCTGGAAGGCACCAACGTTGACAAGGGCAAGAAGCTGCTGAAAGAGTCGGGGCTGAATATCATCGCGGCGGACAATCTCGCCGATGCGGCGCAAAAGGTCGTCAACACTGTCAAGGCGGAGGCTGCGTAAAAATATGGCTGTACTTATTAACAAGGATACAAAGGTTATCTGTCAGGGTTTTACCGGCGCGCAAGGTACGTTCCACTCGGAACAGGCTGTCGGTTACGGCACGAAAATGGTCGGGGGCGTGACGCCGGGCAAAGGGGGCACGAAGCACCTGAATCTGCCGGTGTTCAACACCGTCAAGGACGCTGTGGATGAAACGGGCGCGGATGCGTCCGTTATTTATGTGCCGCCGCCGTTCGCGGCCGATGCCATTCTGGAAGCGGTCGATGCTGAAATCGCGCTTGTGATCTGCATTACCGAAGGCATTCCGGTGCTCGACATGGTCAAGGTCAAGCGCAAGCTGCAAGGTTCGAAAACCCGCCTGATCGGGCCGAACTGCCCCGGCGTCATCACGCCCGGCGAGTGCAAGATCGGCATTATGCCCGGTCATATCCACAAGCGCGGCAAGGTTGGTATCGTTTCACGCTCTGGCACGCTGACCTATGAAGCCGTGGCGCAGACAACGGCCAACGGTCTGGGCCAGACGACCTGTATCGGCATTGGCGGCGATCCGGTGAACGGCACGAATTTTATCGATGCGCTCAAGTTGTTCCTTGACGATCCGGAAACCGAGGGGATTCTCATGATCGGAGAAATCGGCGGCACCGGCGAGGAAGATGCTGCCGCATTCATCAAGGCCAGCAAGAATAAGAAACCGATTGCGGGCTTTATTGCCGGGGTCACGGCTCCGCCAGGCCGCCGCATGGGGCATGCCGGTGCCATTATTGCGGGCGGCAAAGGCGGCGCGCATGATAAAATTGCGGCGATGAAGGCGGCGGGCATGGTTGTGGCCGACAGTCCTGCCGGACTGGGCGACGCGATCATGAAGGCATTGAAGGCAGCATAAGGGGATGTAAGGATAAAATGGCACAGCGCAACGCACTGGATTTTCTTTCCGCCGCTAATCCGGACTATATCGCGGATGTCTACGCGAAATATTCCCAAAACCCCGCCAGTGTCGATTCCAGCTGGGCCGATTTGTTCGGGGCTCTTGGTGATGACGCCAAATTGCTGGCGGCGGAGCTGAAGGGGGCCAGTTGGACGCCGGCGCCGGAAAAAATTGCGGCGGTCCTCTCCAGTGCCGCCAATGTCGAAAAACCCGAGAAGAAAGAAGAGCGGGGCGGAAAATCTGCTGTTGCGGCGGATGCAAAGGCTGCCGCGGTGGATTCCATTCGCGCCTATCTGCTGGTTCGGGCCTATCAGGTGCTGGGGCATTTTCTGGCCGATCTCGATCCGCTGGGGCTTGCGCCGAAAAAAGAGTATGCCGAACTGGATCCAAAAACTTACGGCTTTACCGAGGCCGACTATGACCGCCCGATTTTTCTGAACGGGTTGCTTGGCTTTGAAAAAGCGACGCTGCGCCAGATCATCGCGGCGGTACAGGAAACTTATTGCGGGACAATCGGCGTCGAATTCATGCACATTCAGGATCCGGAGCAAAAGGCCTGGCTGATGGCGCATTTCCGCCAGACGCGGAACCAGACGGTCTATTCCGCGGCGGAAAAAACCGGTTTCCTGAAGCGGCTGACGGCGGCAGAGGGGTTTGAAACATTTCTGCAGATGAAATATACCGGCACGAAGCGCTTTGGCGCCGAGGGCGGCGAGGCCCTGATTCCGGCGATCGAGGAAGTCATTTCCCGGGCGGCGCAGCTGGGCCTGAAGGAAGTTGTTCTTGGCATGGCGCATCGGGGCCGCCTGAATGTGCTGACCAACGTCATGGGGAAATCCTTTACCGCGATGTTTTCCGAATTTCAGGGCACGCCTGCCAAGCCGACCGATGTGCAGGGCTCCGGCGATGTGAAATACCATCTCGGGACATCCTCCGACCGCGATTTTGACGGGAATGTAGTGCATCTTTCGCTGACCCCGAATCCTTCGCACCTTGAAATTGTCGATCCGGTCGTGGTGGGCAAGGCGCGTGCGAAACAGGCGCAGCGCGGGGACGAAGACCGGCGTCAGGTTATGGCGTTGCTGATTCATGGCGATGCCGCGCTGGCGGGGCAGGGCATCGTGCCGGAAACGCTGATGATGTCGGAATTGCCGGGCTATCGGGTCGGCGGAACCGTGCATATTGTGATTAACAACCAGATCGGCTTTACGACGGCGCCGCATTTTTCGCGCTCCGGGCAATATTGCACGGACGTTGCGAAAATGCTGCAATCGCCGATTTTTCATGTCAATGGCGATGATATCGAGGCGGTTGTCCATGTCTCGCGGCTGGCGGCGGAATTCCGGCAGGAATTCAGGAAGGATGTTTTTATCGACATCATCTGCTATCGCCGGCACGGACATAATGAATCGGACGAGCCTGCCTTTACCCAGCCGCAGATGTACAGCGTTATTCGCGACAAGGCGACAACGCGCGCGCTTTACGCGCAAAAACTGGTGGATGAGGGCACGTTGACGCAGGCGGAGACCGACGCCATCAACAGCGATTGGCACGCTTATCTGGAGAAGGAGTTTGCCGCCGCGACCAGTTACAAGCCGAATCGCGCCGATATGCTGGAAGGGCAATGGAGCGGGCTCAAGGTTGCCTCGGGGGACGACCGCCGCGGCACGACGGCGATTTCCGCCACGCTGATGCAAAAGCTGGGCAGGGTTTTGACATCGGTACCGGACGATTTTGATCTGAATACGAAAATCGCGCGGCAGATGGACGCCAAGAAGAAAATGTTCGAGACGGGGGAAGGTTTCGATTGGGCGACGGCGGAGGCGCTGGCTTTCGGCGCGCTGGTTTCCGAGGGGTTCCCTGTCCGCCTCTCAGGGCAGGATTGCGGCCGCGGCACGTTTTCGCACCGACATGCTGTCCTGACGGATCAGGCGAATGAAGGAAAGTATTTGCCGCTTTGCAACGTCGATGAAAAACAGGCGCGGTTCGAGGTTCACGACAGCCCGCTTTCCGAAGCGGCTGTGCTCGGGTTTGAATACGGGTATTCCACGGCGGATCCGAAAACTCTGGTGCTGTGGGAAGGGCAGTTCGGCGATTTCGTCAACGGCGCCCAGGTTATTATTGACCAGTTTATTTCTTCGGCGGAAACAAAGTGGCTGCGCATGTCCGGTCTGGTCATGCTGCTGCCGCACGGGTCCGAAGGGCAGGGACCGGAGCATTCCTCGGCGCGGCCGGAGCGGTTCCTCCAGCTTTGCGCGGAAGATAATCTGCAGGTGGCAAATTGCTCGACTCCGGCAAACTATTTCCACGCCCTGCGCCGCCAGATGCACCGGGATTTCCGCAAGCCGCTGATCCTGATGACGCCGAAATCCCTGTTGCGTCATAAACTCTGCATTTCCAGCGCCGCTGATTTCATGGGTAAGGAAAGTTTTCATCGGGTCCTGCCGGAAACAATCAAGCTTGATAAAGCCGTGAAGCGCGTTGTGCTTTGCAGCGGCAAGGTTTATTACGATTTGTTCGAGGCGCGGGAAAAGGCGGGAATAAAGAACATCGCCCTGATCCGTCTGGAGCAGCTTTATCCGTTCCCGGAGAAAGTTCTGGCGCAGGAACTGGAAAAATATCCGCAGGCTGAAGTTGTCTGGTGTCAGGAAGAACCGGAAAATCAGGGGGCGTGGCATTTTGTTGACCGCCGTATCGAGAAGGCCCTGCAGGCGATCAAGCATAAAGCCGGACGTCCGGTTTATGTCGGCAGGCCTCCTGCGGCGGCTCCCGCGACGGGGTCGCTCAAGGCGCATAACAAGGAACAGGAAACGCTCGTAAATGTGGCGTTGAGCGTATAACAGATATCAAAGGAAGGGTAAAATCATGGCTGTTGAAATCGTCGTTCCCGCGCTGGGGGAATCGGTCAAGGAAGCGACTGTTGCAAAATGGTTTAAAAAGGTAGGCGAAGCCGTCGATATGGACGAGCCTCTGGTCGAACTTGAAACGGACAAGGTGACGGTCGAGGTCAATGCCTCTGCTGCCGGTGTGCTGAAGGAGATCAAGGTTGAAAGCGGCGCCAATGTTTCTGTGGGCGCGATACTTGGCTCAATCGGCGAGGGTGTCGGCGCGGCATCGGCGCCAAAACAGTCAGGCGCGGCATCGGCGCCAAAACAGTCAGGCGCGGCATCGGCGCCAAAACAATCCAGCGCGGCAAAAGCCGCGACAGCGCCTATTGCCGCCAAGGCCGCTGCCAAACCGGCCAGCAATGATACGCAGCTTTCCCCCGCTGTTAAAAAGATGGTGGCGGAAAGCAAGCTGGATCCAGCCGCGATTTCGGGAACGGGCAAGGACGGACGCCTGACCAAAGGCGATGTGCTGGAAGCTTTAAATGCCCCCGGATCTGCCCCCGTCGCGAAAGCGCCGGCGCAGCCCTCAGGACCGCGCGTGCAGGCGGAGCGCGAGGAACGCGTGAAGATGACGCGCTTGCGCCAGCGGATTGCCGAGCGTCTCAAGGAAGCGCAAAACACCGCCGCCATGCTGACGACCTTCAATGAAGTCGATATGAGTCATGTGATGGCTCTGCGCGCTCAGTACAAGGACGGGTTTGAAAAGAAACACGGCGTCAAGCTGGGCTTCATGTCGTTCTTCGTCAAGGCGGCGGTTCAGGCGCTCAAGGATTTTCCGGCGGTGAATGCCGAAATTGACGGCACGGACATCGTTTACAAAAACTATTACGATATCGGCGTGGCGGTTTCGACTCCGACGGGGCTGGTGGTGCCGGTCGTGCGCGATGCCGATGTCAAAAGCTTTGCCGGGATCGAAAAGGAAATCGGTGATCTGGGGCTGCGCGCCCGCGATGGAAAGCTGGGGCTGGAGGAGCTTTCCGGCGGCACCTTTACCGTTACCAACGGCGGCGTCTTCGGCTCGATGCTTTCGACGCCGATCATCAATCCGCCGCAATCGGCCATTCTGGGGATGCATGCGACCAAGGAACGTCCTGTCGTCGTGAACGGCCAGATTGTGATCCGGCCGATGATGTATCTGGCCTTGTCCTATGATCACCGCATTGTTGACGGCAAGGAAGCGGTGTCTTTCCTTGTCCGCATCAAGGACGCGATCGAGGACCCGCAACGCCTGCTGCTGGATGTGTGAGCAGACAAGTCGGGATTGCCTGATGCTATAGTTTCAACTGGCCCTGTTGTGGCTTGGGGGCGTCCGGTTCTTCCAGCGGCGTGAACTGGTGCGCGCCGATAACCTTCCAGTGCAGGTCGAGAAAAACGACGGGCGTCACATCATTTTGCAGTTTACGTTCGGCGCTGGCGGCATCGCGGGCCAGCAGTTTCGGCGTGGCGACCAGCCAGACGTTTTCTCCCCGCAGGGTTTGCTGGAACGCGGGTGCGGCGTCTGCGCGTTGCAGCAAGACAAGACGTTTGCCGCCCTGCTTCCAGAACGTCACCGGTGTGCCGCGTAAAATCGCCGCTTCCTTGTCGCGTGTATTGCCGGTGGCGCGAAACTGGATCAGACGCGGGAAATCTTCGGCCTCTGGTTTTGTTTCGTTGCTCAGCAATGTTTTTTGCATCTGTTTGAGCAGGGCTTCGTATTTGTCTTTGCTATCCACAATAAAATTGTCGATTGGCCGGGCGCGCCCTTTGTAATTGACAAAAGTATTGCCCAAGCCTTTCTGCCCGCCTTTTTCTGCGATGGCATCACGGTAATCCAGAATGTCTTCCACGCTTTTGCAGGAAACGGTGATATAGTCGCCCCGAACATCATAGGTGCTGCGCTGGCCGATGGTGTCCTGTTTCAGCGTGGCGGCATTGAAGGTCTCGCTGAGGCTCATGTTGAGGTTAAGCACGACGGCCTTGCCTTCCTTTAAAGCCTGCTCAATGCTCTTCTTTTGTTTGGCCTTGATGGCAAGGGCTTCATGGGCGTTGCAGTCCCGGGCATGGTCTCTGACATGTTTGGAAACGAAACAGGCGCTCTTCAGGGTCTGGCTGCCATGGGTGAGGGCTTCCTTGCGGAAATTCATTTCGGCGGTGCAGGACGGATCGGCGCACAGCAGGGCTTCGCCGTGTGCGGCTTTTTTGTATTGATGGGCCAGAACGATTTGGCCGTCTTGCAGGCGGGCTTTTTTCATGAAATCCTCAAATTTCTTTAACATAATGATTTTATCATGAAAAGGCAATGTAAAAAAGAAGGGGCTGGTGTTACGGACCAGCCCCTTTGTGTTTCACCCTCTAACAGTGAAACGCCTTGGCCAAAAACAAGGAGTGTTCAGGCCTGCATCCTTATTAACAATGATTCGCAGCTGTGTCAAATTTCTATGTAAAATCAAGGTGGTATTTTTGATGATCCTTCATCGCCTCAATTCTGATTGACTCGATATTTCAGGGGCTTTGCAGTAAACTTGCCACAGAAAAAAAGAGGAAAAAATATGTCAGCAGCACAATACGATGTGGTGGTTATCGGTTCGGGCCCCGGGGGATATGTCTGCGCGATTCGCGCCGCACAGCTGGGCCTGAAAGTCGCCTGCGTTGAAAAGGATAATACGCTGGGGGGAACCTGCCTGAATGTCGGCTGCATTCCGTCCAAAGCGCTTTTGAGCGTCTCGGAGAAATATGAACATGCTGCGCACCAGTTTGCCGCCCTCGGGATTGATGTGGGCAAACCGAAAATCGACCTGAAAAAAATGATGGCGCATAAAGACAAAGTGGTGGGCGCCAATACGCAGGGCATCGCTTTCCTGTTCAAGAAGAACAAGGTGGATCATCTTGTCGGCACGGGCGCGGTTGCCGGTCCGGGCAAGGTCGAGGTCACGGGAAAAGACGGCAGGAAAACGCTCGAAACAAAGAACATCGTTATCGCGACAGGCTCTGAATCCACTCCATTACCGGGCATCACGACGGATGAGAAGCAGATCATCACGTCGACCGGTGCGCTGTCTTTGGAAAAAATTCCAGCGTCGCTGGCGGTCATTGGCGGCGGTGTGATCGGACTGGAACTGGGGGCAGTCTGGCAACGCCTCGGCGCCAAAGTGATTGTTATCGAGTTTATGGATCGTATTCTGCCTGGCATGGATCTCGAGCTTTCGAAGGAGATGAAAAAGATCCTGACGAAACAGGGCATGGAATTCCGGCTTTCCACCAAGGTCACGGCCGCAAAAACAGCGAAGGACAAAGTGACGCTCACGCTGGAACCGGCTATGCCTGGCGCAGCAGGCGAGAAAGCGGAAACACTTGACGCAGAAACCGTTCTGGTGGCCATCGGCCGGCGTCCCTATACGGCAGGGCTCGGTCTCGACAAGGCCGGAGTGAAAGTTGACAGTCGTGGCCGGATCGAAATCGACAATCATTTCCAGACGACAGTGAAGGGCATTTATGCCCTTGGTGACGTGGTGCGCGGCCCGATGCTGGCGCATAAGGCCGAGGATGAGGGCGTCGCTGTGGCTGAGATCATCGCCGGGCAGGCGGGGCATGTGAATTATGAAGCCATTCCGGGTGTGGTTTACACTTTCCCCGAGGTCGCCAGTGTGGGCGCGACAGAAGAACAGCTCAAGGAAGCGGGCACGATTTATAAAGTTGGCAAGTTTCCCTACATGGCGAATGGCCGCGCACGCGCCATGGCTGCGGTTGAAGGTTTTGTCAAAATTCTGGCAGATGCGAAAACCGACCGCGTTCTGGGCTGCCACATTATCGGTGCCGAGGCCGGGACGTTGATCGCGGAAGTTGTCGCGGTGATGGAATTTGGTGGTTCAGCCGAAGATATCGCCCGGACCTGCCACGCGCATCCGACCCTGAACGAGGTCGTCAAGGAAGCGGCCTTGGCGGTCGATGGCCGGCCGATCCATATTTGAGATGACAGAGGTTCCTTTCAAATCAAATGCAGCGGTGGTTCAGGTTGTTCGTCGTACGGCGCGTGGCCCTGAAATATTGCTGTTAAAAAGATCTAAAGGGGATGGACTCGACAATCTTTGGCTGTATGTGGCGGGACGGATCGAGGCAGGAGAACAGGCTTGGCAAACGGCGTTACGCGAGTTGAAAGAGGAAACCGGGTTGATGCCACAGGAATTTTATTCAGCCAATTTTTGCGAACAGTTTTATTCTGTGGCGATGAACGCGATTTGCGTTCTACCCGTTTTTGTTACTTTTGTTGATGAGGGGCAACAAGTCCGGATTAACCATGAGCATTCTGAATTCCGGTGGTTCAGTTTTGAAGAAGCCCGTAGCGTGGTTTCCATGAACAACCAACGGGAATGTCTTGATGTGGTTGAGCTGAACTTCATTAAAAATGCACCATGTGATTTTGCACGGATCGAAATTTGTAATCCAAAAACGTAATTATATTACATATTTAATTCATGTTTTCGCGAGAGAGGAAAGCTGCTAGTCTGATTTACAATTTCATCTTGATTCTGGACTATGCGAATGACACAGGCGAGTTGTTTCAGGGCTTCCTTTTCAAGGGCCGCACGCAAGACGCGGACGGCGCTGGCGCTTGTGTTTTCCGTGGTCTCCGGACAGGTGCTGGCCCTTGATGCGGTGGAAAGCCAAGCGCCGCCTGCGCCGATACAGCAGAATAAAAGTTATCTACAAATGCTCTATGAGGGCAATGGGGGCGTGGACGCGGCCACGCTTTCGGGTGAGGCATTAAAAAAAGCCTTTCTGGAGAAAAATTGTAGCAGGGCAGATGCCGTCTTGGCCGAGGAGAAGCCAAACTATAATTTATTACAAAGTTTGAAGATGCTGGAAAAGTCTTCCGCCTTCGGGGCGGCGCTGGTGAAGGAGGCGCGGGAAAATGGCGTTCAGTTCTGTGCGTTGCAGGCTTTGCCCACTGATATGGCCGGGCAATATCAAATTGATATTAATGCGGTTTTGGCACGGTCAGCGGAGCCTTCACCGTTATTCTCCCTGACTCTGGCTCATGAGATACACCACGCCGGACAGGGGAAGGCCGGGTTGATTAATTATTACTATGACTGGGATATAGAATCCCGGGTGCGCCGTTCCCTGACGATCGAGGCGGCGGCGGCAGTGACGGAGTTTCTTGTCGCCTGGCAGGCGGCAGAGGCCGGAAATCCTGATTATTGGCGGGACTTGCAGCATGGTTACGTGAGTTTCTATTATGGCGATCAGGAAATGTACCGTGTAATAGAAAATACCTGGCGGACGGCTGTGGCTTCCGGTGTGACGCAGGACGAGGCCCTGCGCCAGACCGGCCTTGCTGCCTGGAATCGTATTTTTGCCGGAGATGATTTTCTGAGATTCTATTTGAATCGGCAAATTCAGGCGCTGCTGACCGAAATTCAGTCCGGCGCTATAAAGTCTGGTGACCGGGTTAATAAAAACGGGTTTGGTCAGGACAAGGTCGACCTTGCCGGCACGGTAGGAAAGCTGGTGAGCTTTACAAAAGGCGCCATCTTTCCGCCGTTGGATGCATTGCTTGCGCGGGATCAGAAAATGAAATGGACCTTTGAAGCGGTGGTTCTCTTTCAGCACGAGAAGGTTTTTGGCAAGGGCTCTTCGGAAGCGCGGGCGCTGCGGGAAAAGGCGCTTGCCGGAAACAATCCTTATTTAGTCCTGAATCTTGAAAATATTTCAGCGCAGGTCCACCCGGCGCTGGGGAAAGCGAGTGGTCATGCGCATGCGAATCTTTATCAGAGGTTTGATGAAGAGCTGAAAAAGCATTCAGCGGCAGACGTTACTGTGGCGCGCCAGCAGCTTGCCGCTCCGGTGCCCTGATCAAGGTTTCGGGAATGGCTTCTGGCTGATTTTTACATCCTTGACCGCTTCGTAAATTGCTCGCGGGTCGCTGTAGTGATCCCCCTGCAGAGCCGAGATACGCTCGGCCATGGTCAGGAGGACACTGATATTTTTGTGGAGGAAAGTGTCGACACGCGCGGCTGTGTCAGCAGCGTTGTTCTCAAGCAGGACAAGCTTTGCAGATTCAAAAGCGGCTGTCAGTTTGCCTTTATATTGGGCGATATTCGTGCAGCCATCCTGCGCGGCTGCTGCCGAGATTCCTTCGGCAATGCCCTGAAAGGCTTCAACGCTCTCGATAATGCCATTTTTTGCGGCCTTCTTCATGTCTTGGAGATGCGTGTGCAGCGTTGCGGGATCAAACATCATGCCCTCGATAAGTTCGGCCAGATTTTGGATTTCCATGGTTTTGGCGCGGGGGGACTTCGCCTCACGGATGGCGGAAACCTGTGCGTTGATCATATTGGCGATATCCATGCGGTTTTGTTCTTCGAACATGACAATTTCTCCTTATTTCTGAAAACTCAGGCAGATTAGCCTAATTATGACAATATGTCAAATATAAAATCTTAAGCATTTTCAAAACCTTGAAAGACTTTTAAAATGCGAGGCAATTCTTTTTGGAAGCGAATCATCATTTGCGGGGTCCTTTTCTATGTCATTTCAAAAAATCCTTATTATTGTCCTCGCTGCCGCGACTCTTCTGGCAGGGCCAGCGCCGCTTGAGCCGGCCTATGCAGAGGATGGCGGTATTATCGGCACGATTCAGGAAGTGGAGGGGACTGTTACGGTCATGTCCTCCGGCGGGGCGAAGGTGCTGGCAGCGATTGATACGCCAATGCATGAACACGATACGATTGTGACGGGACCGGCATCACGGGCTTTCGTTCTATTGATCGATAATACCGAACTGACCTTGTCGGAGAATACCACGCTGCGGTTTGATGACTATGCCTATGATAATGAAGACGATACGGAGAACAAAGGCGTCTATTCAATTTTGCAGGGGACTTTTCTTTATGTAAGCGGGCTGGTCGCCAAAAAGGAAAACCCTGATGTCACGGTCAATACGCCCTATGGTGCCATCGGTATTCGCGGCACTGAATTCTGGGGTGGCGATATTGACGGAGTTTACGGCATCCTTGTCAATGACGGGCAAGTCAGCGTCAGAAACGAGAGTGGGGCTGTGGCGCTGGCCAAAGGCGAGGGGACAACGTTGCGCAGTCGCCGTGAAGCGCCGTTGCGAGGTGTGCGCTGGGGGGATGAAAAAATACAGCGCGCGGTTGCCAGTGTTAGCCTGAAAAACCGGGCGCAAATCCGTCAGCGTATCCAGCAAAAGCAGGAATGGTACAGGACCTTGCGCGCCGAGCATAAGGAGCGTCTGCGGGCGAAACGGGGAAAGCTTCGTGAAAAACTTCTCGAGCGAAAGGTTCCTGCCGCATCGGGCGAGCGACGGCAGAAAATACGCGAAAGACTGCAACGGTAGGGTTCTGATCCTGGGAGGGAATATGACAGAAACATGCGCCAATAAACGGATTATCAGAGCGCCGCGCGGCAAGCAGCTCAATGCCAGAAACTGGCTGACCGAAGCGCCTTTGCGGATGCTGATGAATAATCTTGATCCGGATGTCGCCGAAAATCCGGACGAGCTGGTGGTCTATGGTGGCATCGGCAAGGCGGCACGGAACTGGGCGTGTTTTGACAAAATCGTCGAAACCCTGAAAAAGCTCGAATCCGATGAAACGCTGCTGGTACAGTCCGGCAAACCGGTCGGCGTTTTCAAAACGCATGAAAACGCACCGCGTGTGCTGATCGCCAATTCCAATCTGGTGCCACACTGGGCGACCTGGGAACATTTCCGCGAGCTGGATGCCAAGGGCCTGATGATGTACGGGCAGATGACGGCAGGATCGTGGATTTATATCGGTACGCAGGGCATCGTGCAGGGGACCTACGAAACCTTTGCCGAAATGGGCCGCAAGCATTTTGGCGGAAGGCTCAAGGGAAAATGGATTTTGACCGGCGGCCTCGGCGGCATGGGCGGCGCACAGCCTCTCGCCGCGACGATGGCCGGCGCCTCGCTGCTGGGTGTCGAATGTCAGGCCAGCCGGATCGAGCGGCGGTTGCAGACAGGCTATCTCGATCAGAAAGCAGATACGCTGGAAGAGGCGATCAATATGATCCATGCCGCGCATGCGAAAGGCGAAGCCGTATCGGTGGGGTTGCTGGGCAATGCGGCGGATATCTTTCCGGCATTGGTCAGTCTGGCGGCGACTGATAAAAGATACCTTCCGGATGCGGTGACGGACCAGACTTCGGCGCATGATCCGCTCAACGGTTATTTGCCGCAGGGCTGGAACTGGGCCATGGCCGAGCAAGAGCGCCGCATACATCCGGAGAAAGTGATTGTAGCCGCGAAAAAATCCATGGCGGTGCATGTCCGTGCCATGCTGGATTTTCACCGGAGGGGGATTCCCGTTTTCGACTACGGGAATAATATCCGGCAGGTCGCGTTCGAGGAGGGTGTGCAGGACGCTTTTTCCTTTCCCGGTTTTGTTCCCGCCTATATCCGGCCTTTGTTTTGCCGCGGGATCGGGCCGTTTCGCTGGGCGGCCTTGTCCGGCGATCCGGAGGATATTTACAAGACGGATCAGAAGGTAAAAGAGCTGATGCCGGATGACGCGCATCTGCACAACTGGCTTGACATGGCGCGGCAGCGTATCCAGTTTCAGGGGCTTCCGGCGCGGATCTGCTGGGTCGGTCTGGGGGACCGCGCGCGGCTTGGCCTTGCCTTTAACGAGATGGTGGCGCGTGGCGAACTGAGTGCGCCCGTGGTGATTGGTCGCGACCATCTGGATAGCGGTTCCGTTGCCAGTCCCAACCGCGAGACGGAAGGAATGAAGGACGGCTCGGACGCCGTGTCCGACTGGCCGCTGCTGAATGCGCTGTTGAATACCGCCTCGGGAGCGACATGGGTTTCCCTGCATCATGGCGGCGGCGTGGGTATGGGATTCTCGCAGCATGCGGGGATGGTCATTGTTGCGGATGGCACGCCGGAAGCGGCGGCGCGCATTGCCCGTGTCCTGACCAACGACCCTGCCACAGGTGTCATGCGTCATGCCGATGCGGGCTATGATATCGCGATTGACTGCGCGAAGGAAAAAGGGCTTGTTTTGCCGATGCTGGAGAAGAAAGCATGAAAAAAATAATTTTAAAACCGGGTGAAGTGACGCTTTCGCTGTTGCGCACCGTTGCAGGTTATCATACGCCCGTCTCCCTTGGCGCCGAAGCCTATAAAAAAATCGCTGCAGGGAAGGCCGTCGTGGATACTGTTATCAGGGAGGGGCGGACCGTCTACAGCATCAATACCGGTTTCGGTGCTCTGGCGAAAGTGCGCATTCCGCCAGCACAGTTCGGCAAGCTCCAGAAAAATCTGATTCTCTCGCATGCGACGGGTGTCGGCAAGTTTCTGGAGGATGATATCGTCCGCCTGATACTGATTTTAAAGATCAATGCGCTTGCACAGGGGCATTCCGGCGTCCGGCGCGAGGTGGTGGATTTCCTGCTCGCTCTTTACAACCATGAAATTTACCCCTGTATCCCGGAAAAGGGCTCGGTCGGCGCTTCGGGCGATCTGGCGCCGCTGGCGCATTTATCCCTGCCGCTGCTGGGTGCCGGCCAGGTCCGGATGCACGGCATTTTAATGGAATCGAAAACGGCTCTTAAAAAGACCGGGCTGAAGCCGCTGGAGCTCTCTCCCAAAGAAGGGCTGGCACTTATCAATGGCACGCAGGTATCAACGGCACTGGCTTTGCGCGGGTTGTTTCGCGCGGAGGATTGTTTTGCAGCGGCAGTGGTTGCGGGCGCGCTGAGTGTAGATGCAGCCAAGGGCGCGACCACGCCATTTGACGCCGATATTCAGAGGTTGCGCGGCCAGCGCGGCCAGATCGACGTGGCGAAAGTCTATATCAATCTGCTCAAGGGAAGCCGTATCCGGGCCTCGCATGACAGCGCGGATGACCACAGGGTGCAGGATCCCTATTGCCTGCGCTGCATGCCGCAGGTAATGGGCGCTTGTCTGGATCATCTGCGTTTTGCGGCGGAGATCTTCCTGCGGGAGGCGAATGCCGTCACTGACAATCCTTTGGTATTTCCCGAGACGGGTGAGGTGAAGTCGGGAGGAAATTTCCATGCCGAACCGGTTGCCATGGCGGCGGATACGCTGGCGCTGGTGATTGCCGAGATCGGCAATATGAGCGAAAGACGCACAGCCATGCTGATCGATCATAAAATCAGCGGCCTGCCGCCGTTTCTGGTCAAGGATGCCGGCGTCAATTCCGGCTTCATGATCGCGCATGTCACGGCGGCCGCGTTGGCGAGCGAAAACAAGCAGATGTCGCATCCTGCCTGCGTAGACAGCATCCCGACCTCTGCCAATCAGGAAGATCACGTCAGCATGGCGACGCACGGTGCCCGGCGCCTGAACGATATGGGGGCGAATACGGCGGTGATCGTCGGCGTCGAGCTGCTGGCGGCGGCGCAGGGTGTGGATTTTCATGCTCCGTTGCGGACGTCCCGTCCTCTTCAGGGCGCTTTGGACATCATTCGCAGGCAAGTCGCGCATTACACCGAGGATCATTATTTTGCGCCCGATATCCGTGCCATAACACGGTTGGTGGAAACGGGCAGCTTCTTGCCCTATGTTGGCCGCAACCTGCTGCCGTCTTTTTCATCCTGAGGCGGCATGCAGACGAGAAAATTCATTCAGGGAACAACGCCGCTTCTGATCAGCATTCCGCATACGGGGACGTTTGTGCCGCCAGAACTGGCGGCGCGGATGACGCCGGCAGCACTGCGTTTGCCGGATACGGACTGGCATCTGGAGAGGGTTTACGATTTCGCAGCGGGCATGGGGGCAGGGCTGTTGATGGCGACGCATTCCCGCTATGTTATCGACCTGAACCGTAGCGCAATGGATGAAACGCTTTATCCGGGGCAGGTCAAAACAGGGCTCTGCCCGCTGGAAACCTTTGACGGCGAGAAGATATATCTGGAGGGGGCGGAGCCGGATGAAGCGGAAAAGGCGGAAAGGGTGACGTCTTTTTGGCAGCCCTATCATCAAACGCTGATAGTGGAGCTTGAACGTCTCCGCCGACGGTTCGGTTATGCCATTCTTTATGATGCCCATTCCATCAGGTCCCGCGTTCCCCGGTTGTTCGAAGGGGTGCTGCCGGATCTTAATCTGGGCACGGTGCAGGGTAAAAGCTGCGCACCGGAACTGGCCGAAGGTGTTTTCAAGGCTGCTGCTTCCGGAGTGTTGACGGCGGTTTTGAACGGGCGCTTTGTTGGGGGGCATATTACGCGCTGTTATGGCCGTCCTGCGGAAAATATTCATGCCTTGCAGATGGAGATGACGTGGCAGAACTATATGGAGGAGGAATATCCGTTTTCTTATTGCTCTGAAAAAGCGGAGCGACTGCAAATGGCGCTCCGGCGGGTGATAACAGCGCTGCTGGAGTGGCGCGGAAATGAATGAAATGGAAAGTCCGGTTTTGTGCGGGCAGTTTCAGGGCTATGCTCTGGCGGATGTTTTTGAAAAAACAACGCCGGCGGTGAGGGACAGGATTATTCATCTCTGGCAAAGGAACAAAGCCTTGCCAGCGGGAATTGATCCGGAACAGCGGGCCCGCCAGGCGGCGCTGGTTGCGTTTGATGCCGCAGGCGCGGCCATCGGCGTCACAACGGTTTTTCAAGGAGCGCTGGCGCAAATCGGCCTTACCGACCCTGCGGCCGAGCGTTATTATTTTTACCGGATGTTTATCCAGCCTGCGGATCGGGTGGCGGAACTGATGCGGGTCATGACCAATACGACCTATGATCTTTTGCGCGCAAGGCAGATTCCCGACAGACCGGCGGGGATGGTTTTTGTCAGCGAAAACCGCAAACTGATGCGGCGGGGCATGCGGCGTAAGCTGCTGACGCACGGCTATGAATTTATCGGACAGAATAAACTGGGGCAGGACATCGTCCGGCGGCGGTTTTAGGGCTTATTCCGTACCCAGCTTGCCGATCTTATATTTGTTGATATCGCGTTGCAGCTCGTTGAGCTCTTCGCAATCCGTGGCGCCGCAGGTCATGCGGATTACCTGCATTTGTTCGAGGGCTTGTGGCAGCTTGCCTTCCTCCAGATAAAGATTTGCCATGTATTTGTTGGCGCCCAGATGTGTCGGCGCGATCAGCAAGGCCTTGCGCAGGGCTTCCCGCGCCTTGCCATTGTCGCCCAGACGGTAAAAAGCATAGCCGCGATAGGTCCAGGCATCCGCGCTTTGCGGGTGACGCTTCAGGGCAAGGGCTATTTCCTCCAGCGCCTCGGCGTATTTTTCGGTGGCGATGAAATACTCGGCCTTGGTCAGGCCGGAGTCCTCGCGAAAGGGAACGTCGTTGCGCAGATGGAGCTCTTCCCCGGCGGCGAAAAGAGGGTTTTGAAAAGAAAACAGGAAACAGACAAGAAATAAATAACGTTGCATGGCTAGAGCGTGTCCTTGATGAGAAAGAGCGTTGATCCGTCGTATTCTGCCGCTGTTGTTTGCAGCTTGTCAACGCGGGCCAGAACGGGGCCTGTAGCGCATTTTTGCAGCAGGGTCGTTATGGCGTGTTCCGCGCCATATAAAAGCGCTTCTACCGCGCCGCTTTTGCGGTTCCGGCACCAGCCGGAAATCCCCAGCCGCCGGGCTTCATTTTGCAGCCAGTTGCGATATCCGACGCCCTGCACGCGGCCTTCAATCAGGACAATGACGGTTTGGGTCTTCATGCCGGCGGCGCCTTCATCAGGGCTGGTTCAGAATAAGGCAACTGCCTTGCAGGATATTGCAGGCCTCGGTTGCTTCACGACGGAGCAGGCCGCCAAACCGTGCACGGTAAATAACGCCGCGGTTGGTCATGAGCGGCACGATCATATATCTGGATTTGTCGATAATATGCGAGGGGAGGCGCTGACGGGCCGCCTTCAGGGCGTTCAGTCCGGCGGCGTGGCTGGAGAAAGCGCCCACCTGGATTGTCCAGTCGCTCCCTGCGTCACCGATCGGGTTTGTATTCAGGGGGCGGGGTCTGAAATCCTCGGCAAAAGAAGCCGGACTGGACTGGTCATCGGTATCGCCTTCTTCGGCGACCAAATCCATCGCGTTGAAGGCCGGGGCGGCGGCTGTTGTTGACCCTTTTTTGCGCGTTTCCGGTGCGCGCCAGGCGGCGACTTCCTGAGACAGGGGGACAGTGGCGGCAGAAGGCGGCTTCCGCAAGGGAACGGCGGCGCTTTTGCTGCGGCTGCTTATCAATCCGGCGATCCGGACATCGCTTATTTTTGTAAAGCCGCTATCAAGCAGGCCGGCCATGTGCAGGTTACGGCTCTGTGATGTCTTTCCCCCGAAGACAACGCCGATCAGACGGGTGCTGCCGCGGGTGGCGGAGGCAACGAGATTGTATCCCGACGCATTGACGTAGCCGGTTTTGATGCCGTCCATGCCGTCATAGGTGGCCATAAGCTTGTTGTGGTTTTTATGGGTTACGCCGGCATAGGAAAAGCTCGATGTGCTGAAATAACGGTAGTGCCGCGGAAAATCACGGATCAGCGCCTGCCCCAGTGTTGCCATGTCGCGGGCTGTGCTGTACTGCGCGCTATTGTGAAGGCCGGAGGCATTGGAAAAATTTGTAGCGTTCATCCCCAACTGGCGGGCCTTGGCTGTCATGGCGCGGGCAAAGCGGTCTTCCGATCCGCTGATGCCTTCAGCCAGAATAACGGCAACATCATTGGCGGATTTCGTGACCAGAGCAAGAATGGCATCTTCGACACGGATGCTTCCCCCGGGCGGGATTCCGATTTTGGATGGCTCCTGCTGGGCCGCGCGTTTGGAGACCGTCAGCCGCTGGTTTTTGCGCAGGGTTCCGTTTTCGAGAGCCTCGAAGGTCATGTAGAGTGTCATCATTTTTGTGAGCGAGGCCGGATAGAGGCGCTTGTCGGCATTTTTTTCGCTTAATACGAATCCCGTGGAGGCCTCGATCACGATCGAGGCATAGCGGTCAACCGGCGGAGCTGCGCGTTTTTTTTTGGCGGCTTCGGCTGTATTCACTGCGGCCGTCAAAAATACCGTCATGATGAGAAGCAACAGGAATACGGGCAGGGTTTTCTTTTTCAGCAGATGATACATCAGACCGATGGCCGGGCCCCTTTCATGTTTTTCCTCATAAAAACAGGGTATTCTGACGCTTCCGGCTTGTCCAGAAAAGGTTTTTAATTTTTTTGAAAATTTAAAAGGAGTATCCAAGGTGGTATTGACTGACACCCCCTAACGAACGGTCAGATATGCGGCGCCGTCGGTTTTGCCGGAGCGGGGGATTCCTCAATGTTGGTAAGAGCGGGGAGCTTTTTTTCCAGTTTGAGGAAGCCGGTATCAAGTAAATTGGTCATTTCCTGTGCGCGTTTGACCGAAGAAGGACTGCCGAAAACAACCCCGATGACGCGATGGTCGCCCTGTTTTGCCGAGGCCACAAGATTAAAACGCGAGGCGGCGATATAGCCGGTTTTACAGCAATCCGCACCGGGATAAACGCCCAGAAGATTATTGTAATTCTTGTAGGAAGTGCCGTTGAATTTAAAGGAGGCCATATTGTAGAAATGCGCGTATTCGGGGAATTCCTGCAGCACGGTACGGGCCAGCAGAGCCATTTCATGAACCGTGGCTTTGTTGTTCGGATCGGATTTGGCGCTGAAATCCGGCAGGCCGCTATTATTGGGGCGGTTGGCGGGGTTGGGCAATCCGTTCGGGTTAAAAAACTGCATCTGGGTCAATCCCAGATCCTGTGCGGTCTTGTTCATTTCCGCGACAAAGGCTTTTTCACTGCCGCTGACGGCTTCGGCCAGAATGACGGCAGTGTCATTGGCGGAGTGGACCAGTAATCCGCCCAAGGCATCCTGTACGGTGATGCTATGCCGGACCTGTTTTGTCGAGGTTTGCTTTTTTTTGATTTTTTTGCCCTTTTTTGTCGTTACGACAACCGTCTGCGTTACGGGTCGAAGCAAGGCAAGGTTTGTCCGCGGCTGGCCGGCGGCGCGCAGGGAAACAGGAATTTTCTGGTCGAGCTTCAGTTTTCCAGATTTCAACGCCTTAAAAACCAGATAGGAGGTCATGATCTTGGTAGTCGAGGCAGAATAGAGTTGCTGGTCGGCATCTTCCGCGTAAAGAGTTTTGCCGGACTCGGCGTCGATGACGATAAAAGCGTGACGGTCTTTTGTCGCATCATTGCTCCGCGCTGCGGCCGGCGTAGGCGCTGCTACGCCGTTGAATGCCAGCGTTAAAATCAGGGAATTGAGAACATGCCGCGCTTTTTTCAAGGGGGCCTTTCCTTCAGGATGAGAGAAAAATTGATTCCCGTAATATATGTCAATTCAGGGGGCTTGTCCAGTCGCTTGTCCGGCTGCTTTTTTTTTGATGATATGCCCTATATGGTGATATAAAGGAGAGATGTTATTAAGGATGATTTACAATGCAAAATATTGAAAATAATGGTTTTTTTACCAAGGCCGGCCCCGCGAAAGACGAGCGGGGCGGGGATCGGGGCCGGACGGAAGTCGGCGTTCTGACGCGGACGCGGATTAAACCGAAAAAGCCGGCGCTTTACCGGGTTTTGCTGCTCAATGACGATTTTACCCCGATGGAGTTTGTTGTTCACGTTCTTGAAAGGTTTTTCGGCAAGAATAGGCAGGAAGCGACGGAGATCATGCTGCATGTTCACCGTCGTGGCGTTGGCGTGTGCGGTGTTTATACCTATGAAGTGGCTGAAACCAAGCTCAATCTGGTCATGGATTACGCCCGTAAGAACGAACATCCGTTGCAGTGCACGATGGAGAAGGAATAACGGCGGGGCCGTAGCGTAAAAAGAGGAATAAGAGATGTTATCAAGAAATCTGGAACAGACCCTGCATCGCGCGCTGGCTCACGCCAATGCGCGGCGCCACGAGTTTGCCACGCTGGAGCATCTTTTGCTCTCGCTGATCGAGGATCAGGACGCGATTGCCGTGTTGCGGGCCTGCGGGATTGATCTTGACGTCCTGCGGCAGGAGCTGATGCGCTATCTTGACACGGAATTGCAAAATCTGGTGCACCCCGCGGTGGACGAAGCCAAGCCGACCTCGAGCTTCCAGCGGGTGCTGCAGCGGGCCGCGATCCATGTGCAGTCGTCGGGGCGCGAGGAAGTGACCGGCGCCAATGTTCTGGTGGCGCTGTTTTCCGAGCGGGAAAGCCATGCGGTTTACTTCCTGCAGGAGCAGGAAATGACGCGTTTTGACGCGGTCAATTATATCTCGCACGGCATTGCCAAGGTGCCGGGGCAGGCGGATCCGCGTGTCGTCAGCGGCGCTGAAGAAGAAGCCGCTGCCGAAAACGTCATTAAAAAGGGCCGTGAAGCGCTGGATGCCTATTGCGTGAACCTGAATAACAAGGCGCTGAAGGGCGGTATCGATCCGCTGATCGGCCGCGAGAAGGAAGTGGAACGGACGATTCAGGTGCTCTGCCGCCGCAGCAAGAACAACCCGCTTTATGTCGGCGATCCCGGTGTAGGCAAGACGGCCATTGCCGAAGGGCTGGCCCGCCGCATCGTCGAGGGTCAGGTTCCCGAAGTCCTGAAAAATGCGATGATTTACGCGCTGGATATGGGAGCCCTGCTGGCGGGGACGCGGTACCGCGGCGATTTCGAAGAGCGGCTGAAATCCGTGATCACCGAGCTGCAGGCGATTGAAGGTGCGATATTGTTTATTGACGAGATCCATACTGTCATCGGCGCGGGGGCAACCTCTGGCGGAGCGATGGATGCATCCAATTTGCTGAAGCCGTCGCTGTCGAACGGTTCCCTGCGGTGTATCGGTTCGACGACCTACAAAGAATACCGCAACCATTTTGAAAAGGACCGCGCCTTGGTCCGCCGCTTCCAGAAGATCGACGTGCACGAGCCGTCGCTGGAGGACGCGATCAAGATACTGAAGGGGCTGAAACCTTATTACGAAGAGCATCATAAGGTGCATTATTCGGAGGAAGCCCTGCGTGCCGCCGTGGATCTTTCGGTGCGTTATATCAATGACCGCAAGCTGCCGGACAAGGCGATCGACGTGATTGACGAAGCGGGCGCCGCGCAGATGCTGTTGCCGGAAGACAAGCGTAAGAAGACCATCGGGATCAAGGATATCGAGGCGACCATCGCGAAAATTGCGCGCATACCGCCCAAGACGGTGACGCGGGATGATCGCGAGGTGCTGGCCAATCTTGAGCGGGATCTGAAAACGATGGTTTTCGGGCAGGATCAAGCAATTACGGCCCTGTCCTCCGCGATCAAGCTGTCGCGCGCTGGATTGCGCGAGCCGGAGAAACCGATCGGCAGTTACCTGTTTTCCGGCCCGACCGGTGTCGGTAAAACCGAAGTGGCGCGGCAGTTGGCGCTGACGCTGGGTCTGGAGCTCCTCCGTTTCGATATGTCGGAATATATGGAGCGCCATTCTGTTTCGCGTCTGATCGGCGCCCCGCCCGGCTACGTCGGATTTGACCAGGGTGGCCTGATGACGGATAAAGTCGATCAGCATCCGCATTGCATCTTGCTGCTGGACGAAATCGAAAAGGCGCATCCTGATCTCTACAATATTCTCCTGCAGGTGATGGACTACGGCAAGCTGACGGATAATAACGGCAAGACGATCGACTTCCGCAATGTCATCCTGATCATGACGACCAATGCGGGCGCGTCGGAGATGGCGAAACCGGTCATCGGTTTCGGTCAGGCGGCGACCCGTACGGGAGAGGACGAGGAGGCGATCAATCGTGCTTTCAGTCCGGAATTCCGCAACCGGCTTGATGCTGTCGTGCCGTTCCGCGCGCTGGGGCCGGAGACGATCGGTCGTGTTGTGGATAAATTCATTATCCAGCTGGAAGCGCAGCTGGCGGATCGCGGCGTGACGATCGACCTGAGCGAAGCCGCACGGGAATGGCTGGGTCGGAAGGGCTATGATCCGGCGATGGGGGCGCGGCCCTTGTCCCGCGTTATCCAGGAATACGTCAAGAAACCGCTTGCCGACGAATTGCTGTTTGGCCGCCTGGCCAAGGGCGGCGCGGTGCGGATTGATGTGCGCGAGGGGAAGATCGTTTTTGATTATCCGGTGCAAAAGCCGCAAGGAGCAAAGTCGTCCGCTCCGGAACGCGAGCCGGTGAAGTAATGTCACCTCTGCCGCAAAAGCATATTCTGGTCGTCGAGGAAAATGACATCACGCGCAAGCTGATCGTGGGGATTCTGAACAAGCGGGGCGTGGAGACCTACGAGGCGGAAAACGGTACGGCGGCGCTGGGGTTCCTTGGCAAGGAGCTGATGCTGGTCGTTCTTGATGTCGATCACGACGACGCGGACAATATCGGCTTTATCCGCAAGATGCAGATGGAGCACCGGAGTTTGCCAGTCGTCGCGATGACCGATAACCCTGACCGTGCCGCCGTGCAGGAAAAGCTGGGGTTGCCGGAATTCTCCGTTCTGGAGAAGCCGGTGATGCCGGAAAATCTTCTGGGCCGGATCGAGGACCATCTGATCGGCGGGCTCGAGAAAAAAGTGGCGATCGAGGAAAAAGAAGCTGAAAAACGGGAAATCCCGGACGCGCGCGATCCTGCCGTTGCAAAGCAGCGCGACGATTTCATGCGGCGGGCGATCGACCTGTCCCAGGAAAAAATGAACGAAAATTGCGGCGGGCCTTTTGGCGCGGTGATTGTGCGCAATGGAAAAATCATTGCCGAGGGCTGGAATGTCGTGACGTCAACGAACGATCCGACGGCACATGCCGAGGTTGTGGCGATCCGCAAGGCGGCAGCGGTCATCGGCGACTACAGTCTTTCCGGCTGTGAGATCTATACGAGTTGCGAGCCCTGCCCGATGTGTCTGGCCGCGATTTATTGGGCGCGGCTGGACCGTATTTTTTATGCGAACACACGGGAGGATGCGGCCCGGATCGGTTTTGACGATGATTTCCTGTATCGCGAAATCGCGCAGCCGGAGCATAAACGCACCTTGCCGTCGCAAATGATGATGCGCGGTGAGGCGCAGATTGTTTTCGAGGAATGGATGAAAAAACCTGACAAGACGCCGTACTGAGGATCATAGGGGGAGTCATGAAATACGATATTATCGGCGGTTCGGCATTTCCGATGATCCGTGTCTATCTCGATACGGGGGAGGCGGTCAAGGCCGAATCCGGCGCTATGGTGGCGATGACCAGCGGGTTGAAGCTGACCGGGAAAGTGGATGGCGGCGTCGGTCGGGCCATTGCCCGGATGTTTTCGGGGGAATCGTTTTTCCTGCAGAGTATCGCGGCGGAGAAACCGGGCTGGGTTTTGCTCGCGACGGCCATGCCGGGGGGGATTACCGATGTCGAGGTAACGGCGGGGCAGGCGCTGATCGTCCAGAAAAACGGTTTTCTCGCCGGAACGACCGGGATCCAGATTTCCAGCAAGGTCCAGAGCCTCGCGCGCGGTTTTTTTGGCGGCGAGGGTTTTCTGGTCGTCAAAATCGGTGGCGAAGGGACGGTATTTCTCTCTACTTATGGCTCGATATATACAATCGAGATCCCTGCCGGCGAGGAGATTTTGATCGACAATGGGCATCTTGTCGCTTGGGATGCGCATCTCAAGTATGAAATTACCAAAGGCGCATCAAGCTGGATTTCCGCGGCAACCTCGGGCGAGGGGCTGGCCTGCCGGTTTACCGGGCCGGGCCGGGTTTTGGTCCAGACGCGGAATCCGTGGGGTTTCGGCGCCTGGCTCTTTCCATTCTTGCCGATTCCCAAAACGACGGGGCGTTAGGGGCAATGTATAACAATCATAAAGACAGGAATATTAGTATGGGACGTTTCTTCTTTGCAGGCCTTTTCCTGATGGTTTTTTTCTGTGGCGGAGCCGGAACCGCTCTGGCGCAAGCGCAGCCGGCGGCAGAAAGCGGCGGCCGGCCTCCGGAGCGGATCATTCGTCCCATGATTGCCGTCGATACGATTACATTGCAGGCGGAAGGCATGCGCATCCGCTTGTGGGGGATCAAGCCCGCGCAGACATCGGAAACGCCGCTGGACCTGCGGGCGCTTGACCTGATGGACAGAATGATCGGGAACGAGCAGGTCAATTGCAAGATCATGTATGGCACTATTCCAGATCTTTTCGGGCGCTGCACGACGCAGGCAGGGCAGGATCTGGGGCTGGAGCTGCTGGCCAACGGCTATGCGGTGGTTGACCGGCGGCAGACTTACAATACCGTTTTCGCTTCGGCCTATGCCGGCGCTCAGGATATGGCGCGGCTGAACGCCAAAGGGATCTGGGGGGTCATGGATGTCGCGCAAAAAGAATCTACAATGCCAAAATGGCTGCAGCCTTATATGGGATTTCTCGTTCCGGTGATGCTGGTCGCGGGGCCGCTTGTAGGGCTTTCGATCATTGCGCTGGTCATGGGAATCTGGCTGAGCCGGATGCAGCGCGGGCAGCAACGCGATATCGAACAGGCCCGCAGCAAGGAGGCCGCGCTGGAAACGCGCGAGCGTCAGGTGCTGGTTTCCACGCTGGAGGGGGAGTTGCAGGAGAATAAAAACCGGATCGAGGCTTTTCTGGTTATTTACGGGGATATGCTGCAAAGCTTGCAGAATAAAAACGAAACGCCGAAATACCAGCAGGTCGGCGATATCGTTCAGAAACATCCCGGCTACAGCAAAACCATTTTTGACAGCAACGTCAACAAGCTGTCATTGCTGGATATCAAGCTGGCCGGACAGGTCTCCAAGCTGTATACCGTCATCCCGAAGGATCAGGAATATATCAATCTTGATCCGAACGTGCCGCTGGAAACAGCGATAAAGCTGGTGGAAAAAGTTATGCAGGATGCCGAAAACCTGTTGCCGCCCATTAATGCTGTTTTGACGGAGTTACAGGCGATCTCGGTCCAGAAGTAGTTTTTTTCGGGCTTTTTCGACAACGGCTTCAAACATTTCCTGCGTCAGGCGCCCCGTATTGATGTTGTAACGGGAGCAATGATAGCTGTCGATCAGCGTGATCTCCCGCGTGGGGGCAAAGGCAGGGTGGAAGTCGTGAACATGCCCGTGGCCAAAGGGAAATTTGCTCTGTGTCATGCCTGCCGTGCGCAGGACGCTGTTATGCGCGATCGTACCCAGGGCAATGATGATGCGGAGCTGTTTCAGTGCGGCGAGCTCGTGCTCCAGAAAATGACGGCACTGCGCGATTTCTTCGCCGGTCGGTTTGTTTTCCGGCGGCACGCAGCGCACGGCATTTGTAATGCGCGTGGCGATCAACGTGAAGCCGTCATCGGCATGGCGGCCATAGCTCCCCTTGGCAAAACCAGACTTCAGCAGGGCGGGATAGAGGACATCTCCGGCATAGTCGGCGGTGAAGGGGCGGCCTGTAGAATTGGCCCCCTTGAGTCCGGGGGCCAGTCCGACAATCAGCAAGCGCGGGTTATCAACGCCAAAAGAGGGGACGGGTGCATTGAATTTATCCGGATAGCGGGACCGGTTCTGCATCCGGAATTTCGCCAACCGCGGGCAGAGGGCGCAGTTTTTTTCCGGCTGTAACGGTAAGCCCATGATGCCTCCAATAAAAAAGGGCGGTTGCCCGCCCTTTTCGTATCAGTTACGCTTTTTGCGATCAAGCGCGGAGTTGTTTTGTCACGTTTTCTCTGGGGCTCTCGTCGCCGTCATTACCACCGGTCTGCGGGGCGGGCGCGCGTTCAATATAATCGGACAGCTCCATCAGATCGATAAAGTGGTCGGCCTGACGACGCAGTTCGTCAGCCACCATGGGCGGCTGGGAGCGAATCGTGCTGACAACGGTGACCCGCACGCCTTTGCGCTGGACGGATTCGACCAGACGGCGGAAGTCGCCATCGCCTGAAAACAGCACGATATGGTCAACGTGATCAGCCAGATCCATCATGTCGATGGCCAGTTCGATGTCCATATTGCCTTTGATTTTCCGGCGGCCGTTATGATCCGTGAATTCTTTGGCCGGTTTGGTAACCATTGTATAGCCATTGTAATCAAGCCAGTCGATCAGGGGCCGAATCGGCGAGTATTCCTGATCTTCCATCAAGGCGGTGTAATAGAAGGCCCGGACCAGACGGCTTTGACCGGAAATCCATTTCAGCAAGCGCTTGTAGTCGATGTCGAATTCAAGGGTTTTTGCAGCAGCATAAAGATTCGCACCATCAATAAAGATGGCCAGTTTTTCCGTGGGGTAGAAGTAATTCGCGTGGGCGAAATCTTGATTTTCTTTGTTTCTCAACTTTTTCTCCATTTTTATTGTTCTTCTTTAAGAGAAGTATATTCCCATAATGTTAACAAATGCTTTTTATGTTCTCGAAAAGCAAAAATCGGGAGTATTTGTGTACCCGTTCAAGTAACTTCTGTCAATAAAAATTGTATGCAGATGTTCCAAAGTCAAGGGTATTTGCTATTTTAGGCAAAATATTTCGGAAAGGTTTTTTCTTGCATCCGGGGCGGTAGAAGCTTATAAAAGCCCTTCAGGATTGCCCGTGTTCAAAAATCAAGGTGAAAATAATGGCTCGCGTAACAGTTGAAGACTGTGTTTTAAAAGTTCCCAACCGGTTTGAACTGGTTCTCGTTGCCTCGCAGCGCGCCCGTGAAATCGGGGCTGGTGCCGCCCTGACGGTTGACCGCGACAATGATAAGAATCCTGTCGTTTCCCTGCGGGAAATTGCCGATACGGATATTTCTCTGGATGCCCTGCGCGAAACGCTGGTGCGCAACCGCCAGAAGGTTATCGAGCTCGAGGAAGACGAAGAAGAAGTTATCGATGTCATGGACGGCGAGAACGAATGGAGTCAGGTTGCGACCGAAGCCGCTGAAACGGAAATGTCAGAGAGCGGGCTGCAGGAAGACTTCGGGGAGGACGAAGCGGAAGAGGAATCCGTTGGCGTTGCTGACGCGGACGCTGAGGCGAACGAAGAAGAGCTTTGAGCTGAATTCCCTGTCAAATTTAAAAAAGCCGCCTATAATCAATAACTCGGGCGGCTTTTTTGTTGGCTTTTTTGGCGCAATCCAGAGGGAATATGATCCGGCAATACGAACTGGTAGACCTTATCAAGGCTTACGATCCTCAAGCGAATGAAGATTTGATCAACCGGGCCTATGTCTACGCGATGAAGATGCATGGCACGCAGACCCGTGCGTCCGGGGATCCGTATTTCTCGCACCCGTTGGAAGTCGCCGGTATTCTCACGGAAATGAAAATGGATACGGCATCCATCTGTACGGCGCTGCTGCATGATACGGTCGAGGATACCGAAGCAACGCTGGAGGAAATCCGCCGCCTGTTCGGGGAGGAAATCGAAAAGCTCGTTGACGGCGTGACCAAGCTTAGCAAGATCGAATTCCAGTCAGCGCAGCAAAAACAGGCGGAGAACTTCAGAAAACTCGTTTTGGCGATGTCCGAGGATATCCGCGTGCTGCTTGTCAAGCTGGCGGACCGTCTGCATAATATGCGGACCCTGCATCACATTGCCAAGCCGGAAAAACGCAAGCGCATCGCGCTGGAAACGGTGGAAATCTACGCCCCGCTGGCGGAACGCATCGGCATTCATCGCGTCAAGGAAGAGCTGGAAGACATTGCCTTCGAGGTGCTGAACGCCGAGGCGCGGGATAGCATCACGACGCGCCTGAATTATTTGCGCGCGGAGGGCGGGGAAATCGTTGTCGCCCGGATTATTGCGGAGCTGAAAAAGAAACTTTCCGAAGCCGGACTGAAGGCAGAGATTTATGGCCGTGAAAAAACGCGTTATTCCATCTGGAAGAAGATGCAGCGCAAGAATATCTCGTTCGAGCAGCTTTCCGATATCATGGCCTTCCGGGTTCTGGTGCCGGATGTGCAGGAATGCTATCATGCACTGGGGGTTATCCACGGGCTTTATCCGACGGTGCCGGGCCGCTTCAAGGATTATATTTCCCTGCCGAAGCCGAACGGCTATCGCAGCCTGCACACGACGGTGATCGGTCCGGAAAATCATCGCATCGAGGTGCAGATCCGTACGCCGGACATGCAGGAGGAGGCGGAGCTGGGCGTGGCCGCGCACTGGGCTTACAAGCAGCACGACGGCAAGACGACCGACGGACGGCAGTTCCGCTGGCTGCGGGAGCTGATGGATATCGTCGAACATGCGCAAAAGCCTGAAGAGTTTCTGGAGAATACCAAGCTGGAGCTGTATCAGGATCAGGTTTTCAGCTTTACGCCGGGAGGGGACCTGATCGCCCTGCCGCGCGGGGCGACGCCGGTGGATTTCGCCTATGCCGTGCATTCGGGGCTTGGCGACCGGACGGTGGGCGCCAAGGTGAACGGGCGTATCGTTCCGCTGAATACGCATCTTTCAAATGGCGATCAGGTGGAAATCACCACGTCCAAGAGCCAGACGCCGTCGCCGCATTGGGAGCGTTTTGTCGTCACGGGCAAGGCCAAGGCGCGTATCCGCCGTTTCGTCCGGATGCAGCAGCGCGAGCAGTATATGAGCCTAGGCAAGGCGATGTTGCAAAAGGTGCTGAAGCAGGAAGGGTGCGAGTATAACGAGAAAAGCTTCAATCACGATATCTGCCGCCAGTTCAAGACCGAGAATGTGGAGGATCTGCTGACGGGGATAGGCTCCGGCCATATTGCCAGCCGCGAGGTGCTTTACGCGATTTATCCCGATCTTCGCCCGCGTGAAGCGCCGGTGGAACCGCAAAACATCGTTGTGCCGGAAAAAAAACCGCAACAGCGCAGCGGCAAGGCGGCGCCGATGCCGATCAAGGGGTTGATTTCCGGCATGGCGCTGCATTTTGCGCGCTGCTGTCATCCGCTTCCCGGGGATCATATCGTGGGCATCGTGACGACAGGGAAAGGCGTGACCATTCATACGATTGATTGCGAGACGTTGGAATCCTTTGCCGATACGCCGGAGCGCTGGCTGGATGTTTCGTGGGAGGAAGGCGAAGACTCGCCGGAATCGCATGTCGGCCGCCTGATGGTGACGATTGCGAATTCGCCGGGGGCGCTGGGAACCTTGTCAACTGTTATCGGCAAGAACGGCGGCAATATTACAAACCTGAAAATCACCAATCGGGCGCTGGATTTCTGGGATATGATGATCGATGTTTATGTCAGGGACTCGCGCCATCTCAGCGACATTATTGCGGCTTTACGCTCGACGCCGGAAATTGCGGCCGTCAATCGCGCGCGGAGCAGATAGAAAGCGGGTGGAATGTTCAAGCGTCAGCATCCCCGAAGCAGATGGAAAAGAATCCGCAATGCGCTATGGCCGGAAATGGGAATTCGCCGTTTGTTGCGTTATTACCGGCGCCGCATGGGGCGGATGCAGGGAACGCCGTGGTTTATCGCAGCGGGGCTGGCGACCGGGATTGCGGTATCGTTTACGCCGTTTGTCGGGTTTCATCTGCTGCTCGGGGCTGTGCTTTGCTGGGCCTTGCGCGCCTCGATGATAGCCATGGTGCTGGGAACGGTACTGGGGGGAAACATCTGGACCTTGCCGCTTTGCCTGCTGGCTTCCTATTATGTGGGAATATATTTTCTGGGACATGTGTCCGGATTTGAGGATATTGTCATGACCGCATCCCCTCTGTCGCTGATTATGAAACATCCGCTGGAAATTTTTCTGCCGATGATGGTTGGCGCTGTGCCATTGGCGCTGTTATCATGGGTGGTGTCCTTTTATGCGGTACAGGGGATGGTCAGAAAATACCGGAAGACCGCATATCAGCAGGAAAAAAAGCATCAGGTAAAAAGTTGATCCTTGGCATTGGAACGGACATCACCAACATTGAACGGATTGCGGCCGCGTTGCGGCAGCATGAAGAGCGCTTTTTGAGCCGCTGTTTTACAGAAGGAGAACGCGGCTATGTCGAAGGGCTGGCGCGGGGCGATTTTACGAAACGTGCCAGCGGCTATGCCAAACGCTGGGCTGCCAAGGAAGCCTGCGCCAAGGCGCTGGGACTGGGGGTGCGTGACGGGGTTTATTTACGGGATATGGCGGTGATCAGTGACCATCAGGGAAAACCGGTATTATGCCTCACCGGCGGGGCCAAAGAGCGTTTGACCGCCCTGACGCCAAAGGGTATGACTGCAAGGGCGGATTTGAGCCTCAGTGATGAATATCCGCTGGCTTTGGCCTTCGTTGTGTTATCGGTCTGCGGAGGCGATATATAAAATGGCAGCTGACAATAGAAAACAGGATGATGAGATGGAGATGAACGGCGGCCCGGTATCAGCGGCGTCCGATGAAGAGCGTCCCAAGGTTGCTGAAAAGCAAACAGACGAATTGATCGATATGATCAAGGCGATGGCGATGGCGGCGATGATTGCGTTGACGATCCGGACTTTTGTTTTTGAACCGTTCAATATTCCGTCCGGATCCATGCTGCCGACCCTGCAAATCGGCGATTATCTTTTTGTCGAGAAATATGCCTATGGCTACAGCAAGTATTCATTTCCGCTGGAGGTGGTTTCTTTTGATGGACGGGTCATGGAAGGCATGCCCAAACGGGGGGATGTTGCCGTGTTTCGCCAGCCGAAAAAGCCGCAGATCGATTATATCAAGCGTCTTATCGGCCTTCCCGGTGACCGCATACAGGTCAGAGGGGGCGTGCTGCATATCAACGGGGTTGCTGTCCTGCGGGACTTTCTGGGAACGGAGAATATTGATGACGGGGGCATGTTTCATTTCTATACGCGCTATATCGAAACGCTCCCCAATGATGTGAAGCACTATATCTATGAAATTTCCGATTTCGAGGCGCTGGACGATACCGAGGTTTTCACCGTCCCGCCGGGTTATTACTTCGCCATGGGCGATAACCGCGACAGCTCGCTGGATAGCCGGGTGCAGGAACAGGTCGGATTTGTCCCGGCGGAGAATCTGGTGGGGCGGGCGGCGTTCATTTTCTTTTCAACCGAAGGGATCGGCGACAAATGTTTCCGCGAGGGGACTTTCGCGGCCTTGCAATCCTTGGGCTGCAAGCTGATCGAATGGCCCAAGGCAATCCGTTACAACAGGATATTGAAGAGTGTCAACAGCCTCTAAAAATCTGACAGAGCTTGAAAAAGTGATGGAATACGCTTTTTCCGATCCGGCGCTGCTCGAACTGGCGCTGACGCATTCCAGCGTGCAGAAAAAAAAGAGCAACAACGAAAGGCTGGAGTTTCTGGGCGACCGGGTTCTGGGGCTGGCGGTGGCGGAAATGCTCTATCGCATGTTTCCTGCGGAAAACGAGGGCCATCTGGCCAAACGGCACACCGCGCTGGTGCAGCAATCCGCGTTGGCGCAGGTGGCGCAGGTGCTGATGTTGGCGGCGTATATCCGGTTGTCTGCGGCGGAGGTCCGGGCGGGGGGGTTGCAAAAGGAAACCATCCTTGCCGATGCGGTCGAGGCGATTATCGGAGCGATTTACCTTGACGGCGGGATTGTCGCGGCGAAGACATTTGTCGAGAAGCACTGGGCGCCGCAGCTGCATAAGGACGAGGCACCGCCGCAGGACCCGAAGACGCATTTGCAGGAATGGGCGCAGGGCAAGAGCCTGCCGCTGCCGGAATATAATGTGGTGACAAAATCAGGCAGCGAACACGCGCCGCAATTCGAGATTGAGGTTTCGATCAGGAATCATGGCAAAGTGCGGGCCAAGGCAGCCAGTAAACGTGCGGCGGAAAAAGCCGCCGCATCCGCAATGCTGGAAAAAATCGGGGAAAAAGTGCATGGCAGAAAATAAAAAGCGTTGCGGCTTCGTCAGTATTATCGGCGCGCCGAACGCGGGGAAATCCACGCTGGTGAACCGGCTGGTCGGGGCCAAGGTTTCTATCGTCAGTCCCAAGGTGCAGACAACCCGCACACGGGTTATGGGGATTATCAATCAGGGGGAGACGCAAATCGTCCTTGTCGATACGCCGGGTATTTTCAAGCCGCAGCAGCGTCTGGAAAAAGCCATGGTCAGCGCCGCCTGGCAGGGAACCAAGGATGCGGATGTGGTTGTCCTGATCGTCGATGCGGGGCGCGGAAAAATCAATGCCGAGGCGCGGGCGATTGTCGAGCGCCTGAAAACCATCGAGCGCAAGGCTGTCCTTGTTCTCAACAAGATCGATCTGGTGGCCAAAGACAAGTTGCTGACACTGGCGGCGGAAATGAATGCGGTCGGTATTTTTACCGATATTTATATGATCTCGGCGCTTTCGGGGGACGGTACGGATCGTCTGTTGCGGGATATCGCCGGTCGCATGCCGGAAGGTCCTTGGATGTTCACCGAGGACCAGATTTCCGACATGCCGTTGCGCCTGCTGGCGGCGGAAATCACACGAGAGAAAATTTTCCTCCAACTGGGGGACGAGCTGCCCTATGCCGCAACGGTGGAAACCGAAACCTGGGAAGAGTTTGATAACGGCAGCGTACGGATCGAGCAAACCGTTTATGTCATGCGCGACAGCCAGAAAGCCATTGTGCTGGGCAAGGGCGGGGCGCGGATCAAGAAAATCGGGGAGGCGGCACGGCTGGAGCTGGAGGAAATTCTCGAGCGGCGCGTGCATTTGCGCTTATTTGTAAAAGTACGCGAGAAATGGACGGATGACCCCGAACGCTATCGTGACTGGGGTCTGGATTTTAACGCCTGAGGGGGGTGTGAAGGGGAAAAACGCGCCAAATCCCCGCTTCATTTCGTTCGAATCGGTGCTATAGTCGCAAAAGTGAAAAGACAGAGTATATTTTACGTCAAATCAAGGATTTATGATGAGCTGGACAGACGAACGCATCAATCTTCTCAAAAAGATGTGGAAAGAAGGCAAGAGCGCCGCTGATATCGCCAAGATGCTGGGCAAAGGGGTGACGCGCAACGCCGTGATTGGCAAGGCGCATCGTATGGGGCTTTCGGGCCGTCCATCGCCGATTAAAAAGCCCGCGCCGCCTGCCCGCAAGGAAACGGGCAAGAAGGCGGCCGCTCCCGTAAAGGCCCCGGCAAAGAAAGCGTCTCCGGCGCCTGTGCCAGCGCTGAAAAATCCGGCTCTCGCCAAGGAAGTTGAAGAGCTGAAAAAAATTGAAAAAGAAATCGCTCCGCTGGGCGGCGGTGTTGCGTTGCTTGATCTGACCGAGCGGATGTGCAAATGGCCGATTGGCGATCCGCGCGAGCCGGACTTCACGTTCTGCGGGCATCCGATCCGTCCCGGAACGCCTTATTGCCCGCCGCATGCGGCAATGGCCTATCAGTCATCCTCGCGCAGCCGGAATGCGGCCGCCGCAGCGGCACATGCCAATGAAGACCGCGAGGTAGAAGCGCCGGTTGAAGAGGTGGTGGATGACGAAGAAGAAGTCGTCAACGATTAAAATCTGAAATTCAGGCTGCCCCTTGGGGGATATGAAGACTGGCGGTAAGCTGGAATTTGCAGGTCACCAGAGTGCCCGCACCTTCGCGGCTCTGGATCAGGACGGTTCCGCCGTGCAGCTCGATAATATTTTTAACAAGGGCGAGTCCGAGTCCGGCCCCGCTGCGCCGGCCGCTGCGCTTGCTGTGAATTTTCTCGAACGGCGTGAAGACGCGGGCAAGATCCTCCGCCGGAATGCCCAGACCGGTATCTCGCACGCGGATCAGCACACTGTCATCGTCGCGCTCCGCCGTCAGGGTGATGCGTCCGCCATTGGGACTGTAGTTAATGGCATTGCTGATCAGGTTCAGTAACACCTGTTTGATCCGGCGTTCATCGACCAGCAGCTCCAGCCCGTCATCCGTGCATTGGGTCAGGATTTCAATGTGCTGTTTGCGGGCCCAGTCCTCGGTAAGTTGTGCCACCTGATCAATCAGCCCCTTGACCTTGACCGGCGCAGGATAAAGTTTGAGGTAGCCCGCTTCAATTGTAGACAGGTCAAGAATGTCGTTGACGAGGGAGACCAGACGTTGTCCCGCTTCGATCATGCTGGAGGTATATTCCAGCTGGCGCGGGTTGAGGGTGCCGAAATACTGCTGATTGAGCATTTCGGCAAAGCCCATGATGGCATTGAGCGGGGTGCGAAGCTGGTAGGAAACATTGGCCAGAAAGTCGGTTTTGAGCCGTTCTGCCTCTTCGAGCGCGGCGTTCTTTTCGATCAGAGCCTGTTCCACCTTGACCGTATCGGTGATGTCAAAATAGTTGTTGAGGATGTTGCCGTCCGGCAGGGGAACGATGCTGAATTCAAGCACGACCCCGTCGGCGCGGAGCAGGCGGCCTTTGCGCGGTTCGCGTTCCAGCGCGTTGGAGAGCAGTATTTTTCGGGCTTCCGCCCAATCATTGGCCGGAAAGAGGTTTTGCGTCTTGTCAACGATCTGCGTGATATGCGGGGTGCCAGAAAAATCCTCCGCCGGAAGCTTCCAGATCCGGGCAAAAGCTTCGTTGGACAGGCGCAGGCGGCCGTCTTCACCGAATACGGCGATGCCTTCAGACAGGTTGTCGAGTGTTTCGCGCTGGACGGCGATCAGGGTATTGTAGGAGGTCTCCAGTTGCAGACGGCTGGTCACGTCTTCCTGCGTGAGCAGCAGGCCGCCCATCGGGCGCGGCACCACGATTTGCCGGATGACCGTGCTGTCGGGGAGGTATTGCATTTCTTCATGCGGTTCCAGCAACGAGGTGAAACGTGCCGCCCAAGCCTGCTTGAACTGCTTGTAGTCTGCTTGTTCAGGCAGTTTGCGGCTTTCGCGCAGCTTGTCGATGATTTCAACCATCTTTGGTTTTGTGTCGAGCCAGGTGCCGGAAAGCCCGGTCATCTGCTCGTAGGCAGAGTTGTAAAATTCCAGCCGCGTCTCGGCATCGAACATGGCGATGGCGGTGCGCAGCTGCTCCAGCGTTTCCCGCTGCGATGCCGCCAGCCGGTTGCAGGTCAGCTGCCATTCCTCTTCCCGGGTGACGTCAAGCGCGATACCGACAACCCGCTTATCAGCGCCAAAGGGCGTTTCGATGATTTCCGCCAGCCGCCGCTGCCCATCGACGATCATATGGCCGCGCATGGACTGCGGAGAAAGCGTCGCAACCGATCTCTGAGCCAGAACGCGGGGCGTCATATCCCCTTTATTGGCGCCGGTGAGGGGAAGCTCTTTCTGGTCGGCGACGACGGCGGCGCTCGTGTCATCGACAATTTTTGAATAAAATTTGTTGCACCAGCTGAGATCCAGCTTCGGATTGCGCGTCCAGACGGGAAAGGGCAGGGCGTTGAGCGTGGCGCGCAATTCATTCTCGCGTTTCTCGATTTTCCCAAGGGCTTCCATGCTGCGCATGGCTGCCTGCGCAAAGTCGGTGATGTCGAGCATCCAGATCACGGAAAAAATCTGGCCGACGTCCTCGATAACGCCGCGCTTGCCGTAGACTTTCAGGGAGCGTTTGCCCGAAAGGGTGTGCACACCCATTTCAAAGTGCTCACCGTATTGAGACAGGCGTTCGTAGAGGCCCTCGAGGGCGGCGCCGTCGCCGGGCTGGAGGGCCGCTTCGATATCCTGCATGGATTCGATTTTGTCCGCGCCCAGCAGCGAGCAGAATCCGGGGGAGATGGCTTGGGCGGCATCCTGGTTCCAGCCGCAGTACTCAATCGGGATGGCGCGGAGAAAGGCCTCGAGGCGGCCATTTTGCCGTTCCAGCCTCTTTTTCTCGCGCCGGGCAGGCAACAGCCTGTCCATCAGCCTGCCAAAGGCCGATGGGCGCTGTTCTTGTGCCTGTGTGTTATTTTCAAACTGTGTCACAGACTGATTTTAAAGGCTCGGAGAAAAGTTCTCAATAGCGGTAATGATCCGGCTTGTAAGGGCCGGCATCCTGAATGCCCATATAGCGCGCCTGCTTTTCCGTAAGGGTTGTCAGGCGAACGCCCAGCCGCTCCAGATGCAGTCTGGCGACTTTTTCGTCAAGGTGTTTGGGCAGGATGTAAACCTTGTTTTCGTATTTGCTGTGATTCTGCCAGAGTTCGATTTGTGCCAGCACCTGATTGGTGAAGGAGGCGCTCATGACAAAGCTGGGATGGCCGGTGCCGCAGCCAAGATTGACCAAGCGGCCCTTGGCAAGGACGATCAGGCGCTTGCCATCGGGGAAAACGACTTCATCGACCTGCGGTTTGACTTCTTCCCATTTGTAATTTTTCATCGCCTCGATCTGGATTTCACTGTCGAAGTGGCCGATGTTGCACACGATGGCCCGGTCTTTCATCTGGCGCATGTGGTCGAGAGTGATGACATCGATGTTACCGGTGGCGGTTACAAAAATATCCCCCTGCGGCGCGGCTTCGTCCATCGTGGCGACCTGATAGCCTTCCAGAGCGGCCTGCAAGGCGCAGATCGGGTCGATTTCCGTGACCAGAACGCGCGCGCCCTGCGAACGGAGCGAAGCGGCGGAGCCCTTGCCGACGTCGCCATAGCCGCAAACGACGGCGATCTTGCCGCCGACCATCACATCGGTGGCGCGCTTGATGCCGTCTACCAGACTTTCGCGGCAGCCGTAGAGATTGTCGAATTTCGATTTGGTCACGCTGTCATTGACGTTGATGGCGGGAACCTTCAGTTCGCCTTTTTTCGCCATTTCATAGAGCCGATGCACGCCGGTTGTGGTTTCTTCGGAAATGCCTTTTACATTTTTCAGCAGCTCCGGATATTTGTCATGCATCAGCTTGGTCAGGTCGCCCCCGTCATCGAGGATCATATTCGGCGTCCAGCCATTGGGCCCTTGGATCGTTTGTTCAATGCACCACCAGAATTCCTCTTCGGTCAGGCCTTTCCAGGCGAAGACGGGAACGCCGGTTGCCGCGATGGCGGCGGCCGCCTGATCCTGGGTCGAGAAAATATTGCAGGAGGACCAGCGCACTTCAGCCCCTAGGGCGGTCAGGGTCTCGATCAGCACGGCGGTCTGGATGGTCATGTGCAGGCAGCCCGCGATGCGCGCGCCTTTCAGGGGCTGTTGCTGCGCGTATTCGCTGCGCAGGGCCATCAGGCCTGGCATTTCCGTTTCGGCAATGGCAATTTCCTTGCGGCCCCAGTCGGTGAGGGACATGTCCTTGACTTTGTAGTCGCCTGCGGTCGCGCTTTTTGTTTGTGCCATGGCCATGATTTTCTCCTGTTTGGGACGTTGAATTGTCCTCCAAAATAAGGAAAATCCTTCAAATGTCTATTTATTTTGTTTGTTTTTCATTTTTGCTGGCTGCTGCCTTTATCAAGCCATCAGCGGACTATAAATTATGTAAAAATTAACGAATTATCGGTAAAATGAAGGCAATAGAAAAGCAATACGGCAAAAAATAAAAGGACGGGGGCTTTATATGGCGACAGAATTTAATCCTGAAATGATCAACGCATTTAAAAAGGGTATTGAAGAGCGCGACCCTGACCTTGTTCAGGAGGCTTTGAACAGCGGGGTGCGAGCCGATACCCTTGTTCAGGGATGGCATCCGGCGATTTTTCTTCTTTCTTCCGCAACGGCGCCGCGCACGAAACAGGCCGAAGAGGTGCGCAAGAACACGTCGCGCATTCTCGACAAGCTGCTGGAGGGCGGGATGCAGTTGGCGGAGCCTGAAAAATACACGACGCAGTATCATGACTATGCAGTTGATCGTCTGCTGCTGGGCGATCAGATCGACGATGTGTCGAATCTGGTTATTCATGCTATCCATGAAACTCTGTCTGAGGGGCGGTCCGTTTACAGGCCGGATATCGGGAAGATTGTCGAGGGAAACCTGAAACTGGTCGAGAAACCCGACGGCACCACCGATTACAAGGCACAGGTCAGCTATGCGCTGACAAAGCTCGAGGCTGTGCATGAAACGGTGCGCCAACGACTTCTGGCTCCAAGAACGATGGTGGAGAGGGAGCTGGCCGCGAATTTCGCCGGTTCCATCGGCTACTGGACGGAGCCCTTCGAGCGTCCGCCGTTGCGTCTCGCTTTTGCTGATCTGGGCATCCCCGTAAACGGCGCCGCGCCTGTTCCGGCGCAAAAGAAAAAAGATGACAGGCCGCCAGCGCAGATGCAGGAGGACAAGTTCAAGGATGAAATGGCGCAGTATGTCACGCAGCTGGAAAAAAAATCCCCGCAAACGGTGCTGGCCGAGATGCAGGGCGAGTTTATCGGACTTGACAGCATCAAGCGCGGCGCGCGCAAGATGATGCTGCGCGAGCAGTTTGACGCTTCCCGTGCCGTCATGGATTTGCCGGAGACGGAAAAGTCATACAGCACGGTTCTGCTCGGCAATCCCGGCACGGGCAAGACGACTGTGGCGCGCAAACAGGCCGAATTGCTGCATGCGCTTGGAATCTCGGGGCCCAATTACGTCGAGGTGTCGCGGGAAAATCTTGTTGCCGGATATGTCGGACAGACCGAGCAGAAAATGCTGGCGTTGTTCATGCAGGCCGACGTGGTTTTTATTGACGAGGCCTATAATCTTTCCGATGGTTCTGAAAGTGGCGCCGACTACGGAAAGAATGTCGTGGGCGCACTGCTGCTGGCGCTGGAAAACCGCCGCGATAACCTGACGATTTTCTTCGCAGGCTATCCCGCGGAGATGGAGAAATTTCTGACCAGCAACCCCGGACTGAAATCGCGCATCGGGTTTTACCAGACCCTAGAGGACCCGACGATGGAGCAGTTGGGACAGGTACTCGATCTGCGGCTGGCGAAGGGGGGATTTACCATTGACCCCGAGGCCCGCGCCGCCATTCTGAAAGAGCTGGAGGAAACGAAGAAAAAACTCGGCGCGAAATTTTTTGGAAATTCACGCGAGGTGCGCAAGATCGTTGACCAGATACCTGATGCCATCGCCGAGCGCCTTTTCGGGGATGAAGCAAAACTGGTGGTACCGGACAAGGAGTCCTTGACGCGGGTCACGCTGCAAGACATTGAATCCCTGAACCTGAAGGAGGTTTTGGGCGGCAAGGGGCCTGAAAAGCCCACAGGAGGATATGGCGGAACAAAAATAGGATTTACCGCCAATATATGAAAGAAATGTGCTCAAAACCCCTGCCAGTCGTGTCTGGCGGGGGTTTTTTTGTGGGGAAAAGAGGAATATAGTGACCGCGAATGTCTGTCCGCGGGTGTGGGCTGATTCTTTCCAAAAATAAAAAAAGAAAAAACAAAAAATGCTTTCCTTTGACAATCCGCTCCTTCTTCTCGAGGTTCTTGCCCTGCTGTTGACAATTGGCGCCTGTGGAGGGTTTCTCTCCGGCTTGCTGGGGGTCGGCGGCGGAATAATCTTTGTGCCGGCGCTGTACTTCAGCTTTTCCGCGCTGGGGCTGGATACGGCACATGCCATGCATCTCGCGCTGGGGTCGTCTCTGGCTATCGTTTTTGCAACGGGAATGACGTCCGCGCGCGGACATTACCTGCGCGGCGCTGTGGACCTGTCGATTTTGAAAAGCTGGGGTCTTTATATTGTTGCCGGAGTGGTGCTCGGCACTTTTCTTGTTTCTGTTGTGCATGGCGAGTCTTTAAAGCGTGTTTTTGCCATGATTACCTTTTTGATTGCCATTTACATGGCGTTGTCGAAAGAGCAAAAGGATGACGCGCCGGTCCGGCTGCTGCCTTTGCGCGTGCAGCACGGGTTCTGTGTCTTTGCGGGGGCGCTGGCGGCGCTGATCGGTGTGAGCGGGGCTATCCTGACGGTTCCGCTGATGACATGGTCCGGCGTATCGATCCGGACGGCTGTGGGCACCGGCGCGGCCTTGGGGATGCTGATCTCCCTGCCCGGGTCGATCGGCTATATGCTGACCGGGTTTTCGCATATGGATGAACTGCCCGCTCTGTCTCTTGGCTATGTTAATTTAATGGCAGTGGCCATGATTGTTCCGGCCTCCGTTCTGCTGGCTCCGGTGGGCGTTGCAACCTCGCATAACATGTCGAAACCGATGTTGCGGCGGGTTTTTTCTTTTGTGTTGCTGGCCGTTTCCCTCAAAATGATGATATCATTCTGAACATGGAAAAGAGTTATTCAACCCGTGCCGTTGCACTTTGGCTGTTTTTTTGTGCGGCTTCCGTATTTTGCATGGCGCTGATCGGCGCCGTGACGCGGCTGACGGAATCCGGCCTGTCTATTGTGGAATGGAAACCGGTGACCGGCGCCTTGCCGCCGCTGGATATGGCGGGCTGGCAGCGTGAATTTGAGCTGTATCAGCAAAGCCCGCAGTACCAGAAGGTCAATGCCGGAATGACGCTGGCAGAATTCAAGAATATCTATTTTTGGGAATGGATTCACCGCTTGTGGGGGCGTCTGATCGGGCTCTTTTACCTCCTCCCGTTTCTCTGGTTCTGGAAGCAGGGGCGGTTGCCGCGGGATTCCATGCCGGCATTTCTTGGCGTGCTGGCGCTGGGCTTCCTGCAGGGCGGGATGGGATGGTATATGGTTAAAAGCGGTCTGGTCGATACGCCTGCCGTCAGCCATTACCGTCTGGCGGCGCATTTGATGCTGGCCTTTCTTATCTACGGCTGCCTGTTTCGTCTGGGGCTGGCCTTTGCGCTGGCGCCGGAAAAGGACGCCGCCCGCGTTGTGCCGTTGCGTCGTTTCATCCGGGCGGCGCTGGTTCTGGCGGCGCTGGTCATGACCTGGGGGGCGTTTGTGGCCGGACTGGATGCGGGGATGGTTTATAATACTTTTCCGATGATGAACGGGTACTGGTTTCCGCCGGAGATGCTGCAGTATTCTCCGGTCTGGCAGGCTTTTTTCGAAGAACCGGCGACAGTGCAGTTTACGCACCGTGTTTTGGCCTTGCTGCTTCTCGTAAAAATCTCTTTTCTGGTCTGGAAAAGCTTTTCCTATCACCCGCCGCAGCGGATTAGAAGGCTTTTTATTGCACTGGGCGCCGTGACCGTCGCGCAGGGGGCATTGGGCATCGCCACGCTTTTGACGCAGGTGCATCTGCATGTCGCGGTTATGCATCAGGCAGGAGCGCTGGCGGTACTGACAGTGCTGGTCTGGCTGTTGCATGAAATCCCGAATATACGTGAAGGGAAGGTATGATGGATTTATCCGGAATTTTTCAGGATCCGTTAAAGCTGCACTTTATGACGGCGCTGCTGATGGCGTGGCCGGTCGCGCGGATTTTCCGGCGGTCCGGATTTTCTCCGCTCTGGGCAGGGCTTCTGGCTGTGCCGTTTTTGGGCATCATTCTGGTTGCCGGCGCTCTGGCGTTGCGGCGCTGGCCCGTTTTACCGGCGAAGGAAAAAGAAAAATGAACGGGGAAATATTTTTTATTTCCGGCTTGCCGGACTGGCTGCGTTTTTTGGTACAGGGGATTTTACTTTTTGTCCTGATGGCTTTTTCTGCCGTTATTCTGGGTCGGGCCGGACGCAGTCCCTATTGGGCGCTGCTGGTGGTCGTGCCGGTTGTCGCCGTTGTGGCGGTCTGCGCTTTTGGATTTTGCCGCTGGCCGCGTGTGGATGGCAAAAAAGAATAAAGGCCACCTCTAAAAGAGGCATAAAAAAGGGGGCCGGTACAAGCGTACCGGCCCCCGCGCAATGTCGGTTCTTTAGGCGGCTTTCCGCATCGCGATATTCAGGTTGGAGATCAGTTTGTCCATGAATTGTTCGGTCGTCAGCCATTTCTGATCCGGCCCGACCAGAAGAGCAAGGTCCTTGGTCATGTCGCCTGCCTCAACGGTCGAAACGCAGATTTCTTCCAGTGTCTGCGCGAAGGCAACGACATCGGGCGTGTTATCGAACTGGCCACGATATTTCAGCCCTTGCGTCCAGGCAAAAATGGAAGCGATCGGGTTGGTTGATGTCGGCTTGCCCTGCTGGTGCATGCGGTAGTGGCGGGTGACGGTGCCGTGCGCCGCCTCGGTTTCAACGGTTTTTCCATCGGGGGTCAGCAGGACGGAGGTCATCAGGCCGAGCGAGCCAAAGCCCTGCGCCACGCTGTCGGATTGCACGTCACCGTCATAGTTCTTGCAGGCCCAGACAAAGCCGCCTTCCCATTTCATGGCCGAGGCGACCATATCGTCGATCAGGCGATGTTCGTAGACAATCCCCGCTTTTTCAAAAGCCGTTTTGAATTCGCGGTCATAGATGTCCTGAAAGATATCCTTGAACTTGCCGTCATAGGCCTTGAGGATGGTATTTTTGGTGGAGAGATAGACCGGATATTTGCGGGCCAGGCCATAATTGAGGCAGGACCTTGCAAACCCAGCGATGGATTCATCTGTGTTATACATGCCCATGGCTACGCCGGAGCCGTCAAATTTGAAGATCTCCCAGTCCTGCGTTTTTCCGTCCTCGCCTTTGAAGGTCATGGTCAGGACGCCCTTGCCGGGAACTTTAATGTCGGTGGCCT
>CAYWIT010000006.1:0-123354 GCA_964458415.1 uncultured Rhodospirillaceae bacterium
CCCTGGGCCTGCTGTTCAATCGAAACGCGCATTCCCAGCAGGGCTGTCATTTTTTCTTCCAGCGCCAGAATATCCACATCTTTTTGCACAAAGGCCGGTTTTTTCTTTTTCGGCAACTTGCCTTCGGTGGCTTTTTTAACCAGCCGCTCGGTCTCGCGCACGCTCAAGTCGCGCTTCACGATCACTTGCGCCAGCTCGAGAGGATTTTTCGCCCCGACCAGCGCTCGGGCATGTCCCGCGCTCAGCTTGCCGTTCTGGATCAATCCGCGCACGCTTTCCGGCAGTTTGAGCAGCCGCAGGGTATTGGCGACATGGCTGCGGCTTTTTCCCAGCTGCCGTGAAAGCATTTCCTGCGTATGCCCGAATTCATCCATCAGCCGCTGATAGCCCTCGGCTTCTTCGATGGCGGACAAATCCTCGCGCTGCAGATTTTCAATGAGCGCAATTTCCAGCGTTTCAGTATCGGACAATTCACGGATCACGACCGGCAGTTCGTGCACTTGCGCTTTTTGCGCCGCTCGCCAGCGCCGCTCGCCAGCGATAATTTCATAGCGGCCGCCGGAGAGGGGGCGCACCAATAAGGGCTGCAGAACACCGTGAATGGCAATCGATTCCGCCAGCTGATCGATCGCGGATTCATCAAAACGCAAGCGGGGCTGAAATTTTCCCGGCGTCAATTTTTCAACTGCAATTTTACGCGGCGCCTCACCAAGATTCGCAACGGGATTCCCCGTTCTGCCTGATTTGATTTCCTGCGCCGTTTCAGGGAATTCCGCCCCGCGTTTTAATTTGGGCTCGAACGCCGCCTCTTCCCGTTTGGCATCCTGAAACAATGCATCCAGTCCGCGGCCCAGGCCTCTTTTTTTAATTTCTGCTGACATTTTTGATCCTTTAATCTTCAGATTTATTTCTAGGCGGCCTGCGGCGCTTCTATTTCTTTGCTTTTTTCCCGTTTGAGCATTTCCTTGGCCAGCTGAATATATGCCTGGGAACCGATACAATTCATGTCATAGACAATGGCCGGCAAACCAAAAGAAGGGGCTTCGGAAATACGGACATTGCGCGGAATGACCGTTTCATAGACCTTGTCGCCAAAGAAGCTCCGCACATTATCGGAAACCTGATTTGACAGATTGTTACGCTTGTCATACATCGTCAAAACAATTCCCATCAGCTCCAGCTTTTGATTAAAACTGCTCCGGACCCGCTCGATGGTATTCACCAGATGGCTGAGGCCCTCCAGAGCATAGAATTCACATTGCAACGGCACCAAGACGCCATCAGAAGCGACTAAAGCATTTAATGTCAATAGGTTAAGTGATGGCGGGCAATCAAACAGGACATAGTCATAATTCTCCCCGCTCTCCTCCAAAGCCTGATAAAGGCGGTATTCACGTTTTTTGGCCTCGACCAGCTCAATCTCCGCTCCCGAAAGATGGATCGAGGACGGCACCACAAATAAATTGGGGACTTTGGTTGAATAAGCAGCCTGATCAATTCCGCATTCACCGAACAAGACCTCATAAGTCCCATTCACCCGTTCCGCCCGCTCGATCCCGAAGCCGGTCGAAGCATTGCCCTGCGGGTCTAGGTCGATTACCAAAACTTTTTTTCCGACCGCCGCCAACGCCGTCGCCAGATTGACTGTTGTCGTCGTTTTCCCGACGCCGCCCTTTTGGTTGGAAATGCTGATATAACGGGTTTTCCGCCCGCCAGCGCTGGAGGCGGCGCTGGGCACGACTGCATTTTGAGTTGACCCGGATTGTGTCATCGGCATGTTCCTTTGATTCTTCTACAATGCGCTTATATCATGTTGTTTCACGTGAAACAGAGCTTTTAAAACCGCCGCGGCTTGAATTTCTGTTGCAGCGGCTTCAAAGCCTTTCCCTCCGGAAAAGGGCGATAAACCTGCTTTTTTATCTCTGCCAAAGTAACCAAGCCAGCGATTTCGTCAAAACCGACGCTCTTCAAATCCTCTTTCAGCGCGGGATAAAACTTCTCCTTCGGCAGCAACTCCATGACCTCCACGGCCTTTCCGTGCTCAAGCCCAATCCGCACTGTCCCGATAATCATTTCATGCATGATTTCATCCCGTCGGCGCAAAAGCGCGGAAACATTATTACCCGTACTGCCATACACCTCTATTTTCTCAATCACACGGTCATCTTCCGCCACCAGACTGGACAGCCGGGTATAATCCAGAAGAAGAGAAACAGATTCGATTCCTTCAATATAATTTTGGACTTTTGGCAGAAAAGTTCTAATGAAAGCAGCAAGCTTTTCATTATTTTGCAACGCGTCCATTGCTCCAGCCATAGCTTATCTCCTAAGTTTATATTATGTATTTGTATTGAAATCATTTTATTTTGTCAAGATGGACAGCGCTGACTTTGCAAACTCTCCCCGATGGGTCTGTCAGACTGGGAAAAATCTCTATATTGAAATTATAGGCCTTTTCTGCTTTTTTAATTTCTTCGTCCAGCTGGGCGCCCTTCATAAAAAGAGCGATATAATCATGGTCCGGCGTGACCAGATGTACTGTCAGCTTCAAGAGGTCTTTCAGTTGGGAAAGAGCCCGTGCTGTAAAAACATCGATATTCGGAATAACGCAATCTTCGGCACGAATATCATGGATTGTTATTTCGGTATTTGTTTCACGTGAAACTTCACGCAAAAAGGTCGCCTTGCGGACATCGGATTCAATCAAATGCACATCCTTCACACCGAAAATGGCCAGAACCATTCCGGGAAAGCCGGCACCCGACCCCATATCCGCCAGACGGATAGTCTTTTCCGGGATATGCCGCAAAAGCTGGGCAGAATCCAGAAAATGCCGCTCCGCCACCTGCTCTATTGTTGCGGGTCCGACCAGATTAATGGCTTTTTGCCACTTTTGCAAAAGCCGCTCATAAATGTCCAGTTTATGCATTGTTTCACGTGAAACATCAAAACCATGCCGCTGAAACAGTTTTTCCATGCTTTCAGGCAACGTCTTTTTCCTTTTTACCCCGGCGCTTGACATGGCGCAAAAGCGCAACCAGCGCTGCCGGGGTAACGCCAGGAATCCGCGCTGCGGCCCCCAAAGTATCCGGCGCATGTTTGGAGAGCTTGAGACGCATTTCATTAGAAAGGCTGCCCACGGCCGCATAATCAAGATCATGCGGCAAAACCAGATTTTCATCCCGCCGGAAAGCAACAATATCCGCTTCCTGCCGCTCGATATAACCTGCATAACGCGCATCAATTTCAACTTGTTCGGCAATAACCGCAGGGATCTGCGCCAGTTCCGGCCACAAGCTGTATAATGATTTCAGGTTAATCTCGGGATAGCGCATCAAATCATGCACAGAGCGGCGCACCCCGTCCTGATTAATCTTGAATCCCTGACGTTCCAGCGCCGCCGGCAAGGCAAAAAGCCCGTGCACCAGAGCCCTTGCTTCCGCCAGCGCCTGCTGCTTCTTTTCAAAGTGCAAGGATCTGGCCGAACCGACACAGCCAACCGAAAGTCCTGCCGGAGTCAGCCGCTGATCGGCGTTATCCGCCCGCAGCAGCAAGCGGTATTCCGCCCGCGAGGTAAACATCCGATACGGTTCGGAAACGCCCTGTGTGACCAAGTCGTCAATCATGACCCCGATATAACCATCCGCACGATCAAGGGTGAAGGATTCGGACGTATCGCCCGCCACCAGCGCTGCGTTAATTCCCGCCAGCAGGCCCTGTGCTGCGGCTTCTTCATAGCCTGTCGTGCCGTTAATTTGACCCGCCAAAAACAAGCCCTGTACCGCCCTGACCTCCAGAGTCCTTGTCAGCGCTCGCGGATCAACGTAATCATATTCAATGGCATAACCCGGTTGCAAAATAGTGACATTTTCAAGCCCGGGAATGGTGCGGATCATCTCTGCCTGCACGTCCTCCGGCAGAGACGTGGAAATGCCATTTGGATAAACCGTCGTATCATCAAGCCCTTCCGGTTCCAGAAAGATCTGATGGCGCGCCTTGTCGGCAAAACGAACAACCTTATCCTCAATTGACGGACAATAGCGCGGGCCGGAAGACGTGATCTGCCCGGAATACATCGGAGCATCTTGCAAATTATCCCGGATGATCTGGTGCGTTTTCTCGCTGGTATAAGTAATATGGCAACTTACCTGCGGGATAGTGATCCGGTCCGACATAAAGGAAAAAGGCTGCGGCACTTCGTCGGCTTTCTGTTCCTCCAAAATCGACCAGTCGATGGTGCGGCCATCCAGCCGCGCCGGCGTCCCCGTCTTCAAACGGCCAAGCGGCAAATTCAGTTTTTCCAGACTCAGCGCCAGACCAACCGCGGGTTTCTCGCCGATACGTCCTGCCGGATGAATTTTTTTGCCGCAATGCACCACGCCACGCAAAAAAGTTCCGGTGGTAATAACCAGCGCCCCACAGCTGAAATGATGTCCCTGAGATGTCATCACCCCGGAAACATGCCCTGCGTCATCCTGTAAAATCTCCTCTGCCCCATCCGCAAAAACCGTCAGGTTGGGATAATTCAGCAGGATTTCCTGGATTTTCAGACGATAAAGCTTGCGATCGGCTTGTGCCCGCGGCCCCCAGACTGCAGGGCCTTTGCTGGCGTTCAGCATCCGGAACTGGATTCCAGCGCTATCAATAACCTGCGCCATAACGCCATCCAGCGCATCAATTTCACGTACCAGATGCCCTTTGCCCAAGCCGCCAATCGCCGGATTACAGGACATGACACCGATGGATTCGATTTTATGCGTTAAAAGCAGGGTTTTTGCGCCCAACCTTGCGCTGGCCGCCGCCGCTTCACAGCCGGCATGACCGCCGCCGACAACGATGACATCAAATTTTGTATTCATTGCAATAACTTGTTCTTTTTTCGCCCGTAATTTTTAAGGAAAATAGCTGAGTTTTCTGATAAAATCAAGCTATAAAGCCAATAACAATCCTAAATGCTTTTAAAAACCGCTCCGCTCTCTCCAACAGCTTAAAATGAACTAGAATCAGGAAATATCGGCCAAAAGCATTGTCCGGGTGGCTTCATCAACAAAAGCCTCTTCAATGGCATTCCGCGTCACTTGCAGCAATTCAGCGTCTGTAAAACTAAAATAGCGCCGGGCAATCTCGTATTCCTTCCCGATGGAGGTGTTAAAAAAAGTCGGATCATCGCTGCCCAGCACCACTTTCAATCCGGCATCAAAAAGCTGCCGCAAAGGATGGCTCGCATAATCCGGATAGACCTTAAGCGCCAGATTGCTGGAAACACAAACTTCCGGCACCGCTTTGATCATCACCAGTTCACGCATCAATTCTTCATCTTCGATGGCCCGCACCATGTGGCCAAAACGACGGAGATTCAGGGCGTGCAATGCTGCCCACACGCTTGCCGCCCCAGCCGCCTCGCCCGCATGCGCGGTTCTGAAGGGCAGGCCCGAAGCTTCAAAGGCAGGAACAAAATCAGCAACCGCGCCTGCATTTTCATCCCCCGCCATCCCGAAGGCCGTCACCAGCGGGTGCGGATGATCGTGCGTCAACTGTCCGACTTTCAATGCACCCGCCGGACCATAGTGCCGCACACAGGTTGAAATCAGTCGCGCCGCGATCCCGGTTTCCCTTCTGGCGCGGTCATATCCCTGTGTGATGGCCTCCAGCATTGCCGGATAGGAAAGCCCCACCATAGCGCCATGATCGGCGGAAATTCCAATCTCCGCATAAATACAGTCTTCCGCCGCAGCGCGCGTTAAATAATCATAGGTAATCAGCGTATAATCATCGGCGCCCTTCATCACGGAGGTTGCCAGATCATAAGCATGTACGAATCCTTTGAGTGCCCCGGCCGCTGTGCCATCCTCCGGCCAGAGGAATGCGTTTCTCTCCGCGTTCAACAAGCCATCAGCAATAGCAATATGGTTCTTTTCCGCCAGCTGCAGCACCATGGCTGGCGAAATCGTGCCTTCCAGATGCACATGCATATCGGCTTTTGGAATCCTGCGCGTCATACCGCTTCAAGTACGGTGGCAATCCCCTGACCGCCGCCAATGCACATGGTGGCCAGCGCAAATTTTTTACCTTCGCGCTGTAACAGACTCGCGGCCTTGCCGGTGATCCGTCCGCCGGAGGCGCCGAGCGGATGACCCAGCGCAATCGCGCCGCCGTCCAGATTAATCCGGCTTTCGTCCATACCCAGTTCCCTGATCACGGAAAGCCCTTGCGCCGCAAAGGCCTCATTCAGTTCAATAATATCAATATCTTTTAAAGACAGACCCGCCCGGGCCAGCGCCTTTTTTGAAGCCTCGACCGGACCAATCCCCATGATTTCCGGTGCGCACCCAGAAACGCCGATGCTGCGTATCCGCGCCATTATACTCAATCCCTGCGTTTTTGCGTATTCCGCCGATGTCACCAGCACCGCCACCGCCCCGTCGGTCAGCGGCGAAGACGTTCCCGCCGTCACAGTCCCGTTCTGATCAAAGGCCGGTTTCAACCCCGCAAGGCTTTCCGGCGTTGTTTCCGGACGAATGCAGCCGTCTTCGGAAACGTCCGTGCCCTCCGGCGTCAGGACGGAAACAATCTCGCTTTTCAACTTGCCCGCGTTGCGCGCCGCCGTTGCTTTTTGATGGGAGGTTGTCGCAAACCGCTCCTGTTCTGTCCGGGAAATCCCGTATTTCCGCGCCAGATTTTCCGCGGTTTCCCCCATACCGATATAGGCCTCTGTTGCTTTCGCCAGCGCCGGATTTGGCATCGGATTAAATCCGCCCATCGGAATCCGGGTCATGGACTCCACGCCCGCACAGATAAATGCCTTGCCGGCACCCGCTAGAATGCTCCCGGCCGCCTGATGGATCGACTGCATCGAAGACCCGCAAAAGCGATTAACCGTTACCCCCCCGATTGAAAGCGGCAAACCGGCGATATTTCCGACCAGCCGGGCAATGTTAAATCCCTGCTCCGCTTCAGGAAAAGCACAACCCATGATCAGATCTTCAATATCTTCCGGTTTAACGCCCGTCCGTTTTACCAGTTCTTTTACCGCCACGGCGGCCAGATCATCGGGCCGTACTGTGACGAGTGCGCCTTTTCCTGCAAAGTGAAACGGCGTACGGACATAACCGGCGATAACAACATTTTCAATCATGGGCTTCCCAATTCTTTAAAATCAATGCATTGCAATAGTATATGGACAAGTGACCCAAGATCAAGAAAGATGCGTAAAGGAGACCACGATGAACACAAATATCAATATACTTTCCGAAAACAGAATTCCCCACCCGCTCTGGCGGGTCACTTTTGATTTTCTCCGCTCTCTTTCCGGAGAAGAGGCAGAAAAAATTGCAGCCGCGCTGGAAGATTGCGCCGTTGCCGTAGCGCTGCAAAATCGTGAAGCAACGGACGGAGATGACTGGACCTTGTCACTGACGACTTATGGTACGCCTGACCTCGAAACCATCCTGGATAGAATCAAGCTGGTCGCCGCGGCTGAAAATCTTTCCGGCATTATCGGCCAAAACGGTCTCCATGCGGAAAAACTCCCCGAAAAAGACTGGCTCTTGCACGTTCATGAAAATTTCCCGCCCGTCACCATTGGCGGCTTTTTTATCTATGGATCGCATTATACCGGCGAAAAACCCGCCACCGGCATTCCCCTCCAGATTGACGCCGCCACGGCTTTTGGTTCTGGCGAACACGAAACAACCAAAGCCTGCCTGCTTGCGCTGGAAAGCCTGAAAAAAGCCGGAAAAGTTTTTAAAAATGGACTCGATATGGGCTGCGGCTCCGGCATTCTGGCGATCGCCATGAAAAAACTCTGGCCGGAAATGCAGGTGACCGCCGTTGATATTGATCCGGAATCCATCATCGTCAGTCAACGCCATGCGGAGATGAATGCCCTCGACGGCACCATTTCCTTAATGTCGGGAGATGGCTATAAAACAGTGCTGGCACAGGAAAACGCCCCCTATGATCTTGTCACTGCCAATATTCTTGCAAACCCGCTGATCGCCATGGCCGCAGAACTAAACAGCGTTATGATGCCGCACGCCTATGCCATCCTTTCCGGTTTATTGACACGGCAAAAAACCGAAGTTCAGGCGGCGCATGAAAAACAGGGTCTTCAGCTTCGTGACAGCTTTTCTCTCGGGGAATGGCAAGCACTGTTATTACAAAAATAAATAAACAAACTATAATCAGATATCGGGAGTTTCACATGAAAAACACAGTTTTTACTTTCCAGGCCCTTGTCATCGGCATGTTTTTTTTCTCTAGCCCCGCTCTGGCGGCAAACGAATTTCTGTTACTTGATAAAGAAAAAAGCAAATCGAACCTGCCTTCAACCGATGAATATAAATCTTTTCAGCCCGGACAGCTGTTGTCAGACGAGACCGTAAAACAAAATACTGGCACCGAGGAAAAAAAAGAGGCCGCTGACGTAGAAATCATTATAGAGGATACAGATAACGAAAAAGTAATGACGCTTGAAAACATTATTTTGAAATTTCAGGCCGGTGAATATGACGGTTTGCTTGATCCTTTGGAAAATATCGCCGCCGCCGGAAATGCTCTCGCGGAAGAAATGCTCGGTATCATGTATTACGGCGGAAAGGGCGTCGAACGCAATCCAGCCAATGCTTTTAAATACTTTCTCAAAGCCGCGGAAAATAATCGGGTGATCGCGCAACATCATCTCGGTGTCATGTATTTTACCGGCGAAGGCACAATACCGGATCAGGTGAAATCATTGATGTGGCTGCATATCGCTATTGCCCATTATCAAGATGGTCCGGAAAAAAAGCGCGCGATAGAAGACAGGGATAACATCTTCCTCCAGCTGGCCCGTCGTGAAAAAGAACGGGCGCTGGAAATGGCGCGCGAATGGCTTTCTCTCCGCGGAGAGGCTCATTTGCTCGATTTCCAGTAAATCAACGACGCTTACGGAGAAGGCGTTGCTTTGCGCGCCTGTTGCATATCGGACAGGTATTTTGCGGTGAAAATCCCCAATGCCGGGCTTTCCCCAGCCAAAGCATAGGTCACGGCCGCTGCATATTGAAAAGCTTTTTGCAGACCGGAAGTTGTCTCGATTGATGTTTGTTTGCATGATGACATTTTGATGCTCCTGTTTCATTTATTGTGAATAAAGACAGTCTACATCTATCGTGTTATATGTCAAATATAAATATTATTTTCTTTATATATCAATTAGATACAAGAAAAATTATGTCGATCATAATCTGAAACGATCCGGTTCTCTGGCCAGATCGCGACAGATCTGCTGCAAATGCACCTGATTAAAAGGATCGTCCAGATTCTCGTAATGCGCCCCGGTAAAAAGACAGCCCGCCAGATAGTTCTTTCCCCCCGGCAAAAAGCCCAAAGCCTGAAGTTGCGACCTTTTCATGCTTTGTCCGGAGAAGGTTTTGGGAAAACGTTCTAGTAACAGCATATCAATAATTTCCAGCGCCTGATGGTCCGCCGCCGCCACGCGTGCCCGATCCGCAAACCACTGTTCAAAAGCAGCCCGGCAAGCCTTGCCGTTAAACTGATATTCCGGCCCTTCCGAAGCAATGCGTTCAAAAACAAAACTGATATCACCGTTGTCGCCCGACAAAAGTGCACGCCAGAAAAAACCGGCTCCCGCCGCACGCAATTCCCAAGCGACAAGTTGTAAAACCGCCTCGTTATCTGCCTCCATGCAGCGCCAGGCCCGCAAGGCCTCTTCCGGTTTATGCCGCCAGATCGGGTTGAAATCTCCGGTATTATGCCAGGACTTGCGCAAGGCCCCGACAAAGCAAGCCAGATAGCGGCTGATCCCTTTTTCTGTCATTTGCAAAAGATCCGGCTGATAGCCGAGATCAAAATGGTTTTGTTCCGCATAGAAAAAACAATTTTGCGGCTCCAGCAAGGGATCAAGCCCGACCGACAGACCATTGGCAACGGCCCGCCCCAACAAGGCTTTGCCTGTCGGGCTTTGCTCAAGAATCAACATGATGTTGCGGATATAGTCGGGGAACTCCCGGCAAAAGGAAGAAGACGCCAGATCAACCGGCTCCGGTCCTTGCCTGTCGTCGGTCTTTGGCCATTGCGATACATTGTCCAGATGCAGCCGTAACGGTCTTTCTGATAGCCTCTTGAACATTTTTTCCCTCCCCCGGAACGAGGGACCGTAAAGAATTATTGCACTGGCTCTGGCGGCCTGGAACGACGCGCTTGTGCGCTCCATTGTGCAAAGTCAACAACCTCGGCGGAAAGTTTCACGGATTCCTGCACCATCTGCAGCTCCTTCTCCTGAAAGCTCCGCTCGAATTTGATAAACCACAGAAAATTGGAATTGGAACGATCTTCAACTGTCGCATAGCAAAGATCTGTCGGCATCCGTTCCGCTTTCATCGAAAGATAATTACGGCCATGCGGCAATTCACCCAGTCTGGAAAAAAGATCCATCGTGACGCGCGGCCGCGTCCCGTCTGCACGAATATAACCCGTTTCATCCAGTAACATCTGATGGATAATCCGTTTATCGTGCTGTCTGGTGCGACTGTCTTCAAAAAATTTATCATAGGCTGCACGGGAAGCTTCCCCGTTATTCAGCGTCCGGAAATCTGCGCTGGCCTTGATTTCAAATGTTCTGCTGACATCGGCCATCGGCGATCCGGCCAGATAATCCCAAGCCTCGTTTTCACCCTGCAATTTCAGTTCCCAGGCAATGCGGATCGAGACCATAAAAACGTCGGCTTGCTGCGCGCGGTTTACCAAAACGGCTTCGTCCGGTTCAAACAACAAGGGATTGATCAAAGCCCCATGACTATATTGCCAGACCCTGCGCAATTCGCGGGAAAGCAAATTCAATAAATCGCCTTTCGGGCGGCGCGGGTTCAACGTGATAATCCGCGCGTCTTCACGGGGATAAAATTGCGAAACGGGAATCTGCTCATCATAGATAATGTCGATTGGCTTTCCGTTTTTATCCGTTAACAAGGCCGCTGCCGTCCGGCTTTTCATCAGAATCTGTTTCAAATTCTCTATCATGACAAAATCAGCGACATGTCCGTTTTCTGCACAGACACAGCGCTGATCCAGTCGCCAGTCAAGACTGGCCCGATGGCTTAACCGGTTTTCCTGACCGTGCCGCAGACGCTTTGACGTTTCACGGAAACCATTCTTTTGTGGTTTGCCGTTTGTCAGTGCCCCGTCTTTATGTTCGAAATCATTTCCCATTGGCACAGCCCCTCTTTTTATCTTATTGAGCCCTCTGATTTTTCGGAAAAACGCCCCACGCTTTTCCGACACTCAAGCAGGCACCAAATTCCCCTACACCACCATCATGCGGCACAGGTGGTTAATAACCCTTTTCCAAGGTTTAAAGATAATCTTAAGGGAAATAAAAAAGATAGAAAATTACGTCTTTACGTAAAAGATTGGGGTAGATTAAAGCATAATCCCGCCTATCTCACCTCGAGAAGGCCATTTACCGCTTATTTTAAGCTCTGATCCGTCATTCTGGGAACGGATTCGATAACCCCTTGCCGGGCGAGAAATAGGAGTAGCGCTAAAAGTATGGATTTCTGCATCCAGCGCAGCCGGGGCATTTTTTCCGGCACAGAACGAAAGGCCTGCTGGGCAAAAAAACCGGCTATTCCGGCTGCCATCACCTGCTGTTCGAATAACGGTAAAAAAATCCCTGTCTCTTTGCTAAAACCGGAGAGATGCGTTTCAATTTTTCCCAAACCCTGACTCTCCAGACTGGCAAATAAAAACAGCAGATCAAAAATAACCGGTCCCCGGCAGGCATTCGGCCAATCAATGATCAACAAAGAAGAACGCAACAAAATATTATCCAGCCTTAAATCCCCATGAATCAGCCCCTGCGGGCCGCCGCATAATTCCGGCAGTCGGTCTTGCAAACAACAAAGATGATCGAGATTGTTCTGTAGCCATTGTCCCGCGGCTTCCTGATTTTCGAATAAAGATAAAAAATCCTGCCGGCGCTGCGGTTCCGTTTTAAAGCGTTGCCATTTTTTATCTCGTGAAAAAAACAATCCGATATAGCTTTGTGCATGTGCCGGTTTTAAAAAAGAAAGATCTGTATCGCATCGAAAATACTTTGCGATGAGGAAATACAAGGATTCAGTCTCAAAAAAACGCTCTGTCGATGGAAGATAATCCCACAGGCCCAGCATCCAGCCATCATCATCCCCGTCACTCACGGACCCTAAATATCGCGGGGAGATCTCTGTGAGCAGGGGAATTTTCTGATAAACCAGAATTTCCTGCCGCAGAGTTTGCGTTCCATGCGACGTTTCTTCCGGATGATTTCCCTTGGCAAAAACCTTCCGTCCGGAATCCAGCGTAAAGACAAAGCTGGCCGAAGCAGAAAGGCTGCCCTGGCAAACTTCTCCATGAATGATTTCTTCTACCAGAAAGGCAGAAAGCTTGGTACGAAAGGAAAGGGGAATATCATCGAACGCCGGTTTTTGTTCATGACGGTCCGGCATGGGGAAAAACAGGGTAGCGGGGAAAACGGGATCAGGCAGCTGCATCCTGCAATACGGGCATCCCTTCAATTTTCAATTCTTCGTCAGACATGCTGACAAGACCTTCTTTATCGACATGCACCTTTGTTTTAAAAAGGGAATCCTTGAACACCATAAAAGCTTCAAGAGTAAAACCGTTCTCTGCCGTTTGATCAACAACCGTTACCGGTTCCAGCATTTCCTGCATGATTTTACGGCCCTGCAATGGCGGCTCGACCTGCCACTTGATATCGTCAATTGTCTCGATAACAAGAAACCGGCCATGCCGTCCGCGCACATAATTGAAAAAGAACTTGGTATAATCAATAACAGTCTGTTCGGTCAGAACCAATTCCGCTTTTTCATTTGTTTCGTATACGGGCTGATTGGTCCATGTGATGATATTCACATCACCCGGTTTATACAGCGCATACTTGCGTGCCCCTGGCACTGCCGAAAGATCCGTCAATTCATATAAATCATAATCACGATAGAACGAAAGTTTCTGAAACCGGACCGCTGTATGTTCCTGACTAAAAGGAACGGGCTCAAGATATGCATTGATCTCGGCAACAATACGCGCCGCTTTTTCAGGATCGAGTTTTTGCCAGTCTTCGCTCATTTTTCATTTCCGGCTGTTTTGACCGTGTTTATTGTATCGACAAAGCACGGATATTAAAAGTTTATTTCTTCCCCCTTGTGGATAAGCCTTTGGATATCCTTGTTCACCAAAAGAGCTAAAAGCCGGTGAAATAAAAAAAGAGAGAGTCAAAACAAAAAGATGCCTGAACTTTTCACAGGCGGACTCTGGAATTTAGCTCCGGGGATAAAATCATTTTTCAAAATAAAAGTTATTCCCGTTATTCACAATTTTCAAAAAAATAACGAATCCATAAATTTAGCCACAGATATACAAGGAAAACGCCATTTTCCTTAAATTAAAAAAAGAGAAATATACCTCTTTGTCATTATCACTAAAGTTATACACAAAACTCACCGTACTACCAAAACAGACTCTTAAATATAATCTTTATTATTTATAGAAGGCTTCTTCTTCCCAGCTTTGAAAAAAAATGGCATGTAAAAGAATGACTAAAAATTTCATTCAGGTTTTAAACGGTGAAGTTACAGACCATGTTCCCTTCTGGCTGATGCGGCAGGCGGGACGGTACCTGCCGGAATATCGCGCCTTACGGGAAAAAGCCGGTTCTTTTCTTGATCTTTGCTTTTCTCCCGATTTTGCAACGGAAGTTACATTACAACCATTGCGGCGTTATGATATGGATGCCGCCATATTGTTTTCCGATATATTGGTTATTCCCTATGCCTTGGGGCAGAAGCTTGATTTTATTGAAGGCGAGGGTCCACGGCTGGATATGCTGACCCAGATCACTGATATAGAAAAACTCGGGTTTCATTCTTTTGATCAAAAACTGAACCCTGTTTATGAGGCCATTCGTCAGATCCGCACAAAATTGCCAAAAGACAAAGCTCTCATTGGTTTTGCCGGAGCGCCATGGACGCTTGCTTGTTACATGTTGCAGGGACGCGGAGACGGAGAATTTATCGCGGCGCGTAAGTTTTCCTATGAACAGGAAATAATCTTTGCAAAACTGATTGAAAAGCTGGTCAAAGCCACAACCCAGTATTTACTGGCACAAATCAAGGCGGGTGTTGATGTTGTGCAAATATTCGACAGTTGGGCTGGATTGCTTCCTTCCCCGTTGTTTGAAAAATGGGTTATTACCCCAACCCAACAAATTGTCACGGCCATTCACAATATCTATCCTGATTTTCCGGTGATCGGTTTCCCCCGGGGGGCCGGGGCGCTTTATATGTCCTATGCGGAAAAAACCGGTATAAGGGGCATCGGGCTGGATCAGCAAGTCCCTCTGGAATGGGCTAAAAATAATTGTCCTGCGGCAGTTGTTTTGCAAGGCAATCTTGATCCGGTTGCCTTGTTAACCGGCGGCGCTGTCTTGCAACGTGAAGCGCAGAGAATTCTGCAAACAATGGCAGACCGTCCTTTTATTTTTAATCTGGGTCATGGTGTCATGAAAGAAACGCCGCCGGAGCATATTGCGGCATTGGCGCAAATTATCCGGGATTATAAATCCGCATGACGCAAAAAATCGCAATAGTATTGATGAATCTCGGCGGCCCCTTGAAGGAAGCGGATATCGCGCCATTTTTGTTCAATTTCTTCATGGATAAGAATATTATTGCAGCGCCATTGCCAATCCGGTTTATCCTCGCGAAATGGATTTCATGGCGTCGTTCCAAAAAAACCGCCTTAACGGCCTATCGTCAATTGGGCGGAAAATCTCCCTTGCTTGAGAATACGCAAAAACAGGCGGAAGCTTTGCAGGCGGTCATACAAAAACAATATCCACAGGCCCGGGTATTTATTTCCATGCGCTATTGGCACCCTTTGGCGGAAGAGACAATAAAAAAAGTGGAAGACTATAATCCGGATAAAATCATTCTCTTGCCGCTTTATCCGCAATTTTCAACGACCACAACCGGTTCGTCATTTCAGGACTGGAAACAAAAAGGTGGAAAAGCCGGTGTTGAAATTTGCTGTTATCCGCTGAATGAAGGCTTCATCAAGGCGTCCGCGGATAATATTCGGCATGTCTTGCAAACGGCGCCGGCAAAAACACGACTGCTTTTCTCCGCGCATGGGCTGCCGGAAAAAATTATAGAAGGCGGGGATCCCTATCAATGGCAATGCTTGGAAACCGCAAACCGGATTGTTGCGGAACTGAAGATGCCGGAACTGGATTGGCAAATTTGTTATCAAAGCCGTGTTGGGCCGTTAAAATGGATCGGTCCATCGACAGAAGAGGCGCTTTATCAGGCAGCGCAGGACAACATGGACGGTATTCTTGTTTATCCGCATGCCTTTGTTTCGGAACATGTTGAAACGTTGGTGGAAATAGAACAGGAATACAGACATCTCGCCACCTCCATGGGGATTCTATGGTTTAGGCGTGTGGAAACAGTCGGCATTCATCCGGATTTTATCAAGGGACTGGCACAGTTGGTGACAGAAGCCGTTGAGGGCAAGCCCTGTAAAAAAATCTGTCCGGAAAAATTTCGGCGGTGTCTTTGCAAGGAGCAAAAATAATGCAGGATTTTATCATGATGCACTATCCGTGGTTCAGGGCCTTGCACTTGATCGCGGTTATTTCCTGGATGGCCGGATTGCTTTACTTGCCACGTTTGTTCGTTTATCACGCGGAAGCAAAAGCAGGGGGTGAGCTTTCTGAAACGCTGAAAACCATGGAACGGCGGCTTTTGCGCTATATCATGAATCCGGCCATGATTGCGGCATGGCTCTTTGGTTCTTTAATGCTCTATGCGAATACAGCGCTTTTTTCACAAGGCTGGATGCATGTAAAGTTGACCATGATTATTTTGATGACAGTTTTTCATCACGTTCTGGCGCGCTGGCGCAAGACATTCCTGAAGGATGCCAATAAAAAACCGGCGCGATTTTATCGCTATAGCAATGAAATTCCGACAATATTGATGATCATCATCGTTATTATGGTGCTGGCGCAACCAGTTTGATGAATATGGAAAACTAATTTCTATTGACAGAACCCTATACAATTGATAGGTTGCTCCTGTTCAGGCTTGATTTCAGGGATCAGGCGACCGTCATTCTGACGCAGAACACCCTCATATGCGCCATCATCATCACATTTATTTAAAGACAGACAGTCTGAAAACCATTCCAAACATAAACGAAAGAACATCACAGTGAAACGTACACGGCATCCTGGCCATGGCGGCCAGTCACACGGCGGCAATATAGGCAATAATCCTTCACGCGGCGAAAGCGCGCAGGAAATAGCGGCAGAAATGGCCGCTGACGAAGCCGCCAAAACACGCGATCCGAATGTAAAAGCCCTTAATCTGGACGAACTCAAGGAAAAATCGCCGGCAGAACTATTGATTTATGCCGAAAGCCTTGGTGTTGAAAACTGTTCTACCATGCGCAAACAGGAAATTATGTTTGCGATTTTGAAACGACTGGCAGAACAGGATATTCCGATTGTCGGTTCCGGCGTACTGGAAGTATTGCAGGACGGTTTTGGTTTTCTGAGAAGTCCTGAAGAAAATTACCTTCCGGGCCCTGATGATATCTACGTTTCTCCCAGCCAGATCAAGCGGTTTGGTCTGCGCACCGGAGATACAGTAGAAGGGGAAATTCGCGCTCCGAAAGAAAATGAGCGTTACTTCGCGCTTCTTCGCGTCAATAATATCAATTTTGAAGAGCCGGAGAATATCAAGCACCGGATAAATTTTGACAACCTGACGCCGCTTTATCCTACACGCAAAATCAGTCTTGAACTGGATGACCCGACAGATAATGGCGGGGGAACAGGCAAAAAAAGCGGTCGTAACCAGATTCAACTGCAGCGCGTCATCGAATTGGTCGCCCCGCTTGGTTTTGGCCAGCGAGCATTGATTGTGGCCCCGCCACGGACCGGTAAAACGGTCATGATGCAAAATATCGCTCATTCGATCGAAACCAATCATCCGAATGCTTATCTGATCGTCCTGCTGATCGACGAACGTCCGGAAGAAGTCACCGATATGGCCCGTTCTGTCCGTGGCGAAGTGATCAGCTCAACCTTTGACGAACCGGCGTCACGCCACGTTCAGGTCGCGGAAATGGTGCTGGAGAAGGCCAAACGGCTGGTCGAACATAAACGTGATGTCGTCATTCTGCTTGATTCCGTCACCAGACTGGGCCGTGCTTATAACACGGTAGTGCCATCCTCCGGCAAGGTCCTGACCGGCGGTGTCGATGCCAACGCCTTGCAGCGTCCGAAACGCTTCTTTGGTGCGGCCCGAAATATCGAGGAAGGTGGATCGCTGACTATTATCGCGACAGCGTTGATTGATACCGGCAGCCGCATGGACGAGGTTATTTTTGAGGAATTCAAAGGTACCGGTAACTCTGAAATCGTGCTGGATCGCAAAATATCTGATAAGCGCGTATTCCCGGCGATTGATATCCAGAAATCCGGAACACGCAAAGAAGAGTTGTTGGTTGATCAGGCATCCTTGACCAAAATGTGGGTCTTGCGCCGGATCATGGCACCGATGGGAACCGTCGATGCCGTTGAATTCCTGATCGATAAAATGAAGGATACCAAGAATAACGAGGAATTCTTCAGTATCATGAATCAGTAAATTTTATAATCCAACGCTTTTTAAAAGAGCGGATAACCAGTTGGCCCGTTCCGGCGCGATGGCAGCAAGGGCGAACCAGCAAATAAATGTTGTGCCCAAAGCCCAGAAGCCCTCTGCGCCGGCAGAGGGAAGACCTTTATCCCGTGCTGTGCCGAGATCTGGCAGAATTTTATCCAGCGCTTTGGCAGCAAAAAACCGGATGGCATAAAGACTGATCAGATAACACAAAACCCAGACCAGGATATCTGCCGCCAGAATATGCTGGCCCAGATGATAATTATGAAGTAGTTGTGAAACCGATTTTCGGAGCATTGTTAAAAACCAAATGCCGGAAATAAGCACAGAGAAACCCGTCCCCAGCGCCAAACCCTGTAATCGTGGGATACGGGTCAGAGAAAACAGAGCCCGTTCTGCATAAAGCACTGCCGCCTTAATATATTTCTCTGAAAAAATCAGGGGATATTCACGAACAGTTTTTAAATAGACGGCTTTTCTGGATTGATGGCCCAAACCGGACAGGATTTGCCGCAAAACCTTATATTTGCAGGCGCTGGCAATTAGAGCAGCTGTTGCAAACGATCCCTGTGATACTTTTTGCAGCGATTGAATGCCGGGCTTGATGCATTTATCAAGAAAAGGCTCGATCGAAAGAATCTTCGCTTGTAATCCGCCGATTTGTGCCGGAACGATTTTTCCAGCTACCTGCAATTCGGCATTAGCGAGAGGAAGTAGCGCCGTATAGGAAAGATCCAGACGCGAACCTTCCGTCCGCACACCTGTACAGAAAATCTCCGCCTGTTTTTGCAAGGCCATTTCCGGCATGCCGATTTTATTTATGGCTTGTGTTATTTCAGGAGGAAGATTTTCTTTTATGAGCGCAAAGCTGGCTTCGGCATGCCAGACGGTTTGAAATACCCGGGCCATTTTTCCGCTCTGCTGGCAATTTGAACAAATTATTTTTCTCTGGCCCTGACAGGTCGGACAGGGAAGCTGGCCTTGCGCCTGACAGTTCAGACAGGGAATTCTTCCGCTGTTGTTACAGCGGTTACAGGGAACGCGGCTGCCGTCGTTTTTCTGATAGGCGCCCGTTCCGAAACAAATCGGGCAGGGACTGAACCCTTGTCCCTGACAGTTGACACAGGGGATCGTGCCTTGCGCCTGACAGGTCTTGCATAAGATCGTGCCTTCGCCATTGCAGCTTGTACAATTTTCAATCATAGAAAAATGATGTGTTGGCTTGAGCGATATTTTTAGAAAATCAAGACCCCAGCCCCGATCCGGACGCGCAAGAATGGTAGTTACGATTTCCTGAACCAAAAGCGGGTCTTGCGGCAAGGTATTGGCGCAGGTCTCAATTTCGGCGAAAATACTGTCACGGGAGGGAAAAACCTTCCCTGTCGTTGGCGGGGCGATGATAACACGCTCTGTAACTGTGGGTTTTAATGTGACGCAAACAAGCCCTTGAATCTGGTGTACCTGCGTGTCCTGCTGCGCCAGGCGCAGCTGGTTTTGCTGTATGCCGTTTCCATCGGCAAGTTTTGCCAGCCGTGCTGTCGCAACGGCCGCGATTTCAAAACAGGCTTCCGGCGGCTGGGAGGGAATTTCGTCGAAGTGCTGCATTTACCTGTGCCGGGTTAAATGAGTAGCGAGAAAATCCGCAGTACGGGAATTGGCCTGTTGAGCGGCTTCTTTATCATAGTGTTCGCCGTCAATACGGGCAAAGGCATGATCCACACCGGGATAAACGTGAATTTCCACCTGTGGATGTTTGTTGAGAGCGGATAGAATTTCATGCTGGGCTTCCAGTGGAACAAACTGGTCATGTTCGGCAATATGCATCAGCAAGGGGCTTTTGATGTTTTTTGCTTCGGCGAGCAGGGTCTCGATGCCAACGCCATAATAGCTGATATTGCAATCCGCATCGGAACGGGTTGCCATGAGAAAGGCGAGTTTTCCGCCCAGACAATAGCCGAGAGTAGCGGCCTTGCCGGCGCATTCCGGTATCTTGCGTACATAAGCCAGCGTTGATTGAAGATCGGCAATGCCCAGATCGATATCAAACCCCTGAAAAAGACCAAGCGCTTTTTTCCAGTCCGCTTCCGTTTTATCGCTTAGAACAACTCCGGCTTCCTGCCGCCAGAAAAGATCAGGACAGATGGCGATATAGCCTGCCTGTGACAGATTTTCGCAGATGTTGCGCATGTTTTCGTTGACGCCGAAAATCTCCTGGATAACAACAATGGCCGGCGCGGGCAGATCGGTTTCGGGCCATGACATGAAAGCGGTAAAATGGCCCCCGTCCTGCGCGGAAAGAATAACCTCTTTTTGCATAAAAAACCTCTTTTAATTTCCTATTCAAAATAGCGGATTACGTCATGAAATCAAATATCATTGTGCTAAATTAAGGGGCAAGGGAAAAGAGTCATGAAATCAGAACCGGCATTTTACAAAGTACACATATTTTGCTGCACGAATGAACGTCCACCGGGGCATGAGCGCGGCTGTTGCAAAGAAAAAGGCGCAGAGCCTTTACGCAATTACATGAAAGCGCGGTTAAAGGAACTTGGTCTGGATAAAGAAGGCCTGCGGGTAAATACGGCCGGATGTCTGGATCGCTGCGCTCTGGGACCGGTGATGGTGATTTATCCGGAAGGCGTTTGGTATACCTATCAAAATCGTGAAGATGTTGACGAGATCATTTCCAGCCATCTTCAGAATGGCACGCATGTTGAAAGATTGCTCTTGTCCCAGACACAAGAAGAGTTGCGCGACGATCAAAAAAATAAAATGGTCTGCTGATGGAGACGATTTATGCGCTTTCTTCGGGTAAAGGAAGCGGCGGCATCGCGGTGATCCGCGTTTCCGGCCCGCAAGCACTGGCGGGCGCGCAAATTCTTTCGGCTAAAGAAAATATAGTTCCGCGTCGGGCAGAATATGTCACGTTATCGATGGACGGCCATGTTCTGGATCATGCGATCATTTTGTATTTTAAGGGTCCGGCCAGTTTTACCGGCGAAGACATTGTCGAATATCATATACACGGCGGCCGCGCGGTTATTGACGGCCTGCTGATGGCTTTGTCGCGGCTGCAAGGCTATCGTCTGGCGGAGCCGGGGGAATTTACCAAACGCGCCTTTGAAAACGGCAAACTGGATCTGACGGAAGCAGAGGCTATTGCCGATCTGATTGCGGCAGAAACGGAAGCGCAGCGCACGCAGGCGCTGGAACAATTAAGCGGCAGCCTTTCCGCGCTTTATCAAGGATGGAGCGAACGGCTGCAAAAAATACTTGCCCATCAGGAAGCAGATCTTGAATTTCCCGATGAGGACATGCCGACAGGCCTTGCCGACAAACTTCAGCCCGTCATGGCACAGCTGATTGCCGAAATCAGCGGGCATCTGGATGATAATCGTCGCGGCGAAAGATTGCGCGCGGGCATTAGAATCGCGATTCTGGGAGCCCCTAATGCCGGTAAATCAAGCCTGTTGAACGCTCTGGCGCAGCGCGAGGCTGCCATTGTTTCCAGCACGCCCGGCACGACCCGTGATGTGATCGAGGTTCATCTTGATCTGGGGGGTTATCCTGTCATTCTTGCCGATACGGCGGGTTTGCGCCAGACGCAAGACACAATTGAAGCGGAAGGAATCCGGCGGGCCCGCCAGACGGCCAACGCCGCGGATATTAAAATTGCTCTGTTTGACGGAACGGCATCAGCGCAGGATCCGGCAACGCTGGCGGAGGTTGATGAAAATACGCTGGTACTTTCCAGCAAAAGCGATTTGGCTGAAGCAAAAGAAAATGGGAATGGATATGCCGTTTCCGTTATTACAAATGCGGGAATGAAAGAATTTATAACAGCCCTGACAAAAAAAGTTTCCGAGCAATTCGGCAAATCCACCGGACCGTCATTGACGCGGGAACGGCATCGCACAGCATTGCAGGAAACGCTGGTTTTGCTGGAAAGAAGCAGGGGCGCGGCGCTGCCGGAGCTGGCAGCGGAGGATATCCGGCTGGCGCTGCGTGCTTTGGGGCGCATTACCGGCCGTGTGCATGTTGAGGAAATCCTCGATGCCGTTTTCAGGGATTTTTGCATCGGTAAATAAATGGAAGAGAAAACAAAAGAAAAAATAACAGCGAAGACCCGGGAACTCGGCGGCGACGTGGCGCGGATCGCTCTGTTTTCTATAAAGCTCTACGTGGTTTTGCCGTTAGCGGGGCTGGTTGCAGGAATTGCCGGCGCTTTTCTTTACGCGCATCTGGCGGAAAGCGGAGTCTGGGCTACTGCAGGCTGGGTTTTGACGGGATTGTTCGCGGGCCCCTTGCTGGGGTTGTTTCTGGCCTGGATCATCGCAACGGGACTGGTGGATGATTTTATTTTTAAAACAGGCTGGGATGCGACCAAAACGGGGTATCGGCAGATTAAAAAGGTTTTTGGTAAAAAAGCTTGAGCCGCCGGATGAAAATGTCTATATATGCCTGAAACCTCCTTCAGCTCGGTTTCAACAGGCTCTCCGCTCTTGGCGGGGATATTTTTTGTTTTTTAACCGGAGTTTGCGTCATGAGAATAGATACCGAACCGAAACTGGATTTTGAAGATGTACTGATCCGGCCCAAACGGTCGCGGTTGAAATCCCGTGCGCAGGTAGATTTGCGCCGGACATTCAGAATGCCACATGCAAAAACCGGGGCTGGCGCAGTTGAAATTACCGGCGTGCCGGTGATTGCCGCCAATATGGATACGGTGGGCACGCTGCGCATGGCCTCCGCTCTGGCTGGTTTTGAAATTTATACGGCGCTGCATAAGCACATTCCGCTGGAGGAAATGAAGGTGGCGCCCTTGTCTGGAGATTTTTCCTTCGCGACCTTTGGTATCGAGGACATGGCGAAGATCAGCAAGATCATGGAGGGCTTGCAGGACAAGGGGATCAACAAGATCTGTCTGGATGTTGCCAACGGCTACACGGAAACCTATGTCGATTTTGTGCGCGATGTGCGCAAGCATCATCCGGAAAAAGTGATCATGGCGGGAAACGTCGCGACTCCGGACATGACCGAAGCGCTGATTCTGGCGGGGGCCGATATTGTTAAAGTCGGTATTGGTCCCGGATCGGCCTGCATGACGCGGGCGATGACTGGCGTCGGCTATCCGCAGCTTTCCGCAATCATAGAATGCGCCGACGCGGCGCATGGCCTGTCCGGTTTTATCTGTGCCGATGGCGGCTGCAAGATGCCGGGCGATGTGGCGAAAGCCTTTGCGGCGGGGGCCGATTTCGTCATGTTGGGCGGCATGTTCGCCGGACATCATGAGTGCCTGTCGGAAGAGCAACTGAAAAAACTGCCGGAAGTCGGCAATATGGTCGAATACTACGGCATGTCGTCGGAAGAGGCGATGAACAAATATTCCGGCGGCGTGGCATTGCATCGTGCTTCCGAAGGGCGTGTTGTCACTGTAGAGTATAAGGGCGAGGTGAAAGGCACGGTGCAGGATGTTCTGGGTGGAATCCGTTCGGCTTGCACCTATGTCGGCGCCGCACGCTTGAAAGAACTTTCCAAGCGCGCGACGTTCGTCATTAAAAAATAATCAGGCGCTTTTTGGCAGGATGGACGTTTTTCTTGCTGGCCTGTTTTTTTGTTCAATGCGGGATTCCAGTGTGTGCAGAATGGCCTGCATGACGGCGGCTTGTCCTTGTTGATGGTCTGCCAGAACGAGTTGTGGTTTGCGGTGCGGATCAGAAACCGTGACAGATTCCTGAAGTTTTTTTATAGCTGAATCTGGGCGGTTGAAAACGACGATAAAATCGATGCTCAGATTTTTATTATTCTCGAGCAGCGCTTCGAGCGTTTTTTGTATTTTTTGTGTGTTATAGGTATCGCCATCGCTGATAATCAGCAGATGTTCCTTTTCTTTGCCGGGGACAAATCCGGCAAGGGAAGCGTGGAGATCTGTCCCACAGCGCAAGCCGGTTTTTTTGATTTTGTCAGTCGCGTCTGTATCAGCCAGATCAACCGGTGTGGGGCCGGCAGTATTGCCAAACAGAAGGGCAGAAACCTGTTTTTGTGCGGACGCGCGGTAAAACTGCTGGGCGCTTCCCAAAGCGGCTTCAAGGAAGGAATGTCGTTGGCCGACGATCTTCATGCCCATGCTGCTGGAACCATCGATCAGGAAGGTAACTTTTGTGTTTTCGAGCTTAGCCAGAACAGTCGCTTGATGGGCGGCTATTTTCAGTGTAGCGATTTCGCGATCTTTTTCTGCGACGGTTGTCTCCAGCGTGTCAATCAGCTCGAGGGCAGATCTGATGGTGCGGGCTTGCTCGTTAAAATAAGCATGTAAACGTTGTAAAGAACATTTCGTCTCGTTAGCTGAAACAGCGGACTGTTTTTTGTTATCCTTGTTCATGACCGGTTCCTTTTGAAAATATTCGGAAATTTGGAGGAGGCTAAAATAGGCATAAGCCCGAGTCAACGGGTTTCTGAAAATAAAACCCGCCTCTGCGCGAGGCAGGGCGGGTATTGTAGTTATTTTCTCTATAGGGAGAGAAATATGCTGAGCCGATTTTTTGCTTGAGGTGGGATTTCTTGATTATTATTTTTTGAAGAATGAAACCCCCCGGCTCAGCATCAAAGCAAGACCTTGTATATCGTACGTTCAAGAAAAATTGCAAGTATTTTTTTCATAAATTTATAAGGTTATTATTTCGATAAGAAATATAATTATAATTCATGCAATTGCTTCTCCTTATAATAAAATTACAAAAAATTATATTCGATCAATTTGTCGCCCCGTGGAAAATAATGCGAGGCGTTTAAATTCGTCGATTCTCGATTCCCATAAATTTTATCAAGTGGTGTAAATGCCTGTTGACGATATATAAAAAAATCAGTAGTTTGCAGAGCTTCTTTTCCAAAGGAGCATTTAAGACGCCTCTTTGAAAAAAGAAGCTTTTTGGAATATGGAATCGAATCATGAAAAAAACTGCATCACTTAAATCGCTAAAAACCCGCGATAAAAATAACAAGGTTGTTCGTCGCCGGGATGGCAAGGGCAAAATGCGCCTCTATGTCATTAACAAGGAAAATCCGCGCATGAAGGCTAAACAGTAACGCGGATTCATCGGACCTCTCCATGATCATGTGGGGAAGGAACAGGGGGCCTTGATGCTTTCGAAACTGCTGGGACTGATGTCTGTCGACATGGCGATTGATCTGGGCACCGCCAATACTTTGGTGTATGTGCGCGGACAGGGCGTTGTTTTGAACGAACCCTCCGTTGTTGCGATTACAATCGTGCAGGGCCGCAAGCAGGTTCTGGCTGTCGGCGAAGAGGCAAAAATGATGCTGGGCCGCACGCCCGGCAACATCATGGCCATCCGTCCGCTGCGTGACGGCGTTATCGCCGATTTTGAAGTCGCTGAAGAGATGATCAAGCACTTCATTCGCAAAGTGCATAACCGGCGCAGTTTTGCTTCGCCGCAAATCGTTATCTGTGTGCCGACAGGTTCGACCGCAGTCGAGCGCCGTGCGATTCAGGAATCGGCAGAAAGTGCCGGCGCCCGCCGCGTCGCCTTGATCGAAGAGCCCATGGCGGCCGCTATCGGTGCAGGACTCCCCGTGACCGAGCCGACAGGATCAATGGTTGTCGATATCGGCGGCGGTACGACGGAAGTCGCCGTGATTTCCCTGGGCGGGATCGTTTATGCACGTTCTGTCCGTGTCGGCGGCGACAAGATGGATGATGCGATTATCAGCTATATTCGCCGCACGCATAACCTGCTGATCGGTGAATCGACTTCCGAACGGATTAAAAAAGAGATTGGTTCTGCCTGTCCGCCCGAAGAGGGCGAAGGCCGCCTCATGGAAATCAAGGGACGTGATCTGATGAACGGCGTGCCCAAAGAACTGGTGATCAGCGAACGGCAGGTTGCCGAAGCGCTGGCCGAACCGGTGGGCGCAATTATTGACGCCGTTAAAGGGGCCTTGGAACATACGCCGCCCGAGCTGGCGGCGGATATTGTCGACCGCGGAATCGTCATGACCGGCGGTGGCTCGTTGCTGTCCAATCTGGATTATGTTCTGCGCTATGCGACGGGTCTGGCTGTGACGGTGGCGGATGATCCGCTATCCTGTGTCGCGCTCGGTTCCGGTCAGGCGCTGGAAAATATGAAGGCGCTGCGCGGCGTGCTGGTCAGTATGTACTGATCTATAAGCCGTTTTTAACGAGGGGCTTTTTTATCTGTTCGCGGGCCTCCCTTTCCCACACTACGATCTGCTGTCCGGCTTCGGTATAGCTGGAATATTTTTTCGGTGTAGCGGGAGATGCGGCGCGGGCGAAAGATTTTTGCAGGCTATCCGGTGTGTCGCCACCGAGGCCGACATGCAGGGCCCTGACGTTGTGGCCCTTGTTCCTTTCCAGTTCCCTCGCCGCGGCCTTCAGAATCTTTTTCCACTGCGCGGCGGTGACGTTGTCACCCAGCGTTTCCAGCGTATCAAAGCACAGTTCGTTTTCTTCTCCGCGCCAGGCCCAGGTCTGCGCGATGATTTTCCCACGGCTATTTTCTATCACGTAAAATCCACCGTCTTCCGATTCATATCCATGTTGCGCGCAATCATGACCGGCCGCGCCAATGGATTGGCAGCAATGGGTGATTTCTCCTAAAAACAGGCCACGAAAATCATCTGGCGGCAGACGAAAAAATTTTGCGCCGGGCATATCGAATATTTCACCGGCAATAGTGATGTCGGGAATATTTTTATGGGCGGGGGGTCCTTTTTTTACCAGCGCTAAAGCGGTATTAAAATCGTTTTCATCAATGCCGTATTCCATGCAGAGTCCGGCCAGCATCGGGTGTTCGGCGGCATTGTTAAATGAAAATCTGGCACAAGCGTTGCGGGTATGGATTGTAGACCATGTTCTGCCATCGGTAGATTTAACCGGCGATGGAAGTTTATCGGCAAATTTTACGAAGCGGGTCATTCCCGGGCCGCATTTGAGCACGGCGTCACCCCAGTCCTTAAGATTCTCAGCATCCTCTTTCGGCAGTTTTATCATGTAAATCAGATCATGAAGCGGCTGTATCCCTTTTTTGCCATGCTGTTGCAAATATTGTAGTACGCGTGCGGTGGACTGAAACAATCCCGCCGCTTGAAAAGCCAGGGCATGGGCGACTGCACCATGATAGCCCTCTTCAAAAAGCAGAGGTAAAATGGCTTCGAAGGCAGATTTTTTGAAATAGCGCGGGTTCTGAGTATGGAGTCCGAGCGGAGGAGCCATATGCAGACGTTTTTGCCATTGCTGGTTTAAGGCTTCGTAGTTTTTCCAGGCACGGCGTTGATCTTCATCAAGATATCTTTTGTCTCCACCATGAGCGCAAAGATAATCCACGATATTGAACCAGCCGTTTTGTGCTGCAAGACGCAGCGGCAGATCATATTGGTTCCGGATATCTGCGCCGTTTTTATGGAGATATTGTACGATGTTCAGATGCCCATCTTCGGCGGCACCACAAATACCGGCATTCAGAATATTGGAAGAAATTGTGTCCTGTTTGTAAAGAAATTCGACGATTTCAAAAAAGCCTTTTCTAGCAACGGCGCGCATCAAAGCTTCAGGACCGGCCGCGAAAAGGTCGGCACCATGGGCGCAGCAGTATTTGGCGTGGTCAAGATCTCCCGTTATCAGAGCGGCATAGAGTTGAATTTGTATGGGGTTGTTGCAATATCTATCACGCGGCTGATACAGCTGTTTATGCGCTGCTGACAAGGCGTCTTGTCCGGAAGATGCGGGCTGCGGTGTTTCCTTTAAGGATTCAGGGCCTTGACGAGCCATTTTCAGCAAGTTCTCAATAGTCGGGGTTGTCCCGGATTTTTCGAGCCGGAGCGCATAGGCTGGCAGGATTTTTTCAATTTGTGCGGCAAGGGCAGTATTTTCTGTACGTAATATCTCCAGTGCCGCCTGTGCATGGAGGACGGGGAGGGGGATTGCGGAATTATTTTGAGGCGGTTTTGACATGCGGCATGTTCACATAATATAGCGCCCATGTCAATATTATGTTAAAAAATGGTTAAAATTATGGATGTAACATATTGAAGAAAAAAGAAATTCGCTTTATTTTGATTCTTTTGTTACAATGAAAAGAAGACTTTCAGGGGTATAAACTTGGTCACCCGGCGACAAAACAGCTCATGGAGTGAATCTTTTCCGTTACGGACAATAACCACACGGGCGACGCCGGCTGTGCTTGTGTTGATTGCCCTGACACTGATGGTTTTTCACAAAGCGGAGACGCTGCCGGTAGAGAAAATGCGGGTTGCTGTTACCGATTTGATGGCGCCGTTATTGCAGACTGTTTCCAGTCCTTTTGCCGCCGTTTCCGAAAATTTTGAAGGCTTCAAGACTCTACGGGCCCTCAAGGCCGAAAATATTCGCCTGCAGGAAGAAAACAGCAAGCTTCAGGCCTGGTATGAAACGGCTTTGAAGCTTCAGGCAGAAAATAAAGCTTTGCATGAGTTATTGAACGTCAAGGCGGATCCGGGGCTAAGTTTTGTGACGGCGCGGGTTGTTTCCGATCCGGGTGGCGCTTTTGTGAAAAGCGTGCTTTTGCCTGTCGGGACAATAGACAAGATCAGCAAGGGAAATGCGGTGATGTCGGGACAGGGATTGATCGGCCGGATCACCGAAGCCGGGAAACGTTCCTCCCGTGTCCTGCTGATTAACGATTTGAACTCCCGAATCCCGGTGAAGATCCAGAATACCAGAACCAAGGCGATTCTTTCCGGCAAGAACGGGGGGATCCTCAAGCTGGAACGTCTACCGCAGGATAGCGGCCTTGCTATTGGCCAGCGCATCGTTACTTCTGGTGATGGCGGGCAGTTACCGGCGGATGTTCCGGTCGGAACGATCGTCGGTGTTGGCAAGGCGGGTGTTTTTGTCCGGCCATTGACGGATCTTGGCGCGTTGACGCATGTGCAGGTGATTAACGCTGAAATTGACCCGGCGCTGGCGACAGGCGATATTTTCCCGGTAGCTGGACAATAAGCTGCGAAAATTTATGGCATTGAATGTAGAAAATAACGGCTGGCAAGGTTCTCCTGAATTGCTGCTTAAACGGGCGGCACTGTTATTTGCGCTCGTGCTTCTGTTATTGATACTTTCCGCTTTTCCGATCCCCATTGCGAATCTGGGCGAGATCCGTCCCGATATCATGTTGATTGCAATATACTACTGGGCGACTTTACGGCCGGATGTGCTCTCGCCGCTTTCCGCATTTTTTGCCGGATTTGTGCTTGATTTGCTGACGGGGGCACCGCTGGGCCTGCAGGCTTTGACATTGGTTGCCGTGCAATGGACAACACGCAGCCAGCGGAAATTCCTGCAGGGGCAGAATTTTGCCGTGTTATGGGCGGGATTTGGACTTCTTGCCTTTGGTGCGGCCCTGCTGCAATGGATTTTCTTTATGCTGTTTTATCTCGAGGTAATTTCCTTGAAGCCGGCATTGTTCAGCGGATTTCTCACCGCTCTTTTGTTCCCGCTTGTTGTCTGGCCGCTTTCGGCTTTTAATAAAGCGCTGGCCGTGAAGCCATCCGCCGGAGCATGAAATTGCCATGAACCGGGATATCGAAAGATATAGAGAATTTTCGCGGCGCGCTTTTCTGGTAGGTGCGGGACAGGCGGGAATTTTTGCGATTTTAGCCTCAAGACTGGTTTATTTACAGGTTATCGAGCAGGAAAAATTTCGTACACTGTCGGATAAAAACCGTATCAGCATGCGGCTGGTTCCGGCGGGTCGCGGGGAAATCATGGATCGTTTTGGCGTTCCGCTGGCAATCAATGCCCAGAATTTCCGGGCTTTTCTTGTGCCGGAACAGACGGAAGATGTTGAAACGACACTGGAACGGCTCTCGCGGCTCATCCCTGTGACAGAAGCTGAAAAACAGGATGTGCTGGTTGAAATCGGCAGGCACCGGCTCTTTACCCCCATTCTGGTTAAAGAAAATCTGACTTGGGAGGATATGGCGGCGGTCGAGCTTAACTTGCCCGATCTGCCGGGTGTTTCCATGGACGAGGGGGAGATCAGGTCCTATCCGTTGGGCGCGGCGACAGCGCATATCATCGGTTATGTCGGGAGAGTGAACAAAGCCGAGATGACCGATGATCCCGTCATGAATATTCCGGGTTTTCGCATTGGCAAAAACGGCGTTGAAAAAAAATTTGATATGACCCTGCGCGGCGAAGCGGGGCAGATTCAGGCCGAGGTCAATGTTGTTGGCCGTGAAATCCGCGAGCTGAAGCGCACGGATCCGAAAAAAGGACATCGCCTGACGTTGACGCTCGATGCCGATTTGCAAATGCAGTGTCAGGAAATGCTGTCGCGCGAAAAAAGCGCTTCAGCGGTCGTGATGGATGCCGCTTCCGGTGAAGTCTACGCGCTTTGTTCGCATCCCGCTTTTGACCCAAATGTTTTTAACCGCGGAATTCCGGCAGATCTTTGGGAAGAGCTTTTGTCCGATGATACAAATCCGCTGACGAACAAGGCGGTATCGGGACAATATCCGCCCGGCTCCACCTTCAAGATGGTTACGGCGCTGGCGGCGCTGGACAGCGGAATATCGCCGAATTTCAGCGTCTTTTGTCCGGGCCACTATATGATGGGCAAGGAAAAGTTTCACTGCTGGAAAGCAGGCGGGCATGGCTGGGTCGATGTGACGCGGGCTCTTGCCGAATCCTGTGATACCTATTTTTATGAAGTCGGACGGCAGATCGGCGTGGATGTCATCGCAAAAATGGCGCGGCGGCTGGGATTTGGCGAGAAGCTGGACTTCCCGATACCGGGAGAGGGCGGCGGTTTGATGCCGGACCGGGCCTGGAAGAAAAAAAAATACAAGGATATCTGGCACCAGGGGGAAACTCTGAATACGGCGATCGGTCAGGGCCACGTGCTGGCAACACCGCTGCAACTGGCAACGATGACCGCGCGGTTGGTGAATGGCGGGCTGGGGGTCAGGCCCGTGCTGGTGCGTTCGATCGAGGAAGAGGGAAACCAGATTCCGGATTGGCCGGATTTGAAATTAAACCGGGCGCATGTTGCGGTCGTGCAGCGGGGCATGGCGGCAGTCGTCAATGACCAGCGGGGTACGGCCTATGGTGCCCGAATCAGGGAGGCGCCCTATTCGATGGGGGGCAAGACGGGAACGGCGCAGGTGCGGCGGATTACGGCAGCGCAGCGCGCCGCAGGAATCAAAAACGAGGACTTGCCATGGAAGTTTCGTCACCATGCCTTATTTGTCGGTTATGGCCCGGTCGAGGATCCGCGCTATGTGACGGCGGTTGTTGTCGAACATGGTGTTGGCGGAAGCAAAGCGGCGGCGCCGATTGCCCGGGATATTTTGCTGGCTACGCAGCGGCGGGATCCCCGCAAGATCAGGACAGTGGATGATGCTGTCGAGGGAGCTGCGGCGGAGGTTTTGCGCGCAGAGGGGGTGCAGTCTCTGGAGGATGTGGCGGAAGAGGGGGAAAAATCAAGATGACGCGTCGTCTTTCCCGCGATAACCTGACGATAAAAGAAAAGCTCCTGTCGATCAGCTGGCCATTTTTGATCTTGTTGATATTGGTCGCGGGGGTTGGCTTTATCTCGCTCTATTCTGCAGCGGGAGGTCATGTCGATCCATGGGCCGGAAAACAGATGATCCGTTTTGGCATCGGTTTTATCGGCTTGCTGGTAACGGCCATGATTGATATCCGCATCTGGATGCGGCTGGCTTACCCGTTTTATGCACTGGTGGTATTGGCACTGATTTTTGTCGATATCAAGGGGCAGATTGGCATGGGAGCGCAGCGCTGGATCAATCTCGGGTTTATCCAGTTACAACCGTCCGAATTCATGAAGATAGCTTCTATTCTGGCACTGGCGCGGTTCTTTCATGGGGCGACACCGGAGGAGGTCAGGAATCCCCTTTTCCTGCTGGCGCCGCTGGTGCTGGTATTGATACCGACAGGTTTGGTGATGTTGCAGCCTGATCTGGGAACGGCTATCAAGATCGTTCTTGTTTCCGGTGCGCTCTTCTTTTTTGCGGGGGTCAGTTACTGGCTGTTTGGCATAGTGGTAGCTGGCGGATTGGCATTATTGCCGGTTCTATGGCATTTTATGCACGATTATCAGAAAAACAGGGTGCTTGTCTTCCTTGATCCGGAGCGTGATCCGTTGGGAACGGGATATCATATCACCCAATCCAAAATTGCACTGGGATCAGGCGGCATTACCGGCAAGGGTTTTCTTGAAGGGTCGCAAAGCAAGCTGAACTTTTTGCCGGAAAAGCAGACGGATTTTATTTTCACGCTTTTTACCGAGGAATGGGGGTTGATCGGCGGTGTAACGCTGATGGGGCTTTTCGCCCTGATTATTCTTTACGGCTATTTCATGGCCTTTGGCAGCCAAAGCCAGTTCGGGCGCTTGTTGGGGGCGGGAATTATCGTTAATTTTTCCCTTTATGTTTTTATTAATATAGGTATGGTCATGGGGCTTCTTCCCGTGGTAGGAGTACCCTTGCCGATGATTTCCCACGGCGGAACCGCAATGCTGGCTGTTTTATTCGGGTTTGGACTGTTAATGTCGGTACATGTACATCGTGACATCAAATTTGTGCAGCGCGGTATGGGTGCTAGCTGACGAAGAAAAAAGAAAAAATGACAGCGCGTAAAACAAAAACCTCCCGACCCCAAAAATTGCCGGCAAAAAAAACAGCACCACAAATATTAATGCGGCAGGAGCCGGCCCCTTTCCGGCTGGAAAAGGCGGGGGGACGTGGCAAATGCCTGATTATTTGCGACCATGCCAGCAATCGCGTGCCGCAATCCCTTCATAATCTCGGCCTGACCGCCGCACAGTTAAAAAAGCATATTGCCTGGGATCCGGGTACGGAAGATCTCGGCAGGATTATCAGCGCGGCGCTGGATGCGCCGGCGATTTTTGCCAGTTATTCCCGTTTGGTCGTTGACTTGAACAGGGGGCCGACAACGAAAGAATGTATTTTATCCGTTTCTGACAATGTTGATGTTCCTGGGAACAAGGCGCTTTCGAAGAGCGCGCGTAAGGCACGGATCGATGAAATTTTTGTCCCCTATCATCAGGCGGTGGAAGAACGGATAAACCGGTTTCTCGGAAAAAAAATTGTTCCGCTTGTTATTGCCATTCACAGTTTCGCACCGCGGATGAAGGGCAAAAAACGTCCCTGGCATATGGGCATTCTGTGGAACCACGAGGAAGAAATCGCCGTCAGGCTGCTTGAAACGTTGCGGCAAGAAAATCCCGGCCTGAAAATCGGAGCAAATGAACCTTATTCTCTCAAACAAGCCAATCTCAGCAAAAATACGATCGGGACGCATGCGGAAGCACGGGGCTTGCCGTACATTATTGTTGAATTCCGGCAGGATCTTGTCAAAACACCGGAGCTGGCGGCAAAATGGGCCCAGATATTTTTGACGGCGCTGGCCCCCATATTGGAAGATCCTCTGCTTTACCGATCCCGTCAGTTGCGCAAGAAGCGTAAATAGACATAATCATAGACAGGCGCCAACAAAGAATGGTCCTGACCCTAGATTTAATCTCCGTCATTGATATAATGGGCGGATCCGATTATATAAAAGCAGCAGTTTTTCTGAATATTTCGAATGGACGGGGTTGCTCATGAAATTCACTATTAGCCGTGCCGATCTTTTGCGCTCGCTGGGTCATGTACAAAGTGTGGTCGAAAGACGCAATACCATTCCAATCCTTGCTAACGTGCTGTTGCGGGCGGAGGGTGATGCCCTGTCGCTGACGACAACAGATATGGATCTGGAGATTGTGGAGAGCGTGTCGGCAAAGGTGCAGACCGCTGGCACAACAACGGTTCCTGCGAATACGCTTTATGATATTGTGCGCAAACTGCCGGATGATGCGACAATTGAAATTGCTACCGGGGCCGGTGACACCACCATGAACGTCAAGGCGGGAAAATCCACTTTCCGGCTGGGCTGCTTGCCAACGGAAGATTTCCCCAAAATGGGAAGCGCCGAAGCGCTGCCCTATACTTTTTCAATTCCTGCGGCTGATTTGCGGATGCTGATCGACCGGACGCGTTTTGCGATTTCAAATGAAGAAACACGCTATTATCTGAACGGCATCTATCTGCATGCGGCGGAAAACGATGGCGTTGCCGTATTGCGGGCCGTAGCAACGGATGGTCATCGGCTGGCACGTTTTGAAATGCCTCTGCCGGAAGAAGCACGCAATTTGCCGGGCGTTATTATTCCACGCAAGGCCATCAACGAAGTCCGCAAGCTGATTGACGAAGCGGGCGATGTAATCACATTGGCGCTGTCGGAAAACAAGGTCCGGTTTTCATTCGATCATGTAACGTTGACCTCGAAACTGATCGATGGAACCTTTCCCGATTATGAGCGGGTGATCCCGAAAAATAACGATAAGGTTCTGGAAGTGAATCCGGCGCTCTTTGCAAAAGCGGTTGATCGTGTTTCAACGATTTCTTCCGAGAAATCGCGGGCGATCAAATTGATGTTGGGCGGAAAAACCATGACGTTGTCGGTCAATTCGCCGGATAGCGGTAGCGCATCGGAGGAAATCGAGATTCATTTTAATGCCGACCCGATGGAAATCGGGTTTAATTCGGCCTACCTCATGGATGTGGCGCGGCAGATCGAAGGCGAGGGGTGCCGGATGTCGTTGTCTGATCCGGCGTCGCCGACGATTATTCAGGATATCAGCGATAATTCGTCGCTTTATGTGCTGATGCCGATGCGGGTATAATTTTATAGCCAGCAAATAAAAAAACCGGGCCTTTGTGCCCGGTTTTTTTATCGTGATTTTTGCAAATCAGAATTTGAATTCATTGGCCGCTTTTTTATCAAAGGGAACCTGTTTGGGCGGCAGGTTCGGGTAAAAATTGGCGTTTTCCATGGCGCCTTCTTCATAGGTCTTGCTGGCATCGAGGATCAGCACAGGCGGATTATTGTAGGGAGAGCCGCCCTTTTCTTCGGCGAGCAAGCCATAAACACGAATGGCAACATCCATATCACGGGCCAATTCATGCAAACGGATATAATTCGGGAGCTCTTTGACTTCTTCGGCGGTAAAAGTTGTAAAAGCCAGAGAAATAGACAGCTGCATGCGTTTGGTGGGAGAATATTTTTCTTCCCCTTGTGCCGTGCGGGCCGTCAGGGCATCGATAAGGAAAGGATTCTTTTTATCCGGTTCCTTGTGAGACACGCGTGCGGCTTCGTTGAAAACTTCGCTAAATTCATGTTCCAGAACCTGCGGGAGCATAAAACAGGCATGGCCGAAGGCTTTGTTGAGAATATCGGCTTGAATGCTTTCCCGACGGGAATCTTCCAGCGCCGGATTAATCAGGTCGCGGATGCGCTGGCCTAAAGGTTTTTCATTATCATTCATAATATCACCCTCGCATTATGATTTAGCTTTGAGGAGAACATTATATGATTCTTAAGATTAAGTAAATAGTTTTGTTCCCGTAGAATGCACAAAAAGGTAATATTATTACAAAGCATGTGTGGCACGCCCACATATTCAAATTGATTTTTCTTAAAAAATCCTTATAAATCAGAGAAGAAAATCATCATGAGTATTTTTTTACATAAGCTTACATTAACAAATTTTCGCAGTTACGAAGCGGAAAAAATCGAGCCTGCCGGCACGTCTTTTGTTATTTTCTCCGGTCCGAACGGTGCGGGCAAAACCAATGTTTTGGAAGCGGTCAGTCTGCTGGCCCCCGGCCGCGGGTTACGGGGGGCTTTGCTGCAAGACATGACAAACCGGACACATCCGGATTCTTTTTGGGCGATTGCCGCCGAAGTTGAAACCGGTGGGGTTACCGGTCGCCAGCGGATCGGCACCGGCCTCGCTGCGCTGCGTAAAAAACGCGTCATCCGGATCAACGGACAGGATGTCAAAAGTCAAAGCGCTTTAGCGCCCCTGCTCGCCGCTGTGTGGGTTACGCCGCAAATGGACCGGATTTTTCTTGAAGGACCGGCGGCGCGGCGGCGGTTTCTGGACCGGCTGGTTTTTGCCTTTGATCCGGCGCATGTCGGGCGTCTGGGACGCTATGAGAAAAATTTGCGCGCCAGAATCAAATTGCTGACAGAGCAAAAACCGGTTGATCCGCAATGGCTGCGTGTATTGGAGGCACAACTGGCCGCGGATGCCGTTGCGGTGGCGGCGGCGCGGGCGCAGCTGCTTGAACGGCTGCAGGAACAGCTTGTGCGCCTGCAAAAAAGACAGACTTTGTTTCCGGTTCCGTCCTTGTCATTGCAGGGATGGGTTGATACAGAAATTCTCCGGCGCCCGGCCTTGTCACTGGAGGAAGAGCTGATCGCTGTCTTGCAAAAAAATCGCCGGCAGGATGCGCTGGCGGGAAAAACCGGTGCAGGGGTCCACCGGAGTGATTTAATCGTGCAGTATGCCGAAAAAAATATGCCGGCAGCGGAGTGTTCGACGGGAGAGCAAAAAGGGCTGTTGCTGGCGATCGTTCTGGCGCATGCCCAGATGTTGCGGGCGGAACATGGCCGGGCACCGCTAATTCTGCTGGATGAAGTAGCGGCGCATCTTGACGAGGACCGCCGTGAACAGCTGTTTTCACTCCTGCGCGAGCTTGCCACACAGGTCTGGCTGACGGGGACGGAAGCGCAGATTTTTAGAAGTCTGGCGGATGTTTCGCGATCCTATGCCGTCTTGCCGGAGCACCGGATCCAGCCGCAAATGGAAGGACGCGCGAGGGGATGAGTGAATTCGGCCTTTTTATGCAGGGCTGGGGCTGGCCGTTTTTTTCGCTGGTGGCGGCGTTGTTCTCCGCTGCGATGTTGCTGGTGAATCAATATCTGAAACAGCCAGGCCATATTCTGGTGTTCTGGATGCGGGTGGTGATTGTTCTGGTGATGACGCCCTTCATGACGCAAGTCGCCCTGCCGACGGACCCGGTTTTTTACGGGATTGTGCTGCTGACGGTATTTTTTGGGACGGGTGCGGACATTCGCTCTTTCAATGTCAGCGCGCAATATGGCGGCGGCGTCGTTTCCCGTGTTCAGCCATTGATTGTCTGGGTATCGTTTTTTCTCTGGTTCTTTTTTGATCCGGAAATCTTCTGGCGTTATCTTGCGCATCCTTTTAATACGGCGGGCATTGTGCTGGCTTTGCTGGGCTGTGTCTGGTTTGCCAGCCGGTTGAATAAATGCAGGATTTCCCGTGATGCCCTTATTCAAATGCTGCCGGCATTGTTCGGATATGCCCTGACGACGGTATTGAACAAATATGCGATGAATCATGGGCCGTTGACGGGGGTGGTGTTCGGCTACATGTATATTCAGTCTGTTTTTGCCGTGGTCATTATTGGCGGTTATGCAGCATGGCGCGAGAAAGGGGATAGCGTTTCCGTTTTTTGGCGCACAAAAATCATGATATTAACGGCGTTTCTGGCCGCAGCAGCATGGATCGGCCATATGATTTTTAAAAACTATGCCATGGTTTTTGTGCCAAACCCGTCATATCAGGCAGCGATCAATCTGACGACTCCTGTTTTTATCGCTCTTTTTTATCTGGCTGTCCGGCATAAAGAGGAAGCCGACGTTAAATCCGGCATGGGTGTGGTGGCCTGCGCGATATTGCTGGCGCTGCTGACCGTCCGTTAATCAGCCCAGTTTAAAAATGCTGGAAACGCGCCATTTGCCATCGGGCTCCTTTTTGATTTCCGCATTGACGCGGTCGGATCTGAAATCCATGGTGCCGATGCGCCCCTGCCACCAGACACGGAGCTGAAAGCCGTGCTCTTTTGCCGCTTTTTCCATTTCTTCCAGTACCGGATCATGGCTGTTAACCGGCAGAATATTGGGATATTTATTGCCCGAGGGAAGCGTCAGAAGCTCCTCTTTCATCGGAACCTCACGTCCGGCAAAGCGGGCGAAAACCATTTTTATCGTCTCGAGTTTGTCTTGATGGGGCATGTTTTAATTCTCCTTTTAATTACAAGCGTAGGCCGTTGTCCGGTTTTGAAGGCGGGGATAAGGTTTTATCCTCGCTCTTCGCCAGAAAAGCGGCTTTTTGCGCGGCGAGTTGGAAACGTTCTTTCAGCAAGGGAAATTGCATTGCGGCGATTTCAAATGCTGGAGAGGCGGCCAAATCCTTGAGGTCTTCAGTCTTAATCAGCGTCTCACACTTGGCATCAGCGGCTTTTTTCAAGGCCCACATGTTTTTCATGTCCTGATTTTCTGTTTGGGACAGCGGCAGGGCAAAAAACATGGTGCATGCGCCAAGTATAATACCGGGAGGACCAAAGGCTGCTATAGAAATGCCGCCAATTACGATACCCGATGGGATGCTGACGCCGAAAAACTTGTTAATTCGTGAGCACTCTGTCTCCCTGAATCTTTTCTCGCATTCTTGCGAGAAATCATTCAATGCTAATAATCTTTCTGCCGGATCGGCTATAATCTCGATGGCTTTAAAGCGTTCTTCCAGTGCGGTGACGGGATCAATCTGCCTGGAGGTATCCGGTGTTGCTTTTTTAAGGAGGAATTCTTTCATTTTCATCTCCGGAAGCTGAATCCGCTGTTTGAACTATTTGGCTTGTCTGGGATATTTGTGTAAACCAGCGGCTTCATGATTTTAAGGCCGCGTTTCTTTGTTGAAACAGTCTCGGCAGGAGAGGGCCTGTTTGCCTGTTTAAATTTTTCTTTCAGCCGGGGGAAGGCTTCAAGGGCTTTCGTACAAGACGGGGATTTCTCTATCTCGACGATCTCTGATAATTCAACCGTTTCTGATAGCGCTGTTTCGATATGATCCAAGGCAATTTTGGTCCGGTTGGAAAACTTCTTGAATTGGTTATCGGAGATTACCTCAAGCACTGGCCAGGTGACCACACTTGAAAGCCCGATCACTGGGGCCATGAATCCTAGAAACGGCGTGGCGAGCAGTGTTGCGGCCAGCGCAAATTCAGTGGCGTTATAGTAGAAATGGAGCTCTGCTAGCACGGCGGTATTGTTTTCAAGCTGCTTTTTTAAATTAGAAAGATAAAAAAGACGCTCCACGGGATCACGCTTTTTCTGCGCGGCCTGCAATCCTTTGCCGGCGACGAATACGGGGTCGGTATGTTTTATTATAAAAAAGTTTTGCACGTTGATTCCCGGAATGTATAAAAGCCGTAGTGAGTATTAATGAATGTCATAGGTTATGTCAACCTTTGTTTTCTATAAACGTGCGGATTCCGGAAAAAACAGACGGAGCCAAAAATCATAGTTAAAACATTGATTTTTTAGGAGGTTTTTTGATTTTTTGACTCCTGTTTTTGTTGAAAAAAAGCTATATTGGCAGGGTACAATTCAAAGGGCATATGACACAGGGCAATGACATGACGGATGCGGCAAAACTGAAGTCCGACAAGCAAACCGCTATCGATGACTACGGCGCGGATTCAATCAAGGTTCTCAAGGGGCTAGATGCCGTTCGCAAGCGTCCGGGCATGTATATCGGCGATACGGATGACGGCACCGGCCTGCATCATATGGTCTATGAGGTTGTCGATAACGCGGTGGACGAGGCGCTGGCGGGCTATTGTGATGGCGTCGATGTGACCTTGAATGCGGACGGATCCTGCACGGTGCGTGATAACGGCCGCGGGATTCCGGTCGAGATTCACAAGGAGGAAGGCGTTTCCGCGGCGGAAGTGATTATGACCCAGCTGCACGCAGGTGGTAAATTCGATCAGAATTCCTACAAGGTTTCCGGTGGATTGCATGGCGTTGGCGTTTCGGTGGTGAACGCGCTTTCGAAAACGCTGGATTTGCGAGTTTGGCGCGACGGCAAGGAATGGGCGATGCGGTTCCGTCATGGCGTCCCCGAAGCACCGCTGAAAGTGGTGGGGGACTGCGCCCGCGACAGGACCGGAACGGAAATAACGTTCTCGCCTTCCGAAGAAACATTTACGATGACGGAGTTCAGCTTTACGACGTTGGAACATCGCCTGCGGGAGCTGGCTTTTCTGAATTCCGGCGTGCGTTTGACGCTGATTGATAACCGGAAAAAAGAACCGAAGAAAACCGAATTTATCTACGAAGGCGGGCTGGAGGCCTTTGTCGGCTGGCTGGATCGTTCCAAGACGGTTTTGCACAAGCCGCCGATCGCCATCAAGGGCGAGCAAAACGGCATTACTGTCGAAATTGCGATGGAATGGACTGACGCCTATCATGAAGATTGCGTCTGTTTTACCAACAATATCCCGCAACGCGACGGGGGAACGCATCTTTCCGGATTCCGCGCGGCCTTGACCCGCACAGTTAACCAGTATGCGGAAAGCACAGGCCTGCTTAAAAAAGAAAAAGTCGATCTGACCGGCGAGGATATGCGCGAGGGGATGACCTGTGTCGTTTCGGTCAAGGTGCCGGATCCGAAGTTCTCCAGCCAGACCAAAGACAAGCTGGTTTCTTCCGAGGTGAAAACGGTTGTTGAATCCATCGTGGGGGAGAAGCTCTCCATCTGGTTCGAGGAAAATCCGCAGGATGCCAAAAAGATCGTTGGCAAGGTGGTGGAAGCGGCCAGTGCACGGGAAGCAGCCCGCAAAGCCCGTGAACTCACGCGGCGCAAGGGGGTGTTGGATATTTCCTCGCTGCCCGGAAAGCTGGCAGATTGTTCGGAAAAAGACCCGGCCTTGTCGGAAATTTTTATTGTCGAGGGAGATTCCGCCGGCGGTTCCGCCAAACAGGCGCGGCATCGCGCGACGCAGGCGATTTTGCCCTTGCGCGGCAAGATCCTCAATGTCGAGCGCGCGCGTTTCGACAAGATGCTAGGTTCGGCTGAAATCGGCACATTGATCACGGCGCTGGGAACCGGCATCGGGCGGGACGACTTCAATATTGAAAAGCTGCGCTATCATAAAATCATTATCATGACTGACGCGGACGTCGATGGGTCGCATATCCGTACGTTGCTGCTGACATTCTTCTATCGCCAGATGCGGGAAGTCATCCAGAAAGGCTATCTCTACATCGCGCAGCCGCCGCTTTATAAAGTCAAGCGCGGCAAGGCGAATGAGCGCTACATCAAGAACGATGCCGATCTGGAGGATTATTTGCTGGATAGCGCGGTGGAGGATCTGCGGTTCCGCTTGTCCTCCGGGGAAGTGACGATCGGTGCGGATTTCAAACGCACGCTGCTAATCGCCCGTAATGTGAAACAGAATCTCGAGCCGATTATCGACCGCATCGGCCATCAGAATATCGTTGAACAGACGGCTGCGGCCGGCGGCTTCAATATAGATTCACGCACGCCGGAAATGGCGGCGGCGATCGCCAAAAGACTGGATGCCTTGTCTCCCTCCTACGAGCGGGGCTGGGTGGGAACGGTCACTGACGAAGGCGGCTTTGTTTTCGCGCGGACAGTGCGCGGTGTTGAAACGCGGATCGCGCTGCCGGTTGATTACCTCAATGGCCATGACGGGCAACGGCTGGCCAAGGTCGGCGACGTCTTTACCGAGTTTTTCGCAGGGATCGGCGCCTTGCTTGGAACAGATGGCAAGGAAGTCCCCGTTTACGGGCCTTATGACCTTTATAAAAAAGTTATCGAGATGGCGAAGAAAGGCCTGACCATCCAGCGCTACAAGGGTCTGGGGGAAATGAACCCCGAGCAGTTGTGGGAAACCACGCTGGATCCGGATACGCGCTCGCTGTTACAGGTAAAAATCGACAAGGAAGATATGGCCTCGGAAATCTTCTCGACCTTGATGGGCGACGTGGTCGAGCCGCGGCGTGATTTCATTCAGGAACACGCGCTGGAAGTGAAGAACCTTGATGCATAGGGCAAGCTATAGCATCTCTACGGTATAAAGGCTTGTTCTGACAGGGCGGTATTCTTATAGCTGTTGTCATGGGTCACTTCCGCGCCCAGCCATGCAGGCTTTTCAAATTCTTCATCTTCAGAAGCAAGCTCGATTTCAGCCATGACCAACCCGGCGTTATCGCCCTCGAACACATCAATCTCCCATGTCTTTCTAGCATAAGGAACAAGGTGACGAGTTTTGACGATGGCCCCCGGCAAGCAAAGTTTCAACAGCGCATCTGCATCTTCATACGGAATTGCGTATTCAAACTCTGGTACGGCAAAGCCGCCTGTGACTGGCTGGCCTTTGATGGTGAGAAAGGCCTGGTCGCCCTTGATACGCACGCGGACGGTGCGTTCCGGATCCCGGCAGAGATAGGCCTGCACGATGCGTTCAGCTTGCGTGACTGAAGGCTTCCAGCCGTCATGAAGGACCAGAAACTTGCGCTCGATTTCGGTCGCCATATTTCAGGCGGCTTCTTTTTTGCCGGCCGGAACGGGGCGCAGGGCTCTGGCTTCACCCGCCATAAAATGCTTGCGGCAGAGCGAAACGTACATGTCATTTCCGCCAATGGCGATTTGCGCGCCCTCACGCACGACTTGCCCATCAGGAGTGACACGGGCGGTCATATTGGCTTTTTTTCCGCACCAGCAAATCGTCTTGATTTCCTCGATATTGTCGGCCAGACGCAAGAGCGCTTCCGATCCCGGAAAAAGTTTCCCCATGAAATCCGTTTTAAGGCCGTAGCACATAACGGGAATATTCAGCGTATCGACGATGCGGGCACATTGCAGAACCTGCGCCTCGGTCAGGAATTGCGCTTCATCCATGACAATAACGTCAACGGGTTTTTTTGCATGCGCGGTGTCAACTGCGGCGAAGATATCCGTTTCGCGGTCAAACGTTTCTGCAGGCAGGTCCAGTCCGATCCGTGCCGAAATCCTGCCGTGACCCGAACGGGTGTCAAGTTTTGCCGTCAGGGCCAGCGGATTCATGCCGCGTTCGACGTAATTGTAATGCGCTTGTAGAAGCTGAGTGGATTTGCCGGAGTTCATGGCGGCATATTTGAAATAGAGCGAGGCCATTGACGGAACGCCTTTCAAGCTTGATTTTGGATGCTGAATATTAGCGGAGAATCTTGTCCGGTTCCAGTCTCTTTTCCACCAAAATCTACGGCCCGGCAGGTCTTTGATAACTATTGAAAATCTGGTAGGTCTGGCGCAGGCCTGAAAATTCGGAAGTCAGAATGCCGCCTTTGCACTCCGGCAGATAAGCGGCAAAGCCGCCGCCGATGGCGGTGGGCTGTTGTGACAGACGCGGGATCTCTCTGGCCAGCACAGGGCGTTGCGTTGTGGTGTCCCGTTTGAGCGTGGCTTTGGTCAGATCGTCAAATTCAAAAAGAAACGTTCCAGCCCCTTCTGTTTCGGCGGTTCCCAGAACCGTTGCGAGATAGAGTTTGCCTTGATCCCGCAGCAAAGTCGCCCCCTGCAGTTTTGTATAATTGCCGAGTCCGGCCAGATCTGCGGTGGAAAGCGGTGCGCCAAGATACTGCCAGTTTTGTCCGTGGTCAAATGAAGCAATCACGATAATACGGTCTGGCTGATCGTTGCCGGTAAAGGCGGACAGGGACATGAGCATGACGCCTTGGTCGTAAACCACGCTGGGGCGCGTGTAGAAAGCGACATCGGCCAGCGCCGGGGAAAGGGTATTGAGTTTCTGGCTGACCAGCTCGCCATAGGGGGCGGGGGGGTAGTCCGGACGGGCGGAAAAAAGCCATTGTTCGTCCGACCATTTCTGCATCGGGTCATGGGCATATTTATAAACGATTATGCTGTAATAGCCGGTCAGCTTCATATTGCCGGACCAGAAGTATTTATAGGCAAATATTTTCCATTCCTTGCCGGGATCATCCGGATCATAGACCAGCGTCGGGGTTTCGATGCGCCAAAAGCCCTGCGCCAGAGTCGTTTCACCGTCCGGTGCCAGTAGATTTTCGTTTTTGGTGCCGAAAACGGCATTGAGATGTGACCAGCTGTTGCAATCTTTGGGGGCGGTAAACAGGTGAACTTCTGTAGCCAATCCTGTTCTACCATCCGGTGGCGGAATCAAAACGGTAGCGGCCATCATCGTTTTGCCCGGTTGCTTTCCGTCGCTGGCAATCGCCGGGTCCAGCATACCGGATTGCCATGAGGTCACTTTTGCCGGTCCCGGCGTATCTTTTTTGGTGACGCTAAAAGTGAACAGGAAATAAAACAGATAGACGATGGTGTAGGAAAGAAACGCCGCAGAGGCGATAAAGACGATTTTATAAGGCCAGGGAAGGTCCTGATAAATTGTCCCTAATGTCTTTCCGTAGATGCGCATGAAGATCAGGCCGCCGGCGGCAGATCCATTTCAAGGATCGCCATGTTAAAATCGTAGGAAATATCCCCCTCATCCTCATCGCGATAGATGGTGCCGATAAATTCTCCGTCAAGAACGACTTCCAGAGAATCTTTATCTTCCTTGCGCTCTTTCAGGCCAAGTTTGTGGTTGCCGAATTTGTCCTGGAGATATTTCTGCAGGCGGATAATTTCTGTCTTGTTCATGATGTCCTCAGGATTTGTCAGTGTGCTTGCGGTGTATTCTATCTTGCTGCGGCGGCTTTGAAAACACACAATAATGTTTTATAAATATGTAAATAAAAAGGAGAAAATAAACGCTGTGCCCTTGCTCTTGGACAGAATCAACTGCATGATGAAAAATAAAGCGCAGCACGGGGTCTATCCAATGGCGGAAACTCTGAAAGAATCGTTCTATCGCATGGTCATGCAGAATGCGGACCCTGCCGAACGTGCCCGGGACATGGTTTTGGCCGCCTCCAATAACGAGCTTTGGAAAATCCGGATTCTGCATGAAGAATATGCAGTCGATGTGCGCAGTCTTGATAGCGAGGCGTTGAATGTAGCGGCTCAGCTCGGACATCTGGAGACAGTGAAATATCTGGTTGCTGAAGGATGCGATATAAACAGGGGCTGCAATTCTGACGGTTTTACGCCTTATACGGCTTCCTATCCTTTTATTCTGGCGCTACAGGGGGCGCGCTGGGATGTTGCGGAATGGATGCTGGAACAAGGAGCTGACCCCTGTGCCAATAATAACCAGCCGCTCCTGCTCGCTGTCGAAAAGGATTGCTTTAATTTTATCAGGATTCTTTTTGAAACAGGAAAGTTTGATAACATCCGGAACGGCGCCCAGATTCTGGATCATGTGGCCCGTTACGGCACTTGCGAAACGGCACGGTTCTTGTTATCGCGCATAGAACATCAGGAAAATGACGAATCCTTGAATCGCGCACTGCTGACGGCGACGACGCGCAATGCGCCGCAATTGATGCTGCTTTTTCTTGAAGCCGGGGCGAACCCGGATTCCTGGCAGGGGGGTTGCTTGAATCATAGCGCCATTACCGGAAATGCAGAAGCGGTGCGTATCCTGATCAACCATGGAGCGGATGCGGCCAAGGCTGATTTTCGGGCCTTTCGCGGGGCGGTGTTAAATGACCAGCGGGAAATTGTGCGTCTGATGCTGGAACTGGGCTGCTTGTATAATCATCCGGATATTTTTCAAACGCTACCCAAGGGCGGTAAATTTGGCAGCCCGCTTGAAACCGCCAATATCATACGGGAGTGGGAGCCTGCCAACGACAATAACAGGGAAGTTTATCTTCGCGCCATGTATTGCGATTTCCTGAAACAGGATTTTCCGGCGTTTCGAGCGCCGGATGATTTCGGCATGCAAAACGGGGATGGCCGGAGTCTTTTGGTGGCTTTGATACTGGCAGGAGAATTCGAAAGCGCCGTTTCCCCGTTTTTTTCAAAAGTAACGACGGAACAATTACTACTCCGTGATAATTACGGGATTAATGCGGTTGAGGCGTTTTCCAAATACGGGGAACTGGATAAACTGTTCTCGCCGGCGCTGTGGCTGGGGCGGTGCGATGATCTGCGCCGGCTCTGGCGCGGGCTACCGGAATATCATCAGCAGGAAGTTGATATCGAAAAAACGATTACCGCTGTGCATCAGCATGAGTTGCGGGAACTTCGGCGCAAGCGCGGGAATTTTCGGCTGCATTAAAATCAGATTTTAAGGAATTGAGGAATGAAAGACACGCCGTCAGAAAAAAAGAATCAGCAGAGCCTGGAAGATCACTTCTGGCGGGTCTCGTTGCATCGGATGAATCCCGAAGAGGTCCATGATCAGGTGGTGCAGGCCGTGCAGGACGGGAACATCTGGCGATTCAAGCTTTTATTGCAGATGGCGCTGGAGGAGGAAGATGCCGCCGAATACATGAAAGTGGCGGTAGAAAATGACCGGACAGAAATGCTGGAGGCATTTTTGCAGCGCTTCCCGATGTGGCAGGATTCGGTGAACATACAGGATCTGGCCGAAAAAGCGGTTATCGGCGGACAATTGCAGATTTTGCGATTTTTTGTGCAAACCGGTAATGTCGATTTGCATGTTTATGATGATTTCTTTTTGCGGCAGGCGGCGGAAAAAGGCCATATGGCCGTGGTGAACTGGTTGCTGGAACAGGGCGCTGATCCGGATGCCCGGGAAGGCGCAGCGGTTATCGGGGCTGCAGAAACGGGGCAATTTGAAATCATGAAGCGGCTGCTGGATTACGGGGCTGATTTTTCCGTCTGTGCGGAAAATACGCTGGACGCCGCGGCCCGTAACGGGCACCTGACCGTTGTTTCCTGGTTGCTGGAACACAAACGGGAAGAATGCAAGGGGGGGATGGAGGATGCGTTTCTGGCCGCCTGTTCCGGCGGGCATGTTCCCGTTGTTGAGGCATTGCTGGAAGCGGGTATTCCGGTGGATGTTTCTAAAAATATGGCCTTGCGCGAAGCTGTCTATTATAACCATCCCGATGTTATTCTGACGTTACTGACGCACGGCGCGGACATTGATGCGAATGATGGTCAGGCGCTTTCCTGGGCGCTGCAGAAAAAGGATACGATCTTGTTGCAGTTTCTTCTTGTGAATGGTGCCAACCCCAATGTGAGGTTTGACAGGGACAAGACGCCATTGAGCGAGGCTGTCGGCGGCGGGGATGTGGCGATTATTGATTTGTTGCTGGAGCATGGGGCGGATCCTTCGTTTAACCGTTTTCAGGCGATAAAAAGGGCGCGCGCCGCGGGGGACCGCAATATCACGAAAAAGCTGGTCGCGGGATATTATCATGGACTGGAAATAGAGAAGTTGCGCAAACAGCAGGAATTTCGTGAAACTTTTGGTGTGGACTACACACTGGAAGATTTACGGCAGCGCAAAGGATCCTCTGGCGAAACGGGGTTGCTGATTGCAGCAGGAACCGGAAATTTTCCGGCGTTGGTCGGTCAAGCTGCGGGAAAAGAACAACTGCGGCCGGAAGATCTCTTCCATCCCGATGATACGGTGGACATGGTGTTGTCAAGATTGGCGCGGCATAAATGTTTACAGCATTTTTTTGATCAGGCCCTCTGGAATGACAGGTACGAAGAGGCCACCCGGGCCTGGAAAATGCTTCCTGAAATTTATAAAAAGAGGGTTAGCCTTAACGCATTGAATGCGGCGCAGGATATACAGGCTCTGAAGCAAAAGGCAAAACGCGTGAACCGGCAGCCGCCGCGCTGACAAATCAGACTGATATGGTACTGATTATTTTTTAAGAGCGCGCAGCGCGCAGATTTTTGCATTATGCAGATAGGCTGCGGGCAGACCCAGTTTGCTCATTGTCCGGATAGAAAACATGGTGGCAATGATAGAATGGGCGGATTCAGTCGCATCAAGGTTCGGGGATATCACGCCTCCTTGTTGCCCGCGTTTAATACAATCTATCAGCGTATTTTCCAGTTGGGTCATATATTCCTGAAGTGTTTTTGAAACCGTCGCGCTGATGTCCGTGATATTCAACAATGAGTTGACAACGAAGCAGCCGGGATATTTATCCGGGTTGCTGCATTCTTCCACGACACGGTCAAGGTATCCGGTGATTGCTTCAAGGGCATTTTCGGTTTCGTTAATTTTCTGCAGCTTGGGTAAAATACAACTCTCTATATTGAGGCGCAGGCTGCTTTCAAACAGTTTTTCTTTATCACCGAGCGCGTTATAAACAGAACCGAGGTGAATTCCTAATTTTGCGGCAAGATCACGCATGGAAGTAGCGGTATAGCCATTCTTCCAAAAACTTTCCATGGCCATTTTGAGGGCCTCGTCCTTATCAAATTCAAGCTTGCGTCCCAAAGAGCACCTCGTTAAAAATTAAGAAAAAGAGAATGATTTTCAATATCATTATTATTATTATTATTATAATTGCTGTTACAATTAAAGCAGAAATTTGCAGTTTGTTTTTAATCCATCGTATAAGTATTTGGTATATAACGACATTAACAATCTTTTCATATTTTACGAATAAACTGAAATTATAACAACAGGAGTAGTGTTAATGGCTAAAATGGGACTGGACGACGAATTTAATAGTGAATCGGCAAATTTGGAAACACGGGAACTGGCTTGGGAATTACAGCAGGAACATCCGGACCAGCGGCGTATCAAATATTTGATGGAGAACGATGCGGATCTGCGCGTCGCCATGCAACTGGCAGCACTCAGCGAGAAAGAGCTTTTAAGAAGGCCGGCGCTCAAGCCGCTGCAATTGCAGCGGCATCTTTTGCAGTCCGTCAATTAGGAACGATGGAAGGTCAGAGGCTTTCTGATTTTCACGGGCCGGGAGATCGGCTCTTTGAAGGAGGCATAATAAGCTTCTTGTTGCGCGGTGATTTTGGCGAGATATTCTTCCCTGATTTTCGTGGCATCATTGAGCATATGAAATAACGTGAGATAATCGGGGAGATGGGGCATGGCGCTTAAAGCCTGGCGACCCTGTCTGGTTTTGTCGAGATTGTTTTCAGCGCCGCATTCAATCAGGCGGCGGACAACGGGTGTAAAACCTTTATTGACAATGGCCAGGGATAAGGCGGAATTGCCAACGCGGTTTGCGGCATTCGGATTTGCGCCATGGTCCAGCAGCAACAGCGCCATATTCGGCAATTTCTGCGCGATTGCACAAATTAGTGGCGTGGAATTATATTGATCACGTGCATCAATATGCACGCCCAATGACAGAAGTTTTTTGGCGGCGCGGTGCAGGCCATAGTTGGCGGCGTGATGGAGCGGAGTCGTTTTATCAGCGTTCGTTTCAAAAGGATCGGCGTTTTGTTCTAGAAGGTGCAGTGCCATATTTTCTTGCTGATAGAACAAGGCTGTGAGAAGCGGCGTTTCTCCCCGCTCTGTTGAAAATTCTGCCGCTTGCTCTTTAAAAAAATCGGCAACGGCGATATGGCCATTGATCAGGGCAAGAAAATAAGGTGTCCTCTCGGTTCTATTTCGGATGTTGAGCGCGCCACCTGCCGTTAGAAGAAGTTTGATGATTTGCAGTTCACCGGCCATGGCGGCATAATGAAGAGGGGATTGAATAACATCATTATGATTATAGCGATAATTTGCATCGGCGCCGTTTTCCAGGCAGCGTTTGACTCCCGCCGGATCGCGGCAAGTTATAGCGGAGAGCAAATCAAATTGTAATTCCGGAAGTTGTGCCATGTGCGGTATTTCATAAGGGGTTATATTTTCCGTATTATATACAGGGTGTGGCAGATTGCAAGCAAAAGAAATCCCCACGGGTGCCAGAACCCATGGGGTGATTTCTCATTGATAAGTAAAGATATTATAGATCAAAGCTGCCATTACCCGGCTTTTTCGGTCTTGGGGCTGCCGGTGGTTTTGGTGGTTTCGGGGGTGCAGGCGGTTTTGCGCCACCGGAAAGTCCGGGCAGGCCCGGCATCAATTGCATCATTTCATTTTGCAAGCCGGTCATCAGGGTCTGCAGGGTTTCTGCGACAACGGGATCGCGGCTGGCTTCACGTTGCAGCTGGGTCATCGTGGTTTGCAGTTGCATGAGAACAGGGGCCATCTGGCGCATAACATCCGCCGGATTCTGGTTTTGCATGGAGAGACCGTCTGTAATGACTTTATTGAAGGTATCGCTCAATTTCTGGAAATGGGGTTGCGCATTGCCGGTATCGGCGGCAGCGGCCTCTTCAAATATCGCTTTGAGGTTTTCCATGGCTTGCAGGATTTTTTCGGGGTCGGGCTTGGGAAAGTTCATACCGGGAAACATAATGTCTCTCTCCTTGTAAAATTTTAAAGATGTAAGGAGGAAATCCTGTCTCATTACGGTAAGGGAGTCAATAGCTTTTCCTTAAGATTGGCCGCAATATGAAAACTTCTAGACCTTTTGTTCAGGTGTTTCTATGTCGGCGTGATATTTTTTAAGGATGGCTTGAATCTGTAAAAGCGCTTTCGCTCCGTTTCCAATATCCGGAATGGCTAACGTTGCCTGCGCGCCAACAGCGGTTTCCAGCACGATATCGCTCACACCGGAGAATTGCTGCAGGAGTGAATGGCGTAGGCGGGCTTCCCTGACGGAGCGGTAGGAAATTTTAATCTTGTCGCGCAGGAAAAAATTTTCCGTGAAAACCAGATGATCGCCGTGAAAATCGTAACGGATATGACGGCAATTCAGCGCGGCGACAATCAGCGGGGGCAGAAGAATAAAAATAGTCAGGAGCATCATGAGAAAGAGGAATGCCCCAACGGCATTGAATCCCGAAAACCATTTGATAGCACCGGTCAATTCGGGCAGAGCCGCGCCGGGAATCAGGATCATCAGAACAAGACGGATGGGATGACGGGATAGAATGACGAGCGGCGCGAAACGCGACCGGAGACGGAGAAGCGGTTTTTGCTCTTTACGAGACACCGGCTGCGGCGGGCAGGGGCGGCGGGGCAGCTTCCGCGGCGGGCCTATTCCGCATGGTGTCGATGATATTCTGAATGCGCTGCCCGATACTGTTTGTATCGGGAATATCCGCTATTTTCAATCCGGGGATTCTCTCCCGTGCAATATAGCTGGAAGACGGCGAAAGCAGTAAAATAGTGGTCAGGTGCAGGCGTTCCTGTATGGCCCCTGCCCGCTGGATAACATTGCTGATGTCGGCATAGTGTAGCCTGCCGCGTTCCCGGACCAGATAATAACGGAAAAACTGGAACTCGAGATAGTTATCGTGAAAGTTCCAGAACGTGCGCTGGAAAGCGCGGCGTTTGATCTCGTAGAAAAGCGGTGGAATCAGGGCGATGCCAAGCACGAAAAGAATCGTATAGATGCTGCCGGCGGAAATAAATTTTGAAAGGCCGATCAGGGAAAAAAGAATGAAAATAAAAGTCCCGCCGACCATCACCAGACCGGTTGTTCCTGCAAAAACGACCGGTAGCGCTTCCAGTATAAAAAGAGTCATGTCGAATTTGGGCCGTAGTGACAACAAGGGATGTTTTTTTTCTCGGGGGCTTTCCATGATTTTTCCTGCATTTATAGCCAGTATGATGCAGTATCCTATGACTGGAAAGATTTCTCAACCGTTCTTTGCTGTGGCACGGCGGTTGAATTTTAGAACAGGCTTATTGTTTCAGGTTCAGCAGTTCCTGTATATCGGGAGCGGGGCCGGTTCCGCTATTGCTTTCCCAAACCAGCCTTCCGTATGTCGGATCATATATCCGGAGATTGCTGATTTCACCGGAAACCAGCCAATAATCCTCTCCGTCCAGATTGAGGGGGGCGGTTTTGTCGGCAAAGCGCGGCGTGATCTCGAAATACAGCATCAGGCTCCGGTTTTTCTGGCTGGCCGCAATCTTTTCCAGCAAGGCTGCAGCGGTGCCGCCGATGCTGATCCATTGATGATCCATCAGGGCCTGCGGAACAAGCGCATAATTCTGTCCTATAAAACTATAGCCAAAATAGGTGTCGTCACGGAAATTTTCGATGAAAAAGCCATGGTTGGTTTGGCTATAGAGGGAAAGCCGGACGGGCATCCTGGCAATAATCGGTTCCTGCAGGGAAATCAGATTGAAGATATTTTTAAGTTCGGTGGTTTTTTGCTGGAGGATGGTGGTTTTATCAAAGGGGGGGGCGTTTATATAGGATTCCGCCTTGGCTGCCCATCCTTCGAAATCCGGCGTTTGTTCGGTGAGACGGTAGAAAATCATCGCGATTTGTCCGGCGGACGTCATTTCCGCTGAACGCGGCTCCAGCTTTTGCGCCGTTGCTGGCAAAACCGGGGTATTTGCCAGGAAGAGCAAGACTGCCAAAGCGGTAAAAATTTTAAATTGCATAGCGATATCCCTGTAAAACACCTTCCTGAAGTGTAACATAGGGATATTAATAAGTCTAAAATATGGGCGCTGTGAAATATGAAAAAAACTTTGCCTGAGATCGTGCCGGATAGTGCGCTTTGGTATAAAGTGGCAGAGACCGTCAAGCCTCTGCAACCCGAAAAAAAGCGGGTAAAAAAAGAAACAGGTTCCAGTCCGGCGAGCCCCGCCGGTGGAATTGCACCGAAAGTGCCACTGTCGTCTTCATCCCTGAAAACAACAAAGGGGGACGTTATTTCCGCCACGCCCCCTGTGGGAATGGATCGTGCAACAGGGACAAAGCTGAAAAAAGGCAGGTTGCCCATCGAGGGGCGGCTGGATTTGCATGGCTTGACGCAGGAAAAATCATTTCAGGCCTTGCAGCAGTTTATCGCCCGGTCAGCGGCGCGGGGATTGAGAACGCTGTTGGTCATTACAGGCAAGGGCGCGCGCGGGCAGGGGATTTTGCGTCAAAAATTGCCGTTATGGCTGGCAGAGCCGGAACTGCGTCATTACATTCTTGCCATTTCACCGGCGCAGCTCAGGGATGGTGGCGAAGGGGCTTTTTATATCCGATTACGCAAGCCGCGGGAGAAATAAATCACGGCTTTTCAATCCGGAACCCTTTGCTTTTGTGACGGGCAGGAAGCGGGTCTGGTTTGCCGCCCATCAATATAAGCTTTGTATGGGCAAATTTCAGAGCTTCCCCGTTGTACTCCTCAAAAGGATAGCTGGTGATGGCTGAAGTTTTCTTGGCATTGTTCTCGTATACTTCCGTGATCCGCTGGGCCTTGAAATTAAAAATCGTTTTGACCTGTCCGCCCTGAAAATCCACGTTTTTGTTCTCGATCAGAATATGGTCGGATTCGCGGATATAGCGTTCTGCCGCCTGCAGTTTTTGTTTCAGCAGATAATAAATAACATCATGCTGTTGCTCCTGCGCTTTTTGCAAAAGCAGCGTACCAAAGGTTTGCAGGCTTTGCGGATCCTGTAAAAGATGGATAACAAGGCTCAGGTTATTTTGATTGACGGCGGCCAGAAGAAGATCGCAGTTTGCGTCCCGCGGGCTGGCGCCGGATCCCAGTAAAAATTCTACGTTGCTTGCTCGGTTGCCGGTCTGATAACGGAAAGTTTTGCTGATATAAAGGAAGTGGTCCGGATCGGTGTCCTGTGCCGTTTTGGCGATAACGGCCCCACGCAGGGCTTTATTGATATCCTCCTGCTCAAAGTGCTGCTGATAAGAAAGATAAAAGGATTTCAGACCGGCGGGGTCGGCGGCGGCGGCTTTGGCGGTCAGCGCTGTCCCCCAGCTGACGCCGCCGGCAAAACAGAAATGGGCCAGAATATCGGCAGGCAGATTGCCAAGAACATAGAGCCGATAGCAGATGCCTTTGTTTTCCCGCAGGCATAATTTATCAAAAACCGACAGGGCCGCCAGATAGTCGTTTTTTTCGCCTTGGGCAATGTCGGTCAGAAAAGAAACAGCCTTCTTCCAGTCCGCATTGTTCAGCGCGGCTTCTGCTTTTTTTATAAAGCGCGGATTGATGTCAGGCATCACGTGCTTCCTCACCATAAGAATAATTATGGATTACAGGAGGAGGGGCAGGGCTGTCAATAGGCGTGCGGCCAACCGGTGTTATTCCCAGAATCCCCATTTGCGGCGCGGGGCTGCCCGGAGCGGCGGTTTTGGGGGGGGAGGGGGCGGTGTTGCCCCCGCTTTAAAGATGGCGCGGACATGATTCGTCAGGCCGAGAACGACGGATACCGCGTCTTGCATATGAACGCCGAAAATTTTCAGGGGGTGGCGTTTTTGCCCCGGCAGATGGTCGCTATAGAATTTATCAATGCGCTGGGCTGATTCTGAAGTGACCCCGGCATGACGGAGATCGTTAAAATCCAGTGTCGGGGCATGCAGCTTTAAATAGGGCTGGCCGCGATGGTGGATCCGCTCCAGAATCCAGTCGCTTTCGACGTCCTTGGAAAAATGGCGCTGTAGCCAGGGGAAAGAGCCCTTTAATTTTGGCGCATACATATTGGCCCATTCAATATGCGAGTCTTCATAGAAGGTACGCAGGTGGAAATTATCGTAGAAGGCCAGAAAGGCCGCCGTGACGCATTTGCCGTTTTTCAGGGCGTCTTCGTGACTCATGACCCGTTCCGCGGCCTTGACGATGTCGGGAAACCGCAGCCGCATTTGCCGCAGGGGACCGTTAAAGCGCACCTGATCAACCGGCCCTTCAAAATCCCCATAGGCCAGTTCCAGTGCGATCTGTGTTTGCTGGGCATAGGCGTCCGCTTCGATGGCAAAGGAAAGACGAATTCCCGCTTCGGGCTTGTGTTTTGTGCTGGGAAAAAGATCATGGCGCGTATTTTGTACGGCATGAACGCTTTCATGGCCGATGAGCAAGGCAAGATATTCCGGATCATCGTGCTCTTTCAGGATTATCAGCTTGTCGGTCGGATCGCAAAGACCGCCCGCGCCGCGATCCCCTGTCCGGCGGTCATCGAAGACGATGCGGTAGCCTTCTTTTGTCATCTGCTTGAGCACGTCACGGCCGGTCGGGCTTTGTGAAAGAATAAAAATCGCCTGCTCCAGCGTGGTTTCGTTGTGCTCGATCCGTCGTTCGATTTGCGCTGCCCGTGCGTCACGGACGGATTTCGCAGACCGCGGATCCGGCTTTTCATGGACAATCGTGCCAAGAAAATTCACGGGGACTGGCGGCCGCGCAAAGCTGCCGTCATCCAGTTCCAGTGACCAATCCCCACGCCCGCCTTGCGGTGGCGGGCCTTTTTGTGAAGGGTCAAAAAACTGCGCTCGTGCCTGTAGTGGCTTACGTGACATGAAGAACTCCCCTAAATTCAGGGCCCCAACCCTGAACACACCCGACACGTCACGCCGTCGATCTTTGAATCAGATCATAGTTTTTCTTTTTGTGCCAGCCCAATTACCTGAGGGCTGTTAAATACATAGGTATATTCCGAAGTTAACAGCGATTATATGTGTCTGCCAAAAGGACAGACCCTTTTATTTTTTCTCTTCTTCCGGCGCGGTCTTTGTTTTGCGCTGCTCGTTCACCAGCTTCTGGAGTTCGTCAAAGGGAACGGCTCCGGGGGCCAATGTTTCGCCAACAAGGAAGGCGGGCGTGCCGGTAATGCCAAGCTGGCTGGCCAGCGCCCGGTTTTTTTCAATCTGGATCAGGACCTCGGTACCGCCAAGATAGGCTTTGGCTTTATCGGTATCCATGCCGGAATCCTTGGCAACGCTTTCCAGGACATCATCGGTGATTTGGCCTTTGTGCTCCATCATCCGGCGGTGGAATTCAAAATATTTTTCCTGCTTATGCGCGGCCAGCGCCCATTTTGCCGCTAATTCGGAAGTGGGGCCAAGAATGGGAAATTCCTTGAAGGTAATTTTTACGTTTTTATCCGCGGCGGCGAGAGCCTGTAATTCAGGCAGAGCTTTCTTGCAATAACCGCAATTGTAGTCAAAAAACTCGACAACGACGACATCGCCGTCTTTATTGCCGATAAAAGGCGTTGTATCGTTTTTATAAAGATCGTCATAGTTCGACTGAATCGCTGCGGAGCTGCGCTCACGGACGGTTTTTTTCTGATACTCGTCAACAGAGGTCATGATGACCATCGGATTCTCCATGATGTAATCGTGGATAACCTGCTCGAGCTGTTCTTTCGTCAGCGCTGTTTTTGCATCCTCCGCAAAAGCGGGCGGTGCGATGATACAGGTCGCAAGGGCGGTTGATAGAATGAGGCTCTTGAATAATGATGTTTTCATTGGATTTCCCCTTTTTGCATTCCAGCCTCATCAGACTAGAGCATAGAATCTTAAGAAAGGGTTTAAAAACGGGGGATTATTTCCTTTTATCCGTTTTTTTGGAAAGGAGATCAAGGATGTCTTGCGCGCGCAGCCAGCCGGGGGTGTTCTTCGCCAGTGCTTTCTGGGCGAGGGTGGCTTCGGTTTTCGCAAAATCGCGGTTGCTTTTTAACAGCGCCTCTTCTGCCAGATGCAGCCGCGAGAGCCCTTCCTCGCCTTTTTTGCCATAGGCCGTTGCCAGCAGGCGGTGTGTCTCCGGCTGACGCGGCTCCGATTCCAGAGAAAGCTGCAGAGCCCCGATCGCGAGATCAAGTTTCTTTTTATCCAGCTTTGCGCCATAACCGGCGGTTTCCAGCAAGGCATGGCCATAGGCGGCCTGTATCAGGCCGGATCCGTTGTATTGTTCGAGGGATCGGGCATAGGCGGCGCAGGCTTCATCCAGCCGGCCGCTTTCAAACAGGATCTGTCCTTTCAGCTCCAGAAACCAGGGATTGGCCGGTTCCTCTGTCAAAAGGCCGGAGAGGATTTCCAGCGCTTTGCTGGTCTTGCCTTGCCGGTAATGGGCGATGGCCCGCGCATAGCGGGCCGGAAGACCTGTTTCTTTATTCTGCAGGGCGCGGACGGGAAAAAGAAAGCCCAGCAGTTTTGCTTTCATCCGGGCGTGCATATCCTGCCATGCCGCAGGAAGTTCTGGTTGTGCCGGACCTGTTTCAACGGCATGGCGCAGAAAATCTACGCGATCCTGCGTGAGCGGATGCGTGCGGATATACTGTGTTTGTTGTGATTCCGGCAGGAGTTCCTGCGATTCCAGCGTTTGCATGAAACTGAGAAATCCGTCGAGCGGGAGACGCTGGTCTTTCAGAAAACGGACGCCCGCCTGATCGGCAGCGCTTTCCTGTGTGCGGCTGTGGCGCAGAATGCTGCGTTCAGCGAAAGATTGTCCCGCCGTGCCGATGGCAATGCCGGCATCGCTCGATTTGGTGCCGATGGCGACGGCGATGCCCAAGGCGCGCGCCAGCATGACCTGCAATGAAAGATCATCAACGGCTTCCCGTGCGCGGAAAAGATGGCCGGAAGCGATATGGCCTGTCTCGTGGGCGATAACACCGATCAATTCCGCGGCGTTTTTTGTGCGGAGGATCAAGCCGGTATTGATGAAGATATTCTGCCCGCCGGCGACAAAGGCATTCAGGTCGTTATCTTCGACCAGAATAAAGCGGACGTTGTCGGCAGAAAGCCCCGCGGCGTCGAAGATCGGCCGTGCCATGGTTTTCAGCGCCTGTTCGATTTCCTCATCGCGTGCGATTCGCAATCCGCCGTCTCCGGCAACGGCGGGAAAAACGGTCAGCAGCAAGAAAAGCATTCCTGCCGCCAGGGCCTGATAAAAGCTGTTCATGCGTGTAATATAATCTGATCCTAGTTCAGGTAAAGGCCCTGTGGCGTGTAGTGGCCGATGGACTTGCGGGTATGCCAGTCACGCAGATCAATCAGGCTGTAGTTATTGCCGAAAACATTGGTGTAATCCGCCATCAGTTTCAGGCAGCGGCGCTGGTCGAGCGCGGAAAGCTTGTAAAAGCGGGGGCCGACCTCGAGGACAGGCGTCCATATGGCGCCGGAAGTGCCTTCACGCAGGTATTGACGGGCAAAGATGCCGGCCGCGAAGAACTGGTTGACGGCGATTTCCGGCGTCCATTGCGCCTTGTTCCATTGGGTCGTGTCCCAATCCTGCCCTTGCCATTGTGCGGAATGATCGTTTTGTGCGTCGTGGTTGGAAGTCAGCGGGAGAAATTCGTAATGTTCTGGACGGTCAAAAAGCCATTGCGGATAAAGAACGGTGCCAGAGGGAGTCCGGTTGCTTGTCCGGGATTCTTCATCCCAGGCCTGTGCCGGAGCGGGCGGTGCCAGCAGGGTCGTGGCGGTCAGGATAAACAGAAAGGTCAGTGCGGCGGTTTTTTGCATGGCGAAAAGCTCCTGAAACAATAAATTCTGATTGTGACTCTAGCGCAATTTAATTTATGAATCAAAAGCATAACTTCTTTTTAATCGTTTTATGGCATAATGAAAGAGTGGAGGTGTGTTTCAATGACGGATACTTTGTCGATTGCATTGTCAGGTTTGAAGGCGCAGGGCCAGAAATTGGCGGCGACAGCCAGCAATATCGCCAATGTTTCGACGACAGGTCGGATTCCCGATTCGCCGCGGGGCGCGGCAGGGGCGGGCGCTGTCGTTTACCGTCCTTTACAAACGACCTTTGTGGCCAATGTTATCGGGGATACGGGAGCAGGAGTCAGGGCGGAGGTGAGCGCACGGGAAAATGGTTATTCCATCGTTTATGACCCTTCTTCTGCCTTTGCAGACAGCGAAGGATTGATGGCGGCTCCGAATATTGATTTGGTTGAAGAATCTGTTAACCTTACGGAAATTAAAATCGCCTATAAGGCCAATATTGCCGTTATCAAAACACAGGATGAAATGCTGGGCGAACTGTTGGATACTTTAACGTAACCTTATTTCATATTTCTAGATAAACCCCCTTGACTCTTGTTCCGGAAAATTTATAGTTTCCTCACTTACAGGAAATACGGTTCTTTGCAGGTGCAAAGACGGGAGAAAGCATCCCGTCGTCTTTCTACAACTGAATTTTTAAACATGGAGTAACGACAATGGAACACCCGGGTTTTGATCTTTTGATGGACGCCTTCAAGAAATTCGCCGCCAAGCATGCTGATGCTGACCTTGTTGGCCGGGCTGTCCGCAGCGCCGCTACAGGCGCGCAGGCCTTTGTTGACAAAGGACTGGAAGAGTTTCCGAAAACCTTCATCAAGGAACTGGCGGCCGACGTATACAGCACGATTTCCAGCCAGGAAGTTGCTGACGGAATCAGCGCTTCTGTTCGCGCTTTCGATGAAGAAAAAGTCCGCGACATGCTGAATATCGCGCTGGACCGCCTGAAAGATCATGATACAACGCTGACAATCGCCAAGCAGATCAAGGAAGCGCTGTCAAAAGCCTCGACGGATGATCTTGAGAACCAAATTGACGCATTGATGGGCAGCCGCTCTCTTGGCGAGCGCATGATTTTCAAGGCGTTCTTTGAACAGGTGCGTCCGCATATCGATGAAATGCGCGATGCTTCCGAAGAGGAAATCGCTGAAAAAATCCGCGAGTTGGCTGATACGATTCCGACCGACGCGATTGCGGATCAGGTTGCTGCCTTTACCCGCGAAGTGACGCCCGAGCGTGTGAGCAAGCAAGCACATGAAATGATTGGAAAAATGCCTTCACCGGCAGCGATTGCCGATATCGTTCATGGCATTGGCACCGCCGCCAGCGATAAGCTTGCGCAGATTGCGGCTTCCGGTGATCCTTCCCTGGCTGCTTCCCTGCTGCAGGATTTCGGCACCACCGCGCAGGACATCGTCGAGCGTACGATTGCCAATGACAATCATGCAAAACGCACCTTCAAGAAAAAGGGCGGACAGGATTTCAAACTCTGATTCTGGTTTGAACATGTTTTCTTCTTTCCATTCCCTATTGGAAGAAGAGGTTGAGCGGGCGGAAATTGCACAGTTTCCGCCCGTTTTCATGTCTTGTCGGGGACTGTGGAAAAGCGGTTACAAACGGTCTATAATAACCGCATGAGGCCAAGAAAACTGATCGTTCGGGCGGATCTGCAAATAGCCGAGCTGTGGGAGGCAGGACAGCGTGTTGCCTCCTTTCCGGTGTCAACGGCAAAAAACGGAATGGGGTGCGGAGAGGGCAGCTTTTGCACACCGTCCGGAAAATTCCGGATCGTGCAAAAAATCGGTGACGGCTTGCCGCAAGGCGCGGTGCTGAAATCGCGCCAGCCGACAGGCGAGATCTGGACCGGCGGGCAAGGCGACGAGGATTTGATCCTGACGCGGATTCTCTGGCTGGAAGGAGCGGAGGCGCATAATAAAAATACCAAAGACCGTTATATCTATCTGCATGGTACCAATCAGGAGGCGCAGATCGGCACGCCTGTTTCCCATGGGTGCGTGCGCTTTCGCAATGAGGATATCGTCACGGTTTTTGATTTTTTGAGCGAGGGGGCGGAGGTGGAAATTATTTATCCCTCTTCCCCGCGGACGCCTGTTTTTAAATCTTCGCCTGACATCTGAAATCGGTAATTTCCCCATTTTCGGCAGAGGTGACCGTACAGCTTCTGATCGTGTCGGGGAATAGCTGCCGCCGTGTAAATCCATCTGCATAATGACAGGTCATATAGGTTCTTTCATTCGCCGGAAAGGTCCAGTGCAGGCTGCCGTTTTTGGTTTCCGCCGTGCCGTTTGAAAAGCTGACTTTTATGATCCCGTCAAGCGGGCAGGCCGACATTCTGGTTTCCACGCTTTGTTGCAAGCACCCTGCCAGCAGCGGTAAAAAAATCAGGACAAGAAATTGTTTCATGTTATTGCTCCACAATTTTTCCGTCCACCATGACAATCCGGCGGTCGGCGGTATCGGCGAATTCAGTATTATGTGTCACAGTGACGACGGCGGCTTTTTCCGCAAGGGCGATCTCGCGGAAGATATCATTGACGCCTGCCGCGTTTTTGCTGTCCAGATTGCCCGTTGGTTCGTCGGCCAGTATCAGGCGAGGCTTATTGGCTAGCGCGCGGGCGATCGCCACGCGCTGGCGTTCGCCGCCGGACATCTGCCATGGTTTTTTATGTCCCGCCTTGGCCAGTCCCAGAGAGGCAAGAAGATGTTCTGCCCGTCTGGTCATCTCCGCTGCGCTCCAGACGCCGTTTTTCTGCATCGGCAAAAGGAGGTTATCCAGCGCCGAGAATTCCTGCAGTAAAAAGTGAAATTGGAAGACAAAGCCGATTTTTTCCAGCCGGGCCCTCTGGCGGCCCTCTTCACTGGCGGCGGTCATGTCTTCCCCGTCCAGAATAATCCGGCCGCTGGTTGGCTGGTCAAGAAGGCCCATCAGATAGAGCAGCGAGGATTTGCCGGAGCCGGAAGCGCCGGTGATAGCGATAAACTCTCCGGCCGCGATACGGCAGGAAACGTCATCCACCAGCGTGACAGGAATAATTTCCTTTGTCAGGATGCGGGTGACATGGTCAAGCACCAGTACGGAATCCGTCATGACCCCGCTCCGCGAATAATATCGACCGGATCAAGAAGTGCCGCCTTGCGGGCGGGCAGATAAGATGAAATGGCGGCGGAAAGAACGGCCATACTGCCGCCGGCAATATAGAGCCAGAATGAGCGGAACATCGGGAAGCCGGTGAGCTTGATGGGAATTTGTCCGGCCAGATGCAGGCGGATAGAGGAAAGCCCCTCGATGATCAGGGCGCCCAGCGCCCAGCCAAGGATGGCGCCGGTCAGACCGATGATAATGCCCTGCGTAAAGAAAATCAGCACGATATCCCGCTCGGAGAAGCCCATCGATTTCAGGATGGCGATATCGCGGCTCTTTTCCCGTACGGTATTCGAGATGATATTGTAAATGCCGAATCCTGCGACAATCAGGATGGCGGCAACGGTTGAATACATGATGGAATCCTGAATGACGAAAAGCTCGAAGATATTGGAAAAGGTTTCCTGCCAGCTTTCGGCCTTGTAGCGGTAGCGGCGTTCCAGCTCGAGCGCCAGTGCCGGTGCTGCGTCCACATCCGTCATGCGCAAATTGATCTGGTTAACGGTGTCTTCTTTTCCCTGCAGTATCTGTACTTTCTTCAGCAGGGCATAACTGCGGGCGCCATCGACTTCGGTCACGCCGCTTTCAAAAATGCCGACGATCTTCATTTGGCGGATGTTGCCGACTGGGGAAACCGCATTGACGCGGTCACCGGTTTTAACGCCCAGCTTTTCGGCAAGCGTGCTGCCAAGGATAATGCCGTTGGCATTGGTCAGCAAGGATTCCAGCCGGCCTTCGGTCATATCATTGGCAAGATTGCTGGTATGTTTTTCAAACAAAGGGTCAATGCCGTTGATCACGGTGGAAACGTCTTTGCCGCCATAGCGTAAAAATGCCTGTCCGGTCAGGGACGGGGATACGCGCACGCCCTGCAAGGCTTGCAACTGGTCAATAATAATGCCGGCATTGCGAATACCGCGGGTTTCCGTTTTCGGTTTGATGCCATGAATCAAAACCAGATCATCCGGAAAGGATTTTTCAACGGGTTGCGGGGCGGCCATGCGGTATTCGTCTACGATTTTTACATGAGGCGCGGTGTTGATCAGACGGGCGATAAAATAATCATGCATGCCTTGCATCATGCTGGCGATACCGATAAAGAAAGCGACGCCGAGCATGACGCCCGTCACCGAAATGGCGGCCTGTCTCTTGCGGTTGGTCATGTACTGGATGGCGATACGTAGAATCATTTTGGATACAGGGCAAGAATGGAATCATCCGGCGCGAGTCCGGAAAGAACCTCGATTATTTCACCATCGGTATAACCGGTTTTGACGACGGTTCTGGTTTCCTTGCCGTTTAAAATTTTCATGACGGCACCGCCCTCGACCGCCCCGGCAGGAACGGTGAGAACATTATCGCGAATGTCCGTGATGATATTGACCTCGGCGGTCATGCCGATACGCAGCGGCTGGTCGTCCGGCAGGGAAATATAGACGCGGAAATTCTTGTTGACGGGGTCTCCCTTGGGCGTTATCGCTTTGACCGTGCCTTCAATGACGGTGCCGACGGCGGCATCCGAACTGACCAGCGTTTTTTGGCCTTTTTTAAGGCGAAGAATATCCTCTTCATCGACCTCGGCCTCAATCCGGAGGGGGGTGGTTTGTCCGACCCAGAAAACGCCTTGGCCGGCTGTTTTTGTTTCCCCCGGTTCGGCTTCCCGCCGCAGGACGATACCGTCCAGCGGTGAAGCGAGGGTCAGGCGCTCTATAATTTTTTTCTGGCTGTCGATCCGGGCCAGCGCTTCACGGTAATCGGCTTCGGCCGCATCAAGTTTTGCACGGCTGGCAAAGCCCTGCGCGGCCAGCTTTTTATTGCGGTTGAGTTCGTTATCAATCTGTTGGAGGCGTGATTCATATTCGGCAAGGCGCGCGCGCTCGACACTGTCGTCGGCCCGGGCGAGAACCTGCCCTTTGGTCACTTCCATTCTTTCGCTGGCCGGAATGTTTTCAAGCCGGATCGTCGTTTGCGGCGCGACTTCCGCCCAGACAACCGGTTCGATAACGCCGGTGGCATAGACGGCTTCCACAATACGGCGGAATGCGGGATGTACGGTCTCTGGTGCGTTGTCATGGTTACGGAGAAAAGGAGCCAGCAGAACCAGCGCCGTCAGAGACGCCAGAAGAAAGGATATTTTAAAAAAAGTCTTCAGTTGATCCCCGCTTTCCCGTTACCTGCCATTTCAGGGCTTCGGGTTTACCTTTTTTTGTGGTGGGCCGTTATGCTTGCCGGTTGCGACATAGCCAAGTTTTTCCGGCGGTATAACGGTATAGGAAACAATAGCGGTAAAATGGCTGTGAAGCAAATCTTCGCCGGATTTTATGCCAAGATCTCTGGGGCCAAAGGTTTTTTCAAGATAGCGTCTGGCGACGAAGGCCTTGCGGGCATCGCCCGCAGCCAGATCATAGGCCGCCTCCTCCGCCAGCAGCGCGCCGGAGAGAACATCAGCCATGTGGTCCATTAGCTTGCGGGCAAAGCGTTCGCCATCTTCCGGATGGGTGCGAAGGTGGATCAGCGCATTCATGGTTTCCTTTAGGCCGGTATCGAGCAGGTGTTTTTCTGCAGCGAGGGCCGGCGGCAGGGCATCGGAAATCTGGTGGATTTTTTCAATGAAAATCTGGTCGCCCGGTTCTTTGCCGATCACCATGCGCAGTAATTCAAGCGCCTGAATATTTGCGGGCCCTTCCCAGACGGTCAGGGTCATGGCATCGCGGAACTGGCGGGCGGTGGGATATTCTTCGGTATAGCCATTGCCGCCGACGATTTCGAGAGCCTTTTTTGCGGACTGCACGGCATCTTCTGCGGTGCGGTATTTCGCCAGCGCTGTCGAGAGGCGCAGCCAAGGGCGCTGTACTTCATCGGTCAGGGCGCTGTCGAACGTCCTCGCGGTTTCCAGAGAGAGCGCGGTCGCCGCCTCGGTACGCAGCAGGATATCAAAAATCTCGTTTTGCACCATGGGGTAGTTTATAATCGGTTTGCCGAAAGCTTCCCGATGCGTGGCCCAGCTTGCGGCCTCCAGAAAAGCCCGGCGGCAGGCGCCCGCGGCGGCAACAGCGTTATGGATGCGGCTGTATTCCAGCGCTTCCATCATCATTTTGAGCCCATGGGGCGGTGCCGCGATTTCGATCACTTCGGCGCCTTCCAGATCGATCTCTCCGGTGGCAAGACCCTTGGTGCCGAGTTTGTCCTTGAGGCGGCGGATGGAATAGCTGTTCTGGCTGCCGTCTTTCAGATGGCTGGGGACAAGATAGAGGCCCAGGCCTTTGTTGCCTTCCGGCGCACCCTCGGGGCGGGCGGTGGCCAATGCCAGTCCGGAATTGGCATTGCTGGTAAACCATTTGAGTCCGTGCAGGCGTACTTTGTCGCCATCCTTGACGGCGCGGGTGGTGGTGGCGCCAACATCGGAACCGCCGTGCAATTCGGTAGCCCAAGTGCCACCGGTCTTGGCGGCACCGTCCATGCGGGTCAGTTCATGCAGAAATTCGTCGCGGACCTCCGGTGTGGCGAATTTGTCGAGCACGTAAGCCACAGCGCCGGTCATCGTGACCGGACAGTGAACGGAAATATCCGCTTGCGAGAGCATATAGCCCATGACAAAGCTGAGCAGATGCGGTTCCGGATTTTTATCCTGAAAGGCGAGGCCGATGGTGCCGCGGCGATAGGCTTCCTGATGGCAATCTTCATAGAGCGGGTTAAAAATAACTTTGCTTTTCTTCTCGCCGTTTTTGTTATGCGTTTCCAGTTTTGGCGGCGCATGACGGTCGCTATAGGCGGCTTGCGCGTCAAGGGCGCTGCCAACCCAGTTGCCAAAGTCCGACAACCGGCTTTGATTGCGTTTCAGCATTTCCGGCGCAAGACGCTCAAGCGCCCGGAACAGGTTCGGGTCATTTTCAAAAAAATTGCTGCCGCGAGTTTCTTCAGGATAGGTGACGGGTTTGCGGGAAGGGTCTTTCGGCATATAAATTCTCCATAAATAATTTTGCCTATCATGCGCCAGACGGGCGGAGATTTCAACTCTGTTGACCTGAAAAGTGAACAATGCCAAGATGCGCAAATGGGTAAAAAGGCTCGGTTTTCTGGGGAGGAAACATGACAGTAGCAGCCACGGCGACAGACTTTCAGAAAAAATTCAGATATCATCACGGTAATTTGCGGGATGCCTTGCTGGAAGCAGCCGAAGATATTCTGAAAATTAAAGGAATTGACGATCTCAGTCTGCGGAATCTGGCCAAGGCGACCGGTGTTACACAGGCCGCCCCTTATAGCCATTTCCGTGACAAGGATGAATTACTGGCAGCGGTGGCCGAGCGTGGCTTTCAAAAGCTTGCGTTGCAAATGGCAGAGCAGGCGGCAGGTAGCGTTACGACACAGCAAAGGCTGGAAAAACTGGTCACGGCTTATATCCGTTTTGCCTGTGATCACAAGCCTTTGTTCCGGTTGATGTTTGGCCAGCCCCTGACGGACATGAAGCGGTTTCCGACATTGGCGATGACGGCGGGGAAAAGTTATGCCCTGATATCAACAACTTTGGCACAGCGCGTGGCGCCTACGGTGGAAACATCGTTTTTGACCGTCACGGTCTGGAGCCTCTGTCACGGTCTGGCTACACTGGTCATGGAGGGGCTGCTGAAAACAGAAACTTTTGGCACGCCGGCGCTGGAAGATTTTGTGGCCAGAGCGGTGGCAACCTTTTCCCAGCATCTGGATTGAGGCGGCGCGTTAACTTTTTATTCATACTTTTTCCATATAATTAGTGTGTAATGTGAATTGGGGGCCCCCGTTCACAGACGGAGAAGTATGGAGTAATGCCACGGCCGCCATCGCATGTTATTAAAGACAGTTTCGGACAGCGGCGCGTGGCACCGTCCCCTGTTCAGGAATTTACGCCGAATATTGACCCGCAGCTGAATCAATTGCGGCAAAATCTTTCCCTTATCCCCGAGGGGCGAGAGCTTCTTGATTTTGCAGATAAGAATGATGTACGGATTGTCGTAAAACCCGATTATCTGATGCCGGCGGGAAGCATTGCCACGACCTCTCCCCCCAAGGCACCTGGCGGGCCGATCATGGTGGATCTTAATATTGATATGCCCAAGGAGCATCTGACGTTGTCATTGGCGCATGAGTTACGGCATGCGAACCAGTTGCGTGTTATGGAGCAGAATGGGGGCATTCCAAGACCGGATACGGTTCGTGATGTACGGACAGCTGCAAATATGACCAGATTGATGGAAGCCGATGCTTTTACGTACCAAGGCGTTATTGCCGTTAAGCTGGCACAGGCGGGACATCCGGAATTTCTTGAAAAAGCGGTTACCGGGGAGTTTAAGGGCGTTCGTGATTTCCTGAAAATAAATCCGCCCGAGAGTTTCAAAAACGATCAGGCGCTGGCGCGCGGGATTTTCGGACATATGCTGACAGAGCGGCTTGATCCCTATAACAGCGCATTTTTCTCCCAGAGTCTTGGCAATGATTTAATGTCAGGGAACCATCATGATCATGTCGGGCCACATCAACCGGCAAAAATGCCGTATGAGGCGCTGGGGAAATCAGAAATTGCCAGACTCTATGGCGTGGAACAGATTGGTGGAGTGTCGCCACGGGCGCTGGAGGTTGGTCTGCTGCAAAGTATGGATCCTTATGACCGCAAAACCATCCGGATGACAGAGCGGCTGACACGGGAAACGGGAGCGCTGACGCGCCAGGAATACGAAACAAAAACGCAGGAGATACAAGAGCGGATCAAGGCGCGCCCGGAGCTTGTCAAGGAAACGCCCCCTTCCGCCGAGAACAGCGTTAGGAAAACGCCTTTGGTAAAGCAGGATCCCTTGTCATCAAAGACAGGAATAACCGGGTCGTCTTTTGTCAAGACCCAGGCCCGCCTGGGAAAATCGACAGGTGTTGCTGATGTCGCAATCAGCATAGCAGAGGGGCGGTATGCTGAAGCGGCCGTTTCGGCTGGTCAGCAAGTGGCCATGTCCAATGGGGTGTGGAAAGCGGCGGCTGATCTTGCAAAGTCCATTGCGCCAGTCGCCAAAAGCGTTGGTTTTGTGGCCAAAAGAATCCCCCTTGTCGGTGGGGCGGTAACGGCGGGTTACGTGATGTATGAAGTCGGCGCCAATGCTGCGACTGGTGAATACGGCAAGGCCGGGGCGGCGCTGGCGGCGGGAGCGGCCGAGGCTCTCGGCAATACCGTTGGGTTTGGCGTTGGTGACGGCGCCCGCGAGATCGTGCGCGGAGGGGTCATTGCCGGCGCGGGAGAAAAATATGCCCCTGAAAAATCAGGCTTGCGACGCTTGGCGGAAAACGGCGTGAGCGTCGGCAGCAGGTTTATGGGGGAAGCGCCCGTCGTTGCCCCTGAAAATCACAGCGGGCTGATCAGGCCTTCCGGCAAGCCCCCGCAGGGGCCCAAGCTGAATTAAGTTATTCCAGAAATCAGACGAATTTATCAAGAATCTTCTGAACTTTGCGGGCATAGGAGGCGCCAAAGAGCCGCGTATGCACCAGAAGCGGATAGAGGTTGTAAATATCGGCACGGGTTTCAAAGAAACCTTTCTGAAGCGGGCTGATTTCATGATAGCGGCGGAAAAACGTTTCGCCGAAGGTATTAAAGAGGCGGATAAAAGCAAGCTCAACCTCCGGTTCGGCATAATAAATGGCGGGATCAAGAAAGGCGGCGATCTTGCTACGGCCCGGCAGGATATTTCCGCTCCAGATATCGCCATGTATCAGTGAAGGCGGATGAAAAGCCATGATATAGCCGCCAAGCTTGCCGGCCAGCTTTTCGATCCGTTTCATCGTTTTGCTGTCAATCTTGCCTTCCTTCAAGGCTTCCCCCGCCATATAAAGCAGGCGGTGCTGCGCGAAAAAGGCAACCCAGTCTGTATTTTGCGTGTTGGGTTGCCGGAGCGAACCGATAAGCGTGTCCCGCTCAAAGCCGTATTGCGGAGCGTGATGCGCATGTAATGCCGCCAGAGCCTCGGCGGCATGGGCTTCACCGGCGGCATCAAGGCTGACATTTGTTTCAATGAACTGCATGATAATCAGATGTTCATTGCTGTAATAAATATCCGGAACGGGCAATGTTGTTTCGGTCTTGAGAAAGCGCAGCATAAAGGCTTCGGTATCCAGTCCGCGTTCGGCAACCTTGGCGACAAAATTTCCGTCATTTTCGGTGGTCAGGCGGTAAATCTGCGCGTTGTTGGCGGCGGAGAGCGGAGCGATTCTGCTGATTTTACGGCCAAAAGCTTTTTCGATTTCTTCCTGCAATGCCGGGGTGATCATAAGCCGTTCTCCGTTTGTAGCCGTTTCAGCAGCGCTTGGGCGCCTTCATTAATCAGGGCAAAACTGTGCTGGAAGTCTGTGATGTCGCCGTACCAGGGATCCGGGACGTCAAGCCGATCCTCGTCGTCGAGGGCGGATAAAAACATTTCGATCCGCATGGTGCGGTCTTGCGGCGCCCGCTCGCTGATTTCAAAAAGATGTCCGCTATCCATGGCATAAATATAATCGAAGGCCGCAAAATCCTCTGCGCGCAGGGGGCGGGAACGAATCCCGTCCAGACTGATCCCGTTGCTGTTTGCAACCTTGATAGCGCGGGGATCCGGACTTTCGCCTTTGTGGTGGGCATCCGTGCCGGCGGAATCGATATAAAACCAGTTTTCCAGTCCGGCCGCTGTGGCCAGATGCCGGAAAACCCCCTCGGCGGTGGGGGAGCGACAGATATTGCCGGTACAGACGAAAAGAATGCGAATCACGCGGTGCTTGCCTTTGGGATATGAATTTGTGATCCTGCCACCAGACGACAGGAGATATCATTTTGACACTGAAACCGGCCACATTGCAATGGTCTGGAGAGGGCGGGCTGCAGAGCCTGCTTTATAACGATGTTTATTTTCAGCTTGGGGCAGGCATTGCGGAATCGCGCCATGTCTTTCTGCAATGCAACAAACTGACTGAACGCTTTTCAGATCCGGCGCTGGAGAAGTTTCAGATTGCGGAGCTTGGTTTCGGCACGGGGCTGAATTTTTTGCTGACGGCGCAGGTGTGGCAGGAATATGCGCCGGCCGCGGCTTGGCTTGATTATGTCAGTATAGAAAAACATCCGCTGCAAAGGGGTGATATGCAGCGGATTTATACGCATTGGCCGGAGCTTGCCTCTTTTTGTACCGCGCTGCTGGAGCAATATCCCCCGCTTCTGGCGGGATTTCATACGCTGATTTTTCCGCAATGGCGTATTCGTTTGACTTTGCTTTTTGGCGATGTCGGGGAGGTGCTGCCGGAATTGCGCGGCAAATACGATGCCTGGTATCTCGACGGTTTTACTCCCGTCAAAAATCCGGAGATGTGGGAGGATCGGTTATTTCCGCTGCTTGCGGCCAGAACGAAATCCGGCGGGACGTTGTCCAGTTTTACAGCGGCAGGCGCGGTGCGGCGGGCTTTGGCAGCGGCTGGATTCACCGTTAAAAAAATCCCGGGCTATGGCATTAAATTCGCCATGACCGTAGCGGAGTTTTACAGCGCGGACCCGGCGCAAGATAAATCTGGCGCGGACCCGGCGCAAGGAGAAATTCTCGCGGACGTGGCGCCAAGACGAGTACGGGTCGCGGTGCTTGGTGCCGGGATAGCAGGCTGTGCGGCCGCTTATGCTTTGGCGCGGCGCGGCTATGATGTTACGCTGGTTGACCGGCAAGACGATGCCGGAATGGAAACTTCAGGCAATCCCTGCGGTATTGTCTATCCAAAGCTGGCCATGGCGCCCTCCCCCTTCGGGGCATATCATCAGCATGCGTTTTTGTTCGCACGCAGGCTGGTAACATCCCTTGCGCTGTCCTCATGGAAATCCTGCGGCGTCATGCATCCGGATCTGACGGCAGCGGCGGGGCAAAGAACGCAAGCGCTGCTGGAAAAAAACGCATTTCCGCCTGAATATGCACGGTTTGACAGGGATCCGTTTTCCGGTCGGGGCGGTATCTGGCAGGAAATGGCGGGATATCTTTCTCCCCCTGAATTTTGCCGGGTATTGGCGGAACAGCCCCGTATTCAAAAAATTTACACGACGCAAATCGGCGATTTGAAGAAAACCGCGCACGGGTGGCAGATTCTTGATAAAGACCAGAAAACAGTGATGGCAGCGGATATTGTTATTATCGCATTAAATCATACCAGTCAGGCCTTTTCACAGACGGCGTGGCTGCCGCTACGCCCCCTGCGCGGGCAAATAACGATCCTCCGGGCGACGGAAAAATCCCGCCTGCTGGATCGGGTCATTTCCCATGACGGGTATATCGTTCCCGCGCAAGACGGGCAGCATGTTATCGGCGCGACGTTTCAAAGAGAAGACCCGGCCAAGCCGGAGATTCGATCTGCGGATCATACCGAAAATATTGAAAAACTGAACGCGATCCTGCCAGAATTCGGCTTGACGGCGGCGCATGTTACAACGGGACGGGCGGGTTACCGGGTTTCGCCACCGGACAAATTGCCGTTGATTGGCCCCTGTCCTGACTATAATCTTTTTTTGAAAACGCATGATGGTCTGCGACACGGGCAGCTTGTCCAACAGGCGGCGCCTTGTCATGAGGGGCTCTATATAACGACCGGTTTTGGCGCACATGGCATGACGGGAGCCCCGCTGGCAGGAGAAATTCTGGCGGCGATGATTGATGGCGCTCCCCTGCCTGTGCCGGAGAGCCTGCTGGCGTTTCTTTTACCGGAGCGGTTTATCCGGCGGGGATTAAAACGCGGGGAGATATAAAAGCGAGAATTATTTGTCTTTGATTTTCTGGATGCCGAGGGCCTTGAGAATAAATTTTTCGTAGCAGGTCATGCTCTTCCCGCTGCGGACTTTATAGAGAAAATATTTTTCAAAAGCGATTTTGGCCAGATGCACCCATTTGCCGTGGGATGACCAGTTGACATTGCGTGGCGGAATTTGGGGTTGTGCCACAAAGGCGACGCCTGAGTCGCCAAAATCCGCCAGACAGACGGCATTCCATGTTGCGCGAAAATGCGGCGGCTCTCCCTTGAGGAGTGCCCCGATATTTTTGGCGGCGGCGGTGGCCATGGATTCGATCATAAACCCTGTTTTTGGAATACCTGTCGGGATCAGTGTTTTGCTGCCAGGAGCAATAGCGACACAAACACCAATGGCGTAAATATTCGGAAAAGCGGGGTTTCTTTGATATTCGTCAATTAAAACAAATCCGCGCGGGTTTGTCAGCCCCTCTATGCCGCGCACCGCTGCAACGCCACGAAAGGCCGGCATCATCATGGTCAGGACGAAGGGGAGTCCCTGTGTTTTTTTAATGTTGCCGTCTTCGGAAATTTCCTCAACGGTCAGTTTATCGGGTTCCGCTTTTTTTACCCTGGCATTGGTGATCCATTTGATGTGACGGTTGCGCAGCTCGCTTTCCAGCAGTCCTTTGGTATCGCCAACGCCATCGAGGCCCAGATGGCCGATATAAGGTTCCGAGGTCACAAAAGTCATCGGCACACGGTCGCGGATTTTGTGTTTTTTCAATTCGGTATCAAGGATGAAGGCAAACTCATAAGCCGGCCCGAAGCAGGAAGCGCCCTGTACCGCCCCGATAATCACGGGCCCCGGATTCTCGATCAGTTTTTGAACTGTTGCCGCGGTTTTTTCGGCATGCGGCGTAAGGCAGATAGAGGAGGTATTTTGCTCGGGGCCGAAGCCTTCTATCTCGTCAAAAGCTGCCTCAGGCCCCGTTGCGATAACCAGATAGTCGTAAGAAATGGCCCGGCCGTCCTCGAGAGTGATTTTATTCTCCGCCGGATGGATGCGGCTGGCGCCGCAGGTTTCGAAGGCGATTTTGTTTTTTGCCATGACCGGTGCAAGATCGACTTCGATATCCTTCCGCTGGCGCCGGCCCACGGCGACCCAGGGATTGGAAGGAACAAACTGATAAAGGGTTCCTTTATTGATTACGGTGATCTTGTCGTCCTTGCCGATATGCTCCCTCATTTCATAGGACAGGAGCGATCCGCTAAGACCGGCGCCGAGAATAACAATATGAGCCATGTGTCCGTTCCTCCATTTTCCGTGGACAGCGTATAACGGAGAGCGGAGAATGAAAAGGTGTTCCGGTAATTATTAAGGAGTGTCAGGTTGCCCTAAAGACTGAATTTCTCGCCGAGATAAACGCGCCGTACGTCTTTGTGTGCAACAATATCGGCGGGCTTCCCCTCCATCAGGACCTGTCCGCCGTGGAGGATATAGGCGCGGTCCACAATATCAAGTGTATCACGGACGTTATGATCGGTGATCAGCACGCCGATATTCCGGTCCTTGAGATGTTTGACGAGATCACGGATTTCAGCAACGGCGATCGGATCAATTCCGGCGAGGGGCTCGTCGAGCAGGATAAATTGCGGGTGCGTGGCCAGCGCACGGGCGATTTCCACCCGCCGGCGTTCTCCGCCGGAGAGCGCGACGGCGGGGGTGAAACGCAGGTGGGTAATCGAAAACTCGGCGAGCAGCTCTTCAAGCAGATGTTCGCGGCGTTCGGCATCTTCCTCGACAACCTGCAGGACGGCACGGATGTTGTCTTCTACATTGAGGCCGCGAAAAATCGAGGATTCCTGCGGCAGATAGCCGATCCCCAACCGGGCGCGACGGTACATAGGCAAGTGCGTAATATCCTTGCCATCAAGGCGGATCTCGCCGCCATCGGCGTCAATCAGTCCTGTGACGATATAAAAACAGGTTGTCTTTCCGGCGCCATTGGGGCCCAGCAGGCCAACGGCCTCGCCGCGGCGGACATGCAGCGAAACATCCCGCAGCACCGGACGGCTGCGATAGCGCTTCATCAGGTGGTTCACCGTCAGCCCTTTGTTATCCTTGCTGTCGCTCACCAGTCGGGGTTCCGCAAGTGGCACTGCCGGGGTATTGTTTTTTTCTTCACTCGTCACGGTGTCGGGGCACTTTCTGCTGCGATGGCGCTGATTTCGGGTAAAAAATACCCTTCACGCGCCCGTCAGGCGTTGTTTCATTGGCAAATAATTGGCTGATTCCGGTTTTCAAGTCAACGACAACGCGCGTTCCTTCCAGTTTGTTTTCTCCTTGGTAGACAAAAACTTTGCCGGTCAGCACGGCTTGTCCGGCCATAACATCATAAACGCCCTGATCACCGGTGGCGGTTTCTTTTTGTGTTTTTACAATGACATGACCGGAAGCGTCGATCCGTTTTAGGGCGGTCTTTCCATGCGCGTCCTGCGTGAAAAATGCAATCAGGGTATCGGCGGACAATTGATCGGTTCCGCGGGAGGCCGTTGCGTCGCCGGTGGCGGTCAGGCGATTTTCCCTTGTTTCGAAGGTTATGCTGTTTTTGGCCGTCAGGCTGTCTTCAGGCGTGGTGATTTTCAGGTCTTTGCCGGTCAGTACGGCTTGTTGTTTGATAATTTCATAGACGGCCTTGTCTCCGAAAGCAGTATAGGGTGGCGACGAAATGACGACATGATCCAGCGCATCGATCTGTGTCAGCTCCGTTGCTCCTCCACTTTCGCTGTAATAGGCGGTCAGGGTATCTGCCTGCACCTCAAAATTCCCCTGTCTGGCGATGGCGTTTTTATGAGCGGTATAGGTTTTTGCCAGACGGTTCCATTCTAGAGATTGTGCTGCAGAAATTTCTATTGGCTTCGTATTATTATCGGCAGGCAAGAGCGGGGTTTGCGCGTATAAGGGCGCACTGAGTAGAATGAGCAGGCCGCAGAAGACAGCGCCAGATTTTATCATCCCTTTTCCTTTCCGCCCGCGCGGGGGTTATTTAGAATTAGCCGGGCCGGGCCGCCGAAAAGAATACGGTTTCCCCCGTCAAGGATCTCCATATTTTGGGAGAACAATTGTCCGAGCGGACCCTGCGCCATGACAGGAGAATCCGCCCGCGCCGTCTTTGTCTGTAAATCGACAGTGATGTTGTCCAGATGCAATTCGTAACCTTTGTCATGGAAAACCGCGACATTTCCATTCAGGTTCAATCTCGCCTGTTGCAGGTTATAAGAGCCTGCAAGGGATTCAACGGCGACCCATGATTTATCTTCCAATGTAATATCCCCGCGGGGGTTTTCCAGCAGGACAAGGTCCGGATTATTCGGATCCCGGGTCGCTTTTTTGGCGAGGAGTGTATAGGGACGTCCTTCCGGGGTCAGGCCTTCATATTGCGCGGTCATGACTTCTGTTTGGCCGGGCGTTGTCGTCTCTTCTTTCGGCAGCTCCGCTAAAAGTTGTTGGTGCGGGCTCTGGGAAAGGCGGGCGATGACGATACCGATAATAACCAGCGCAAGGAAGGGCAGGGCAAATTTTGCTACGCGCACAAAACGGGAATGGCCGGTAAAAGCTGTCGCCGATATCTGTGGCGTCCGCTGAATCCAGTCTCGTGATTTGGGAGGCGGTTTCAGTTTCATGCAAATCCTGCCTTAAGGCAATCATGAATGTGCAACAATCCGGCGGGCTTGCCCGCTTTGTCAATAATGACCAGCACGGTGATTTTTCGAAAACTGTTCTTCAGATCATTCATCAGAGCCATCGCCTCTGCTACCAGCATATCAGGCTGCGCTGTTCTGGGGTGCCGGGTCATGATTTCACGCGCCGTTTTTAGCGGCAGGTCGCTAGAGAGCTGGCGACGGATATCTCCGTCAGTGATGATGCCGGAAAGACGCCCTTCCTTATCTGTCAGCGCGATACAGCCAAAGCCTTTCTCGCTGATGATTTTTACGGCTTCTGTTACAGAGATATCCTCAGAAGCGATGGGCAGATCCGTGCCGTGATGCATGATTTCCGAGACGCGCATGAGTTGCTGGCCGAGCTTGCCGCCGGGGTGGAAGATTTTGAAATCTTTTGCGCTGAATCCTTTGCGTTCCAACAAGGCGATGGCAAGGGCGTCGCCCAGAGCCAGAGTCATTGTGGTAGAGGTTGTAGGCGCCAATCCGTTCGGGCAGGCTTCCGGCGCGGGAGGCAGGTGCAGGGCAATATCGGATTTTTGCGCCAGTGTTGAATCCGCGCGGCTGGTGATACTGATGAGCGGGATCGCGAAGCGGCGCGTGTACTCGATAAGATCAAGCAGCTCTTTGGCTTCGCCGGAATTCGAGAGTGCGAGCACGACGTCGCCGCGGACGATCATGCCCATGTCGCCGTGTGAGGCTTCGGCGGGGTGGACAAAAAAAGCCGGGGTTCCGGTCGAGGCCAGGGTGGCGGCAATCTTGCGGCCAATGTGCCCGGATTTTCCCATGCCGGTAATAATGATCCGGCCTTCCGCAGAAAGCATCATTTCCAGCGCATGGTGAAAAGCTTCATCCAGTCTTGCCGCCAGTTCTTGCAGCCCGTGGGCTTCCGTCTCCAGAACGCGTTTGGCACAGGCAAGGCTGGTCGCTGTCTTGGCGGCTTGTGCGGGGTCATGCAGTTTCAGGATCGTCATGATTCTCTGGCCTTTTCGAAAGAGGATAGGGACGCGTTGCTGATTTTGCGCGGGGCGCTGGAAAAATTCCAGTTAAATCTTATGGTTATAGGTTTTTTTGCATCTTTTTATCTGATTCTTGGCAAAAAAGGGTAATTTGTGCGGGGGGAGATTTTAAATTAGGATTAATTTTTAAATATGTAAAATATATATACTGTTTAAACTTAATTTCTGTAATAAAATTATAAAAAAAGTTAAGGAAATATTTTTTTGTATGTCGGCACCCCCCTTTTCTGTAATTTTCCCTTGATCGTATGACGCGGGAGGGGTAACTTACGTAAACGAACAAACATAAAAAATCAAAAACCTGCTTTAAGGAGACCAAGAATATGGCGCAAGAAGAAAACGGATATCATGGCCATCGATTCCTTGTTGATGTGAAGTCCTCCCGTCAGTTTGCCATCCGGTATGATAATGGTCAGCCTGTATCCATTCAGGCCCATGCCGTTGACGAACGGGAAAACGGTTTCCGGCCGAATGAAAAGGCTTTTGCGTTGGATGATGACAACACGCCGACAATCCAGCCGGATGGTACCGTAAAAATCGCCACGGTCGGTTTTCAGATTGAAACCAATGCGGCGGCCAAGCCGGTTTCCATGAAGCAGGTTGGTCTTGAGTATCTCCTGCATTTTAATGTCGGGGCACATGGTGGGGTGACAGTTACTTATGAAATGACCGTTGAATCAAAAGCGGATCTTAAGGAATACGGTATTGACCCCGCGTTTCCGACGCGGTTTGAACTGAATCTGGATCCGAATGAACCGGGGATCGTTCGTGGCCGCGATGGCAAGATGCAGGTCAGTCCGGCGCTGGTCGGAATGCTGCCTTTCCCGCCGCATCATGATGGCGGAGCCGTTATTGCCCGGATGAATACTGAAATATCATCGGAAAATACCGCGATAATGCCGCGAAAAGAGGACTCTCTTGACGAGCCTTACTCACCTGCAAAACCGGAAAGGGCCGAGCAGAAGACAGATTCCTCCGTCCCGGCCACGCGTCCGGCTTCTGATTTCAACCGGGCCCGTTCAACACCTACGCTGGACAAGCCGAAAATTTCCGATGCGGCGATTGAAGCCGTGATCCGTTCCTTCTGCGAAGATTTGAGCCTGAAGGCGGAAAGCGGCAGGCTGGACCCCGTCGTTGGTCGCGATACCGAAACCGATCAGTCGCTGAAAGTGCTGTCTCGCCGGAAACAGGCCAGCCTTTGCTTTACGGGCGATGCCGGTGTGGGCAAGACGGCGATGTTCTCCGCGATTGCCCAGCGGATCGCGGACGACAATAATGTTCCAGATTCTCTGCGTGGCGCGCGTATCCTGCAGCTCGATCTGCAGGCGATGAATGCCGGTGCCAAATTCCGCGGCGAGTTCGAAGGCAAGCTGAAACCGCTGATTGACGGGCTGAAAGAGCGTGAGGGTATTCTGAAAGGGCGTAAAATCATCATCGCTATTGATGAAATCCACTCGCAGCTGACCTCCGGTAAAGCCGAGGGCGGTACCGATGCGGGCAATATGATGAAGCCCTTCTTTACCTCGCGCGGCATTTCCGTCATGGGAACGACGACAGGGGAAGAATATCGCAAGCATATCGAGAAAGATCCGGCGCTCGCCAGCCGTTTTGAACAGCTGGTGCTGGAACAGCCGGATGCGGCAACGACCAAGATTATTCTGAATCGTCTGTGGCCCTTGATCCGCGACCACCATGAACTGGCGGAAGATCTGGCCGACGAGGATATGGATTACATTGTCAACATGTCCAACCGCTATGCGCCGAATGAAGCGCAGCCCCGCAAGGGTGAAAAAGTGCTGGATATGGCGGCGGCCTCGGCCAAGTTCCGTCACAGCAATGTGATTGAGCGGCAAGACATCATTTCCGCCGTGGCGCAGATGTCGAAACTGTCGGAGAGCTTCCTGAACCAGAGCGATCACGAACGCTTTCTGGAGATGGAACATGAATTGCCAAAAGAGGTTCTGGGACAGCCCGGTATTTTGCGGGTGGTTGACGGCCTGATCGGGTCGCGTTCCGGTCTGAACGATCCAAACCAGCCGTGGGGCTGCTTCGTCCTGCAGGGCCCGACCGGAACCGGCAAGACTGAACTTTGCAAGGCTTTGGCCCGTCACCTGTTTGGCACTGAAGACGCGATGATCAAGCTGGACATGTCGGAATACAGCGACAAGCATACGGTTTCCCGCCTGATCGGGGCTCCTCCGGGCTTCGTCGGTTTTGAAGATGCCGAACCGGCTTTGACCGAACGGATCCGCCAGCGCCCTTATGCTATCTTGCTGCTGGACGAAATCGAGAAAGCGCATCCGGACGTGTTCAACGTGCTGTTGCCTGTTCTTAACGATGGGCAGATGACGGATAACAAGGGCAAAAAAGTTCTGTTCAATAACGTGATCGTGATGATGACGACAAATGCCGGCGCAAGTCAGGTGATGAACGTTCTCAAGCTTGGCGGCAAGAGCGGCATGGGCTTTGGAAGTTCTGATGACATGTCTTCTCAGGAACTGGAAGAGCAGTTGGCTAAAATCTATAAAAAAGCGGTCACAAACCCGACCGAAGATGGCCGGCCGGCCTTGTTCCGTCCGGAGATGGTTAACCGGATTGAAGAGCTGGGCGGTTTCATTACCTTCCTGCCGCTGACGCCGGAGGTTGTTACAAACCTGGTTGATCGTCAGATTGATGGCGTTGCCAGACGGCTGGCAGATGCCGGTGGTGCCGGTCTGAAGGGCGTCAAGCTGGAAGTGACAGCAGACGTTAAAGAAGAGCTGGTGAAGCTTGGCTATGACCGTGCGATGGGCGCGCGCCCCTTGCGCAAGGCCATTCGTGAAAAGATTGCCAATCCGCTCGGAAAATGGCTGATGATGAACAAGGAAGAGGCGGTTAAATTCACGGCCGAAAACGGCGGCGCGAAACTTGTGATCGACTCGATCGCAAAGTTTGCACCAAAGCTGATGCCGTTGAAGGAGCCGGCGCCGGCTGCTGTTAATGACAACACGGCAGAGGCCGCGCCAAGTGCGAAGCCAAAGCGGGTAAAGAAGGCGTCGCCGAATCCAAAACCTTGATAAATTCTAAAGCAGGTAAACTAAAAGGCCCCTGAAAAGGGGTCTTTTTTTATGGCATTAAAAAGATTCTTCATTGGTATTTGTAGGACGGTACGTTCTTTTTGTTCTGCGCGGCGAGTGTTTTCTTCGCCGGCTTCCATTCATTGACCCAGAGGCGGGCTTTGTTCAGTTCGCTCTGGGTCAGGGCATTGGAAGCGTTAATGCGTGCAACGATGGCCGTGGATTTCATCTCGCCTTCCGGCAAGGCGCCGGCGGCCAGAGAAAACCACTGATAAGCCTTGACCATATCCTTGAGAACGCCGGTGCCATCGCGATAGAGCCGGCCCATTTCAAAAAAAGCGACAGCCTCGCCGGCATCGGCGGCGGCCTGATAGAGCGTGGCGGCTTGTACTGTATCCTTCTTGGTTCCTGTTCCGGTTTCGTAGAGATGCGCCAGCGCCAGAATGGAGGGTATATAATCGCCTTCTTTTTGCGCCTTCTGGTAGAGTTTGATGGCTTCATTGTAATCTTTAGGAACGCCGATGCCCATTTCGTAAAGAAAGGCCAGACGGTGCATGGCGCGGATATCGCCCTGCTGGGCCGCATGAAAGTACCAGATTGCCGCATCCTCCGGCCCCTTGGTGGCATCGCCGATACCTTGCTCGTACATGCGGGCAATGCTGAATTGCGAAGCCCTGTGGCCCTGTTCAGCGGCACGGCGATACCAGACAAGCGCCTGAATATCGTCTTTTTCCATGCCAAGGCCGTATCGATGCATGTAGCCCAGCGCGTTTTGTGAATAGACGTCACCCTGATTGGCGGCATAGGTATACCAGCGCAGGGCCTCGGCATAGTTCAGAGGGATGCCTTCACCCTGGCGATACATGGTGGCCAGATTGTATTGTGCCCGCATATTGCCCTGCATGGCGGATTGCAGAAACCATTGTGCCGCCAAAGGAAGGTTCTTCTTGTAGGGGCGCCCGCTGCGAAGCATGGCGGCCAGATTGTTTTGCGCGACGGCATCGCCCATTTGCGCCGCCTTTGTGTACCATTTGAAGGCTTCTTCATCGCTGCGGTTTACGCCATAGCCAACGGAATACATATATCCCATGTAGACGATGGCGGGCAGATAGTCTTGTGCGGCTGATTTTTTATACCAGTTGGCCGCTGTGAAAACGTCTTTCCCCATGCCAAGTCCGGTATCCAGCATATAGGCCAGATAGTATTGCGCGCGCGCATCGCCTTCATTTGCCAGCTGCCAGAAATATTTTCCGGCCAGCTGGTTGTCGCCAAAATTAAAGGCCATCAAGGCACTGTCATAGCTGATTTCTTCTGTTTGTGCCAATACGGGCGTGCCTGTCAGGCAAAGCACAACGGCTCCGGTCATAACGGATATAAAAAACTTTTTTTTCTGCATTCCCGATTTTGGCCCTTAAGATCCAATAAATTCCCGATCTCAAGGATAATACGTCAGTGCTGGAGAAGAAAGTCTTAAAAGCCGGGCGCAGACATTAATTTCCGTACCGATGTTATTCGGCCATGCCGATTGCCGACATGTAGAGATCCAGCAGTTCCTGCTCTTCGCGCCGTTTCTCCAGATTTGTTTTTCGTAAGGAAACAATTTTACGCATGATTTTAGGCTCGAAACCGACTGATTTTGCTTCGCTGTAAACATCCCGAATATCTTCGGCCAGCGCCTTTTTTTCTTCCTCAAGGCGTTCAACGCGTTCGATGAAGGATTTCAGGCGCTTTCCGGAAACTTCCGCGGTGTTTTCTGCGGTATTGCTGTCATTGACTGATTTCAGATTTGTTTTGCTCATGGCGTTTCCTTTATATGCGGTCTGCAGATTGGCGCTATCTTAACGGCTTCCAGATAGGCGTCAATATCAAGAATCGTTTTCCGGGGGTGGAGAAATCACAATAGTCGTGTCAGGGGTGCAAAGTTCGAGCACGGCCAGAAGATTGTCTTGTGTCAGACCGATGCAGCCGGCGGTTGGCGTAAATTCCGGCCTTGCCAGATGAATGAATATGGCGCTGCCCTTGCCGGGAACGGGGGGCGCATCGTTGAAGCCGATGACGATGACAAGATCGTAAAGCGCATCATCGCGGGTCATGCAGTCGTGGACGCTGCTATGGGGCAGGAGGACGCGGCGGTTGTAATCGGGATGGGTGGGGTCTTCGCACCAACCGGTTTCCGGCGTCAGGATTTCTGTGGGCAGGCCCGTGCGCGGGGGAGGCAGGCGATCTGCACGGAAAAGCAATTGTCGCAGCGGAAACCGGCCGAGCGGCGTTTTCCCATCTCCTTCAATCTTGTCTTTGGTGACGCCGTTCCGCCCGAGGGTGCAGGGACATTGCAGGTCGCCGATCCGTAAAATTCCGGTCGTCGCCGTCCATGCAGATGTTTCGACAGTAATATCCATGCGCTATCGTATATACGGGTTTGGTCCTAAAAAGAAGGCTGTATATTTGATTTTTTCAGGGCGGCATATTTATCGAGCGCCTCCATCATGCGGGCGGCAATTTGTTCCTGAGGAACAGCGGTCTGGAATTTATTCTCTGAAGCAATCAACCCCGGCAGTTCTGCCGTTCTGGCAGAGACAGCCGGGGTTTCTTGCGAAGAAAGAACGGCGGTGGAGTCCTTCCGATATCCTGCAGGGGGTTCTGTCCCTGCGGTTTTCGTTGCTGCTGTCAGCAGGGCAACGTCGGAAAATCCGTTCTTCATAGAGGGAACCGGCTGTGTGGTGGATGTGGAGTGTCCGACCGGTTCCATTCTTTCATCCCCTGTGTGATGTGGATGTGTGGGAGCAGGGGAGGAAGAGAATTCCTGTGCATTTAACAATGCAAGACGTGTGCCAAGCGCGGTATCGGCGCTTTCCTGCGTTGTCCAGATAATGTCGTTGGCGGTCGGTGTTCCGGCAGCCGGCGTTATGCTGTCATAACTTGCCGCCAGCATGGTATTTGTCTGGCGTTCTTCCTGACCGTTCAACAGGGCCAGCATATTCTGGCCAATATCCTGTCCGGTTGATTTTTCAACGGCGATATCCGCAAAGGCAACGGCGGCACCAATTGGGCCGCCGTACAGCGTGTCACCGGCAATCCGCGCCATGGGGCTGATTTCGTCACCCGTCAGGCTACGATAAATTGTTGAGATCACCGGAATATGCTGCAGGGGATTGATGACATCGATCAGGCCGAACAGGAACGACATAAAGCTGTGTTCTTCCGTTGCGGCGGATTCTGCCCCGGCAGAATTTGCCGTGTGAAGGGCATCGGAAAATCCGGTTGCTTCCTGCGCTGCTGCCGCGCGTCTTGCGCCATAAACCGGCAGGGAACCGGCGGTCCTGCTTTCGCCGGAATATAATATAGAGGCCTGATAGTTTGTCGGATCAATCATATTATACCGCTCCTGCAGGTTAAAACTGCAAGGAGCGTGCCAGAAAATTTTTATAGTCTGGTTTATAGAATTTTAATCTTTGAAAATTTTACGTGACAGCCGAATCACTTTTGCGTATAGTGAAGTCAGGTTGAATTGCTTTCGGGGGCGTCCATTGGATCTCATCAGACTGCATGTACTGCCGCCGTTAATCGGTACCCGCCATGTGGCGAGTTTGATAATCGCCAGCCCCACGACTCGCATCGTCAAGAGTTTTGCCGCCTCCCCTTGGGAGGTTTTTTTATGTCCGGAACAGGCGCCGAAGATTTCCATTCACTACAACCGACCACCAACATCCACCAGCAAAGGGAGATCGTAATATATGGGGAAAAAGTCCAAAATCAACGCATCACACGCCAATCGTGCGCCTTCTGCCGACAGGGTTCATCACCTGTTTGGCCGCGAGGCGCAGTGGGATCCGCTGGATGGCTTTAAAGGACAACGGGACCAGAGCTACGTTAAAAACGTGCGTCCCCGGAGCGAAGGCCAGCAAAAGTTGATGGACGCCATTCAGAAACATAATCTTATACTGGCGATCGGCCCCGCCGGAACGGGAAAAACCTATCTGGCGATTGCTGCCGCTGTCGAAGCTTTCGAAAAAGGTAAAGTAGAGCGGATCATTTTGTCCCGCCCTGCCGTCGAGGCGGGCGAGAAGATCGGCTATCTGCCGGGCGACCTGCAGGATAAAATGGCGCCATATCTTCGGCCGCTTTATGATGCGCTTAATGACCGCATGGGGATCAAGCGGCTGAAACAGGCGATTGAGACCGGTGAAATCGAAATTGCGCCGGTAGGTTATATGCGGGGCCGAACGCTGAACAACGCTTTTGTCGTTATTGATGAAGCGCAGAATTGCACCTATGGACAGATCAAGATGCTGGTCAGCAGGCTGGGCTGGAATTCCACCATGGTGATTACCGGGGATCCGGACCAGAGCGATTTGCTGGACGGCATTTCCGGCCTGAAGGATATGTCCCGCAAATTGGCGACCGTCGAGGGGATTGCGGTCGAAAATCTGCGTGAAACGGACATTGTACGCCATCCGCTGGTGGCAAAAATGCTGGAAGTCATTTGAATCTTTTTTCTACACTACACACTCTACCGACACCTCACCTTTTCGGCCCGGCGCTCTGCGTCGGGTCTTTTTTCTGCGCGCTTGTTGCGGTAGAATGCGGAAAAGGAGCCTGTAATGATCCTCAAGAAATTCTCTCCCCGTCCCGGGGTAGAGCTTGCCTATTATAAAACCGTCGCAGAAACGCCCGCTCTTCCGGGGGTTATTTTTCTGGGCGGATTCATGTCAGACATGACGGGAACCAAGGCTGTTTTTCTGGAACAGTATTGCCGGGAACGGGGACAGGGGTTTGTACGCTTTGATTATCAGGGGCATGGCGCTTCAAGCGGCCGGTTTGAAGATGGAACGATTGGCCGCTGGCTGCAGGATGCTCTCGATGTTTTTGATACATTGACCGAGGGGCCGCAGATTGTTGTGGGCTCTTCCATGGGTGGCTGGCTGGCGTTGCTGCTGGCGCTACGCCGGCCGGAAAGAGTGGCGGGACTGATCGGGTTGGCACCAGCACCAGATTTTTCGGATGATGTTTACCATCACGAATTAACGCAGCAGCAACGCCATGAAATTGAGGAGAAGGGCGTCACGCATTTGCCCAATCTTTATGGCGCGCCCTATCCGCTGACGCGGCAATTGTTCGATGAGGCACGGCAATATTATTTGTTACAGCAGGAGATTGCCATTTACTGTCCGGTGCGCTTGATTCATGGCCGGCAGGATCCGGACGTGCCGTGGCAGAAAAGTGAAAAAATCAAGGAAAAACTGCTCTCGCAGGATGTGAAGATTTATTGGGTAGAGGAGGGCGACCATCGCCTGTCGCGTGATCAGGATTTGTCCCTGATCGGGGAAACGGTTGCGGAAATCAGTCACGCGAGCGGTAGGTAAACCCGCCGCGTCCGCCGCTCTTGCCGCCTTTGACGGCAAAGATTATCCGATAAAGCAGATAGAAGAAAATTCCCGGCACAAAAACGGCAATAAAGCCGGGGAGTTTGAACAGTTTGTCAACAAGGCTTGATTTCAGATGCGCGGATAAAAAAGCCTTTGCGTTTGAAAGGGAGGCGGCATCGATGCTGGTCCACCATTCCGACAGGGAGCGAATATCCAGTGCCGCGATGGAAAGCCAGCCGTTGATCAGGTCATAAATCAGAACCAGCAGTGCTCCGATCATAAAAGTTTTGCCAATGATACGGAGTGCTTCCATTTTATTCCTTGTCCTTCTTGTCCGCAGGATTTTCCACCGCGCCGATGACATCCATCCAGCTGAGCGGGGTAGCAATTCCTTTTTGTTGTGCGGCCAGTCGCGCATCGGCCTCACTCTCGGTAACGGGCGGCGGCGTGCGTTTTTGTATCGGGGCCGGGTCCGTTTGCGGCACGGCCGCGCCGATGACATCCATCCAGCTGAGCGGGGATTTCAGGGCGGCGCCCCGTACAGCGTCGGCGGCGGCGGTTTTTGCGGCATCGCCCATAACGTCTTCCCATGACGTCGGCATAGGCGCGCTTGGCAAGGGGGTTGAAGCGGCCTTGATATCTGCCGCGCCGATGACTTCGGTCCAGCTGAGCGGGCCTTTGCCGGTATTAGCGATGGCAGCGGCTGCGGCGGCTGTTGCTTGTTGTGTGGTGGCGCCGGACCTGACAGTTGCTTCCGGTACGGCGGCATCGACCGCGGCGGCATCGCTGATCTTAATGGTATCATGCGCCTCGGCGATGGCGGCGACAGAAGAGAGGCCACATTCAATCAGCGTTCCGCCGGCTTTTTTGGCATTCAGGAATCCCTGCGCCATGGCTTCGATGTCTGGCTGCGGGGCCAACTGTACGGCGGCCGGATTCCATTTCGGATCACGGAGGCGTCGTAAAACAGAATCAACCATGCGCAGGCTTTCCAGCGCGGCTTCGGCTGGCGGCGGAATTGGGAGGAAACGATGCACCCGCATGGCGGCAGCGTGGCCGATATCGGAATTGTAAACCTGCATTTCGTTGACGCTTTTGCCAAAAGCGCAAATGGCCCTGCCCTCGGTAAAGCCTTTGAGGCCGTCGTAATTGGCGCGGGCGCGGACCTGCACGCTGGCATTTTGTGAATCTGTATAGCCCCTGGAAGACATGCCTTGTCCCCGTTGAAAGCCGGAGACTTCAGTCACGATCGCTTGTCCGACGGTTTTTTCAAAGAAATCCTTGGTCTGGGTCGGGTCTTCAAGCTTGCCGAATAGTTTGATGTTACAGTTGGCTGTGATCGAACGGGCTTCTTCCTTGACGCGTTTCTCCAGCGCAGGCAGATCCTGTCCGGCAAAGATCAGGCAGAAACCGAGCGAACGGGCCTGCGCCGCCATAACAGCCATACCTTGCGCGGTATAGTAACCAACCTCGTCAAAGATGGCGATAAAAGGCGTTTCGGAGCGGGTCGGCTTGTTTTCGATAGCCGTTGCCGTTGATCCCTCGACCGTGTTGCCAAGGGTTGCGCCCATCATGCCCTTCAGGGTCGAGGCGATGATTTTACCGAGGTTGGCCGTTTCGTCGCTGGACTTTTCCAGCGCGGGGATCAGTACGACCAGAATCCGGCGGTTCAGGACCACATCCATCATGTCGATATCTGCGGCTTGCGTGTCAAAGATGAAGCCGTAATCATCGCCCAGCGACTGCATGGAACGGGTAAACTGCATGGAAAGATAGCCGTGCTGCTGGCGCGGAACCGAGGTGTCGACCATGCCGGCGTCGGGGGGCATCGGCTTTTCCTCGCCTTCGTCATCGAAGACATTATCGACATAGCCGGGCAATTCGTTGAGATAACCGCGCACGGCTGCCCGCAGGTGATCGGGTACAGCGGCATCGCGCGACAGCTTGATGACGGCCTTGAAAGTCAGGAACTGGCGGATTACGCCGATAGAAAGTGGGATGTTCTGGTTTTCCCGCTTCCAGACCAGGCAGGGCATCAGCGCTGAAACAAGGGCGACCGCACGCTCTTTCCACATGGCGTTGTCGCCCTCGGAATCCGGCATCAGGCTGACCAGCATGTTGGTCAGATAGGAAGCCGAGCCGCTGGAGAACGGGTTGAGCGTATTGGAGGGCACACGACCGGAAACGTTGCCGGTCATATAGTTCATGATTAAAACGTCGTCGTCGCGGCCAAAGCGCCGTGCCATGGCAGACAGGGTAGACCAGAGGTCGGTATCGGCTTTACCGTCGATGTAGATAAAACCCGAGGCCCAAGTCAGCGCATTGCAGGCAAAGGATTTCAGGCCAAAGGTTTTTCCCGATCCCGTGGTGCCGAGGTAGAGGACGTGGGTGCGGGCGTCCGAGTTGGTGAACCAGATTTCGGCGCCGGTGTCCGCTTCGTTGCCGACAAAAAGAATACCGTCGGCCATGCCAAAGCTGCCGTCCGGGCGGACATAGTTCGGGTCCTTGCGGCGCGCGCTCTTGGGCAGTTTAAAGGGCAGGGGGACTTCTCTGGTGACCAGCCACCAGAAATAGAGCAGGCAGAGAAAGAAGAGAAGATCGGAAAAAAGCGAGAACCGGATGATCGGTTCCAGATCGAACATATTCAGGTATTCTTCGGCGTAGATAATGCAGGCGGTCAGGGCGAAGACAATGGCGGAAACAAAGGGGTCGCGCGCCGCGGTGGCAAAGCGCACGGTCCAGGGCCGCGCGTCGCGGAGGATATCCTCATGTTTGTATTCGTATTTTGACTTGAGTGTCACGCAAAGGCCTTTTTTGTGGTTATCTTCCGAAAAGCTGGTCAGCAGGAACCGGCACGCCTGTTTTCATAGGCGCGGGGGAAACGGGAGCTATTGAATTTTTTCCCACCTTGTCGTTCTGTGGCATAAAGGTAGAGAGCATGATCAGGATGACAACGGCCAGTGCGACCAGCCAGAGCGCCAGCCGGAAAATACGGCCCAGCAGGCTGCGGGCCAGGCAGGTTTTCCCGGAGGTTGCGGCGCTGCTGCCCTGCAACAAGGCCTGCGCTACAGCGTGCATAGCGGCTTGTGCGGCAGCCTTGTCAGTGAAAACACCAATAGTCTCCGCCAGCCCTGTTGCGCTGTCGGTAATGGCCAGTGTGAATTTTCCAGCCCCTTCCTGGATTTCTGTCACGGAAGAGGTCACGCCTGTCAGATCCTTGCGCCAGACACGTGGTTGACGTTCGTCGGGAAAAGAAATGACAAGCGCATGATCGGCGATCCTTGCTTCAATACCTTGCTTTTTCCTGCAGCATTGCATTTTTTTCTCCTGCCCTATTTCTTCCAGTTTTTCGCGCCGCCAGCCTTGCGATCCAGTTCGGGAATCGTGCGGGCCGCATTGCTTTTCATATAGGTTTCGATATTGCGGATGACCTCTTCAAACCGCGGCGTCGGTATTTTTTGCGAAGCGATCAGCTCATTGGTGTAATGCACCATCGCGCCTGCGGCCTCGGCATGGTAGGCCTTGCGGCCTAGATTGTTAAGGGGATACCACAGGGTGCGGTCATGGCCGCGCAGCCAGAGGAATTGCGCCGGGGCCAGAACGCCGCCTTCTTCCCGGGCGCGGGACAGGGCGCGTAACAAAGCGGTGGTTTCATAGGCGTGCTGGTTGGCGTATTTTTGCAATTCGCCGCCGATTTTGGGGTTTTTGATGATCTTGCGGATTTGCGCTTTCAGCTTCGAGGAGGGTCGAAATCCTTTTCCCGGCGACCAGGACATCGAGAGCTGATCCAGCAGGGCATAGGATTCTTTTCTTTTGCGGACATGGGTCAGGGCAAAGGCGGCGAAAAGCGCCTGCGCATGCAGGGGAAGCTCCTGCGCACCGCGCCAGCGCTTGCCAAGCTGTTTGGCAAGCGCCTGATAGGCTTGGTTGGTATCGATCTGCCCGCCGATCATTTTGATTTCATGATAGGCCATCCATTCCTCGGGCGAGAGGGCCTCGGAAAAAAGCGGCAGTTGCGCCGGAACCGGCGTGCCTGGGGCGCGGAAGGGTTGCTTGCGGGGGTCAAATTTCAGGAACGGATAAATCGAGGGAAAAGATTTTGCCTGTTCTTTCATCAGCATTTCCAGACCCATCCGGCGATGATATTGCGTGCCGGGGCCGCGAAAGATCACCCAAACGGTCAGAACACCAAGGACCAGGGTAAATACTGTGCGTAAAGGAATGAGGGCCAGATGCGTCGTGACGCGAATATCATCATAAGTCAGCGCGCGGACATCGGCAGTGGGAAGCCATTTTCGCCATTGGCTGATTTTTTGCACGCCGGCATTGGTGATGTAGAGAGTGTAGTCATCGCCATAGAGGGCCCGGACGAGCCAGAGTTCGCCGACGCGGATCCAGCGCAGGGCCTCCAGCAGCTGGAACTTGAACAGGTACCAGATAACCCAGCCAATCGCCCCGACCAGAAAGAGGACGATAAACGTCATGATGAATTCTTCGTGCGGACTTTTCTGGGGTTGCGACACTGTCTGAACCCTTCCCCTGCTGCTCTTGTTTATGTGGTGTTCCGCAGCCCCCAAATTTTGCCGCGTAACTATTTTATATTAACACAAATTAATCAGGATTTTGAAAGCCTCTCGATGCCCGGAATGATAATTTTTCTTGAAAAATTTCTCCGGAGGCTTATAAATAGTGCGTTTTGGGAAATACACAGGTATTTTACAAAGCCCGTCATGCAATATAGAAAATAAGTGGCGCGCACAAAGATTCAAAGGCCCGGTTAGCACAGCGGTAGTGCAGTGGTTTTGTAAAAAACCACACTACCCTGAACTGGCGGCAAAAAATGAACTACTTTATACTGACCTTGTTGACAGACTAAAAGCGAAAAAAGTCAACAAAAACGCCGGCTTAGCACAGTGGTAGTGCAGCGGTTTTGTAAACCGAAGGTCGCGGGTTCAAATCCTGCAGCCGGCACCATTTCCCCCCTCAGGGACACTATAGGGACAGTAGCCTCCGAAAGATCAGGACAACCAGCGGCGATTGCGGAAAGTCGCTTTGCTGTGCCGTGATAATCGGAAATAAGACGAACTTCTTAGCTCCGTTATCCCAAGCCCAAAAAGCCAGCTACGACTCTCCATGAAATCGCGTGCAACCCTGCGCGCACTGGAGAGAGCTGGTGGCAACGATCGAAGAACGTAAATACAAGGACAAGGAAACAGGCAAAGTCACCGTCAGATACAGGGCGAAAATCCGGCTTAAAGGATTTGCACCTGAAGAATGTACATTTCCGACCAAAACGCTGGCGAAAGAATGGGCGGCAAAGCGGGAATACGAACTTAAGCACGACGGGCTTTTCGGCCCTCAACATCATAAAAACAAGACCGTAGGCGATATGCTTGAACGCTATGAAAATAGCTTAAAGCTGGCGAACCCTAAACGTCAAAAAGGCATCGCCCCATTTATAAAATTCTGGAAAGAACGGGTCGGTCATTACAAGCTCAACGCCCTGACTGCAGATGTCGCCATTATGCACCGAGATGCACTGCAAAAGCGTCACGTTAAAGACGACCCCGACCGTGGGCGCGTTACTAATGCTTCGGTGAACAGGGTGTTCGGCGTTCTGAAATGCGCCCTGAATGTTGCCATCAAGGAATGGAAATGGCTGGCGCATAATCCGTTGAGCGGCGTGAAAAACCTTAAAGAGCCGCCGGGACGAACGCGCTTCCTGAATAGCGAAGAGCTTGATCGTCTGCTGACAGCCTGCGACCAGTCCGAGAATACTGACCTGCACTCCATCATCAGCCTTGCCATTACCACAGGCGCACGGCGCGGGGAAATCATGCGGATACGCCTGACCGATGTGGATTTGGACACCCGCCGTATTGTGCTGTGGGAAACGGGCACAAAAAACAAGACCGCCCGCATCTTGCACCTCGTTGAGCCGACCTTGAGCATGGTTAAATCCTTACTGGAAAAAGCGCCCCCGAAACAGCAGTACCTGTTCACCTCGCCGCTCGACTATTCCCGTCCGAATGACTTTCGCAGGTCGTGGAATACCGCTGTCAGACGGGCAAAGCTCGATAATTTCCACTTTCACGACCTTCGGCACACTGCCGCATCGTATTTTGCGCGGCATGGCGCTAAACTGCACCATATCGCCGAACTGTTGGGCCATAAGAGCCTACACATGGCGAAGCGCTACACGCACTTACTGGAGACGGACACAGTAGCGATAGCGGAGAACACGGCAACGAAGGTATTTGGAAATGGCAAAGCTGGACTGGCGCAACCCGAAGGACTACGAATACACGAAGAAGCTGGACACGAAGGGTTGGGCGTGGGAGTTCATTCGGCGTAGCAAAGAATATCGGCAGGCCTACGCCGAAATGAAAACGGCTTCGCAGGAACGCATCCCCTATCCACCTAAGGAAAAAGGTGAAACCGATAATGCTTGGAAAATCAGAGTCGCCGACAGAGGAGATATAGCAAGATACCTTACACCCGTGCAAATCCGTGCGCGAGAAGGATGGCGGCTGTATAAAATGTACGCCCCCGATGCGCTTTATAACCCCGACAAGCACTTCTTCGACCTTGATAATCCGTTCCCAGCCTTCTACGGGGAGCCTCAAAACATTGAGGACATCGAAAATGAAAAAGAAAAAAAGCGCGTTCTAAACCTGTTCAAGAAGAACCCGAAATTATTGACGGGGCTTCGTCCATTGGACTGCCTGGGTGAACCACTTCCAAGCGCCGATAACGCTGCCATCATTTTCATTGCGCTGGATACCAGCAAATCCATCAATGCCCAGCTCACAAAAATACGGAAATTTTCAGCCCGCTATAAAAAACAGATACAGAGGCCGCAAAAGCTGAGCCGGAAAAGGCGCGTCGAGTGGACACGCTATTTACGCATCCTCGATGCGCTAAGCTCTGGCGAAAAAATAACCCAAGTTGAGATTTTAAAGGCGGTGATGCCTGCGTTGTATAAGGATGCTCACTATTCTCAGGTTAACAGCCCTGCCAGCGATAATTTTTCCCGGGCTCGGGAAATGACTCAGTCTGGCTATAAAGAACTGTTACTCACCGCCTTAGCAGCGGAATAAGAAGAACCGCTTATCTCCTTTATATTTTTACCTTCAAAGCACCTAGAAACGAGCTGGCACCCCTCGTGTGTCGCTCGTTTTAACAATGGAGGTAAACAATGCCACGCTATGCAACACCCAATACACTGCCCAAAACAGCCGGATACGAATGGCTGACCACCTCAGCGCTCCGGCACCTGATTTTCAAAGCAACGCCCCGCAAAAATTCCAAAGGCATGCCTCTTTCGCCGCCGGACACCGAAGGCGCATGAAATCCGTTGGACTTTTTGCCAGTGGCTTAATGTAGTCAGGCTCGATCCCGTGTCCGGCGGCTGGATAAAACAGCTTATTCATGCCACGGCGCTCGCCACGGCGCACGGTGAAGAGGCTCTTGAGTGGCACCAGCGGCAAGGACAGAACCCAGTCGCAATCGACAAATTGCGCATTGCCCCCGAGTCCGAGCGGCCTGAACCGCGCGAGGTCCTCCGTGCTGACCGTCCGGATGGTCATGGTATCGTTTTGCGTCTGCCCCAATTCAATCTGTGCGGCGGCGATTTGCACCGCGTCATCCTCAGCCAGTTCTTCAAGAGGTCTGGTCAAGACAACAAACTTGATGTCGCCGCTTGGCTGGGCGGGGTCAGCCTTCTTTTCCATGATAAGAATATTTGTCACCACTTCACTGTTCTGGAACCAGCGGCCCGCACCGGATGTGACGACGCATTTCAGGTCATAGTAGCGTCCGAGGAGATTGTAGAACGCATCGCCCCAATCCGTGCCCAACCACGCATTGGTGATGATGACGCCTAGGCGCCCACCATCGGCAAGTAAGGGATGAAACGAAAATGGCAGATAAGCAGCGACATCGGCGCGGCGCGTGAAACGCTCACCTTCCTCGCCCATTGTGGCCACTACCCGGTCAAGAGCATTGCCATACTGCTTGCGGCCCTCCTGAGCTACGAACGGTAGGTTGCTTGTGATCGCCTGAAACTGCCCAATCTCCTCCGTAAAGACTGTGCCATTAGTCGGATTACGGAAGTCGATCTTAGTGTCAGGAGCCAGCGCGAACGCATCGCGTTGGTATATGCGCAACGGTATGTTCATCAGGCTCGGCTTAGCGAGCGCGAATGTCGCTATCTGAATGGCTTGAGGGTCCTGATCGCCCGCGAACACTGTTGCCGCCACGCGGTCCGGGGCAACATTCGCCGCGAGCTTGTGCTCCATCGCCGCGCGTGCAATCGTGCCGCTGCCGCTGCAGGGATCGAGAACCCTGTCATCGACCGTATTTCTCACACAGAGGTTCACGAGAAGGCGCGCAAGTTCAATAGGAGTCGGGTATTGTCCGCGCAGCTTGCGTACAGCTACTTCCACAGTGGCTTCAAGCACATTGGAGAGCTGGCCCTGATCGACTGATCCAACTCGCAAATCGGAAAGCAGCCTGTTGAACTGCTTGAGCTGTTCCCAAACACCGTTGGGAATTGCTCTCAGCCCGATGCTATCCGAAAAGATAGTCCAGAAATTGCAATCTTCTGACAGTTGCCGGAACAGGGCCAGCGCTTCGGTAGGCGTAGTTTCATCGCCGATAGTCGCCACGCGCTGGGCACGGGCATCCTTTTCCCGGAGGATATGACCGAACAGGATTTTGCCGATCCAGTTGGAGATTACAGCCTGTGCCAGCACCTGATCCATCGTGCCGCCTGCATATTCGGCCCGATAGCGACCCCACCAGAGAGTCATTTCCGCGCGGAGCGTTCCATCACGTCTGGATGCTTCAACGAGAGCTTCCGCGACCTGGCCCGCGTTCTCCATGATGAGCGCGGTGACGCCGCCGCTACGATAAGCGTCAATGAATTGCCGTCCTTCCAGCGTTCCCCGGTCGAACAGGTCATTAAGATAACCGAATATTGTTTCGGCCAGTGCTTCCCATCGAGCGCGGTTGTGCATTACCGCCGTCCGGGTTGTGATGTCTGCCAGATCGTTCCACGCATGGCTGCGCACAAAGGCGTCCGTGTTCGCTTCACGAACATAGAGATGCGCGTGAGACACATTCCAAAGCAGGAAGCTGTCGAGGCCAAGAGCAAGAGCCTTGGTTTCCGCGTTCTTGCGGAACTCGACATCGTCAATACTCGTATCGGGCATCTTTAATTCCCAACCCTGCAATATCCGCGCAGTCGTCCGGTCGCCAAACAACAATACATCCGGAAATAAGCTACCACCCTCTGTCTTGACGGTCTGTTCGCCGCCCGCATCCTTAATCGAGCGGTTACCCTGAGTGGCAAGATGCTTAAGATGGCCGATCAGGTCGATAGCCCATGACCGCTCATTATAGGTTGCTGTTCCACCGTTCATACTGCTTGCCTTTCAGCATCTCGAATTACAGCATCAACATCCACCATGCCACGGCGGTTTGGTTGGCCTGCACGCGCAGCTGGTTGAAGCGCGGAGAACAAGGGCGGCGGTGGCTCCTTCGCCTTCATGGACGCTTCAACTTCCGCAAGGCGCTCCTTAGCGACTTTGATATAATCAATGCGCTTTTCTTTGAAGAGGTGAACCTCCTCATTTTTTTCGATCCCAACAAAGCGGCGTCCTTCTAGTGCTGCCGCGACTAAGAAGCTGCCACTGCCAAAAGCGTTATCGAGAACAACATCGCCTTCGCCTGTAAACATGCGAATGAGGTAGCGCCCTAGCGCAACAGGTTTTTGCGTAGGATGCCAGACCCGCCCGCCAGCTTCACTTTCCGCTGTCTTGCAATACAGCGTATCGGTTGGGAAACGCTCGCCGTCGCTTTTGACTTGAACGGGCCTAAAGTCGCCATAGCTTCCTGTGTATTGGGCCTTTCTAGTGCCTTTATCGTAAGGCTCGCCCTTTGACATTACAGGTCGATAGTTCGGCTGACTTCCATAAAAAATACAAATATCTTCATGTTGCCGCAACGGCTGACGTCGTGCATTTAAGAAGTTCGTCGGCTTACTCTTCACCCACACGAATTTGTAACGAAACCACTCTTCATTGCTAAGAATTAGTCGAGCTGTAAAAATGCCTTGCGAGGTCAGAGCAATAACACCTTTCGGCTTGATGATCCGCTGATATTGTTCCCACAACGCATCTAACGGGATCACGCTGTCCCATTTATTTTGAGTAGTGCCGTAAGGAAGGTCGCAAAGGATCATATCAACAGAAGCATTCTTCAGCTTCTTCATTACTGATAGACAATCGCCCTTGTGTATGTCTCCGCCCAGATATTTCACGTTGCAGCCCCTTTAGATGTTGACTTAACAACCCTGAGGCCTCCAGGCAAGGGGATACCTTCTCGCTCTCCGTGTTCGATGAAGTCGCATATGGCGCGGCGACCGAGCCATGCCAGCGAGCGATCTGTACCAGCGGCTATGCGCTGGAGTGCTTCATACTCTGCGTCGTCCAAATTTACTGTTATGCGGTGCTTGGCAGTCATTACAAAGTTTCCCCCTCAACTGTGCATCAATATGCAGCACCCTGAGGCAGATCGCAACAAAAAAGAACATATACGGAACGATAGTCGATGGAGCTATGGGAAAACATTCCCTCTTCGGTAGGGCTACATAAGATAGCTGTCACGAAAAAAGCGCAACAAAGCCCGCCAGTAAGTCTCTACGGTTTCATATCCTATCTATCATGACATCTTAAAACACCGAAGCTCACGACTGCCCCAGCCGCAAAACGCCCTTTTTGGAGGGGCTATTTTTCGGCGGGCAGGAAGGAAATAAAGTATAGGAGGCAAAGAGGCGCGAAATCGTCAGCACCCAAAAAGTTTAAGACCATCCTGCCCGCAATCAACCAAATAATGACCGCCCTATCGTACCCCCGAAACAGGGCGCAGGGACACTACAGGGACACTGAGGGACAAAAAACGAGGAATATCGGGGACAGAGCCGGACAACCGACCAAAATCACCCCTTGCCTAACTCGCTCATTTCATTACGATTGATACTCGCTGGTCATCCTGATCGACCATAGTTACTGACGGTGCACCTGTTTTGTAAACCAAAGGTCGGCGGTTCAAATCCGTCACCGGGCACCATTTTCTCTCCGGCAGCACCCTCGGGGGATAAAGCTCTTACCTTCGAGCCATAAAGTTAATATCTTGATTTCATGCGTTTTTATGAAGGGGATGGCTGACGTACCCCTTGTGATAATTTTTGATGTATTTTGGGGAGCAGGAGATAAAGAGCGTAGTTTTTGCAAATTCGGCTCAGGAATGGCCGCGCGCGCGATTTTTATAGGGGAGCTATAAATCAAGAGTGCTGTTGTTGCTGCAGTAATGGCGATAGCGCTTTGATGTACTCAGCATATTCCGTGTTTTCTATGCTCCTGGCATTTTCCAGCAGTTGCTCCGTCGTGATCAGGCCCATTTTCCAGGCGGCTTCCTCCAGACAGCCGATCTTGATGCCATAGCGATGTTCTGTGCTGCGAATAAACTCCGCGGCTTCGTGAATGGATTGATGCGTGCCGAGATCAAACCAGGTGAATTCGGTATTGAGCGTGACGGCGCGGAGCTTTTTTTGTTCCAGATAGCGAATGTTAAGATCGGTAATTTCAAGTTCTCCCCGTGCCGATGGGGCGAGCGTATCAGCCAAAGCGCAGACTGTGCGGTCATAAAAATACAGACCGGTAACGGCCCAGTTTGAGATGTAATGTTTCGGTTTTTCTACCAGCTCGGTGACAACACCGTTATGATTCAGCCGTGCCACGCCATAGCTGGAAGGGTCGGCGACATGGTGGCAAAAGATTGTTGCGCCTGTAATGTCATTTGCCGCCGTGGACAGGATGGCATCCATGCCGGGGCCGTAGAAAAAATTATCACCCAGAATGAGGCAAACATTATCGTCACCGATAAAGTCGCGACCCAGCAGGAGGGCGCCAGCGATACCATTGGCATGCGGCTGTGCGATATAACTGATGGAAATGCCGTAACGGCTGCCATCTCCCAGAAGATCTTCAAACAGCTTTTTATCGCGGGGGCTGGTGATAATCAGAACTTCCCGAACGCCGGCGAGGAGAAGAGTGGAGAGGGGGTAATAAATCATGGGCTTGTCGTAGATCGGCAACAGCTGTTTGCCAAAGGTCAGCGTGGCTGGGTGCAGGCGCGTTGCCTTCCCTCCCGCGACAATAATTCCCCTTTTTAAGCTCATGGTGCCAGCCTTTTAATGATGTCTGTTTTTTTATAATTAAAATGACGGTTTGTCAATTTTCAAAAGTTATCTATAGTACGGTATAGCAGGGAGATGTGATGACAAGCGTGGGCAGGAAAAGATTTGGCGGCTATTTGCGGGCTTTTATTGATGCCCAGATCCGGCTCAGCCGGAAATTCGATATGTATCTGGATGAAAGCTATCGTCGTGACGGGAACCAGCATTTTCACGAAAAGGTTGTTCCGCCCTTTATTCAGAAGGGGACCGTTATTTATGATATTGGCGGCGGTAGCCGACCTTATATCGGGAGGGCGGAAAAGGCAGAAAAATCACTAACAGTTATTGGGACGGATATCAGTCAGAGCGAGCTTGAAGCAGCGCCGCCCGGAGCTTATGACAGAATCATATGCGCCGATATCACGCGTTATACAGGGGAAGAAAAGGCAGATCTAATTATCTGTCAGGCGGTCATGGAGCATGTCCGTGATTCTGACGGGGCTTTTCGCGGTATTTCAACGATACTGAAACCGGGTGGGGTCGCATTGCTATTTATGCCATCGCGTAATGCGCTTTTTGCGCGATTAAATTTGTTGTTGCCAGAGAGCTGGAAAAGAAAAATTCTTTTTTCTCTCTTTCCCCATAAGGCGGAAGGCCATGACGGATTTCCGGCTTTTTATGATCAGTGCACGCCGCGACGGTTTCGGGCGCTGGCGGAAAAATACAATATGACAGTAGAGGAACTGCATAGTTATTATATCAGTTCCTATTTTGCTATTTTTACACCGGCTTATGTTTTATGGCGCTGCTGGGTTATTTTGTTCAGGCGTTTATGCGGAGAAAACGCCGCTGAAACTTTTACGCTTGTCCTGCGGAAGCGCTCTGATGCGGCAGACAGCAAATAATCATAGAAGCCGCAATAAAATAAAGACCGATCAGCCAGCCCTGCCAGACTCCGTAACCGAACAGGGAAATGCAAAAGGATGAAGCAAAGCATCCTGTGGCGCAAATCTTTAATGGCCCGTCAGGGAGTTTCAAAAGGCGTAATAGAAGAAAGACAATCAGGGCATAAAAGATGCAGGCACCGGCGAGTCCCGTTTCAAACCAGATCTGTAAAAGCGAGGAATGGGGGTGCAAAACGTTCTTTCCTTCGAAATGCGGCAGATTTTCCGGGATCATCGGGACTTTTTGCGCGGCTTCGAGGCCATGGCCAAAAAAGAAATTCTCTGGGATTTTTTTTGCAAAAACATACCAGACGTCCAGCCGGTCCAATGCGCTGGGTTTGACGGGCAGACGCCCTGCTGGCCAAAACTCAAAAAGCCATCTGTACAGCCAAGGAGCACTAAACAGCAACAGTCCGGTTCCGGCCATCAAGGCATAAAGCGTCAGTCCCGAAAAGAAACCGGTCATGACAGCGGCGCCACCGCCAATAAAGAGCGCGATTTGTGCGGATTGGCTATTGGTCAGCAGGACGATGGCCAGACCAGCGGAAAAAAGCAGATAGGGGAGATATTTTTTTTCAAGTTTGAAGGCGGCCAGCAAACAGGGCCATAATAGCAGGCTTAAAATGACTGTTCCTTGATTTAAACGGGAAAATTTGACCGTTTCAGCCGCTGGAATTTGCATGATGAGTCGATATAGCGGGTTGCGGAAAATTGATTCAATGGCGAGCACAGTCAATGCGGTTATCAGTCCCCAGATAAATATCCGATAAAGTGTGTTGTGGTGTTTGGCGGGAAAGTTCTTTGCAAGGTGCAATAAAATAATGCCGGAAAGAAAAGCCGGGATCATTTTTCCAATTTTATCCAGCGCCGCGTCAGGATTAAGAGACCAAAGAAAACTGAGCGCGGAAAGCAGAAATATACCAGAGGGCAGAAGAAAGAGAGCGAAGCTAAAACCGATAGACCTGATGCTTTTTTTATCGACGAGGATATAAAACACCAGCCCAGCAATGGCAATAATTCCCGGCAACAAGCCAGATAAGCGCGGCGCAAATATACAGGAGATGAGCAAGGCGCCATAACCTACCATGGGAATATACGCCCAGTTTTCTCCTTTTTCAGAGGCCATTGTCCTTGTATCCATTGAATATCTTGCCAAAAAGAGGCGTGTCTGCCAAAGTTGCCGTTATTTTACACAGGTAAAATTATATGACCATCGGAAAATCATCTGTTTTGTTTATTGTGGCTGACCTAGGCTTCTTTTTTAGCCATCGTCTTGCATTGGCGCACGCTGCCTGTGCGGAGGGATATGATGTGATGGTGGCGGCACCAATGGCCGCAAGCAGCGATAAATTGCGACAGGAGGGCTTTCAGGGTTTCGATTGGAGGGTTGATGCCGGTGGACTTAACCCTTTCCGGGAGATAGTCGTCGTTTTAACATTATGGAATATTATGAGGCGAGCGAAGCCGTCTATCATTCAGGCCATTGGTGTTCGCTCTATTGTTCCAGCAGCCGTGGCGGGGAGATTTTACATTTCAAAGCCGTTGGTCTGTCTTTTTACTGGGCTTGGTTATTTGTTCACTGGCGAATCCCGCAGGGCGCGGGGGATCAGGCATATATTGAAACCGGTTTTGAAAATTTGTTTTGCGCGAAAAAATCTGGTTCTGGTGTTTCAAAATGTAGACGATCATGTGCTGTTTGTTAATGACGGGTATGTCCGGCCGGATCAAACAACATTGATTCGGGGGTCTGGCGTGGATACGGATTTTTTTGTGCCGAATCCCGAACCGGAGGGCGAAGAGAAAATCGTCTTGTTCCCGGCCAGAATTCTGGGCGATAAGGGGGCACGTGAATTTATTGAGGCTGCTAGGATTATACGGGGCAGAAATAAAAATATCCGTTTTCAAATCGCGGGCGAACGTGATCCAAAAAACCCGACCTGTCTTTCGGAAACAGAAATTTCTAATGCAATGATTTCCCGCTGCGTTACTTTTCTTGGCCATTGTGGCGATATGAAGAAAATTTATGCGGAAAGCCATATTGTTTGCCTGCCTTCGTACAGGGAGGGGTTGCCGCGTGCTTTGTTGGAGGCGGCGGCCTGCGGGCGGGCAATCGTGACGACGGATGTTCCGGGTTGCCGTGAAGCTGTGCAGAATCATAAAAATGGCATTCTTGTTCCCGCACAAAACGCGGTGGAGCTTGCTGCTGCGATTGAATTGCTTGCGGCTAACGATGTATTGCGGCAACGGTTCGGTCAGGCGGGGCGGCAGCTGGTGGAAGAAAATTTTTCTATTACACAGATTAACCGGGAAACGCTGGCTGTTTATGCGCGGTTTTTACGGGCGGACAATCCTGTGAAATAGTCAATTGTCCGGCTTAATCCTTCCTGTAAAGAAATTTCTGCCTGCCAGCCAAGTATCTTTTTTGCTTTTGAGGTGTCCGAGTAATTACGCATGACGTCGCCTTGACGTTTTTCACCATGAATGACTTTTATATCTTGAATGCCGGCTCTGGCCAATAGGGGCAGAAGTATTTCAACGAGCTCGTTCAGTGTTGTTTCACTGCTGGTGGCGATCTGGAATATTTCACCGCCGATATTTTCAGTTTTGACGGCCGACAGAACGGCGCGGATCAGATCATCGATGTAGATGTAATCGCGGGTCTGGTGGCCGTTGCCGTATATCTCGAGCGTCTTTCCTTCCATCGCTTGTTTGATGAATTTTGCAACAACGCTTGTTTTATGGCCGGAACGATGTCCGTAGACATTACCGAAACGCAAGGCAACGGTTTCGACGCCAAAAGTTCTGGCATAAGCGGAGCAATAGCCCTCTCCAGCCAGTTTGCTGGCGCCATAGGGGGAAACAGGATGCGGAACAATTTCTTCATGCATCGGCGGGGTGACTTCTCCTGCGGGCGCGCCGGAGGAGGCAAAAATAAATCGGGGAACGGCGTTCAACCGCGCTGCTTCCAGATAATTAAAGGTGCCGATCACATTGGCAAGGCAATCCTGACGGGGGCTCTCGACGGATTTTGGCACACCGGTATTGGCGGCCAGATGGACGATAACATCGGCGCCAGCCGTAGCTTTCAAGGCAAGATTATCGTCCAGAATATCGCCAACGATCAGCTCGACACCGGAATTTCCTGTCATTGCGCCAATTGTGTCGGCGATGACGGTTTTGAACGTTGCAATTTTGCTAAGGTCTTCTGGAGAGCCTACTGAAAGATTGTCCACAATGCGAATATTGGTGATGCCAGCAGACTGGAGGGCATGGACCAGATTACAGCCGATGAAACCGCATCCGCCGGTGATAAACCATTTTTTAGAAGTGTCCATGCGTGAAGCCTCGTTCGTTGCGCCTTTCCTTGCTGGATGTTTTTCTTTTAGCATAGTATTCTCATCAAAACAGGCTTATTTGGATTGAAAATGAAGATTCTTTTTATTAACCCATTCAGTGCTTATGTGCGCGGCGGCGGGGAAATTAATGACCTCAATCTGGCTGCGGCTTTGCGGAAGAAGGGGCAGGAGGTTATTCATGTTGACGCGATAGATCCGCGCAAAAAAGGATTTTCATATCCTGATTCCGTGCCGGTGTCTTCCGTTCATTTGCATTATTTTTATGAACATGCGCTGAAGTTTCCATCCTTTATCGGCATTGTCGCCAGAGCAGTTTATGTTTGGTATTTTTTATATCAGCTGAGAAGGCAGCAATTGGCGCTTCTGCAGGCGGCGGATTTGATTTTATTGACGGGAAAGCCGATGTTGGCGCATGTGCGCCGCTGGACGCAGGCAAAAGTTTTATTGTCGGTGCGCGGACGAAATTATTCCTATATGTATCCTTATTACCGGATCGCGGATGGCATTATTTTTTGGGGAGGGTGCGCGGATGAGCATCCGGAGAGCCTTAAAAAAGAGCTCTCGTTTCTAGCTCTTAATCCCGCAATTGAAACGGATATATTCAGACCAGGCCAGCGTGATGCGGCGCTGCGTTCAGAGATGATGCTGGGGTTTCCATCATCTGTTGTTCTGATTTATGTGGGAAGACTGGATCCCGTGCATCAGGTGGGACAAATAATCATGGCTGCTGCTCATGTATATAAACAATGTGGGCATAATGTCGTGCTGAATATTATCGGGGACGGGGCAGAACGCGTGGAACTGGAAGCGCTGGCGGCCAGAGTCTTTTTGGGCCGTGTCTGTTTTGCAGGGCGCTTGTCCCGCACGGAGGTTGCGCGTTATTTGCGGGCGGCAGATGTTTTTATAATTAACCCAATGCATGCCAATCATCCAATTGCATTGAAAGAAGCGCTTGCCTGCGGAATTTATGCCTTGTCGCCGTTGGTCGGGCGGGTAGGAAAGATTCTTGGTGACTCGCCCAATGGGCGCACATTCCACGCGAATGATTTTGAGGATATGTGCAATGTCCTTGATGATGTCTTGCAGAAAAAGCTTTATACGCATACCGATCCTGAAAAAATTATCCAGATGGTTGATAGTTGGGAAGGGAATGCGGGAGAGATTCTTGCGTGGAAGGATCGACATGGTTAAAAAAAGTAAAATCTGTTTTATTTGCGATCAGAAGGCGGAGTTGCATTTTCCGCCTCACTTCAAGGACGTTTATGGAGCAATGTTGCAGGCGAGAGGGTATGATACGACTATTCTGGCGCACTGTATGGATACCCGCAACACTGCGGCCATAAATCTGCAAAAAGAGGGAATTCTTTTACTTTATAAAAACCCGGCGGAAGGAATAATAGGTCGTGTTTTTCATACCTTGCAACAAGCTTTCACGCTTTGTCGCATATTGCTCAGGCAGGAAGGATTTTGCGATGCGGATATTTACGTGGTGCATAACGACCCGTTGGCGGCAACCTTGTGCTGGGTTAAGGCGCGGCTGGGCAGAAAAAGGTTTGTCTATCGTATCACGCATCTTATGGCAGAAGAAGCCATGCTTCGTGACGACCTAGGCAAGCATTGGAAGCGCATCGGAAAAATTGCGCAGATTTGGAGAAATTTTCTAATTCGGCACAGCGACTATGTTTTGCCGATGAGCGCTGAAATGGTACGGACTCTGCAACTTCAGACGCGGATGCCGGAAGGGCGTGTCGTGCCTTTCGTATCCATGATTGATTTCCGTACATGGCATGAGAGAGACGAAAGCCTGTTAGAAAGCATTCGTGTGCGCATGAATACTTTCGGGTTAAAGCGGTGGATTTGTTATGTCGGTACGCTGAGTCCAGGGCGGGAACTGAACCTGATTATTGAGACATTGGCAGAATTGCGCAAAATTATGCCAGAAGCAGGACTTTTGGTTTTCGGAGTGGCCAGCAAGCTGGAGTATCTTACCCGCCTACAGGAGCATGCGTGTGAATTAAAGGTAAACGATTATATTCTCTGGCATGAGGCTGTGCCAGAAAACCAATTGCCGCATGTATTGTCATTGGCCGATGTGGGATTAAGCCCTTTTCCGGTTAACGCTGTCATGCGTAATAATTCTCCTTTAAAAATTTTAGAGTATCTTCGGGCTGGTATACCTGTTGTTGCCAGCCCGATACCTGATCATGAGGAAGTGATTTCTGGGACGCAAGGCGGGCTGATTGCGGAATATACGTCAGGGGCTTTTGCGCAGGCCTGCTTTGTTCTGGCGCGGGAGACAGGGGAGGCGCGCGCTGCACGTATGGCATCGGCGCGAAAATGGCTTTTGGAAAACCGTGATTTGTCGAAGGCCTGTGATCTGCTGGAGGATGTTTTTATCGCGGTAAAATCAAGGGGTTCCGTCTCTCCTTCTGTTCGACGCATTCCGCTGCAATAATAGATAAACAGACCCAGAAGGCTTTTTTCAGATAAATTAACCAAGTGAGGCCTGCAACAAGAAAAACGATATAGCTGGCAATAAGCCAGATATGTTTCGTTGTATCTGGTTGCATCTTATTGGCGCGCATCTCAAAAATGAGCCGCCCTGTGCTAGCCAAAAACCCTACATAGAGCGTAAAACCGATAAGTCCCGTTTCGGACAAGAGAGATAAATAGGCGTTATGTGTGGTAAAGGGCTGTTTTCTTTTTAGAACTTTTCCGCCCCGCTTATAATACTCTCCATAGTTTTTCTTGTTACCGCCAAGCCCCTTTCCGAACACCGGCGCATCCAGAAACATGGAGAAAGCGATTTTATCTGTCGCCCATCGGCGCGCCACATTTTTTTGACCTGCGCCATACTCCCTCACATCAGAGGATACAGCCGCTGTTGCCAAGGCTTCAGAATTTTCTTTTGTTTCCAGTCCGGCGCTGTTTTTTTCGATCAATGAAGTGAAGCTTCCCCAGAATCGGTTTGATCTGTATTCCTGCGTGAGTACGGGGATGAACAGCATGGATATAATATAAGCCGCTATCAAAAATCGCTTCGGGCCATAATGCCGCCAGAGCGTGATTGATAGCGTCGCCAAAAGCAGGCAAAGGAAACCTGTTCTGGATGCTGTGAGAGATATTGCTGTGAGCATTGGAAGCGTTCCAGCCATAAAAAATAATTTTTGTTTTTTGTTTTGCGTTCCTGTTGCTAGAAAAAAACTGAGGATAATGCCGAAAGCCATAAAGACCGCTGTCGCATTCGGGTTGTTGGATAAGCCGTTGGCGCGTGGCAGATAGGAAGATATCGCGATTGCAAGAAGGGCATCTGCCAGAATAAAAATCCATAGCGTGGTATAAACAACGCGCCTGTCCGCAAGAAAAGAGACGGCAATATAAAGAATAAAAGGGATTGTTGGAAGAAGGAGGATTGGTTGTAATTTCTCTATATAGAGCATCCCATTATTGAAAAAAAACCATGCTGTGAGAAGGTAGAGGCAGAACAATGCATAGAAGAGGATGGTCAGAAAAAAGCGGTTAAACATCCCTGAAATTATACGGAAACGGATACTGGCATATCCGGAGGCAAGCAAGAGCAGGCCTCCCAAAATATGTTGCAGTGGCACGGTAATACCGGGGAGTGTAATGGGTTGGTCGACAGCTATGACGCCAAGCCATAGGCCAAGTAGAATACTGAAGGTTATTTTTTGTGAAGGGGTAATATCTGATATTAAAAGCATTCCTTTTAAGGTTTCCGTTTTAGAATTGCCATGAACCCTGTATGACGTATGGAATTCGGGAGGGGCAGGAATTTTGCCCACTTTCCGCGTGATCCATATTCAAGTTTCTCTATTTCGAATCCGTATCTATTGGCTAACTGTGATAAAGTGATCGGACAAAACCAGCAAGTATGTTCGGCATTGATTTTGGAGCGACCTAGAAAGGCATTCAAAAAACGGCGCCAATGCCATGGATTTGGGGTTGAAACCATTAATTTTCCATCGGGGAGAAGGTGTTTCTTGCAAGAAAGAAAAAACCCCTCAAGATTTGCCAGATGCTCAATAAGATCGCCTGCCGTAATAGTTGCAAACCGTTGTTCGAGATCAAAATTACAGGCATCTCCGTAGGTCACATTGAAGCCCTTTTCCTGCAAAAAAGCGATGCCGGCTCTGTCGATATCTATACCAATAGAAGAATTGGCATTTTTTACGATCGCCTTATGCAACCATGTCCCGCTGGTAAGTTTTTGTGGGTCATGATGAACGCAGCCGATATCAAGGACGTTTTTATCTTTTACGCCCTCTGAAAAAAAGTGAATTTTATAATCTTCGGTATCAATATTATCAAATATGGTTGGAGCGATATCAGGCATGGGATGGCTCTTCCTTCTTCCGGTCTGTTGTGGCGCGCCTGGCATAAGCAATGTTGAGCCAGCCGGCCAAAATATTGAATACAAATATTTCCGGTTTCGAAATTCTTTTTTTCCAGGAGTTGTCGAATTTAATTTCCTCGGATTGTCCCGGGTCATTACGGTGTGCGTTGCCGCTGAAATTATGAGATTCGTGTGTACGAAACTGCAGCATGTCCGGAGAAAACTGCAAGCCCAGGGTACCGAGTATGCGGGTTAATTCGCGTGGCGGATTTTCAACAAAGTCTTCATAGCGCAGAAAAATATATTTCAGCTTTGGGTGACGTCGGCGGATAATTTCCACCTCTATGTTGGCGCGTAGCCAGCCAAGCATGGGGCGCAGAAAACCATTGGGGCGCTTTTTCCTGTCAGAGGCCAGACAGGCGGCGCCATTCCTGACAACGTGGAGTATGGTAACATCAAGTTTACTGCTTTTTGCCAGAAATGATATGCGATGCGGGATACGAGAGGAGTCAAAGATATAGGGTTTGCCGGAGTGGCGGGAGATGGCTAGGTAGATATCCTCATTTTCTTTGATATATTCCGCCTCTTCAACGGGGGTACCGTCATGATGAACATATTTTTTTCTGTTTAATAAAAATGAAAGTGGGTTGATGAAAACTCCCAGCCCGTGTTTAGCCTGTTGCGGTAAAAAAACCTTTGTCCAAAATGGACAGGCTGAAACCATAACACCACAGGTACATGGCTTATCTTCTTGCGCGATATGACGGTTCATTTTGCGTGGGTCCAGTGTTTTATATGCCCCTAACCCCCCTGCGCCGAATATTTCTTTATGTCCGTTAAAAATGAGATCAAGCAGAGTTGTGCCTGATTTTCCATATCCGGCCAAAAAAATCACAGAGGTTTTTATTGTGTCAGCAGTCATGTCAGAACCATTTTGATAACATTGATACTTCCTACAGGATCGGGGTATACATGTCCAGAAATTGTAAAGATATGCACGAGACTCCATGGCAAAAATCCATAAAAGAAAAATTGTAGAATATGCGGGCGGCCTTTTCAGTAATGGGGCAGGAACAGCGCTAGGGTTGGTAAATCAGCTCTTATTTGCACGATTGCTCGGCATTGAATCTTATGGGTTGTTGACATTAACCCTGACCGTTGTTCTCTTGCCGCTTAGCTTGGCGGACCTAGGGGTTGGGGTTTCAATGCCGCGCTTTCTGGCTATTTATACAGGAGAAAAAGACTACGGAAAAATTCATCAGATTTTAAAAGATAGCGCTATGTTCACCTTGTTGGCTTCTCTTGTATTGATGAGCGGTCTTTTTTTGTTGGCTGAACCGCTTTCCGGCTGGATGAATGTGCCTGAAATGAAGGAGCCTCTTCTTTGTTTCGCCCTGTTCGTTCCCGCGTTGTATCTTAACCGGTGGGCGCTTGGTGCCCTTAACGGGTTAGGAGAAAATGGCAAGAATATTGCGCTTGAATCTATAGCGCTGCAGGCGGGGATTACTGTGTTTTCGATTGGTGCGTGGTTATTGAGCGAAAGCCTGACCTTAACTATTGCCGGCACGGGGCTGTCCTATCTGGTCACCGGGGTGCTCGGGCTTTACTTTACTGCACAAAAAATAAAGAAAGTTCCAAAGAGAGGGACCGCGGTGCGGGTATCTTTCCGTGAGATTATTTTGCATGGGATACCTATTAACATTACCGCGCTGGGACAACGGCTGTTTCGGCGTGGCGATATTCTGGTTGTTGGCGCCCTCCTGGGGGCAAACGCTGTTGGTCTTTATCAGGCCGCTTACACGTTAAGCAGCGGTATCAAGCGCCTTATTACGCCCATTAATAGTCTGGCCCTTTTTTATATGGGGCGCTCCGCTGGAAAAAAGCGGGAAGACATGATCCTGCGCCATTATGAAGCGGCAGTTCAAACCGGGCTTTGTTTGTCACTTCCGGCTTATTTGATTTTTATTATCATGGCCAAAGATATTCTTTTTTATGTTTTCGGTCCGGAATATGCCGATGCGGCTGTCGTTTTGCAAATCCTATCAATTGGTTTTGCCGCCTTTACGAGCATTGGTCCGATGGGAAGCCTTTTTAATGTATTGGGTAAAAATTGGTTGCGGATGTGGATTATGTTCACTTTGAGCGTTGTCAATATCCTGCTAAATATTGTATTTGTAAATATGATAGGGCTTTCTGGCGCTGCTATCAGTACGGCGACCAGTTTTGTTTTGCTAAATGTCATTTTTCATTTTCTTGCGAAACGATGGATTTCGACGCATCGTATCTCGGTCAATACTTTTGCTGTCTGGGGTATCGCAATTCTGATGACCGTTGTTTTGTATGTTGCTCCGTTTAAAGAATTTTGGATGGCGGCGGCTGCGAGTTTTGGTGGCGCGCTGATTGTATTTTTTGTGGGGGCGCGCGTTGCTTATAGAAGTTTTCAGGAACCCCGTCTCGCAAGAAGGAATCCTTGATATGCGACCTCTATCTAAAAGAGTTCTCGGCAATCTGCGCCATCCTTTCAGCGTCTGGCATTGGTGGAAATATCAAAAGAGCCGGCCCATGGAGCGTGACGTCTTGCTGATCACTTTGCCTAGTGCGGGCACGCATTGGGTAAGAACAATGCTAGCGCGCGCATTGATTGAGTCGTTTGACTTGCCCGAGCAGATTACAACAATTCGTCAGCCGGAGATTATCCCACCTTTTCTCGACAAGACGGCTAGGTTTAAATATAATACTGATTGTGCTATCCCGCGCATCCAGCACTCACATGCCGCCTATTCTTCGCTTTTTGGAAGGCGGCGTGTCCTGCTTTTGGTGCGCGATCTGCGCGATGCGCTTGTTTCACATTATAAAATTTATTCCCGTGCTATAGATGCAAATATTTCTTTTTCAGATTTTTTACAGGGGCACATAAAAGAGAAAAGTACGCAGCATAATATTGAAACGCGGATTGAGTTTCTTAATAGTTGGTGGGACCATCGACAGCTCTTTCCAGATTTCAAGGTCGTCTGTTTTGAAGAGATGAAAGCCAAGCCAAGGGAGACGCTGCAACAGTGTTTGGAGTTTGCCGGTATTCCGTCGTTAGCGGCTGAAAAATTAGAGGAGGTTTTGGATTTCTGTTCTATAGAAAACATGAGAAAGATGGAGGAAGCCTATCCGAATCCGCGCTTTAAAGGGCTCCTCGCAAAGATCGGGCAGGGAAAGACGGGGGGGTATAACGAATATTTCAGCACTGCCGATCGTGATTGGTTTCTGCGGCGCGTGAATGAGGGGCTGCAGCATAATTTTGGCTATAATTATCAGGAATGGTGATCGGTCAATCTTCTGTTTGCGCCAAACAATTTATTGAATAGCCATCCTCCTCCCAGCCAATAAATGGCATGACCGGAGAGCGGTAATCGCTTCTTCCAGTCCTCCATTGGGGTAATGGGTTTGAGATCAAAGCGGGATTTTGTACCATCAATGTTGTGGAATGTATGTTTGTAATAGGTAAGCATTTCGATTTCGAACGGAATGTCGCATGCTGCGCATATTTTTTCTAAAATGGGCTGCGGAGATTGGGTGAAATCAGTAAACCCGACGTGCAATGTTTTGTCAAAATATCCTATGGAGATGAGGCCAAGGATTGTTTGCAAGTTCATTTTTATCCAGCGTAAAAATCCTTCCAAAGATGTCCCGGATTGACGGCGCAGAAATGAATCTATATAGGCTCGAACATCGCGCACAATATAGACGGGAATAACCTCCAGCTTGTTTGACTGTGTCAGATAGCACAAGCGGCGCATATCTTTGCTGGAATCGACAATAACGTTGACGCCGGAAAGCCGGGCAATTTCCTGATAAAGCCGTTCATTGGCAGCAATCAGAACGCGATCTTGTTCAGTTAATTTTATATTCCGCCAATTGCGGGTTAAAACGTCTTGGTATCCGTGGGAGGGAAGAATATTAACGCCGATATTTATAAGCGGTGTCCAGAAAGAGCATGTATTGAATGGAGCGCCGCAAGAACATAATTCGGAAGGGGTTGAGGCATATTTTGGCAGATGACCCAGTTCACCTATGCTGACGATGCTACTATGCGCGCCCAGAGCCATGCCAAGGATTGTGCTGCCGCTATTTCCTGCTCCGACAAGATAGATAATTTTTAGCCTCTTTGTCATGTCGGGTAACCTGCCGTGGCAATAGTTTTCTTAATCAATTGTAACCAGAGCCTGTTGTTTTCCTCCGGATATAGCATTTCCGGCAAAGCATCCACCCGCAAGCCGCGTTTAAGCACAAGCTCCGTCAACGCTTTTTGGTCATCGCTGATATGACTGACAAGGCTACGCGTTATGTTGCCGGAATCTGTTGCCACGACTGGTGTACCGCAATAAAGGGCCTCAATAATAACATTGGCAAGGCCCTCACTGCCGGACAGGTGAATCAGTTTATCAAAGGCTTGATAGTAAAGCGCGAGATGGTCCCGCGGCATTGTATCGATGAAACAAACCCGTTTTTCTTCTTGTAATGTTTCCATCAGCCAGTTTTTGCGTGTGCCGTCACCAACAAGGACAAAAAAAACATCAGGGTCTGCTCTGCAGGCATTACGGATGATTTCTGCCATAAGGTCGATTTTTTTATCGGCATCCAGCCGCATTGTTGATCCGATGATGAAGGCTTTCTCCGGGATTTTTAGTGCGCGGCATAAAGTTATCCTGCATTCCTCGCGGCTTGCCGACTTTGGAAAAGAAACGGGCTGGGGCACAGTATAAAATTTGCTGTCCGGATATATACGGTTTACAAGCGTTTTACGTTGAATATCATGCAAAATAACGACCCTGTCGGCAAGCAGTATGGCAAGGCGTCCGAGCAGATTATTGCGGATAAACATGCGCACTTTATGCTTCCATCCGGCCTTTGTTCGCCAGACCCTGAAAATGTCGCTGGTAATCCGGATTGCAGAGGGGACATGTTCTATTCTGCCCGCCAGAGCAACGGCTAGGCCGTTGATGCCAACACTGCTAACAGCCATAACCATATCCGGCCTCTTTTCACGGATATAATTTCGCATCAGGTGCAGACGGGAAAGAACCGACCGCCCGGGTAAATATCGGGTTATCCCTGTAGACGGCTGTGGGGCATAAATGGCAAAGTGGCTGGAAATTCTGGCGCTGACTTTTTCTGCGCCGACCAGATCTATTTTATGCTTGGTGGCCAGAGTTTCGGCAATGCGAAACAAGACGTGTTCCATATTGAGAGCGGTGGCATCTGTCGTCGCTATTATACCAATTATTGCCACGGCTGCTTCCGTTTTGCGAGGCGCTCTTCCCACAAAAGGGCGCTTTTGACGATAAACGCGAGATCATCGTATTGTGGTTTCCACTTTAACAGTTCACGAATTTTGTTGCTGCAGGCAATAAGGCATGCCGGATCTCCCGTTCGTCTTGATGTTTCTTTTATAGATAGTTTTTTATTGGCGCTATGTTCAACAGCTTGCACGACTTCCCGCACGGAAAAGCCGAGCCCATAACCACAGTTGGCGATAACGTCTTCTCTTTCCGAAAGAATATATTCGAGCGTCAGGACATGCAGATCGGCTAAATCGCTGACATGAATATAGTCGCGAATACAAGTGCCGTCCGGCGTCGGATAATCTGTGCCATAAATATCCATGTGTTCGCGTTTTTGTGTGGCGACCTCACAGGCAATTTTGATCAGATGCGTGGCATTTGGGCCTGACTGACCGCAGCGTTGCTGCGGGTCAGCGCCGGCAACGTTAAAATAACGTAGAATGCCGTAATGCAATCCCCCATTCGATGCCCGCGCTATGTCTTGCAGCATTTTTTCCGTCATTAGTTTGGAGTGGCCATAGGGATTGATCGGCGTCAGTGCGGCTTCTTCATGGATGGGAACTCGTGCAGGTTCTCCATAGACTGCCGCTGTTGAAGAGAATACAAAAGCGTCAATAGCATGTGCGGCACAGGCTCGAATTAAACTTAGGCTGTTGCAGGTATTGTTTTGGTAATATTTTGCGGGGTCAATAACAGATTCGGAAACGATGATACTCCCTGCAAAGTGCAAAACGCCGGTAATAGTATGCGTAGAAAGGATATGCCCTATCAAGGCCGTATCACTGATGCAGCCTCGATAAAAATCAATATTATCCGGTATATTTTCCCGAGTGCCGGTTGACAGGTTATCCAGCACAATCGGGGTGTAACCACTATCCAGCAGGGCATGAACAGCATGCGAACCGATATATCCGGCCCCACCCGTTACAAGAATGTTTCTTTTCTCCGTCATTTGGGTGTCTTATCATAGTTTTTTTACTAAAGAAAGACTTGTAAATTTGCATAAGTGTAGTATTTAGGGGCGATTAAATAGCGGAGAAGTAAAATGTCTATATTGGTCACCGGCGCGGCCGGATTTATCGGGTTTCACACCGTGCAGGCTTTGCTGGAAAAAGGAGAAACGGTTGTCGGCGTCGATAATCTGGTTCCTTATTACGATGTACAGTTAAAAAAAGACCGACTGACAGTTTTGTCGCACTATAAAAACTTCACAAATGTGCAGGCCGATATTTCAGACCGTGCGGCTATGGTAAAATTATTTGCCGATTTCCCGCAGATTGATGCCATTGTCAATCTGGCGGCACAAGCTGGCGTACGCCATTCGCTGGAGAATCCCTATATTTATGTTGATACCAATATCATGGGGCAGGTTGTCCTGCTGGAGGAAGCGCGCAAGCTAAAGAACCTTCGTCATTTTGTTTATGCGAGCTCTTCCTCTGTCTACGGCGGTAACACGGAAATGCCGTTTTCCATCGCGCATCGTGTAGACAGGCCGTTGGCGGTTTATGCTGCTTCGAAAAAAGCGGGCGAGATGATGGCGTATTCTTACAGTCATCTTTATAATTTACCGACCACAGGGTTGCGTTTCTTCTCTGTTTACGGCCCTTGGGGGCGTCCGGATATGGCCGCATGGCTTTTTGTCGAGGCTATTTTGACGGGCCAACCGATTAAGGTCTTTAATCATGGCCAGATGCGGCGTGATTTCACCTATATAGACGATATTGTCCAGGGCGTTTTGGCCGCTCTCGAGCGCCCCCCCGTCCGGCAGGGAAAGGAGCCCCCCTTCCGTATCTATAATCTTGGCAATAACCGCAGCGAAGATCTGATGGGTTTTATTTCCATCGTCGAAAAACGCCTTGGGAAAGTGGCTGTGAAGGACATGTTGCCGATGCAGCCCGGCGATGTCCCAGAAAGCTTTGCAGATATTACGGAGAGCCAGCGTGATTTAGGCTATAAGCCGATGATTTCCATCAATACGGGTCTGGTACAATTTATTGACTGGTATCTGGAATACAAGAGCGGGAAGCTGCGGGCGGCGGCGTAACCGCACATGCTTTTTGGCTCCTATACCTTTGTGTTGTTTTTTGCGCTGGTGATGGCGTTGCATTATGCCCCGTTTTCGTGGCAGCTTAAAAAGTTCAATTTGCTTTGGCTGAGTTATTTGTTTTATGCTGCATGGAACCCCCCATTTGTTTTGCTGCTGATATTTTCAACTGTCGTTGATTGGTTGTTGGCGCAACGTATCTACCGGGCCGAGAAACAGGGATATCGGCGGCTGTATCTCTATTTAAGTCTGATTGCTAATCTTGGCCTACTGGGATTCTTCAAATATGGCACATTCCTGCTGGAGAACTTTCAGTGGTTGCTGCAGCAAGCGGGCGTGTCTTACCATCCCGCGATGCCGGATATCATTCTTCCTGTGGGGATTTCTTTTTATACATTTCAGACGTTGTCCTATACGCTGGATGTTTATTACAGGCGTATGGCGCCGGGACGGTCCTTTCTGGATTATGCCCTTTACGTCACGTTTTTTCCGCAGCTTGTCGCGGGACCTATCGTTCGGGCGGGGGACTTTCTGCCGCAGTGTGAAGCGCCGCGCCGGGCAACAAGCAGGCAATTGGCCTGGGGTCTTAGCCTGATGATTGTGGGGATGTTTCAAAAAAACGTTTTGGCTGATAGGGTTTTTGCGCCTGTCGCTGATGCTGTTTTCGGTGCGGAAGGACAGTTATCCTTTATTGAGTCATGGGCGGGTACGCTCGCTTTCACGGGGCAGATTTTCTGTGATTTTACCGGGTATTCAACTTGTGCCATTGGTGCGGCTTTGTGCCTTGGCTTCGCGCTGCCTGATAATTTCCGCTCCCCTTATGCCGCTATCGGATTTTCTGATTTCTGGCAACGGTGGCATATTTCATTATCAAGCTGGCTGCGCGATTATCTCTATATCCCTCTTGGTGGTAATCGTCTGGGAAGGCTTCGTACGCAAATCAATTTGTTGTTGACGATGTTGATCGGGGGGCTTTGGCATGGCGCTTCGTGGACTTTTGTCATTTGGGGAGGATTGCATGGACTGTATCTGATAGTCGAGCGGGTTTTGTGCAAGACTGTTCCGTCACATGGGGTCTGGCACAGCGGAATGGGGAAAATATTATTGGGGGGCGGAACGTTCATCATTGTCGCGGTGACGTGGGTTTTCTTTCGCGCCGCCAGTCTGGAACAGGCGCTTTTGTTACTGGCAAGCATGGCGGATATCCGGCATATGGCAGGCGCTGGAAAGGTATTGCGGGGATCAGAGGCGCTTTATGTCACGGCAACGATGGGTGCAATTCTGACGGCGCACGCCTTTCTGCGCAAGACAAGTCTTGAACGAGTGGCAGAACGGGCGCCCGTCTGGGTAAGAGGTGTCCTGCCGGGATTGCTTCTTTTTATCATCTATTTGAACACGGGGGACAGTCGTGCTTTTATCTACTTCCAGTTCTGATCCCCGCGCTTTGCCCGCGTATGGGTTTGAAAGCACGGCATGGCAGCGCGCGCCGCACGGGGCTGGGCGCTGGACGGTTTTGTTTATTTTTGCTGTATTCGTTATCACCGTGGGGTTGGCGGAAGCGGGGTGGCGGCTGATGGGCATCAACGAAACATCTGTTTCAGATGATATGCGGCTTTGGTCCATCCAGCGGGATATTATCGGCGATGGACGAAACAGTCAGAATATTGTCGCGCTGCTCGGCGGTTCCCGGATGCAGCTGGGGTTCTCGTCCGAGGTTTTCAGGGAGATGTTTCCGGATAGAAAACTTGTAAAGCTGGCCATATCAGGCAGTAAGCCAATGGCAGCTTTGCGTGATTTAGCCGAAAATACGGAGTTTAATGGTGTCGCAATTGTTGCCGTCTATACTTTGGCCCTGACCGCGAAAAGTCTTTATGATCAGCAGCCGTATGTTGATTATTATCACAAAAACTGGACGCTTGATGCTTTTTTGAATCGTGAGATAAAAACATTTCTTGAAATGCATCTGGTCTCTATGAATCCGAGGGTTAAAACCAAGGATGTTGTTAGGTATTTGATGGATGACGGATCGAAATTGAAAGGGCATTATCTGAGAATTACGGCAGATCGTTCTTTCTATGCAGACTATAGTAAGGTCAATCCGGATGTTCTGAGAGAAAGAAAAGAGGAGCGTGTAAAAAGACTATCAAAAAAAGCGGAAGTACCGGTAACGTCAGAGCAATGGTTGAAAAGAACACAGAGGATGGAGGATTATGCCCGGCAGATTATTGCGCGCGGCGGCCGCGTAGTTTTTGTTCGTTTTCCCGTTGATTATGAAGATTGGAAAGTAACACATGGAAGAATTTACCCTAATGAGGAATATTGGGATGTTTCTGCAGCGCATAGTCAAGCGACATTTATTCATTTCTCGGATTATTCCCAGCTTCATTTTTCGTCACCGGACGGCTCACATTTAGATAAGCGGGATGCAAAAATATTTACGCGTAATTTATTGGAGCTGCTTGATAAAAAAGGCATTTTTAGGCCATGAGGGGACTTTTCAATGAAGAAAAAAGTGATGACACGTGGTTAGAATGAGGGAGTTTTTCTCTTGTCTAATACGGAAACATATGTCATCCATCTACTCAGAGAAATGTTTTTGGAGAACAATTTTATGACAAAATATTGGGCTGATAAATCTGTTCTTATTACCGGCGTCTCCGGCACGGTCGGGCAGGAGATCCTGCGGCAGTTGGTCGCGGCTGGGGCGCGATATATTGTTGGTCTGGATCATAATGAAAGCGCCTTGTTTTTTCAGGAACAGGCTTTTGCCGGTAACCCGGCGGTCAAATTTTTTCTGTGCGATATGACGGATCGGCAGAGCCTTGAAATGCGCATGCGCGGCTGTGACATCGTTATCCATTGCGCGGCATTGAAGCATGTGCCGCTGTGCGAGAGTTCGCCGCGCTCCGCCATCGCCACAAATATCGAGGGCGTGCAGAATATGATCGATGCCGCTTTTGTGACGGGTGTGAAGCGTGTGCTGTTTACGTCTTCAGACAAAGCGGTCAACCCCACCAATGTCATGGGGACCACCAAGCTGATGGGCGAAAGACTGGTGACGGCGGCCAATATGGTCCGCCGCGAGAATGATCCTGTTTTTGGCGTCACGCGCTTCGGTAACGTTCTAGGGTCCAGCGGTTCGGTCATTCAGGTTTTTAAAAAACAGATTGCCGCAGGCGGACCTGTTACGCTGACGCACAAGGATATGACGCGTTTTGTCATGACGCTTGAACAGGCGGCTGATCTTGTTTTACGGTCGGCCATGATCTTTCATGGCGGCGAAGTTTTTATCACCAAGATGCCCGTGATGCGCGTCATTGATCTGGCGCAAGTAATGATAAAAGAGCTGGCGCCGGTCTATGGCCATGATCCCGCAAAAATTGAAATCAGGACAACGGGGCCACGGCCGGGAGAAAAGATGTATGAGGAGCTGATCAATACCGAAGAGGTGCGCCGCACGCTGGAAAGCGATGATTTCTTTATTATCCGCCCGGCGCTGGAAGGCGACATTATGCGCTATCAGTATACGGGGATGCCAGTGCAGCCAGCAAAAATGCCATATACCTCCGACGCCAGCCCGGCAATGACCTGTGCGGCGCTGGAAGAATATCTTTATGCCGGTGCATTGCTTGAAAAAACAGAGCCGGCGAAAACAACCCTGAAGGTGGTAACAGCATGAAAGTAATCGTTCTGGGCGGTGACGGCTATCTGGGGTGGCCTACGTGCATGAATTTGGCGACGTTGGGGCATGAGGTCTGGGCCGTTGACAATTACCTGCGCCGGCAGATCGCGGAAGAAACGGATTCCGCTGCGCTGTTTCCCAATCCGCGCCTGCCCGAGCGGGCCGCTATTTTCAAAGCCGCCGCAGGCAAAGATATTCATATCGCGCAGGGTGATTGTGCGGACATGGCCTTCATGGACAAGTTGTTTGCGGAGGTGCAACCAGACGCCGTCATTCACTATGCCGAACAGCCTTCTGCGCCTTATTCGATGCGCGGCTATGATGAAGCGCGCAAGACGCTGGATAACAATCTGGCGGCGACGTTTAATACCATTTGGGCCGTTATCAAGAACGTGCCGGACTGCCATATCATCAAGCTGGGCACGATGGGCGAATACGGCACGCCGAATATCGATATCGAGGAAGGCTGGATCAATATCGCGCACAAGGGGCGCAGCGAGAAATTCCTGTTTCCCCGTCAGGCGGGTAGCCTCTATCACACGACCAAGGTGCTGGATACCGATCTGCTGTGGTTCTACGTGCGCACCTACGGTCTGCGTGTGACGGATCTGATGCAAGGCCCAGTCTATGGCATCGTGACTGAAGAAACGAAGCTGGATGACCGGCTCAAGCCAAATTTTCACTATGACGATATTTTCGGCACGGTATTGAACCGTTTCATGGTGCAGGCCGTGGCGGGTGTGCCATTGACCGTTTACGGCAAAGGGGGGCAGACCCGCGGCTATCTCAATATTCTCGACACGCTGCAATGCGTTCATCTGGCCATGAGCCATCCGGTCGATAAAGGGCAGCTCCGCATTTTTAACCAGTTTACCGAGCAGTTTAGCGTCAATCAGCTGGCCGACCACGTCAAGCGCGTTGGCGACGGTATGGGACTGAACGTCAAGGTGGACCACATTCCCAATCCGCGCAAGGAAATGGAAGACCATTATTACAATGCCATCAATACAGGCTTCAAAGAGCTTGGTTTGCAGCCGCATCTGCTGACTGATGAACGGCTGGTGGAAATGATCGGCGAAGTTGCGAAATACAAAGACGGCATCGATGCCCGCAAAATTCTGCCGCGGGTGAGCTGGAACGCCAGAAAGACGGCCTGATTTTTATTTTCTGGCGGTGCCCGACAGGTGGATGCCGCATTCGGTTTTTCCGGTGCCGGCCCAGCGCCCGGACCGGATATCATCGATGCTGACGGGAAGCTGTGTACAGCTGGCGCAGCCAACAGAGGTATAGCCCTTTTCCCACAAGGGGTGGCGCGGCAGATCATAAGCCTCAAAATAATCACGGATGGCGCCCGATGTATATCCGGCCAGTGGATTGATTTTCAGCTTGTTGTCAACAAATTCGATGGACGGCAGTGCGGCGCGGTGATGGTTGTGGAAGTGCTTTCGCCCGCTGATCCATCCGGCAAAGGGAGCAAGAGCGCGCTCTAGTGGCAGAACCTTGCGTTGATGGCAGCAGGCATCCGGATCTTTTTGCCAGAGATTTTCCTGTGGATCGGTAAATTGAAGCTGAAACGGATCCGGACGGAGGGTGTGTACTTCCGCCAGCCCCAGCCGGGTGCAAAGCGCGTCACGATAGGCGAGGGTTTCATCAAAATGTTTCAGTGTGTCAAGAAAAAACACCGGAACCGTTTTGTCCACCGTGGAAAGCATATGCAACAAAACCGCAGATTCCGTGCCGAATGACGAAACCATGGCAATTTTTCCCGGCATTTCTTCGACCAGAAAGGCGCGCATCAATGCGGCACCGTCAAGGGCGGAGAATTTTTCTATCAGCTGACGGCGTGTCAGGGGTTCAGGCATATTTCTTTTCCCCTCTTTCCATGATGGCGCGGGTGATCAGAAAATGGAAGCCAAAGAAAAAAGCCCAGAGGGCCAGTAGCGGCAAATCGGTCAGTCCTGATTTCCACGCCGCGAGACCCGTCAGGCTGTAAAGCAGGGAAAGCCCCAGCAGGAAGAGGCAGCTTTTATGAACCGACAGCCCGGTCTGTTGGACTAAAAAATGCAGGTGCATGTTATCGGCGCGCAATACGGGCGTTTTGTGCAACAGCCGGTTGATAATCACGGCGGTCATGTCGAAGACGGGATAGGCCAGCAGCCAGGGTACCAGAGCCGGTGAAATAACGGCGTTCTCGCCTTGCGAGAAGGTGATGCCGAACCAGGCCAGCGCCAGACCGATGCTGAGGCTGCCTGCATCACCCAGAAATACCAGAGCTTTTCTGCGCCATGGCGAGCGCATGTTCATTGTGAGGAAACAGCCGAGGCAGAGCGCCAGCCCCGTCAGAGGAAAAACGTAAGCGGCGGCGCCGTTGTGTAGATCAAGAAAAAGGAAAAACAAGACGTTAATCATGGCAATGCCGCCGGAGAGGCCATCCATGCCGTCTACCAGATTGAAGGCATTGATAAAGGCCAGAAAGCAGATAATGCTGAGGCTATAGGAAATGAAATTGGGTAGAATCAGATCGATGCCGCCGATTTGGCCGAGGGTTATGATCCGGACATCAAAGATCAGGACGAGCAAGCAGATAACAGCGCATTGCAACAACAGTTTTTTCAGGGCGGGAATATGCCGGGAGTCGTCAATAGCCCCGATCAGGACGAGCAGCCCCATGCTCACGAATAGCGAGGTGGTCGGCGGCAGAGAGCCGGGTGAAAAAAGTGCTGTTCCTGTCAGGAGGGCCAGAAAAATGGCAATGCCGCCAACCTGCGCCGGATAGCCGGCATGAAGCTTGCGCTCTTCACCTGCGGCGCAGTCGCAGAGCCCAAGCCGAGGAGACAGCTTTCTGATAGAAAGCAGAAGGGCATAACACAAGGCAACAATGGCTATATAAGCCATGTTCTGTACTCCATAAGGCGCGTTTAATTTTAATAATGCATAATACCGTGGAATAGGGGTTATTCAAGTTGAAAACGCTGAAATAAAGCCAAAAAACAAAAACTTGACGCTGATGAGCGAAGTCGTTATAAGAAGGCACAACATTGACGCGGGGTGGAGCAGCCCGGTAGCTCGTCAGGCTCATAACCGCTGGTGCTCAAAAGGCTCTTTTTACTTTTGACGCCGAATAGCCCCAAAAAATCAAAAAGTTAGAAATTTGAAGACCGACTTATGCGGGCGGATTTTTGTGTCCGTGTACTAACTGTGCACTAAATCTGCAGAAGGTCTCTGCGCGGCAGGGGGAATTTCTTAGGGCGGATTTTGCGGACTTTCTCTTTTTCTTAAGCCTATAATGCGGTGAATAGCGACCTTATTCGCCGCATAATTAGCGGCGAATAACCTTGTATTTGGTATCAAAAATCACATTCTTATTGAAGTTTATTATAATAACATTTAATATAAGATGTGGATGTGATTCTCTATTAAAGGTTTTTTATGAAACGGGACGATCTTTGCCATGAAGTGCGAGAAAGGCTGAAGCGCCTGCCTCCACCCTTCGAGCACCACTACGGGGTCGTGCCCTTACCTCCACCGGAAGATGGGGTCTCTGTCGCTCCAGTGACGATGCAGATGTCTGAGGCGAGCGCGGCACTGGGGCGTGTGGCAGCCCTGGCAGGGGAGCTTGCTGATCCTTGGCTCATCAGCCGCATCCTGCCACGCCGCGAAGCTATCAGCTCTTCTGCCATTGAAAACACGAACAGCACATTAGACGAACTACTCTCTGTGGAGGAAACGGAAGACGAAAACGCAAGCGATGCCGCAAAGCAGGTGCGCGATTACGCGCTGGCCCTTGATGACCTTGTGCCGCGCGCGCATCAGGAAGGACATGAGATTTTCACCCCCGATCTCATCAGAGAGCTGCATCGGATCGTTGTGCGTGGTGATACGTCGTATCAGGACGTTCCCGGAGAGATTCGCACCCGCGTCGTCTGGATTGGCGGGGCAGGTAATATTGCTTATTCCACCTACAATCCCACGCCGCCGGAAGATGTGCCCGCTTGTTTGGCGGCTTCCGTGGACTACATGCGGAACGAAGGCATGCAGGCCATGACGCAAAATCTCATTACGCGCATGGCCGTGGGGCATGCGCATTTCGAGGCTGTCCACCCTTTCCGCGACGGCAATGGCCGTGTTGGACGCCTGCTTTTGCCCTTGATGATGGCAGCAGAAGGGCAAATTCCACTTTATCTGTCGCCATATATCGCCGAACACAAGGATGCCTATTATAGCGGCCTGAAGATGGCGCAACAAAAACTAGAATGGCATCATTTGATAGGCTTTCTGTCGGAAGCCATTACGGGTACCGTAAACGAACTCTTCGCCACACGTGGCGCGTTGCAAACTCTCTCCTCTATGTGGGGAGCGCGGCGTAAATTTCGCAAGGAATCGGCGGCGGAGAAGGCTTTGCACCTTTTGCCGCATTACCCTGTATTGACGATCAAGCGTCTTTCCCAACTTGTTGACGTCAGTATCCCCGCAGCGACGACGGCGATAGAGCAATTGATGGAGGCGGGTATCCTGAAAGAGCGTACAGGCTACACACGCAATCGAGTTTTTGCAGCGACTGAAGCTTTGCAAATCCTTAATCGCCCCTTCGGAAGCGGCCCTATACTGCCGGAGAAGTAGGTTTTCATGGGTGTTAAATTCCAATTATGAACTCTCATCCTTTATCAATATCGAAGTCTCAATTTATGCGGGGGAAGCAATGTCCCCTCAGCTTGTGGTATTTCAAGCACCGCAAAGATATCCCCGCAGATATCGACCCAGCGCGCGAGGCGCTTTTTCAGGCCGGAAGAGAAATCGGGGAATGGGCCAAGAAACGCTTTCCGTGCGGCGTGGAGGTTCATTCCGCATATTCTGATCCAGCTGCCGGCGCGGCGGAAACCGAGGTTTTTATTCGAGATGGTCAGCAGGTGATTTTTGAGGCGACTGCTATACACCCTGGCGACGATTCATACGCGAGAGCTGACATCCTCCGCAAGGCTGGCGATGCGTGGGAAATTATAGAAGTAAAAGGCTCCACGGACGTTGAAGACTATCAGCTGGATGACATTTCTTTTCAATACAGGGTTTTTAATGCGGCAGGCTATGCCATCCGCAGATGCTTCATCATGTATATCAATAACCAATACGTCCGAAATGGGGAAGTTGATCCGGATGCGCTCTTTTCTTTGCAGGATGTCACCGATGCGGTTTTACATCTGCAACCTGAAATCGATGGCGTAACGCGCCGTCTATTATCTTTAAGCCCAACACTTGAGCCAAGAGTTCGGATCGGCAGACATTGCGGGAAGCCGTTCAAGTGTGACTATGTGCAGCACTGCTGGAAATCAGTACCGGAGTATTCAATATTTGACGTTCTCACGGGGAAAAAGGCCGAGGAGATGGTCGAGAGCTTGGGCAGCTATGAAGTAAAAAGCCTTCCGGCAAAGGCTGTCCCAAGCGGTCTCAAAAAAGCGGATGTATGGAGTTACATCAACGGCGAGATATATATTGAGCCAGATAATTTACGTGGGTTTCTCAGCGAGATTGAATACCCCGTCTATTACCTCGATTACGAAACGGTACGCTCAGCAGTTCCCCTTTTCGATGGCTCAAGGCCGTTTCAGCAAATTCCTTTTCAGTTCTCTCTGCATATAGAAGAGGCACCTGGCGCGCAGTTGAAACATCATCCTTTTTTGCACAAGGAAAGATCGGACCCGCGCACGGCTTTTGTGGAAAGCCTGATAAGCACCTGCGGCAACGACGGAACAGTCATTGTTTACAACCAACCCTTTGAAGAAGGGGTAAATAACCATCTGGCCGCGCACTTTCCGCATTACGCCGCAGACCTTCTGGCGATCAATGCTCGAATGGTTGACCTCTATCTCCCGTTCCGGAAGCGGTGGCTGTACCATCCGCAGCAGCAAGGTTCTGCCTCGATCAAAAAAGTCCTGCCCGCTTTCACCAACCTGTCCTATATCGGCATGAACATCTCCGACGGCGATGACGCTTCACAAAAGTATTACAGGTTTATCAAAGAGGGGGCGTCCGACACAGCCGCCGAGACTCTGTGGCAAGACCTTGATGAGTACTGCGGGCTTGATACCTACGCCATGCAGGTACTATTGCAGGCCATAAGAGAAAAAATCACTTGACGGTCTCCAGCCGGTAAAAACCTGTTTTGCGCGCGCCTTCACCTGCGGAAACTCTATCCGGAGATCGTCGAAGGCGTCATCCGCAAGATCAAGGATATGGGCGGCCATGTCCACCGCGAGGTCACGAACGACTTGTTGTTCATCAATAACGAGATCAAAATCTCCGTCGTCATCTGTCGCTGCTTGAAAACCTCCATTAGCAACAGCCGCTGGAAAGTTCATTTGGATAGTAGTGCCGCTTGCCGTTGGGGGCGATGCGGACGCACAGGCCAGTCAGGCTGTTGTCGAACAGGAAATAAGGTTTTTCCCTGATCTCTGCGCGTTCAACAGTGCTTTTGGTCAGTTTGGGCATGACGCTCCCGAATACGTTGTTTCTCCCTCCATAAACGCTTCAAAGGCGAGCAAAATCAAGCAATTTCAATGGGTTATAGTATTACTGCGAAAACAAAATAAGCCGCTAGAAATGCCGCGAAAACGGCCTATCTTGTGGACTCGCTGTGTACTATCCGTGTACTAAAAGCTGCAGAAAGTTTGTGCGGAGTGGTCAGCGTCAGGGCGAAAACGTACACTGGCAAATGCCGTTGAAAACACTGGAATAAAGCCAAAATAACGCCGAAAAAACAAAAACTTGACGCTGATGAGCGAAGTCGTTATAAGAAGGCACAACATTGACGCGGGGTGGAGCAGCCCGGTAGCTCGTCAGGCTCATAACCTGAAGGCCGCAGGTTCAAATCCTGCCCCCGCAACCAATCTTTCAATGGGTTAGCAACCATTCCTTAAGTATCATCTGTCATAATAGACTTACCCAGTACTTACCCAGTACTGGTCATAAGTCTCTATTTTGGAGATGATTCGATGGAACGAGAAAAGCATGAGATTCTGGGCGGACGCGCCTATATCTTTAAACGCGACGAAACGCCCTATTGGTACGCCGCAGCCTTCCTGAACGGCAAAAACTACCGCCACAGCACCAAACTGACCGACCTCAACGGCGCTATCCGCGACGCTGAGGATTGGTACATTTCCCTCAAGGGCAAGGCCGAAGCAGGCTCTCTCCCCCAAATGACCCCCACAGGCACGGAACTGACCTTCCGCGACGTGGCAGACCTCTTTATGAAGGAATACGCCATCCTGACGGAGGGCCAACGCGCCCCCCGCTGGGTGGAAGGCCACAAAATCCGCCTCCGCATTCACTTGCTGCCCTTTTTTGGCGACCTCCCCATATCCAAGGTCGATTCCGCCAAAATTCAGGAATACCGCGTCATGCGTATGACGCCCAAAGAAGAGAAAAACCCCCATGCCGCAGACAACCGCCCCCATAAGGCGGGGAAAGTCCCTGCGGCCAAGACCCTGCATAACGAGATTGTGACCCTCAGGCTTGTCCTGAAGTCCGCCTTGCGTCGCCGCCTGATTAACGGCCTGCCGGACTTGTCCGCCCCCTTTCGTAAGAGCGGCAAGGTATCCCACAGGCCGTGGTTTAGCCCCAATGAGTACAAGGAGCTGTATAAGGCTACACGCGCCTA
>CAYWIT010000007.1:0-108081 GCA_964458415.1 uncultured Rhodospirillaceae bacterium
GCAAGTTAATGGAAAATTCTACTTCTGAACACCTCTATTCTTAGGGGGTATTACAGTTCCAGCAAATATTCCTGCTGCGGCGACAACGTGCTGCGGATATCAAAAGTTTCAAAATCCGTCAGGGAAACAAACAAGCATCCCTCCGGTTTATTGGCCCACATTTTTTCGTCCCGCACACCAATGCCTTTTTTTACGCAGGTCTCCGGTTCCCACACACCAACGCCCGTATTCACCCACTCAAAGCCGAGCGCAAAAAGCTTTTTCTGGATCTCGATCGCGTCTGTCACAGTTTCAGGCTGAAAGTAGACCGGATTTCTGACTATAAAGGCCCGGGTTAATTTTGGTCTTTCTGCTGCCATGGCTTTGTCCTTTGAAAAGGGAAGAGTAGCGCGGTCTTAATTTTATGTCAATTAGATAATTTCCGCGGTAAAAAAGAACAGGCGGAGCTTTCGCCCCGCCTGTTCCTCAGGTTTCTATTTCAACAGGTTACTATTCCGTCAGGCGTTTCCACCAGCCTTTACGGTTAGAATCGCCCCCCTGCCCCTCACGCTGTTCAGGCTCTCCCCCGCCTTGATTGGCAGGTTTGGGTGCAGCCGCGGCAGAAGCAGCCACCGCACGATCTGGCCGCTGGGAATATTCCGGCGCTTCAATCGCGAGAATCGAGGGCTGCTCTCCGCTTCCGGGGGGCTGTTGTGCCGCCCCGCCCTCGCGCTGAGGACGGTCGCCACGATTGCGTCCGCCACGACGGCGTCCGCCACGGCGCCCGCGTCTGCGACCGGCATCCCCCTCGCCAGAGGATTCGCCGCCTTCAACTGGCTGCTCCGCCATCCCTTGCTGGGATGCCGCGGCACCCTGTGCCGGTCTTTGTCCTTGCGACTCGCTACGCTCGCGCCGCGGCCCGCGCTCCCGCCGCCCGCCGCGACGGTTACGATCCCGCCCGCCACGCTCATGACGATCCCGTGATGGCCGCTCCTCGTCAATATCGCTTTCAGGAAACGCTTCTTCTTCCTGACTGATAAAGCCAGAAGTTTCATCTTCCGGCAGCTCCGGAAAATCGGAAATGTCCACCGATTTCACAGGGGCCAGCCGTTGCGGCCGCGTATCCTTCTTTTCCCCCGAGGCGCGCAGAACCTCGATCGCGTAATTCGGCTTGATCATCTCGTCATCCGCATGGACGAATATGCGGATATTGTAACGCCGCTCGATACTGGAAAGCATTTCCCGCTTGTTATTAAAGATAAAGAGCGCAAGTTCCGACGGCATGCTGACGCGGATCTCCGCGGCGCGGCCACGAATGCCCTCTTCCTCGATCGCGCGCAGAATCATAACCCCGGCGGTTTCAACCGTCCGGGTCAGCCCCGTGCCGCCGCAATGTTTGCACACCTCGAAATTTGATTCGACAAGGCTCGGGTGCAGGCGCTGCCGGGACAGTTCCAGCAACCCGAAAGCAGAAATACGGCCTAGCTGGATACGCGCCCGGTCGGACGCCATGGCGTCGCGCAGCTTGCGCTCGACAATACGATTGTTGCGCCGATCCTCCATATCAATGAAGTCGATCACCACCAGCCCGCCCAGATCGCGCAGCCGGAGCTGGCGCGCAATTTCCTCTGCCGCTTCGATATTGGTTTTCAGAGCGGTTTCCTCGATATGACGGCCCTTGGTCGCACGCCCCGAGTTCACGTCAATCGAAACCAGCGCCTCGGTCGGATTTATAACGATATAGCCACCGGACTTGAGATGCATAGTCGGGCTATGAATGGCGTCAATCTGGCTTTCCACCTGATAGCGGAAAAACAACGGCATGTTTTCTTCGGTATACTGCTGCACACGCTCGACATGGCTTGGCATCAACGTCCGCATGAACTCGCGCGCGTTTTTATAAGCCTCCTCGCCGGCGACATGGACCTCGTCAATATCACGGCGATAAAGATCACGAATGGCGCGCTTGATGAGATTGCCCTCTTCATAGATCAGCGCCGGCGCCGTAGAACGCAGCGTCAGATCACGGATCTGGTCCCACAGCCGCAGCAGATAATCAAGATCGCGCTTGATTTCCGCCTTGCTCCGCGCCACACCCGCCGTGCGCAGAATGACGGACATCCCCTCCGGCACATTGAGCTCCTGCAATATCTTGCGCAGACGCTGGCGATCCTTGACATTGGACACCTTGCGGCTGACACCGCCGCCACGCGGGCTGTTCGGCATCAAGACGCAATAACGGCCCGGCAGGGAGATATAGGAAGTAACGGCGGCTCCTTTATTGCCGCGCTCTTCCTTGCTGATCTGGATCAGCATGATCTGGTTGCGCTTGATCACTTCCTGGATTTTATAGCTGCGCTTAATGCTGGACCTGAAAACAGGCGCCTCCACGACATCGCCCCCGATGGTTTCGACCTCGCTTTCCTCTTCCTCATCTTCAGCGTCAGCCTCTTCGCCCTCTTCCGGTTGGCTTTCATCGGAAACAACCGGAGCCGCTTCATAAGCGGGTTCTTCTTCCGCCTCTTCTTCAGCTTCTTCCGGCGCCGCGTCTTCTTCTGCAGAAACCGAAACAACAGTCGCGGCATGCTCGATTTCCGCGGCCAGCGAGCCGGTATGCTTGGGCATATATGCTTCTTCGCCGCCCTCCCGGACCCCTTCAGCGGCTTCTACGTCCGCGCCGTCTTTTTCTTCCGTCTCTTCTTCATCATCGTCATCCAGATCGTCGAGGCTCACGCCGGAAGCGGCCAGCTCCGCGGCATCCTCGGCATCTTCCCGTGCTGCTTCCGCAGCGGCCAGAGCCCGCTCTTCCGCCAGCAGGGCCTCACGGTCCGCAATCGGAATGCGGTAATAATCCGGATGAATTTCAGGAAAGGGCAGGAAACCATGGCGGTTGCCGCCGAAATCAACGAAAGCCGCCTGCAACGAGGGCTCCACCCGCGTGACTTTAACCAGATAGATATTTCCCTTGAGCTGTTTTCTGACGATGGTTTCGAAATCGTATTCTTCAAGCCGGTTGCCCGAGATGACCGCCACCCTTGTCTCCTCCGGATGGGTTGCGTCAATCAGCATTTTTTTAGTCATTTTCTCAATATTCCTTTGGGTGCTGCACGGCATCCTTCCCCCTGCGACGACAAGGGGGATACGGAAACGGCGCACCCGTTGTTTTGATTGCGGTCGGCGGTCATGGTATTCTTCAGGCGTTAATCTGCTCTTTGCAGAGAGCGTGTACCAAAAGGCAGACGCTTACTTGTAAAAAGAACCTGTACCATCTCCGGGCCCATCCTGACCGCTATCGCCACAAAAAGCTGCAGCTGGCGGGAGGTATTAAATGAGCCAAACCTCAAAACTCGTTGACCGATATCTTTTCCACTTTCCGGCGCACCGGGCTAAATCATCTGGAAAAAGACTTTCTTCGTCGCAGCTTCATCATAGACAGGGACGGGCAAATCCTCAATGCTTATTTCCGGCTTTGTTGATAACTCTATATTTCATGGCTCACTTTGCCAGAATCCTCCTATATTTATTGCGTTTTTTATTTTATCTGGCTTATAATCCAAGGAGGGAGCGCCGACTGGGGGAGGAAATGCTAAGGCATGTAATATTCATAATAATTTTTCTCACCTCGATGGTCACCGCTGCCCTGGCCATAGCGCCCGGCCTTTCTGTAGAAGGCATCCGCCATGGTATAACCGGCGGCGGCACGCGGCTGGTCATCGACCTGAACCAAAAAGCCGATTACAGGGCTTTTCTGCTGGAAAACCCCTACCGACTGGTGGTGGATGTTCCCGCCGCAAGCTGGGCCGTGCCGCGCCAGAACTTCCTGTCCGACCAAGTGCTCAAGGGATACCGCAGCGGAACGCTGGACAAAGAAGGCCTGACACGGATTGTTTTCGATCTCAAGAAGCCCGCCATCGTGTCAAAGGCTTTTATCCTTGAGAAAAAAGGAAGCAACAAAGACCGTCTGGTCCTTGACCTGCACACAGCTTCCGCCAACCTTTTCAAAGCAAGAACAACAGATCTCTTCGGCAGCCGAAGCCTGCAAAATCCCCTGGCGACAGCCGTTTCCGCCTCGCCTCATCGCCCCGCGCAGCAAGCGGTCGAGACAGCCCTTGAACCGCCCGCCGCATTTCAAAATGCCAGCGCCGTCACACCGGGCGTTCCGGGACGCAAGCCGCCCGTTTCAAATCATCAGCGCTCCAAAAAATACACGATCGTTATTGATGCGGGACATGGCGGGGCCGACCCCGGGGCGATCGGCATCAACGGCACACGGGAAAAAAACATCACGCTGGCCGCAGCCCGGGAACTGAAACGTCAGCTGGAAGAAACCGGCCAGTATAAAGTCGTGCTCACCCGCGATCGGGATACCTATATCCGGCTTCATGACCGGCTGAATATCTCCCGCAAAAGCGGCGGGGATTTATTCATTTCCCTGCACGCCGACAAAGTTGATCGCCGGGGGGTGCGGGGGGCTTCTATCTATACGCTTTCCGAAACGGCATCGGATACAGAAACCGCGCGGCTCGCCGATCAGGAAAACAATGCCGGCATCGTGGCTGGTGTCGATCTGGCCAGCGAAAGCCAGGATGTCGCCAATATCCTGCTGGATCTGGCCATGCGCGAAAAAATGAACGAGTCCAGTCTTTTTGCCCGCTATCTCCGCGACTCGATGGATCGCAAAAAAATACGACTGTTGCCGAATTCCCACAGGTCGGCCGGTTTTGCCGTTCTCAAGGCGCCGGACGTCCCCGCGGTGTTGATTGAAATCGGTTTTCTCTCCAATCCGGAGGAAGAAAAAATACTGAATTCCTCGGAATTTCATAGACGTATCTCAAATTCAATCGTTGACGGCATTAACGCCTATTTCCGAAAAATTCAGGCCTTGCAGAAAATATAACCCGTCCGGTTTCGTCATTTTTACCCCGACTGACGTATAAGTGCCACAGGTGCAGTGTAGACTTGTGACTTGATCTGTAGTACACAGTTACTGTTACAACGTTGTACAACTGCTCCGGACCTACCGGCCCGGAACGAATATCGTAAGGGAATATAAAAATGAAACGCTCTATCCTCGCACTTTCCGTGCTTGTTGTTCTTGGTCTTTCCGCATGCGCAAATGGCGGTTCATGGACTCCGATGTCCGGCGGCCGTACCGCTGGCGATGGCACAGTAGAAACCATGCACAGCACAAAAGCGGATTCTACTTTCTCGCAATCTCTGCGTAAGTAATTCCGTTTTCCTTCCTTCACAGGGGGAAAGCTAAAAAAAACCGCGTCAGTTTTCTGGCGCGGTTTTTTATTTCAGCTTATGACAGGCCTGCGACAGATACGCAGGATTCGCCATGAATTGCCGCAACGTTTTCTCATACAAGGGCACAAGCGTGGCGATATCCCCCGCATTGGCAGCAAAGCCAGGTGCATGGCCATTGCGAACATTCAAATAATAATCCGTGATCAACGTTGCCTGTTGCTCGATAGGATAATCAAGAAGATCTTTTCCCGCGCCGAGCCTGTATTGGTAAACAGCCTCCAGACCCTTCATACTATTAAAGGCGCCCTTAAGCGCCGCTTTCAATGTCCGCAAGCGACAATTCTGGTACTGCCAGACATGGACACTTTCATGCAGCATGATTTCCTTTCTGTAAGGATCAATATTGTCTGCCGCATAATCCGGTAGGGCGCCTGCCTGCGCAAGAATGATCACATTGCCGCGCGTATGCCCTTCTGCCGTTGTATCCGTATATTTCCCTGCAAAGGGGTTGATCCAGAAATCCATCGCTTTCGAAGAGTGTATCCTGACCCGGTCATAGCTGACTGCTTCCTGAAAAACAGCTGACAGTTCCAGCCGTTCCCCTGCCGTCAGCGGGCGCCCCGGTAAAAAACCCATCAGGCTCAATTGCAATGCCGGATATGCCAACGTTGCAAGCAGCGCGGTACGACCGGCCTTGATATACCAAGGCGCATCCGGTGCCACGGCCTTGTGAAAGGCGTTGCGCAGGCGTGAGCTATTTTTGACAACTTGCGACATGGGGAAAATAGTATCACAATCATTTATTTATGTCAAACAATCGGCGCGCCCCGACCTAGTTGTATTGACGCTTTATACCCATCCCGCCGCCTGTTTTTATCGTCTTTCTGGCGGAAGAACCTGGAACAGCGATTCGCACGGGTACGCCCTGCCGCTCCAGAACCGCTTTTTCGACAGCACTCCAGTCAATCCGATCCGCCGCCACGCCCGCCGCCTTGATAATCATATTCCGCAAATCTTCAGTGAGGGGCTTGGGAGTTAACGGCGCATCGATTTCTATTTCATAGCTTTGCTTTTTTGACGGGTTTGCTTCCAGATACAGGCCGTCATCCAGCCAGCCAACCAGGATCGGCTGATCAACGACCGTGACCCTTGTTCCCACCGGCACACGACCGAACAGATCGACAATGTCCTCCGGATACATCCGCATACAGCCCGAGCTGACGCGCCTGCCAATTCCCCACGGCTTGTTGGAGCCATGAATCAAGAATGTCGGCCAGCCCAGATAAAGCGCATGCGTGCCAAGCGGATTGGCCGGTCCGGCAGGCACCGTTTCCGGCAGCCAGGGTTTTTCCTCGCGCATGCGCGGGGTCGGGTGCCAGCTGGGTCCGGCGGCCTTGCGCACAATAGTTGTATCACCCGTCGGGGTCTGCAGGCCTTCCCGTCCGATCCCCAGTGGAAACGTCAAGGGCTCCTGTCCCGGATTCTGAAAGTAGAACATCCGCATATTGCCAAGATTGACAACAATCCCCTCCTGTCGTGCCCGCGGCAAAAGGCGGAATGTCGGAATCGCCAGCACCTCTCCTGGCACCGGCGCCCAGGGGTCAACATCAGGATTCACCGCCCGCAATTCAACATAGCCCAGTTTAAAGTGACGGGCGATGTCCAGAAAAGTATCCTCTTCCTCGACAATGTAAGTCTGCGGCTTGCCCATGGCAATCCGCGCGCCCAGAGGATATTCCGGCAGGTCATAAGCTTCATCCATATCCGATGAAATCAGGGCTTCCCCTTCACTCATACCGGCAGCGCTTCGCGCTGCGGGTGCTTCCGGCACCGGCTTTGTCTCTTCGGATTGCGCTGGATTTGCGGCGGCATTTTGAACCGCCGGCTTGCGCGCCGGAACCGAAATCTCTTTGGATACGGTCTGTTCTGCCATAACCGGCGCCGACAACAGGGGCAACATTAAAATAGAAAACAGGAGAAGAAAACGGCACATGTCACAGCCTCTTGGAAGTTTTTTCCAGCATAAAACATTTTCAGGCCAAATGGATACCGCTTCGGCCGGAAAAAAGACAATAAACCCGCTTATAAAGGATATTTTTACAGATTCATCATCAGGACAGCGATGGATAAGAGATCTTCCGGGGAATATCAGGCGTGGCCGGCTTCCGGCGCCAGGGTTAAGGGGTCAACGCCGATTCTGGAGAAGGCCGCCGCCCATTTTTCATCCAGCGGCATCCGGTACAAGACCTCGTCATCGGCAGGAACGACCAGCCACGAATTTTCCTGCATTTCCATTTCCAGCTGTCCCGCGCCCCACCCGGCATAACCCAGTGCAAAAAGACTTTTGGACGGGCCTTTTCCTTCCGCCATGGCGCGCAGAATATCCACTGTGCCGGTGATGCAGGTATGGTCATTGATCCGCACGGTATCATCCCGCATAAAATCTGTCGAATGCAGGACAAACCCGCGGCCGGATTCAACCGGACCCCCGAAATGCACAACCGGTTCAACCGCCAGTTTCGTATAGGGCAGCTTCAGCTGGCCAAGGAGCTCGCGAAATCCGACATCCGGCAAGCGCTGGTTGATCACGATCCCCATCGCTCCGGCCGGACTATGCGCACAGATATAGATCACGCTTTTGGTAAAAAAACCGTCCTGCAGCGTCGGCATGGCGACAAGAAGCTGGTCCCGAAAAGGGCTTTCCCCTTTCAGCAACAAAGGATCAATACGATGAACGCTCTCTGTTATTTTTCTGATGGTCATTCTACAATTCTAACGTAAAAACCTGAAAGAGCAGTTAAAACCATGCGCGCCGCGCCCTGAATCAACGATCCGCCTGAAAACGCGAAGAATTTTTCTGGATTTGCCGCCACCGCGCCACATTACGCAAATGTTCATCCAGCGTCTTGCCGAAACTGTGCCCCCCCGTACCATCGGCGACAAAGTAAATGTAATCATGCGCTTCGGGATGCAGAACACCCCGCAGGGATTCTTCTCCCGGATTGGCAATCGGCGTCGGCGGCAGTCCCTGCGCCTTATAGGTATTGTAGGGGGAAGATATTTCAAGATCTTTGCGCAGCAAAGGGCGCTCCAGTCTGGCTTTCCCCTGCGTCAGGGCATAGATCACCGTCGGATCGGATTGCAGCGGCATCCGCAAGCGCAGCCGGTTGACAAAAACTCCGGCCACCTTGGCCCGTTCAGCGGCAAGGCCGGTTTCCTTCTCGACGACAGAAGCCAGAATGACCGCTTCCTCCGGTGTCGCCACAGGAAGATTTTCCATCCGTTGCTCCCAGAGTGCCGCCAACGTCTCCTGCATCGCCTCCTGCAACCGGCCGATTAATTTGTTCCGGTCGTCGCCATAGGAATAATGATATGTCTCGGGCAACAGCGTGCCCTCGGGCGGGATCAGGGTGATCTCCCCGCTCATCGCTTCTGCTGCGTTGATCAGCGCGACAATCTCGAAGGACATCAGCCCTTCCGGTATTGTGATCCGACGCTGATAGGTCTTGCCGGACTGCAGCAAAAGAACGATATCATGAATACTGCTTCCCGCAGCGATAGCGTATTCACCCGCCTTCAGCTTTGCCCCTTGCAACCGGACGTCAAGCTTGAAAGCCAGACTGCCCTGAACATCAAAGGCGCCGGAATACAAAAGCGCCTCCGAAATGGCATTGGTGCCCTTTCCGGGCGCAACATAAATCAGCAGTTCTTCTTTCAATGGCCCGGGCTGGGTCAGCAGCGTACGGAAATAAAGAAAACCTGCAGCGGAAATCGCGCCAAGCACCAGAACAAGAAAAAGGGCGACGAAGCGCAAACGCACAGTCAGGCCTTTCTGAAGACAAGGCAGGCGTTGGTGCCGCCAAATCCGAACGAATTCGAAAGCGCGATATTGACAGCTTTCTCCTTTGCCCGATGCGGAACAAGATCAACCCCCGCCGCAACTTCGGACGGTGTGTCAAGATTAAGCGTTGGCGGGATGATTCCCGTTTCAATTGCCTTGATGCTATAAATCGCCTCGACAGCCCCTGCCGCTCCCAGCAAATGACCGATAGCGGATTTGGTCGAGGAAATCGCCGTCGTTTCCAAAGCGGCGCCAAACAGCCGTTTGATGGCTCCCAGTTCGATATCATCCCCCATCGGAGTCGATGTGCCGTGCGCATTGATATAATCGACATCCTCCGGAGCAAGCTGCGCCCGTTTGAGCGCCGCCTGCATGGCGCGGTATCCGCCGCTGCCATCTTCGGCCGGAGAAGTAATGTGATAGGCATCGCCGGACATCCCGTAACCGATCACCTCGGCGTAAATTTTAGCACCGCGCTTTTTCGCATGTTCGTATTCTTCCAGCACAACGACACCGGCACCTTCGCCGATCACGAAACCGTCACGCCCCTGATCAAAAGGCCGCGAGGCTTTTTCCGGCGTTTCATTATATCCGGTCGAAAGCGCGCGACAGGCGGCAAAACCGCCGACGCCGATCCGGCAAATGGCGGCTTCTGTCCCGCCCGCCACCATGACATCGGCATCGTCAAGCATGATCATGCGGGCTGCATCGCCGATAGCATGGCTGCCGGTAGCGCAAGCCGTCACGACGGCATGGTTGGGGCCTTTGAACCCGTATTTAATCGACACATAGCCGGAGGTCAGATTGATCAGCGAAGACGGGATAAAAAACGGCGAAATCCGACGCGGACCCTTTTCCGCCATCAATAGAGAAGTGTCATGAATATTGATCAGGCCGCCGATGCCGGAGCCGATCAGCACACCCGTGCGGTACTGGTCCTCTTCTTCTGTTGGTTTCCAGCCGCTATCCTCGATGGCATCGGTGGCAGCGACCAGGCCGAAATGAATAAAGCGATCCATCTTTTTTTGTTCTTTATGCTCGATATATCTGGCGATATCGAGCCGGTGCAACGCCTGATCCGTCTCCGTTGCCAGCGGCACTTCCCCCGCTACTTGGGAAGGCAGGTCTGTCGCGTCAAACGAGGCAATCTTGCGAATCCCGCTTTTCCCGCCGGTGATGCAATCCCAGTTGTGCTGCAACCCCAGCCCCAACGGACTGACAATACCCATTCCCGTGACAACGACACGTCTCATGCTCTACCTTTTCCTGCATTAAAAAAATGGCCCCGTTTTCAAGAAATGAAAGGGGCCATTTTAAAAAATCGTCAGTTTGCTGTAATCATACAGCCTTCATCATGCCGCTTTGGCGTTTTGTGCGATGAAGCTGATTGCATCCTTGACGGTCTGAATTTTTTCAGCCGCGTCATCAGGGATCTCAACGCCGAATTCTTCTTCGAACGCCATGACCAATTCGACTGTATCCAGGCTATCAGCGCCCAGATCGTCGATAAAGCTGGCGTTCTCCGTTACTTTGGCCCCGTCAACGCCGAGATGCTCGATCACGATTTTTTTGACGCGTTCGTTAATGTCAGTCATATTCTACCTCTTGCGGTTACGTTAAAAACGCTACGTGTTTGCGTAAGTGGGAAATAGGTAGCATATAAATAATCATTGGCAAAGAGGGGAATTTTAGTTGACATAATTCTAGAATCGGAGTAGCCTAGAATCAAGGTAGCGTAGACCTGTATAAGGAGAAGTCATTATGAATTACCGTTCCCTGTTTAACAAAGCCGTTGTGGCGGGTCTTTTGGCGACGACAGTATTGGCAACCGGCTGTCAGCAATATCAGTCGCCTGAAGAGAAGGCGCAGGCAACGACAGAACAGATTCTTGAACAGGCGGGTGTTCAAGTTGATGCAAAAGCCTGCGTCATCACCGACAAAAACCTGAAAGGCGACTGGTATGGCTCTTGGAACGCCTATGATTTCAAAAATGGAGCCGTCCATTTCGACACGCTGTCTAGATGGCAAAGCACCTTATCTATGAAAGACCTGGCCGAAGATGGCCAGGCCCGTGCTCAGGAAATGTTCAAACACCTGCCGCCATCGGCCAACTGCAAACCGCCGAAATTCGGGCAATAAAGTCGATCAAATCCTGCCGCTTATTTCTGTCGTCAGGGTTGGGTTTGCCTGTTTTTTCGTTTTTCAGGATTGTGTCCATCAGCAAGGAGCTCTGCCGGACATGCTTCAGCGCCTGAAGGTCGGTCTGCGCCTGTTGCCGTGTTGCGACGGAGAGCCCCCAACAGCGCTTCCTGTTCAAGTTTCTGCAAGGCCAGAAGATCGGCCTCCGCTTTCTCTCTGGTCGCAGCACTGTTGATCTTGTCCCGCAAACGATCCTTGATCACCGGCAGGGCCCGCTCCACGGCGTCACAGCCCGAATCTGCCGAACCGGGCTGCGCGGCCATCTCCGCCAGTTCAGCCTGCCAATCCACAAGCGGCGTGGATATAGCCGCAGAGGCGTCCATATTCTCCGCCAGCACCTGATTTTTTGCCGCCAAAGTTGCCGCCTCGCCGCTGCGCCAGACCGTTTCCACCTGTTGCAGTATCGCGCGACGCGCCGGATCGGGAGCTTTTTGTATATACCATTCGATTGTTTTGAGAGCCGCCGGGCTGTTTTCCCGATGAAAAGCGGAAGCCAGAATGACCCCCTGCGCCGCAGCCAGATCCAGCGCCTGTTGATTCACAATGGCTTCAGAGGCGCGCATAATATCCTCCGTGCTCATCTTTTGCAGGCCTTCCGGCCCCAGCTTTTCCACCAAAGCATTGGCGGCATCCAGACCCGGTACTGTCCAGTAAACAGCCGCAGAAGCCTTTCCCACCAGATCCGCAAAATTTCCGCTCATCACATCCTTAAGCAAAGTAAAAGAGCTCTGCTGATTCTGGTGGTAAGCAAGAATCACCCGCATCTCGCGCATAAAAGGGAAGGTATTTTTCTTGCCTTCCTTGGCCATCTGCAAAACCGAAACGACATCCGCAAACATTTCCGTTTTATGCCGCTGCAAAACGCTGCTCCACATTTGCGGCTGCGGAACACGCATATTAAAGGCCTTATCCATGCCGTGAGCCGTTTCATGGTGATTAATCCAGCGAGCATGGGTTTCCACATCCATGCCGGAGGCACGCCACATCCCGTAAATGCCTGATTTTAAGCCTGCAAAATCAGCAGATTTTTTTTCATCGAAGGTTTCGGCATGAATCATATGCATCGGATAATCGGGAGACATCGGAATAACGATATTGATACCTCCGGACAATCCCCCCTGCCAGACCGCCATAGGGGTTCCTGCTGTCAGGTGTTGGGAAATCCTTGCGGCATTCGCCGGAAGAATTGTGACGCCCGCTTTCTCCTCTATATAAATTTGCAGGGCGGCTTCACGGCGGCTCACGATTGTTTTGTCCCTGAATCCGTCTTTATGCGCCAGCTGTCTGGCCCGCCGTTCGATTTCATCCCGGTCAAGATACAACACCGGATCTATGCCAGTCCTGCCCGCGCCAAATTGCGCCTGAAATGCCGCCACCATCTTGCTGTGCCGCGTCTGCGGAATATCTCCCTCCGGACAAACCGGATCTGGGCTGGCCACAGGCATTGTCTCAACCGCATCCGCCGCGGCAAAACCGGGTGCCGCCAGAAAAATGCTGGCGGTTGCCGCCCGGAGAAAACTTTTTTTCAGCGTCATGGTCAAGTCCTGCTTCTTTGACAGCCTGCTATTAAGAATATGTAAATATAAAACGAATCGATAGACAATTTTTTACCTGATTTCAGAAAAAATCAATAAATATGTCAAATTTCATGCCCAAAAAGTATTTTTACGTATTATTTGACAGAGGGGCTGATATTTTGTTACACAATAAAAATCCGCATTTCATTAACGATCTGTCCCGCAGGAGCCTTTTATGACGTCTACCCTTGCCCGTTCTTTTTTTGGCGCCGCCCTCGTTTTTGGCGTGATGTCCTCCTCTACAGCGGGAGAACCGGAAACCCACCCCGTCAGAACCACCCCTTCATCCCTTGATCAAATTTCCCCGACAACCTCCGCCGCCTGTCCGAGTGCCAGCAGTCTGCTGAAAGACGGTATCTGTCCTGTCGATGTGATGGCCAATATGCCAGGGTCCATAGGGAATTTGGCAGGGCTGTTTGCCCGCCTGCCTTTTCGCAACTTCATGCCGCCCACCATCATGGGAAGAATCATTGCCGGCCAGATCCTGCAAGCGCAGGAACCCGAAACGCCCGGCTTGGGAAAAACAAACAGCTACGAAAACGTCCCCGGCGTTCCGGTCACCAGCGTGACCATGCCGCCGCGCAATCGCCCGCCGCAAATCTAGCCTCGTTTAGAAAAGAATGATTTATTTTGCTGACGTCATGATCATGACGATGGCAGAGCCTTCCTGTCTGGCATCCATCTCGATCTTTCCGACAGCCGACAGCTCTTCCTTGATGCGACGGATCAGCGCCCAGCCAAATTCCTTGTGTTCGGCTTCGCGGCCGCGGAATTGCAGGATAAAGCGCACTTTGTCACCGTCTTCAAAAAAGCGCTTGGCGCTGCGCAATTTAACCTGAATATCATGCTCCTCGATATTCGGACGCAACTTGAGTTCCTTGGTCAGAACAATCTTCTGATTTTTACGGGCGGCCGCTTCTTTCTTTTGCAGCTCGTACCGATACTTGCCGAAGTCTGAAATTTTGCAGACGGGCGGTTCGGCATTGGGAGAAATTTCAATGAGATCAAGCCCGGCTTCTTCGGCAGCAGCCTGCGCTTCACGAATGGATAAAACACCGAGCATCTCGCCAGCGGCGCCGATAACACGCACCTTGTCGGCACGGATTTGATTATTAATGCGCGGACCGCTCTGGGCTGGCATCTGTTTGCTGAAAGTGGATATGGGACCTTCTCCTGTAATTGTTCAATAAATACGCCGCGCCCTAAGCCGGAGGCTGCGATTCCCCTGAGATTTTACGGATTGCTGCGTCAAGTGCAAGCACTTCTTGCGCCTCGCTCCCCAATGTCCGGATCGCAACCTTGCCTTCCTCGGCCTCGCGCTTGCCGACCACCCAGATTTGCGGGGTTTTCTTCAAGCTATGCTCGCGGATCTTGTAATTGATCTTTTCATTCCGCAGGTCCAGTTCGACGCGTAAACCGGCCTGCCGCAGCTGATCCCTCACCTTATTGGCATAATCATCCGCATCGGAAGTAATAGTCGACACCACAACCTGCACCGGCGCCAGCCAGAGCGGGAATTTTCCGGCGTAGGATTCAATCAGCATCCCGATAAAACGCTCGAAACTGCCGTAAACCGCCCGATGCAGCATCACTGGATGATGTTTCTGCCCGTCCTCGCCGATATAGGTCGCCTCCAGCCTTTCCGGCAGCACGAAATCCAGCTGCAGGGTCGCGCAGGTCCATGACCGCCCGATCGCGTCGCGGACATGGAATTCCAGCTTGGGACCATAAAAAGCCCCGTCCCCCGGCGCAATCACATACTCATGCCCCAGCCCGGTGATGGCGGCAATCAGGGCATTCTCGGCCTTGTCCCAGGTCTCATCGGTTCCAGCGCGCATCTCCGGCCGCGTCGCCACCTTGAGCTGCACATTCTCGAAACCGAAATCCCTGTATGTCGAAAGGAACATCTCCAGAAACAGTTTCGTCTCATCCAGAATCTGGTCTTCCCGGCAAAAAATATGCGCGTCATCCTGCGTCATCTGCCGGACGCGCAACAGGCCATGCAGGGCGCCATGCGCTTCGTTGCGGTGGCAACAGCCGAACTCCGCCATGCGGATCGGCAGGTCGCGATAGGATTTGATCCCGTGCTTGAAAATCTGGACGTGCCCGGGACAGTTCATCGGCTTGAGCGCCATGAACTCCTTCGGTTCCTCCTTGAACATCTTCGCGCCTTCTTCGGTATTCGGCACGACGTCCGGCACGACAAACATATTTTCACGATATTTGCTCCAGTGCCCCGAAGCCTCCCAGAATTTGCTACTCATCAATTGCGGCGTTTTAACCTCGATATAACCAAACCGCTCCTGCGCGGAACGGATATATTTCTCCAGCACCTTCCAGATCCGGAAGCCTTTTTCATGCCAGAAAACACTGCCCTGCGCTTCTTCCTGCATATGAAAGAGGTCCATTTCCTTGCCGATTTTGCGATGGTCGCGCTTTTCCGCCTCTTCCAGCATATGCAGATGGGCGTCCAGCTCTTTCTGGTCACGCCAGGCGGTGCCATAAATGCGATGCAGCATTTCATTCTTGCTGTCGCCACGCCAGTAAGCCCCGGCAACCTTCATCAGCTTGAAAGCGGTGCCGATCGCGCCGGTAGACGGCAAATGCGGCCCGCGGCAAAGATCATACCATGCGCCCTGACGATAAACGCTGACATCTTCCCCCGCCGGCAGTCCCTCGATGATCTGCGCTTTGTATTCCTCGCCCTTGCCGCGGAAATGCGCGATGGCTTTCTGGCGATCCCAGACTTCGCGCGCGAAAGGTTCATTCCGCGCCACGATATCCTTCATCTTCGCTTCTATTTTGACAAAATCGTCGGTAGTAAAGGGGACTGATCGGGCAAAGTCGTAATAAAATCCGTTCTCGATATTCGGACCGATGGTCACCTGCGTACCGGGAAAAAGCTCCTGCACCGCCTCTGCCAGAATATGGGCGCAATCATGGCGGATCAGCTCCAGCGCCTCAGGCGATTTGCGGGTAATAATTTCCAGAGCGCCATCCTCGTAAAGCTCCCGCTTCAGGTCAATCAGGGCGCCGTTCAGCTTGACCGCCAGCGCCGCCTTGGCCAGCCCCTCGCCAATGGCTTTGGCCACGTCATGGCCCGTCACCGGCATCGGAAAGGACAGCGCCTTTCCATCCGGGAGCGTGATCCTGATTTCTTTTCCTGTTTTTCCCGCGCTGGCCGTCTGCATGGCGAAACCCTTCATAAACCTGTTAAAATCAACGTATTAATGTCATCTTTTGACCGCCAAAAGTCAAGTCTCCCCCAAAGGGGAAAATAAGCGAATTCACTGGAAATTTAGCGCATTTGGCGCTAAAAAACAGAAGTACAGACAGGATAAATAAAAATGATCCGCACTCAGGACACTTCCAGCCTCGCCTTTCGCAACTTTGCCGACCGGAGCCATCCCCCCGTCATTCTGCAGGTTCTCCCTGCCCTCAACGCCGGCGGCGTTGAACAAGGTGTGATCGATCTCAATACGGCCATCGTCCGGGCCGGCGGCCAATCTATCGTCGTCTCTGCTGGCGGGGGGCGCATCCATGAAATCCTGAAAGCTGGCGGCACGCATATCACACTGCCGGTCAATTCAAAAAATCCCCTTGTCATCGCAACCAATGTGCATCGGCTACGGAAAATCATCCGCGAGCAGCATGTCGATATCGTCCACGCCTGCAGCCGCGCCCCCGCCTGGAGCGCGGGCCGCGCTGTACAAGGAACTGCTGCACGTTACATCACCAGCTGCCATGCCGCCCACGGCATCAGCGGCGCCATGAAACGACTTTACAATTCTTCCATCGCGAAGGGCGAACGCGTCATCGCCGTTTCCCACTTCCTTGCCGACTATCTAGAAGAAAACTATACCATCGATCCCCAGAAAATCCGCGTTGTGCACCGCGGCGTCGCCATTGAAAGATTCCACCCCAATGCTGTCACGCCGGACCGCCTGATCAAGGCCTCCCGCCAGATGCGCATCCCCGAAGGCGTTCCGGTTGTCATGCTCCCCGGCCGCCTGAGCCGGATCAAAGGCCATATGTTCCTGCTTGATGCTCTCGAGCACCTCCAGCGCAAGGATATTTTCTGTCTTTTTGTCGGTTCCGATCACGGTAATGGCGGTTATCGCCATGAACTGGAAAGCTATATCGCCAGCAAGAATATGGGCGGCATGACCCGCATCGTCACCGATTGCGGCGACATGCCCGCGGCCTATATGATTTCCACCGTTGTCGTTTCCCCGTCACTGGTGCCGGAAGGCTTTGGCCGCATCCCGATCGAGGCACAGGCCATGGGGCGCCCCGTTATCGCTACCGATCACGGCGGCACGCGGGAAACCATTTTGCGCGATGAAACCGGCTGGCTGGTCAAGCCCGGCGACGTCGCGGCACTCGCCGTCGCCATACAAGAGGCGATGGACATGGACCCGCGGGAACGTTCCCTGCTGGCCACCCGCGCCATGAGCCATGTTGCCCGCCACTTTACCAATGAACAAATGTGTCAGGGCACGCTGGACGTTTACGCCGAACTGCTGGATAACGCGCATCCGCTGGCCCTGCCACCGGGAAACCCTGCCGTCGAAGCGACAAGCTAGGCGTCCAAGGTCAGGACTTAGCCACTTCATGAACAGCACAGCAGAAAAAATTCTCGTGATCAAACTCTCGGCGCTGGGCGATTTCATGCTGGCCACAGGAGCGATGGAAGCGATCCGCCGGCACCATCCGCAGGCACATATCACCCTGCTCACCACCCGCCCTTTCGCCGATCTGGCAGAACGTTCCGGCTGGTTCGACGCCATACATATTGATCGCCGCCCCTCGCGGCTGAACCTTGCCGCATGGTGGGAAATGGCCCGCTGGCTCAACCAAAGCAGGTTTGACCGCGTCTATGACCTCCAGCTCAATGACCGCACATCGGTTTATTACCGCCTGCTGCTGAGAAAACCGGAATGGTCCGGCGTGATACGCGGCGCATCCCTTTTCTACGCCAACCCCGCATGGCGGCAGATGCACGCCTTTGACCGTCACCGCGACATGCTGAAACAGGCGGGAATAACGGTAAGCTATCCCGATCTGGGCTGGATGGATGTTGACGTCAGCCTGATCATGCCCCCCAAGCCCTATATTCTGCTGGTGCCGGGATCCGCCCCGACAAGACCGGATAAACGCTGGTCTGCCAAGCGTTACGGCGCGCTGGCGATAAAGCTGACCCGCGCAGGCTTTCATGTCGCCGCTCTTGGCACCGCCGCCGAGGCGGAAGTGATCGACATTCTCCGCAGGATCTGTCCCGCCGTGATCGATCTTTCCGGACAAACTTCCCTTTACGATATCGCCGCTCTGGCGCAAAGCGCGTCCGCCGCGGTCGGCAACGATACGGGGCCGCTGCATCTTGTCGCCCTGCGCGGCTGTCCCATCGTGGCGCTGTTCGGCCCTGCGTCCCGTCCGGAAGAATCCGCCCCCGTCGGCGACAGCGTGGTTGTTATCCAGTCCAATGACCTGAACGACATTTCAGTGGATGACATCATGAAACAGCTTAAACCCAGACAGGTCGCCGCCGCATGAGCTCGAAAACAATTGATGCCTGTGGATTGATCTGCCCGCTGCCCGTGCTCAAGGCGCAAAAAGCCCTGCGGGAAATGAAAAGCGGGGAAAGCCTCGACATCACCACCACCGATGCCCGCGCCCCGGATGAATTCGCGCTCTTCTGCCGTGAATACGGCCACAAGCTGGAAAGCTGCCGGAAGGAGAAGGATCGCTGGAAAATCACGATTCTGCGTGGTTGAGTCCGTTTCTTTTCCGCGCCAAAAGCCGCAGCAAAAAAAATCCCGCCAGCGCCAGAGCGCAAAAAAACGCGCCGGTCATAAAAGTGGCCGTAGGACTGTAATATTTCCACAGCACCCCAGCCAGAAAGCTGGCCAGAAAAAGGGCGATCCCGGAGACAAGGTTAAAAAGCCCGAAGGCGGTGCCACGCAAATGGTCAGGGGCGCGGTCAGCAATCATCGCGTTTAATATGCCTTGCGAAAAACCCATATGCAGTCCCCAGAGCGCCGCCCCGAGAAAGACCATCCCCGGAGTTTGCGCATAGGCCAGCAGCAGGTCGGCCACCACAAGGAAACCGATCCCACAAAGAAAAGGCGCATATTTCCCGATCCGGTCCGACAATACCCCGGCAGGATAGGCAGAAAGGGAATAAATAATGTTCATGACAATCAGTATCGCAGGCGCAAGGGCGACATCCAGACCGACGCTGTCCCCGCGCAAAACCAGAAAGGCCTCGCTGAATCGCGCCATCATCAGGAAAGCGCCAATCGCCACAACACCCCAGAAAGCGGGCTTGAGTTCACCGATCTGATCAAGAGACAGCGGAAAGCGCAGCCGTTCCTTTAGCTTCGGCAATTCCGGCTCGCGGACCCGGAAAACAAGGATAAACATGACAAAAACCGCCGGAATACAGGCTGCCCAGAAAACCAGCCGGTAATTGTCCGCACTCAGATACATCAGTACCATGGCGATGACCGGCCCCATGAAAGCCCCGATCGTATCCATCGAATGACGCAGGCCATAAGCGCTGCCGCGCATTTCCGGCGGCGTAATATCCGCCAGCAGGGCATCACGCGGCGCGGCGCGGATCCCCTTGCCAATACGATCGGTAAAGCGGGCGACAAGAATGGACGAGATATCCTGCGCCAACGGGAACAGCGGCCGCGTTACCGTTGCCAGGCCATATCCCAGCAGCAGCAGGGGTTTTCTTTTTCGCGTCCAGTCGCTCAAAGCCCCGGAGAAAATCCGGACGATATAGGCGGTGGATTCGGCAATCCCCTCGATCAGCCCGATGGAAAGCGCGCTTGCCCCCAGTACCGTCACCAGAAACAGCGGCAAAATGCTCTGCACCATATGCGAGGACACGTCCATGAACATACTGACAAAACCGAGGATCACGACCCCTTTGGGGATATTTTTGATAGACATGACAGCCTTTTTACAGAGCGACCCTTGGCCACAAAAGAGACTGGCAGATTACGGCGCCGCCCGATAAAAGCAAGACATTCCCCTATAAATTATGCAAAATATAGTTCCGGCAGCTTTTCTGGACATTGGACAACCAGCGTCCTAAATGCCATTTTACTTGTCGCGCCCGCCAAAAAACAAAACAGATTTCAAGGAGCTCTCGTCATGACCCCCGCATCCCTCTTCTCCCCCTTCGTTCTGGGCAGCCTCACGCTCCGCAACCGGATCGGCGTCTCGCCCATGTGCCAGTATTCGGCCCAAGACGGCGCTGCCACGGACTGGCACCTCGTTCATCTTGGTTCCCGCGCTTCCGGCGGTGCCGGACTGGTCATCATGGAGGCCACCGCCATTTCCCCGGAAGGACGCATCTCCCCCGCCTGCACCGGACTTTGGAAAGACGAACACATCGCCCCGCTCAAACGCATCACTGATTTTTCCAAAAGTCAGGGCGCCGTCATCGGCATCCAGCTGGCCCATGCCGGACGCAAGGGGAGCATGGCTTGTCCCTGGAATGGCGGACAGCGCCTCTCTCCGGAACAGGGCGGCTGGCAGACGATCGCCCCTTCACCGCTCCCCTTTTCGCCGGATCAGCCAGCCCCGCAGGAAATGACGCTGGCCGATATCGCGCGCATCAGGGAAAGTTTCATTGCCGCAGCCAAACGCGCAGTCGCTGCCGGCTTTCAGATGATCGAGGTTCATGCCGCACACGGCTACCTGCTGCATGAATTTCTCTCCCCGCTCAGCAATAAACGGAGCGACCCATACGGCGGCAGCGAAGAAAACCGCTTCCGCCTGATTCTGGAGATTTGTGAGGCCGTGCGCAATGCTGCACCAAAAGATATTATCGTCGGCACCCGGCTCAGCTGCACTGACTGGACAGAAGGCGGCCTGACCATCGCCGATACAGTCCACCTGTCACAGCAGCTCAAGGCGACCGGGATGGACTTTATCGATTGCTCCTCCGGATTTCTGACCCCGGATGCCACCGTGCCCTTCGCCCCCGGTTTTCAGGTGCCGTTTGCAGCAGAAATCCGCGAAAAAGCGAAGATACCGACCCTCGCCGTCGGCTGCATCACCGAAGCCCGACAAGCCGATAAAATTATTCACAACGGGCAGGCGGATATGGTCCTGCTCGCCCGCGCCATGCTGCACGACCCCTATTGGCCGCTGCATGCCGCGCAGGAACTGGACGTAAAGACCGACGTACCGCCGCAATACCTGCGCGGGTTCTGACCGTATCAGTCTTGCGACGGGAGATCGTCATCGTGCAGAATACGATGCGCAGGTCCTTCCATGTCCTCGAACTGGCCGCTTTTGAGCGCCCAGAGGAACCCCGCCAGCGCCACCAGCCCCAGCCCCAGCGCAATCGGTATCATATAAAGCAATACGCTCATTTTTTGCCTGCCCGCAGGTTCATTTTTTTACCCGCAATGAGTTCAGAATAACGATCAGGGAGGAACTCGACATGGCAATTGCAGCGACAAGCGGCGTAACATGGCCCATAACGGCAAGCGGCACGGCGCAGATATTATAGACAATGGAAACGGCGATATTCTGCTTCGCAATCCGCTGACTTTTCCGCGCTGTGTCAATCGTCTCGATAATCGGCGCCAGACGCTCTCCCTGAAAAACAATATCCGCCGCATTCTGCGTAATATCAAGCGCGCTGGCGGGCGACATCGAGACATGCGCCGCCGCCAGTGCCGGCGCATCATTGAGGCCATCCCCCACCATCAGAACAGGATGGCCCTTACTCTGCAGCTTTTCCAGTTCCTCCATTTTTCCGGCAGGCGTCAATTCCGCGCCGTAAATAGGAATTCCGGCCGCACGGGCAACTTCCGCGACAATCGAAACCCGATCGCCGGAAAAAAGAAACGCTGGAATTTTACGATCCGCAAGACGCTTGACCGTTTCCCCCGCATCGGACCGCAACCTGTCTTCAAACACCAGCCGGACCGGTGCGGCAGCCCCCTGACAAAACCACGCTTCCGGCGCAGGATCAGCCCCTGCTTTTTCCTCCGCTGCCACACCGCAAAAAACACGATTGCCCAGCCGGATTATTTCCCCATCATAAAGCGCTGAAAGACCCGCCCCCGGCTCTTCCCTGATTTCCAGCGCCAGTAACGGCCCACGATAGCGCCGCAGCAGCGCCTTTGACAGCGGATGACGGCTGTATTGCGCCAATGATGCCGCCAGCTGATATTGCTGCGCCGTCAGCGCGCCGACATTCTTCAGCTCCGGCAGCCCCAGAGTCAGTGTTCCCGTTTTATCAAACACGGCACGGTCCACAACGCTCAAACGCTCAAGCGCATCGCCGGACTTGAGGAATATCCCCTGCCTGAACAATCTTCCGCTGGCAATCACCTGCACCACCGGCACCGCCAGTGCCAGAGCGCAGGGGCAGGTAATAATCAGTACCGTTGTCGCAATCAGCACCGCCTGATGCACGGAAAGCCCTGCCGCCACCCATCCAGCAAAGGCCGACAAGGCCAGCAGATGTACCACCGGCGTATAAAACCGCGTCACCCGATCCGCCAGACGCATGGTGCGGGAACGTTTTTGCTCTGCCTCTTCCATCATGCGGATAATATCGGCCAGAAGGGAATTTTGTTGCGGCTTGGTAATCCGTACCAGCAGCGGATTTCCTGTATTGAGCGTTCCGGCAAATACCGCCATGCCAGGCGCCACCGCACGCGGCAGGCTTTCCCCCGTAATCAGGCTGGTATCAAGTTCCGAGCTGCCCTGCACGACCTCGCCATCAGCGGCAATCCGCTCTCCCGCCGCCACTTCCAGCATCATGCCCGGCTGGAGATCCCGACCATGCACAATCCGGCTTTTATCCCCGATGACGACCTTGGCAGCGGAAGACACCATGGTCAGCAATTGCTGGGCGGCCTGCCGCGCACGGCTTTTCGCGCGGCGTTCAAGGTAACGCCCGACCAGCAGAAAGAAAAGCAGCATGACGGCAGAGTCAAAATAGGCATGCTCCCCGAATCTGATTGTTTCATAAAGGCTGACGAAAGTGGCGAGAACCAGCGCCAGAGAAATCGGCACATCGACATTGGTCCGGCGGTTTCCAAGCGCGGCGGCCGCCGACTTGAAGAATGGCTGCCCGGCGTAGACAATCGCCGGCATGGCGATCAATCCGGAAATCCAGTGAAAGAGGGCGCGCGTCTCCATGCCCATCGTTTCTGTCGTGCTCGACCAGAGCGCCACGGAAAGCAACATGATATTTCCCGCCGCAAATCCGGCAACGGCCAGACAGCGCAACAAAAACGCCTCTTCGTCACGATCCGTATTCTGCAGCAGGGCCGGATCGAACGGGCGCAGGCGATAGCCCAGCCCCTGTACCAGCGCGGCCAGCCTGTTGCCATAGGTGCGCTCTCCCGTCCACGTCAGAACCAAACGTCGCGTCGACATATTGATGCGTGCCTGCACGACGTTTTCCTGCCGCTGCAGAACCTGCTCGATCAGCCAGACACAGGCAGCGCAGTGCAGTTTCTCGACAAAAAGATAAAGCGTATAGCGCTCCTCTGCCGCGGTCACCAGAAAGGGGGTTAAATCCGCATCGTCACCCTCCGTCTCAGGACGCAGGGACAGTGCGGGGTCCAGCGTCCGCCGCAAATAATAACTGTCCAGCTGCAGGGCATGCACCAGCGCATAGGCTTTTGCGCAACCCGGGCAACAAAATTCAGCCCCGTGGGGGGCAGGCGCCTGACAATGACGGCACAGGAAAGAACTCATCATGGCGCCCTTATTCAATGACAAGCGGCCTTGTCAGGTAAAAAGTTTCAGCGCCCCGCACGACTCTGGCCTTGACCTCCCACTTTCCCGGCTTGGGAAAACGGATATGGCTGCTGTATTTGCCGACTCCTTCCGCCTTGAAAACCGGCGTCAGGTCCTCTCTGGAATCGACGGGACGCAAGACCGCGACATCAAAAAGCACCGCGTCTTTCCCGTTGCCCTTGCTGTCGTGGATGAAAAGGGACACTTCATACTGAAGTTCCGTCATTTTTTCGATCCCGACAGCGACGCGCCAATCAAACTTTTCCTGCGCCCGCGCCGCCGCCAGCGTCTTGTTATAATCCAGTCCACGTTCATAAGGACTGTCGACAATAGTACCGGTATGCGTCGCGACGGCCTTATAAATAAAAATTGCATTGACTCCCGCTATCAGCAAAAAGAAGGCAACCAGCATCAACAGGACTTTAAGCCCTGCCGCCCTGCTCTTTTCCTTTTCGTCAGCGGGCATCGTCATCTTAAGGACCGCTCATAAAGAGGGTTTCAGTATCAGCCACCATCGGCTCCTGCTTGTCCCGAATCGAAAAAACAATTGCTTTTCTGACCTCCGACGGCTTCGGCCCCGCAACATAGACACGGAAATGCCCGACACTGTCGGCAAAAACCTTCAGGTCATCCGGCGTCAGATCACCCGCCCCCTCTACCGTCACAACGGCGTCTGCCAGACCCGCAACCGCCAGAGAAAAATGGCGGTCCTCATGGGTTTTGTTCAGAATTTTAATGGTGTAACCGTTTCTGACCGTGCCATCAGACAACTTCACAAATAAAGGGTTGCGGTCATGCAGCACATTCAACTCCAGTTTTTCCCGGTTCATCAGGCCGTAGAGCATCAGGCCGCCGACAACGCCGATAATCAGCGCATACCAGACCGTCCGCGGACGCAAAAAGCGAAACCTGCGGAGCTCCTGCGGATTGGCAAGATGCCGTTCCGAATCATAACGGATCAGGCCGCGCGGCAGACCGACCTTGTCCATGACATCATTACAGGCATCAACGCAAAGACCGCAGGCGATACACTCCATCTGCAGCCCCTCGCGAATATCAATTCCTGTGGGGCAGACCGCCACGCAGCGGTGGCAATCGATGCAATGGCCCTTGCCTTCCCAGCTATCGCCCTTTTTATGCTTGCCCCGTGGCTCGCCGCGGCTGACATCGTAACCGATAATCAGCGTGTCCTGATCGAACATCGCCGACTGAAACCGCGCATAAGGACACATGTAAATGCAGACCTGCTCGCGGGCGTATCCGGCCATGATATAGGTGGAAAGCGTCAGTCCGCCGATCCAGCCCAGCACCATGCGCGGCACGTCGAGATGGGTAATATTTTCGATTAACGTCGGCGCATCATTGAAATAAAGCACCCAGGCCCCGCCCGTAAACAACGCAATCAACAGCCACAGCCCATGCGTTGCCGTCTTTCGCCAGATTTTCTGCCAGCCGAGAGGGCTTTCATCGAGTTTTTTGCGCGCGTTGTGATCGCCCTGAAAAAAATGCTCAACTGCGATATACATATCCGTCCAGACCGTCTGCGGACAGGCATAGCCGCACCAGACCCGCCCGAGAAGGCTGGAAACAAAAAACAGCCCGATCGCCGCCAGCACCAGTATGCCGACCAGAAAGTAAACCTCCTGTGGCCAGATCTCGATAAAAAAGAAATAAGCCCGACGGCTGGGCATATCGATCAGGATTGCCTGATCCGGCGCGTGCAGGCCGCGGTCCCAGCGGAGAAAGGGCGCCAGATAATAGATACCCAATAGAACAAACATCGCAAGCCAGCGCAGCCTGCGATATTTGCCCGACACCTGTGCCGGATAGATATTCTTCTTTTGAGCGAAAAGCCGCAGAGATTTAGCGGTCTCGCCCGACGGCTCTGCCATTTATTTCATGCGGTTTTATTCGCCGCCCCCCAATGAATGTACATAAATGGCCAGCTGCTTGATCGTTGCATCCGGCAGCTTGTCATTCCAGTTCGGCATCACGCTGTTCCGCGCCCGGCTGACCGTATTCACAATATCGCTCTTGTCTCCGCCATAAAGCCAGAGCGCATCAGCCAGATTGGGGGCGCCGAAACTCCGGTCGCCGGTGCCCGCCACGCCATGACAGGCCGCGCATTGTTCCGCAAAAATAGCGGCACCACGGGCATTCGGTTGCGCGCCGCCGGACAAGGACAGGACATGATCCGCGACCGCGGAGATGTCGGCCTTGGAAAGAAGACCGTCGGTGCCAAAGGCGGGCATCATCGCATAGCGCGCTGCATCATGACCGGAACGCACGCCGTAGCGGACGGTATAGTATATCTCTTCCAGCTTGCCGCCCCAGAGCCAGTCATCGTCATTCAGATTGGGATAACCATTCCCGCCCGCAGCCCCCGTACCGTGACAGGCGGCACAATTGTTCTTGAAAGCGACTTGACCGCCCTGATAGGCGTATTCAAACAACTCGGGATCATTTTTAATTTCTTCCAGCGAGGCCGTTTTAAAGCGCACGGCATATTTTTCGTGCAGGGCCGCTATTTCCGCCTGTTTTTCCGCCAGCTGGCCATATTGCGTCCAGCCGTATCTGCCCTGCGTCGCGTTTTCCAACGTCGGCCAGGCCGGATAAACCACCCAATACCCCACCGACCAGATAATCGTGACATAAAAAACCCACAGCCACCACCGTGGCGCCGGATTGTTCAATTCCTTCAATCCATCCCATTCGTGTCCCGTGGTTTCAATGCCCGTGACAGAATCCTTTTCCTTTTTGCCGTTATCTGCTGCTGTCATCATTGTCCTCCCTCAGGGGAATATTCGCATATTGATTAAAGCGCGCCTTGTTCGCGGGCCGGAAAGCCCAGAATGCGGCAACAATAAAAAAGAGAAAGAAAATCACCAGACCGATGGAACCGGCATATGGCGCGATATATTCAATCATATTGCTCATGGCTGCCCCGCCGCATCTCTGGCCGCGTCGAAGGCCGCGAAATCAACCATCGTGCCCAGCACCTGCAGGTAAGCGATAACAGCATCCAGCTCGGATGTCAGGTCGGGATTGCCGTCAAAGGAACGTACATTGACTTTCTCTCCATAGCGGGACAACAGCGCGCTGGCGTCTTCCGTGGCGCTGGCCTGCGCATAGGCATCTTTTCTGGCCTCCGCGATCATCTCGTCCGTATAGGGAACGCCCAGCATTTTCAGCGTTTTCATGTCCTTGCCGATAGAGCCGAGATCGGCGCCCCGCTTGGCAAGAAAGGCATAGGCCGGCATAATCGATTCCGGCACAACCGCCCGCGGATTGATCAGATGCTGCGCGTGCCACTCATCGGAATAGCGGCCGCCGACACGGGCCAGATCCGGCCCCGTCCGCTTCGATCCCCAGAGAAAGGGATGGTCATACATGCTTTCCGCCGCCAAAGAATAATGACCGTAGCGCTCGACCTCGTCCCGCAACGGGCGGATCTGCTGGCTATGGCAGACATTACACCCTTCACGGATGTAAATTTTCTGCCCTGCCAGCTCCAGCGGCGTATAGGGACGCATCCCTTCGACTTTTTCAATGGTTGTTTCCATCCGGAACAGCGGCACGATTTCAACCAGACCGCCGATCGAGATCACAATAATGATAAAAATCAGCAACCAGATCGAGTTCTTCTCGAGTTTTGCGTGTTTCTCAAGCATGCCGCACCTCCAGCGCTCCCGCCCGTGGAGCCAGCTTGACTGTTTTCCACAGGTTATAAACCATAATCATGGCGCCCAACAGGAACAGAATCCCGCCCAGAGCGCGGATCAGGTAATAAATGAACATTTCCTGAGAAACCTCCACAAAGGAATACTGCAAGAAGCCGTATTCATCATAGGAACGCCAGTTCAGCCCCTGCATGATCCCGGCCACCCACATGGCCACGATATAAAGAACGATACCGACTGTCGCAATCCAGAGATGAGCACTCACCAGCCGTTTTGAATACAGCTTGGTCTTCCACAAATCCGGGAACAGATAGTAAAGCGCGCCGAAACTGATAAACGCCACCCAGCCCAGGCTGCCGGAATGAACGTGACCAATGGTCCAGTCCGTGTAATGGCTCAGCGCATTGACTTCCTTGATCGACATCAGCGGCCCTTCAAACGTGCTCATCCCGTAGAAGGAAATCGCGATGATCATGAACTGCAAAACAGGGTCATCCCGCAGCTTGTGCCATGCGCCGGACAGCGTCATGACGCCGTTGATCATCCCGCCCCAGGACGGCATCCACAGCATAATGGAGAACGTCATGCCCAGCGTCTGCGCCCAGTCCGGCAACGCCGTATAATGCAGGTGATGCGGTCCCGCCCAGATATAGATGAAAATCAGGGACCAGAAGTGCAGGATCGACAGCCGGTAGGAGTAGATCGGCCGGTTGGCCTGTTTCGGAACAAAGTAATACATTATCCCCAAAAATCCGGCCGTCAGGAAAAATCCGACGGCATTGTGCCCGTACCACCACTGGATCATCGCACTTTGCACGCCAGCATAGGCGGAATAGCTATGCGTTCCCGTGATCGAAGCCGGAATGCTGATATTATTGACCAGGTGCAGCACTGCGACGGTAACGATGAAAGCCAGATAAAACCAGTTCGCTACATAAATATGTGGCTCCTTCCGGTTTTTCAGCGTCATCAGAAAGACAATCAGGTAGGCAACCCACACGACTGTCAGCCAGAGATCGGCATACCATTCCGGCTCGGCATATTCCTTGCCCTGCGTAACCCCGAAAACATACCCCAGCCCCGCCATCACGATAAAAATCTGATAACCCCAGAATATAAACCGGTCCCATCCATCGCCCCACAGCCTTGTCTGACAGGTGCGCTGCACGACATGAAAGCTGGTGCCCAGCAGCACATTCCCGCCAAAGGCAAAAATCACCGCCGAGGTATGCAAGGGGCGTAACCGGCCAAAACTGAGATATTCTCCCAGATTCAGGCCCGGAAAAGCCAGTTGCAGGGCGATAATCACCCCGACCAGAAATCCGGCAAGGCCCCAGAAAACAGCGGCGACCGAAAACATTTTGACGATCGTGTCATTGTATTCCGGTCTCTGTTCCGTCATGACGCTCATATTGTTACAGCTCCTTGAATAAGACGAATTTCACAAAGGGAGTCTAGACGAAAAATTCCCGTCCAGCCAGTATTAGTAAAATAGCGCCGTTGGCGAACATGAAAACCTGTCCCAGCATGACCAGGGCCGCCCGAAAACGGCGCAGCCGCCCCGCTCCAAACGAAATCAGAAAAAGCGCCGGAATTGTACCCAGCGCAAACAGCATCATGCCCAGCGCCGCCGTGACCGGTGGATAGGCGCTCGCCAGAAATAACGCGCTATAAAGCAGCCCGCAAGGCAAAAAACCCAGCAGAACGCCAAGCACATAACCCCGCAGCCCCACCGGATTTCCGAAAAAGCGGCTGGCCCGGGCGGCAAAGAAATCTCCCAATCGCCGCAAGCACGCCGGAACCTGCACAAAACTGAACAGGCGGACGCTTTTCAAGCCGGTGGCAATAAACATCAGCCCCGCCAGCGCCAGTAACAGGCTGTTAACGCCATGAAACCCGCTCAACACGACAACGCTTTGCGCCAGAACGGCCCCGATAGTCCCCAGAATGGTATAGGTTGTCAATCGCCCGAAATGATAAGGCAGAAGCGCCGCCCCGCGCAGTCTTTGCCATTCGTTCATATCGCGTGTCTGGACATTTTCCAGCCGTGCCGTTGTCTGTGCCAGCACGAACGGTCCGCACATGCCCGCACAATGCGTAAAGCTGCCGACCACGCCAGCCGCAAGAAGCGTCACGAGAATATTCCCGTGCCGCTCTATCGCGTGCTGGCATATGTCAACAACGGGTTCAAGCATCAGAACCGCTATCCAACGCCAAAAGAAGTACTTTCGCTTTCATGATGATATCCCCTTAAAACTACGATTGTATCCGCATCGATCCGGCCGCAGAAAGCTAAACACAGCCTAACACCGGCTTGACCTGCGTCAAGCCTAGTCAGCGTCCTGTGCACAGAAAGCATTTCTTATGCGTTTTTTCTCCTTTGCCTGCAACTTAATTTGGGACCGGTATGGTGCTGTTTGAACCCGGCCAGAACAGCACCCAAACCCATGCGTCCCTAAAGCCACCTGAGCCGCCTGAAGACAAAAATCTGCAGCAGCGTCATAACAGCAGCGAGCAGGCAAATAATATAAAAGGCAAAAGGATTTTCAGCCCCCGGGATACCCCGCACATTCATCCCGAGAAGTCCGCTCATAAATGACAACGGCATAAAAATCACGGTGATTACCGAGAGAATATACAGGTTTTTATTCAGCCGCGCCGAAAGCGCGCTGGCCAGTTCATCCTGTAAAATCTGCGTTCGTTCACGGATCGCATCAAGATCCTCGATGTAACGCGTCACCTGATCGTGATTATCCTGCATCTGCCATCTGTCGCCCGCCGTAAACCAGTCCTGCACCATCTGTTGCAAACGGCTGACCACCTCCCGCTGCGGAGACATATGACGACGAAAAAGCGTCGCCTGCTTGCGTACTGCGGCAATATCGCTACGCAATGCGGCATCAGGATTCTCCAGCGATTTTTCTTCCAGCGTATCGATATTTTTTTCAAGTTCGAGCAAGGCCGGCGCAATCCCCTCATTCAGGCTGCTGCAGAGCTGTGTGACAAACTCTCCGGCCCGGCGCGGTCCCTGCCCCTGCCGCAGCCGCGTATCAATATCTGCAATGGTTCGCGACTTTCTCCGTCCCACGCTGATGATGCGGTTCCCCGTCACCCAGAGCCGGATCGAAACCAGATCCTCCGGCGTTGGTCCGGGATTAAAGTGAATGCCGCGTAAAATGATCAGCGTACCGGCGCCGGAAATTTCCAGACGGGGGCGCGTTTCCTCGGCAAGCAGGGCGCGAATGACCAGCGGATCCAGATGCAGATGGTCTTTCAGAAACTTTCCCGCCTCGGGATGCTGCCCGTTCAGATGAAGCCAGACAACCGAAGTGTCCTCCGGCTTCAGGGCCGCCAGATCTGCCGCCCGTCCCCCGCCCGCCCCGTCCAGAACATAGGATAAAATACAGGATTTTCTTTCTTCCATAGGTGCCTCACGGCCTTATCCTAACAAGATATCGCCGGAAAAAGAAAGCCATGGTTTTTGCAGTGCCTCTAAAGTATTATGCAGACTATGGAGATCAGGACCGCAACGAACACCGACATTCAGCAACTGCGCGACATCGCGGACCGGATGGGCGCCGTTCACGAAACGGGCTATTTCGAGAAATGCCTGCAGGAACAGGATGCCGGACACCGGCTTGTTTTTATAACGGGAGCCGGCACGGGCTACGTCATCCTGAACTGGCAGCCGCTCTATCCCCCGTTCCGGCGGCTCGGTATCCCTGAAATTCAGGATCTGAATGTCATTCCCGCCGCCCGCAGACAGGGGCTTGGCAGGGCGCTGGTCACGCATTGCGAGGAAACCGCAAAGCACGCCGGAAAAAATGAAATCGGCATCAGTGTTGGCCTATACGCCCGCTTTGGCGCGGCCCAGCGGCTTTATGTGATGATGGGCTATGTTCCGGATGGCGCCGGCATTGCCTATGACGAAGAAACCATTCGTGCCGGCGAAATGCGCGCTGTGGATGATCTGCTGACGCTGAAGCTGACAAAGCAGCTCGCCTGAAAATGCCCGTCCCGCTTCGCATTCAACTTATGTGAATCAATATCCTGTCTGGATTTATTTTGTAAATCATGCTAGACAGAAGAACACTCAAAAAAAAATGAAAATTTCAAGCGAAACGGGAATACGCCTTATGACGTCACAAATCGCGCCGCCTTTTACCGCACATGTTCTCCTCCGTAAACCTGGAAATCTGCTGACATACCGGCGGTCTCCCTTAATCGGCATTCCCGATGCCGAACGCGCCGTCTTTCAGCATCAGGCCCTTGGCGAGGCGATTGCCGCCTGCGGCGCCTCTGTTACCGCGCTTCCGCCCGATCCGCTTTTTCCTGACGACTGTTTTATCAGCGACATGGCGATTGTCACGGAAACACTGGCCGTTCTTTGCAATTTCAAAGCGGAGAGCCCCCGGCAACCCGCCAGAAAATCCGTTGCCACGCAACTGGCCGCCACTCATTTTTTGAAATTTATCACCGCCCCCGGCCTGCTGGATGCGTGCGACGTCCTGCGGACGGGAGATCGTTTCTATATCGGCCTGTCCCCGCGCACCAATCAGGAAGGCGCGGCGCAACTTGCCTATTTCCTCACAGAATACGGCTATCAGGCCGAAGTGATCGATCTTTCGGATGGTACCATTCCCCTGCGCGATGCAGCCGTCTGGCTCGGCGCAAACCGTCTGCTTGTCCGTGAAAATCTGGCCCCCCACTACGCTTTTTTAACGCATGAAAAAATTATCGTTCCGGACCGTGAAAAAGGCGCGGCCAATGCCTTGCTGATTAATGGCACATTGCTTTTGCCGGCCGGTTATGCGGAGACGGTTCATGAATTGAAACGCCGGAAGATTGCCGTTTCAACGGTCAATGTTTCAGAATTTGAGAAAATGAATGGCGGTCTTTCCGGACTGGTCCTCTGCCTGCCGCCACGCGGCGCACAGAGTCTGGTTCGGCTGCCGAAAAAAATCTCCCAAGCCGCCTGACCCTAAATAAACCGGCTGATCAGGACGATATCGCCGGAGAAATCGTTGACCGGCGCCGGAATCCGCACGATATGACCGTTGCCAGGGGCGGTATCGATGGGTTGCCCAGCGGCATTCTCCATTTTTTCCAGCAGGATCTCGCGATTTTTACCTGAAGGCAGAACCAGCTCCAGACGATCACCGACAGCAAAGCGGTTCTTGACCTCGACCGTGATCCAGCCCTTTTCACGATCCACCGCCAGCGCTTCGCCGACAAATTCCTGCTGATGGGTTTGCGACGCGCCACTGATATAGTTCTGCTGTTCATCGGTATGGTGACGCTGGAAAAACCCGTCCGTATAACCGCGGTTTGACAGGTTCTCCAGCATGCCGATCAGCGCCGGATCCAGCGGACGCCCCGCGACAGCGGCGTCAATCGCCTGCCGGTAGGCCTGCGCTGTGCGCGCGGCATAGTAATGCGACTTGGTGCGGCCTTCGATTTTCAGGCAGTCCACGCCGATATCAACCAGTCGCTGGATATGCTCGATCGCGCGCAGATCTTTCGAATTCATGATATAGGTGCCATGTTCGTCTTCAAAGACCGGCATCAGCGCGCCGGGCCGGTTTTTTTCCTCCAGCAGATACACCTTGTCCGCCAGCGGATGCCGCAGCTGTGTGCCGCAACCCCCGCCGCAACCGGAAGTATCGCCTGCCACCGCGTTCAGATCCTCCATGGCAATAACCGCCGTCTCGGGCAGGTAATCACCGGAAGAGGTTTCGACAGCCGGAGCGGTTTTGTATTCCCAGCGGCAGGAATTCGTACAGGAGCCCTGATTGGCATCGCGATGGTTAAAATAGCCGGAAAGCAGGCACCTTCCGGAATAGGCGATGCACAGCGCACCGTGGACAAAAACCTCGAGCTCCATATCCGGACATTGCTGGCGGATTTCTGCCACCTCGTCGAGCGAAAGCTCGCGCGAAAGAATAACCCGCTCCACCCCGACGCTCTGCCAGAATTTGACAGAGGCGTAATTGACCGTATTCATCTGTACGGAGAGATGCAGCGGCATATCCGGCCAGCGCTCGCGCACCATCATCATCAGCCCCGGATCAGCCATGATCAAGGCATCGGGCTCCATGTCGATCACCGGCTCCATATCCGTCAGAAAGGTTTTCAGCTTGAAATTCTGAGGAAAGATGTTCACCGCAAGAAAAAACTTCTTGCCCTGCTGGTGCGCCTCGTTAATCCCGATGGCAAGGTTGTCCTGTTTAAAGGAATTATTCCGGACCCGCAGGCTATAGCGCGGCAGCCCCGCATAAACGGCATCCGCGCCATAGGCGAAAGCATGACGCATGGATTTGAGCGACCCCGCGGGGGAAAGCAGTTCCGGCTTCTTTTTCATAGAAACATATTCCTTTCGTCACCTAATCTATACCATTTAACTCCGTATTCAACAGAATTATGTATACACCGACTATTATAGCAGCATGCTATTGATTTTATTCGCAAAAATTGTAAAACACTACTATGAGCAAGGTTTTGAAAATAGGCACACGCGGCAGTCCTCTGGCTTTGGCCCAGACACGGCTTTTTATTGCCCGGCTGCTGGAGAAATATCCCGCGCTCGAAACGGAAATTGTGACCATCACGACAACCGGCGATAAAATTCAAGATCGCCCTCTCATGGAGGCCGGCGGGAAAGGTCTCTTCACCAAGGAAATCGAGGAGGCCCTACTAGAAGGCAAGATCGACTGCGCCGTTCATTCAATGAAGGATATGCCAACACAGCTTCCTGCGGGACTGTGCATCCCCTGCCTGCTCCCGCGGGAAGATGTCCGCGATGCTTTTTTCTCGCCCAAGGCGAAAACACTAGATGACCTGCCGCAAGGTGCTGTTGTTGGAACCTCCAGCCTGCGGCGGCAGGCGATCCTGCTGGCGCGACGCCCTGATCTGAAAATCGTTACCTTTCGCGGCAATGTCGGCACGCGTCTCAAGAAACTCGACGAAGGCGCCGTCGATGCGACCTTGCTGGCCGTTGCCGGACTCAACCGCCTCGGCATGGGCGCGCTGGTCCAGACAGCGCTTGAACCCGATGTCATGCTGCCTGCCGTGGCGCAGGGGGCGGTTGGAATCGAAGTCCGTGACAACGATATGGCAGCGCAAAACCTGCTTGCGGCTGTGCATTGCCCCGTGACGGAATTGCGGGTCACGGCAGAGCGCGCTTTTCTGGCCGTCATGGACGGTTCATGCCGCACACCGCTCGCCGCCTTGCTGGGGGTTCCGGATTCCGAAGGCCGCGCACGGCTGGATGCGCTGGTGGCGCGGCCCGACGGCACGGAACTAAAACAGGGGTCATGGATCATGACCGTGCAACATACCGGCGATGCGGTGCGACTGGGCATGCAGGCCGGTACAGAAATCAAGGCGCAATTACCGCCGGATTATTTCCGGAACTGAAACAGCATCAAGCTATTTATAACTGGGACGATTTCTTTTCTTCGCCCTGCCGCTTTGCACAGCGGGCCTGTTTTTCGCCACGACCTGCCGCTCAATTTTCCGCAGGCTCTCCAGTGCCGGAACCCAGGCGATGCTGGCGCCGGAAAGATCCTGCACTTTATGATACAAAGCCTTATATTCCGGATCGGCCAGACTGACCCGCAGATAATTCCCGTCAATAAAATGCTGGATGTCCCGCACACAAAATGCGCTGGTGACCCCGTGCACGATGTCGCGCAGAATATGCATATTTTCTTTCCCATGGCGCAGCGCCTTCAGCGCAGGATTGTCCTTTTTCAGATTGTCCAGCAAGCGGAGGACAAGAAACCGTTCCTGTGCCGGCAGGATATCCCCCTGCCGCGCGGCATGGGCCAGCACAGTGACATACTGCGAAATTTCAACCGGCGACAGGCCTTGCGGCAAAATATAACTTTGCGCGATCCCGGACAGCCCCGTCGCTTTTTCAAATTCAACCGCTGGACAGGAAAAGCCCAGACGCGGGAAATAAAGCGTATATTCAAATCCTGTTTGCGGATCTGACGCCGAAAGAACGCGAATATCTTCCCCTGTCCACGGACACGATCCCGGCACGGCCTGCTGCGCATAGCGCTGGATTGTTTGCCGGATTTCAAAAGCCGAAACAGAGCGGACCCCTTTGCGGGAAAATGACTCTTTGGGGCGTTCCATCGTTTGCGCTGAACCTCGTGAAGCGATAGGGCTCAGAACGATTTTAATGAAAATTTATCTTATGTCAAATTATTTATAGCGTTTCTGCGGGATCGTAATCTTGATAAAGCCATGTTCCTGCTTCACCTTGTAGAACTCGTCATAATGTGCCGCCGTAACAATATTCTGCGGCGCACAGAGCTCGCGCATCTGGTCCTGAATTTCAGCCAGTTTCTCCAGCGTCGCCGGATTCGTAAGCGTTTTAACCATGATTGATATCCCCTGATCGTCTCGTAAACTCCAAGGAAACTATAGCCCTGTTTTATTATTTCGTTCAAGTGTATTTTGAAGAAATATTATTGCGTTGATTGCGCCGTGAAATCAGGGGCAAGCCGCCCGCAGGATCCAGGCCGTAAAACACCGCGCCCCGCAACCGCCATAGTTCAAATCCGCCTGGCAGGTTGAAAATCTGTTCATCAGCCGGTTCAAAGCATCAATCCCCGCCGCATCATTGCCGGCCGTCGTCTGAATCCGGACCCCGGCGGCATCATTGATATAAATCCACTCGCTGAAGCCCGACGGGATCGGCTGCAACACCCGGCCCTTGTTATTGGCGCCTTGAAAGATATTCGCCGCCGCAGCGGGCGCCCCTGTGCAACTGAGATTGCGGGCCTGATCATTGGCGGCGGCACCATGGGGATTGTTCACATCGCTCGGATTGACCGGATAGGGATTATTCGGATTATCCGTCGCGTCGATAATGCCGCTGCCGTCAAGATCGCCGCCCCCCTCGGGATATTCCAGCGCACATTCCACCACAGCGGAACGGATCACATTGATCTGCGAAAACAGTTCCTCGGACATGCGATGGGCGTTTTGCGTTGTAATATTCTCGCGGCTGTTGCGGGTAAAGGAGAACGTCAGCGCCGCCAGCAGCCCCATGGCCAGAAAAATATAAAAAAGAATGCTGCCTTTTTCTGAAATATTTTTTTGCGCCGAGTCCCGCGCAACATAATTAAAAAAGAAAAGGCGCCGCCCGCATGGGGCGGCGCCTTTCTTGTTCGCAACAGGAGAGCGCATCTTTTTCATGCCAGCCCTCCTCGCTCCGCTTATTGTTCCGCCAGAGCGTGATAATAAACGTAGTTACCGCCATTGTTCTGCACGCAGGCAAACGGCTGCGGATCCGCATTCCAGGCAAAGAAAGTCGAGTCACTGGAAGCGGTTCCGTCCGTCGCCGTTGTCGGCGCGGCAAAGACAATCGTCGTTGCTTCATCCAGCGGCGTCGAAGCCAGCCCCAGCCCTTTGAGGATAGAGCTACAGATACTCAGCGAAACACCATTCAAAGCCGCGATCACCTCCCGGCCCGAAGTCACTGTATCCGTACCAATGCCGCCGATATACCAGCCATCCGTTGCGTGCGTCGCGTCCAGATAGCTCCAAGCCGTCGCTCCGCCGATATTGGCTGGCGGATCCTGGGCGACTACCCCGCCACCACTGGAATGGAAAACTTCCTCATCCTCATCCGTAGTATCGTTGGTGAAATCCAAATCCGAGACCTGTGTTCCGGTAATGATCATCCGGGTGACGCCGGTCCGTACCGCCGCTGGAAACTGGGTGATCTGCGAGGCCGCAATCAGCGACTGTTCCTTGTCAATAGTACCGCTCCCCCGTCCGGACTGTGTGACCGCATAGCTGAGGGCCGCGAAAAGCGCCACGGCGATCAAAATCAGGAAGAGGGCATTACCACGCTCCCCTTTCCTGCAATCGCTCTGAATTCCCTGTATCTGTGTCATGGCCGTTTTCCTTTCTTGTAAAAATAAAGACCGTTTGAAACTCTTTTTTTTCATCATTCTTCTCCGTACCTTACTCACTTTTTTCCTTCCCGTCTTCTTTTTCTTCAACGGGCGGAGCGGGTTCCCCGACCCTGACAGATTCAACCTTTAAATCCGCCGATAGCTTGGCCCCCTTGCAATCCTTGCCGACGCAAAGCTTGTCTAGACTGACCTTCCAGGTCTTGCCGCCGTTTTCAATCGTGGAAATCGCGGCCAGAAACTGCGGAAAGAAATCCGTATCCGAGGCGCTGACGACAGCCTTGCCTGCGGACACGACAACAGAAATACCTTTATAGCTCTCCGTCACCCGTTTGGAAATCCGTTCGATACTATCCTTGGGGACGGGAAGATACTGCAAGACCGGGATCGGCGGCTGGAGTGATTCCACCTTGGCCATCTCTGCGCGCAACTGGCTCGCGTTGCTCACTTCGGTCGAGGTAAACAGAACAGCGGCCCCGGCCAGTACCCAGGCAATCCCGGCAGCGATCAAGGCATTATACCCCGCCGTTATCGGCAGCGCGTCCAGAAACTGGTCAAGATCCTTCATCGCCTGCGGATTGGTATACCGCTGCAAGGCACGCCAGTCTATTTTACCAAACTCTTTCAAGCGACCCCTTCCTCTATCCTTCCGAATCAGGAGAAATTCTCTGTTCCCTGTTTATCAAAGTACCGTAGAAATATGGCGAGAACATGGCAGCCCATGCTATCGTATAAATTCTTTAAAATCAACGAGTTCCTTTCACGCGTATCCGCCCGTCCTCGACCCCGACAGCCTCGGCCTGCAATTGCCCAGGCTGGACAGCGCTGGGAATCAAAGCTTCCCACTGCACCTTTCCATCCGGAAACAATTCATACCGCACCAATACCCCGCCAAATCCGCCAATCGCATTATAGAGCTCGATAATCCGCGACAAATGCTGGGTCGTATTGGTCTGAAGCGCCACCGTAGCATCAAGCATCAACTGGTTGGTGGCATCCGTCGTCACCTGTTTGGCTTTTTCCAGCCGTGGTGTCACCATATTCACCACCAGATAAGACCCCAACCAGACAAAAAGGGCCACAATTGTTACCGCAACGCCGCTCAGGGTCAGAATTTTGGCGACAACGCGGGACAACCGCTCTTGAAACAAGGCCCGGTTGCGCCAGCGCACCTGCTTGGCCGATTCCGGATTGATCGTGACAAAATTGGCCTCCATGCTCTGGATACGCGGCAAGATCGAGCGCGCCGCGCCGAGAAACACCTGCATGCGTCCCGTTTCCGGCTCCCAGCGCAAAGCCCCCGCCGAACCTTCCTGCTCATAAACATAAACCGTCTCGCGATCCCAGAACTCGCTGTTCCCGGGCAGGGCTGCCGCCAGCGGGCACCAGCTGTCGGGATTGCTCGCCAGCGCCGAGGACGGCGTGGCCAGATACCAGCAGCGGCCGTCACTGATCGTATAGCAATAATGCACGCGTTCGGTGCCGCAGGCCTGCGCCGCCGCATTCCAGACCCCCTCATCCTCCAGACCCGGCGCATAGGGAATCGAGCCGCCGACAAGCTCCGAGGGGAGATGCGGCCGTAACGGCACCCCCGACGTTTCAAAAACACTGGCCGCGGCCTTGCGCATCATCCCGCCCGCCGCCGGCTTGTTTTCAGGCGCCGCGCCCGTTGTTGTCGGTGTCATCAAAGCAACCCTCCCTCGCCGCCAGCGCCGCCACTGACAAAATCGTTCATCATACTGTCAAGACTCATATTCATGACCGTCAATGCATAAATCGCACTTCCGAATGCTATCACGAGATAGACACCGGATAAACCAAAAGCCAGCCAGACAATCAGACTATGCTTGGTTTTTGCGGCCTGCGCCCGCATTTCGGAAATCGATTCCATCACCGTCGCCACTTGCGAGAGATCGGCAATCCCCGCCAGTTCCAGCCGCTCGTTTTTAGTCAGCGGTTCGCGGTCAAGCGCAGCGCCGAGGCCGACCCCGCGCGACAGATCCTGCCGCGCATTGATCCAGTAATTCGAAACATCCGGAAAATTGCTGGCCTCGGCCGCCTGTTCCAGCACATCGGCGATCGGCACGTTTCCGCGCAGCATCCGCGCCGCCGCCGAGGCGCTGTCGGCAAATCCCAGATCACGCAAATAGGCACCGATCAGAGGAATTTTCCGGACGATCCGCGCCGTGGGCCAGTCTTTTTTGCCCCGATTGTGCCAGAACGACAAAATCGCCCAGATCAGGAAAAACATCATTCCCATCGCCAGCCAGACCAGAACGTTCCACAACAGCTCCAGATTGCCGACGACATAATTGAAATGTTCGAGCTGTTCCGGATCGGAAGGCGGGTTGTTGCGGAACCAGCCGAGAATCTTGTCCTTTCCCCAGAACATCCCCTGCACGATCGTCAAAATGTCAAACCCGATCCACGACATCGTCCCCATGATCGCCCGGCGGTTCTTGCGCTTTTGCGTGATGTTCTGAATGGCATGCGGGATGCCCTCATGCAAACGGTTACTACGCTCGGAGGCCGAAAGAATGGCAATCGTGCCGTGATCGAAAATCTGCAAAGCCTTGAGCGCATCAATAATGCCCAGACCGCGCGCCAGCGCTTCCCGCGCCGGAGAAAGAATATTCTGCCGCCGTGGATTTGTTTCCCCCTGAATCAGGCGCCAAAGCGCGACACCCGGCGATGTCGCTGTCGCACGAAACTGAATGCCGCGCAAAAGCTGGACCTGCCACCAGCTGGACCGCGCCAGCCATCTTTCAAACGGCGAGCGTTCATGCGGACGAATCGTCAGGACATAGCCGCCGCGCTTGGTAACCTCATTCCGTACATCGGCAGCCTGCGGCATATAGTAGGAATCGACCATTTTTTTCGGGCCCGAGGGGGTATCCACCATATATTCAACGATCCACTGCTGCATGCAGCTGTTCCCCTATTCGTGCAACAGAACAAGACCCACCTTGGGATCGATCAGCCCTTCCCGCACCAGCGAGCGCACACCGTCGGAGCGGGAGACATGCGTCACCCCTTCCTGATGCAGGATATCGTTAACGTTATGCATCAGGGCATGAAACACCGGATCGCGCTGTGACAGCGGCGTATCAATCATCAGCGCTTCCAGCAGCAAGGTCCGGCCCAGAACGCCGGTCCGATTGCAAAGATCGCAGCCATTGACGCTATGGGTCTTGATCACCAGATCCGGCTCCAGCCGTAAACTCTCGATTTCCTCCGCGCTCAAAACATCTTTTGCTGGCGTTTTGACAGCGCAGCCATGGCAAAGCGTCTTGATCAGGCGCTGGTTGAGGATCCCGCGAATCTGTTGCGACAGCGTATAGGTCGAAGACCGCTCGCGTTCCGGCGGCATAAAGGACCGCAGCCGCTCCAGCGTCTGTACCGCCGTATCGGCGTGAATGGTCGAAATCACCGTATGCCCCGATTCCGCCGCTTTCAGCGCAGTTTCAACCGTCGCCATATCGCGCATCTCGCCGATAATAATGTAATCGGGATCATGGCGCATCGCCGCACGGATCAGATCGGAAAACTCGCGCCCGGGCGTTGCCTGCGCCACCTGCCACTGCGTGGCATAGCGCATCTCATATTCGATAGGATCTTCAATCGACAACACATGCCGCCGCCGCCGGTCGATTTCCAGCACACAGGCATAAAGGGTGGTGGATTTACCTGAACCCGTTGGCCCCGACATCAGTAGCAGGCCACCGCCGCCCTTGATTTCCGGCGCCAGCATGCGCGACAGGTGCTCCGACACCTCCGGATAGCGGCTGAACAACTCCTCGAAGCTGCGCAGCGAAGCACGATCAAGAAGACGCATCGTGATTTTTTCACCGTCCTGCGCCTGCGGCCCCGCCGCCACGCGCACATCGATGGATCGACCCTGCCAGACAAAGCCGAAACGTCCGTCCTTGGGCGTGGAGCGATCCCCGAAGTTCAGCCCCGCGTCACGCTTGAGCAGGGTCGTCAAACGCGCCATGGCATCCGCAGGCAGCAGATGCATCGGCACCAGATCACCGTCAACGCGGTACTTGATCCAGTTCGGCGCGTCCGGCGCATTATCCTGCAGCAGATGGATATCCGAAGCGCGCATCTGCAGGGCTTCCGCCATCATGTCGCGCTGAAACTGGTTGAGCAGCAAGCCATTGTCGATATCCGTCAGCCAGGTGGCCAGCGTCTTTTCGCAGCGGTCGGCGGAAAGATCATGCACGGCATTCAGCGTTTTGATCAGCTGGGCGCGATCCCACAACTCGGATTCAATTTTTTCGACCTTGAAGCCGATACGCTGCGCCGTATTCTTCAGGTTTTGCAGCTGCCGTTCCCCCGGCTCGTGCAATGGCGCAATTGTCAGCACGCCTTTTTCCAGCCCGACCAGATGGATACTTAGCGGCATCCATGTCTGCACCGGCAGCATGGCGCGCAACTGGTCGCCTGACGCGCTGTCGCGTTCGCCCTTGCTGGCTTCCGCCTCGGCCCCGACACCTGCGGCACTGAGCAACTGCTCGGCCGATCTTGTATTTCCCTGTTGCGCAAAAAGGGCGCGCTCCCGCAAAACCATATCCAGATAACGCTCGCGTCCAATCGCCGATTTTGTCTTGCGGCGATCCCCCCGCCGACGTTCAAAACCGTCTGGCGGCCCCACTTCCTTCGTCCGGCGGTCCGGCCGCTTGCGCTCTTCCGGCGGCAGCGCTTCTTCAGGGCGCTTGAGCCCCGTTTTCTCCAGAAACGCCTCCTTTTCGTTGCCGTCCATATCGCTCAAGGATTCTCTCCGGTCGTTGTGGTCTCCGCCGCTGTGGAATCTGTCGTCGTCGATGATGATGTTGAAGATGAGGATGAGGAGGAAGCTTTGACATTCGGTTTCAGCGACCTGTCGAAAACCAGCATGATCTCGTCCTCCTCGCTGCTCAGGATCACGCCGGTCGAAACGATTGTGACCGTCCATTTGACGCCGGAAATCACGACATCTTCGCCATCACGGACAACCAGACTGCCGACCGGGCCGTTGATAACGGCACGGCTGGTAGAATGCGATGTGACGACATAACCATCGAGAACCGGCGTCACGGAAACGGCGCCACCACCGTCCCCGCCCTGCCGCAAGGCCAGTGTTTCACGCGAAACCGCTTCCGTTGCCGTACCGCGAATCGGCATCACCAGTACGCCGCGCGCGCCTGTATGCTGGATCTGCAAATCATCAATGACGCTTCCCTCACGGCTGGGCACCCAGTTCACCGTCAGCGCGCAGGCCGCCGTCGGCTGCAAAACGGTCCCCACCTGACAGCCGGATCTTGCAATCGAAAGGCCGCTGTCCGAACCGGAAAGCCGGATCGTCTGGAGCGTAACCGGATTGGATCCAGTATTGACCAGACTGCTGGTAATGGCAGAAGCGCCCTTCACATCGCCACCGAAGTTTATTTCTTTCTTATCCGAAATCAGCAAGCCGGCATCAGGAGACGCCTCGGGGAAAATCTCGGCACTGGCCGTAGCCCCCGGCTCGAATTTGCCTTTTACCTCCACCTGCGTCATCGCGCTGGTGCCGCTATGCGCCGCCACCAGCACTGCTTGCGAATCCCCTTTGGAAAGCGGCGTCCATGTCACAACCACGTTACAGGACTCGCCAGTCTGCAGGGTTTGCGGACAGGACGACTTGAAATCAAATCCGGCCTGTGCCGGCATATCAAGACGAATATCCTTGATGTCTATTTTCTGCGAGGTCCGGTTCCGCAGCAAAACAGATTTTACCGATGGCAACCCGCCGGACGCATTGCCAAAGTCCAGAACATCGGGGGTCGGCTCCAGATCCGGCTTGACCTTGTCAGCATCTGTTCCCGGCGCATTTTCAGTCATGCCGGTGATGGCCGCCGTCGCCAACCGCGTCCGGCCATCGTGATCCAGCAACACTTCAATCCGCCAGGAACCGATTTGCAAACCCGTGACGGCAATCGTCACCGCACATTCCGCTTCCGGCGGCAAAGGCTGTTCTGCGCATTTGTTAAGAGAGACTTCCGCCGAAACCGTTGACGAGGGATAAAGATTGATCCCTGTAACCGTAACATCCGACGTGCCGGAGTTTCTGAACAGGGCCACAACATAAGCCGTCGATCCGGTTGTCACTTTTCCGGCATCGATTTTGTCCACACCCGCCTTGAGGTCGGGACCGGAAACAGCGCCTGAGGATTTCCCAGCTGTCGTCGGGTCTTTAAAGGCGTTAAACTGCGCCATCGCCGGTGTTGCCAGCAACAGCCCTGCCGCAAGAACAAACAATCCGCCCTGACGTCCGAAAGAAATCATGGCTGCCCCCCTTCCGGCGCATTTTTATCAGGCGACTGGTTTTCTCCTGTCAGATCGACAGGCGCCAAAGCTTCCGGCGAAATTCCCAAAGGCAGGGCGTTTGATTTTTTATAAATCGCCGGTTCCGACGGAACAGGTTCCGGAACAGACGCGCCTTCCACGCCACTGGCACGAAACAGCGCTTCTACGTTTTCCGTCAGATCCTCCGTTGCGGGAGGCAATTCTTCTTTTCGCTCCAGCGCGCCCGGCAATCTTTCCTGCACGGCATCAATGACCGGCACGGTATCGGCCTCGTCCCCCTGGATAAAAGCGATTACCCGGGGGCGGAGCAGAAATACCAGCTCGGTATTGGTCGTCTTGGCTTTGCGTGCCGTCTGCACCAGCGGTTTCATGAACCCGGGGCCGCTCGCGGAGTAATCATCGCGCTCGGTCACCAGTCCCGCAATCAGGACGGCATCACCGGGCCGCACGCGAATTTGCGTTTGCAAATTGCGCGCCGTTGTTTTCGGCAACTGAATCGTTGTATTCACATCCGGCGTGAACTCGTCAATGTTCAGCAATTCATCCAGCTGGATATCCAGAGTACCGTAAACTGTCGACCGGTCCCAGGCACTGGTGACCGTCATCAGCAACCCCGTTTCAACAGTTTCTGTCGTCGTCGAAACCGTATCCACCCCCGTCGTCGCATTCGTCGAACGGCTGATGCCGCTGACAAAGTTCTCGTTCTGCTGGACTTCCAGCGAGGCGCTTGAACCGGACAGGACAGTCAGTTGCGGCTGCGAAACCGTTTTGACCGTTCCGTGTTCAGAGATAAATTCCAGCACGCCCTCTGACGTAATATCGCTGTTGCCGGTATAGGTTGGCGTAATGCTGATCGGCGTTGCTACCCCTGTCGGCGCGCCGCCCGGCAAAGTTATGTCTATGTTAAAATTTCCGACATTATTGAACAGCCCCGACCAGTCGATCCCGGTTCTGTTTTCATTGCTCAGATTGACTTCCCAGATATGGGTTTCAAAAATAATAAGCGCCGTATTCTTGCGCAAGCGGTCAAAGTAGCGCATCGCATTGTGATGCGCTTTTTGCGTGGCCGTATAGATCATGACCCGTGTGGTCGTATCGACCGTTGGCGTTGTGCCGACAATGGCCGCAAGCCCGGTGGAAATCTGGTCATAGGAAGCGGCCGCCGTGCCAAGCGCTCCGCTGGCGGCAAAATTCAGCGGCGGCAGATCGACGACAAAAGTCTCGGTATCCTTAACCGTCAGGACATTTCTCTCGTGATGGCAATATAAATTAGCCAATTCGCATACGCGATCAACAACGTCACCGACTTTGCCCCGCAAATTGGCAACGGTGATCCGCTGGTTCATCGCCGCATCAGATTCAAAGGCGATAGAGACATCATAATCATCGAGGATCAGTTGCAAGGCGCTGGCCAGCGTCTCGCCGCGCAATTCGAAAGGACCGATCTCCTCCTCAGGAAGGGGATCTTCCCGCAAAGCCTGCGGGACCAGAACATCTTTGCCCAGCCTGACTCGCGTCACGGCATCCCTGTGTTCGTTGAGCCCGCGATAACGCTCAACCGGAGGCGTGACCGTCGGAACGTCAACCGTGCGTCCATCCGGAGCGCTGACCTGCGCACAGCCCGGTGCCAGAAGCAAAGGGAAAAGCAGCGCCAACAGCCGTACCCTGAAATTCAGGGTCGGCCGCCGCAGAGATAAACTCAATTTCCCATTCGAAATCATGGTCCCTGTCATTTCTGCTGGGTACCCCTTTCAATCAGCCTGTTTACGGAAGAAATCAGGCGTTCTTTTTGGACCGGCTTCAACAGCACGGCCTGAACACCGTGCTTTCCAGCGCGTTCCAGCAAATCACTGTCCTGATCTCCGGTGACAATAATAACGGGGATCTTGTATCCGTCTTCATGCAGAATATTAATGAAATCGAAGCCGCCCATCGGCTCCATCCGCACATCGACCACGGCAAGCGCAACATCATCCGTCACCACTTCCAGCGCCCGGTCTCCGTCCGTCGCTTCCAGCGTCTCATAACCGGCGCCTTTCAGGAAGGTAACGATCTGCATACGAACAAAATCGTTATCCTCGACGACAAGAATAATGCGTCCGTTACTCATATTTCTTTCAAGAAACCTGCCACGTCGCAGACTCTCCCCTGTAATACAGGCAACCCCTTGCCCGTTTGCACGCCAGCCCAAGCATGAGCAGACGCCACCCTGACATTAAATATATACAGATTTAATGGTGCTGTACAACAAACAAATCAATGGCCTATAGTAATAACGAAAGGGTGATCTTTCTTTGCCTGTCCTCGCGCTGTTATCATATGGTCTTGTTTTCGCCTTGCTGGCCGCCTTGGCCTGGCGCGATTTGTGCGACTATCTTTTACCGGATGTCCTGAATGCAGCACTGGCCATAACGTTTCTTTCCTTCCATATCGCAAATGACTGGGAGCTTTTATCTCCGGCAGATTCCCTTTCCGGAGCGCTGACGGGTGGCGGCTTTATGCTCACGTTTTACCTTATGGCGAATCTTTTTTATAAAAAAGATTCCATTGGTCTTGGCGATGTCAAGCTGATGACAGCGGCAGGGCTGGGTCTCGGTTTTCCGAATATCATTCTTGCGATAAGCCTCGGTGCCTTTATCGGTCTCGGCCATGGCCTGCTGCTCGGCCATTTCCAAAATAAAAAAAGAGGTAAAACCATGCCGCTGGCACAAATAAATGTGCCGGCCGGCTTGGGTCTGACGGCGGGAATCGCTATAGTGATGCTCTCGCAATTCGGATTCTTCTGGATGGACAGAACATGAACGCTGAAATCAAAAACACCGGACCACTGAACGGGATCCGTGTTTTTGACCTGACGCGCATTCTGGCAGGCCCCAGCGCCACGCAAATTCTGGGAGATCTCGGCGCCGAAATTCTTAAAATCGAAAAACCGGCGCATGGCGACGACACCCGAAAATGGGGACCGCCCTTTGTCACCGATGAAAATGGCCGGGATACGACCGAGAGCGCCTATTACCTTTGCGCCAACCGGAACAAGAAATCTGTCACGCTGGACTTCACCACGCCTGGAGGTCTGGCGATTGCAAAAAAACTTGTCGGCAGCTGCGATATCCTGTTTGAAAATTACAAAACAGGAAGTCTCGACAAATACGGCCTCGGCTACGCGCAGTTGAAGGACGAATTTCCCCGTCTGATCTATTGCTCGCTCACCGGCTTCGGCCAAACCGGACCCTACCGCGAAAATGCCGGATATGACTATCTGGTACAGGGCATGGGGGGGATCATGAGCCTGACCGGTCCCGCCGAAGGCCCTCCCTGTAAAATGGCTATCGCCTATACCGACATCATGACCGGGCAGATGGCGCTGGCCGGCATTCTGGCCGCCCTCTATCACCGCGAAAAAACCGGTCAGGGGCAATACATTGATGTTTCGCTGCTGGATACGCAGGTGGCCGCCCTATACAATGTCGGGCAAAGCTTCCTGACCGATGGCAAACCCCCGCAACGCATGGGCAACGCACACGCCTCCATCGTACCCTACGAGGCTTTTGCCGCCAGCGACGGTTATATTATCCTTGCCGTCGGCAATGACCGCCAGTTCACCGATTTCTGCACCTTCGCAAAAAAGCCGGAACTGGCCGGAGATCCGCGCTTTGCAAAAAACAGCGACCGCGTCCGGAACCGCGCCATCATTGTGCCGATCGTGCGGGAGATCATCGCGGCGGAAAGCGTCAATTATTGGGTCAGCGGCCTGGAAAAACAGGGCGTCCCCTGCGGGCCCGTCAATACGCTGGACCGCGTTTTTGCCGATCCGCAGGTCCAGGCACGCGGCATGACCGTGCAAATGCAACATCCCGCCACGCCGCAACCCGTGCGCCTGCTGGCCAGTCCGTTAAAATTTTCCGCCACGCCGGTTTCCTATCGCTGCCCCCCGCCGCTGCTCGGGGCCGATACAGACAGCGTCATGAAAGATATTCTCTGCCTGCAAGACCACGAAATATCAACCCTGCGCACCCAAGGAGTTATCTGACATGTCCGCCAACCTCGCTCCCCTCGCCCCCAAAAAAACGGTATCGAAAACCATGATTGCTTCCCGCGACCTGATCGGCATTGAAACGCTTCCTGCCGAAGATATCTCGACCATCCTTGATCTGGCGGATTACTATGTCGTCCAGAACCGCCGCAAATCCCTGACCAATGGCCTGCTCAAGGGGCAGGTGATGATCAACATGTTTCTTGAAAACTCCACCCGCACGCGCTTATCTTTCGAAATGGCCGCCAAGCGTCTGGGCGCCGATGTGATCAACATGACGGCGGACGGCTCTTCGCTTAAAAAGGGGGAAAGCTTTTCCGATACCCTGAAAACACTGTCGGCCATGCGCCCGGATCTGTTCGTCATCCGTCATGACGGCGAAGGGTCGGCCCAAGAGGCCGCAAGGATCATGGCCTGCCCCGTGCTGAACGCCGGGGACGGCAAAGGGGAACATCCGACGCAGGCCCTGCTTGATGCCCTCACGCTCCGTCGCCACTTTGGACGGCTGGAAGGTCTTGTCGTTACCATTTGCGGCGACATCAAGCATAGCCGCGTCGCCCACTCAAACATGCACCTGCTGGAAAAAATGGGCGTGCAGATGCGCTTTACCGGACCGGCCGAGCTGCTGCCGGAAAACCTTCCTGCCGCCACCACGGATATGACCGCCGCCCTGAAGGACGCGGATGCCGTCATGGTTCTGCGCATCCAGAAGGAGCGTCTGGAAAAAGCGCTTTCCATGACGGAAGAGACCTATTTCAAAACCTATGGCCTGACGGCAGAACGTCTGGCGCTGGCCAAGGACGATGCCGTTGTGCTGCACCCGGGGCCGATGAACCGTGGCGTGGAAATTGACGCCGGCGTGGCCGACGACCCGCAGCGCAGCCTGATTATCGCGCAGGTCGAAATGGGCGTCGCCGTGCGCATGGCCTGCCTCGACCTGCTGACGCGGCGCGGACGGTAGACTTACAGCCGGAGAACCCCGACAGCGGGCTTAGGCTTTAAAGTTTCCGTTGCTTCCTTGATTGCCTCTGTCAATTCCTGTGCCGCAGGAATTGCGTCGGCAAGGCCCTCTTGCCGGGCTACCTCCAGAAAAGAAACCAGTTTTTGAAAAACATTATACATGGTTTTCTGGTCAAGCGCCTGTGCGGCCTTTTCAACATAGGGGCCAAATTTATCCTGGAATTCCTCCTCCCAATTCGGCCGCGCTATAAGAGCAGCCACCACTTCAGCGCGGGATTCAAGCGTTGCAAGCAGCGTTGTAAAAATGAAATCCGGATCTTTTGTTGCAAGGCAGGCATCGTAGGGCGATTTTTTGTTCGCATCCTCCCTGAACAAATCCGCCCTGTGTGCCAGTAACAGCTTGATCATGGCGCCGTCTTTTTTCTCACAAGCCTTACGCAGGGCCGTTACTCCGTCGGCTTCCGCATGATCTATCGGGGCCCCCAGCATGATAACATCACTTGCCCACTTAAAGGCGCCGTTATCCGCCGCCTGCAAAAGGGCTTTGCCGAAAGTATGGGCCTTGACCGCCTGCATATCCCATTTTTCCTTCAGCGGCAGTATTTGTTTCTTATCTTTAAAGGGCCACATAACTTTTCTCCTGAATCAATCGGGGTGCTTGAAGCGAACGTCAGCTATAATAATATGAAAAAATAATATGTCAATAATAGCCCCTATAAAAGTATTAAATTTTATGTCAATCATATATTGCCAGCCACGACACATCCCTCTATAGTCCTTAAAAATTGAGAACAAAAGGTGAATAATGTCCCTTCTCCTGACACAGAACCCGATTATCTGGCCCCTTTTTCTGACCGCATTGATCGGCGGGTATCTCTCCGGCAGCGTGCCTTACGGTCTGATTCTGGGCAAACTGGCGGGGATCGGCGATATCCGCCAGAGCGGCTCGGGCAATATCGGCGCCACCAATGTCCTGCGTCTCGGCGGCAAAAAACTGGCGGCGGTCACCTTGCTGCTCGACGCGCTCAAAGGCGCCGTTCCCGTCCTTGTGGCAAAACAATTTCATATGGACTATGCCGTGCTGGCCGCACTCGGCGCTTTTCTCGGCCACCTCTTTCCGGTCTGGCTGAAATTCAAAGGCGGCAAAGGCGTTGCCACCGGTCTTGGCATTGCCTTCGGCTTCTCCGGGTTCCTCGGCATTGCCCTTTGCGGCTGCTGGCTTGGCGTGGCGTTGATAAGCGGCTATTCCTCTCTGGCCGCGCTGGCCGCTTTTGGTCTGGCGCCCCTGCTGGCCGGAATCCTGACCGGAGATTACCAGATCATCGTCACCCTGTTGGCCATCTCGATCCTGATCTGGATCCGCCATCACGCGAATATCAGAAGACTTGCCGACGGTAGCGAAGGCAAAATCAAGCTGAAATCATCATGACGCAGGAGCTTTCCGCCACGGAAAAACTCTGCTGGCTCCGTTTAAGCCGGAGCGAAAACGTCGGCCCGATCACTTTCAACAAGCTGCTCGACCGTTTCGGTACCGCCGAAGAATCATTGAAAGGATTGCCCTCTCTTGCCAAACGCGGTGGCAACAAATCCTTTACGCCCTTTCCCGCCGATGCCGCAAAGCACGAGATGGAGCAAATCGAAAAATCCGGCGCACAGCTGATCGCCCGCTGTGAGAAAAACTACCCGCATTATCTGGCGGAAATCGAGGACGCCCCTCCGGTCATTACAGTTCTGGGCAATACAGCTTTACTATCAAAGCCGGGATTAGGAGTCGTTGGCGCCCGCAATGCCTCGCTTTCCGGCCGCAAAATCGCCGAGGATTTTTCGCGCAAGGTCGGGGCGGCGGGATACCCCGTCATCTCTGGTCTGGCCCGGGGAATTGATACAGCCGCCCATCGCGCCACACTCGCCACCGGCACCGTGGCCGTCGTCGCTGGCGGGATCAACGTTATTTATCCGCCGGAAAACAAGGATCTCTACCAAGCCATTGCCGTGCAAGGCGCCATTGTCGCGGAAAGCCCGTTTGGCACGGAACCGCTGGCCCGCCACTTTCCCCGCCGCAACAGGATTATCTCCGGACTGGCGCTCGGCGTGCTGGTTGTCGAGGCGGCCGCGCGCTCCGGCTCACTCATCACCGCCCGCATGGCGCTTGAACAAAACCGCGAGCTTTTCGCCGTGCCGGGCTCCCCCGCCGATCCCAGAGCCGAGGGGCCGAATAATCTGATCCGCGATGGCGCCCACCTGACAACTTCCGCCGCCGACATTCTACATGTCCTGCAAAGCTTGCGGCTGGCGCCCTTGCGCGATTCCGCAAGCGGCCACTGGACAGGCGCGCCGCCGGACAGTGGCACACAACGCATCACGGCACCGGACGAAAGGCTTTATGACAAAATTATTGAGTGCCTGAGCCACACCCCCGTTACCATAGACAGCCTGATCCGCGCCGTCGAAGCGCCGACGGGCGATGTTCTGACAATTCTTCTTGAGCTTGAACTCGCAGGACGTATTGAACGACAGCCGGGAAATAGGGTAAACCTGATATAGACTACATATTTATAAGGAGCGGTTTATGTCTGCGCGTAACCTCGTCATCGTCGAATCTCCAGCCAAAGCCAAAACCATCAATAAATATCTGGGGACGGATTATACCGTCGTCGCCAGCTTTGGTCATGTACGCGACCTGCCAGCCAAAAACGGTTCGGTCGATCCGGCGAATGATTTCGCGATGCAATGGGAAATCGGCGAGCGGTCGCACAAGCCGCTCGGCGAAATTCTTTCCCGTGCCAAAAACGTCGATACCGTCTATCTGGCGACTGACCCGGACCGCGAGGGAGAAGCGATCTCCTGGCATGTACTGGAATACCTGAAAGAAAAGAAAATCGCGGACAAGGTCAAGGTCCGCCGCGTCACCTTTAACGAGATCACCAAGACGGCCGTCAAGGACGCCTTTCTGCATGCACGCGACATTGACGCCAATCTGGTTGATGCCTATCTGGCCAGACGCGCGCTGGATTACCTTGTCGGCTTTACCCTCTCGCCCGTCCTGTGGCGCAAGTTGCCGGGCTCCCGTTCCGCGGGGCGCGTGCAATCCGTCGCCCTGCGCCTGATTTGCGAGCGCGAGGCGGAAATCGAGGTTTTCAAACCCGAGGAATACTGGTCGATCGAAGCCTTGCTGGCAACAAAGGAAGGCAAGAGCTTTACCGCAAGGCTCGCGGCCCTTGACGGCAAAAAGATTGAAAAAATGACCATCGGCGACAAAGGTGCAGCCGATACCGCCATCGCCCGCGTCAGGGGACAGGGCTATACGGTCAAAACCATCGAGCGCAAACAGGTCAAACGTCACCCCTACGCGCCGTTCATTACCTCGACCTTACAACAGGAAGCCTCGCGCAAGCTGCGGTTCTCCGCCACCATGACCATGCGCACCGCGCAAAAACTTTATGAAGGTATCGATCTGGGCGGTGAAACTGTCGGTCTGATCACTTATATGCGTACTGACGGCATCACGCTCTCCGGCGAGGCAATTGCCGCCGCCCGCAAGCTGATCGAGAACAAATACGGCGAAAAATACCTGCCGGAAAGCCCGCGCGCCTATAAATCCAAGGTTAAAAACGCGCAGGAAGCCCACGAAGCGATCCGTCCGACCGATATTTTCCGCACCCCTGACAGCGTTTCAGAATATCTGTCCGATGACGAGGCCAAGCTTTATGAACTGATCTGGAAGCGGACAATCGCCTGTCAGATGGAAAGCGCCGTGCTTGATCAGGTCGCGGTGGATATCGCCAATGCCGATGGCAAGGTCGTCCTGCGCGCCACCGGCTCTATCGTTGCCTTCGACGGCTTTCTGAAAGTTTATCGCGAAGAACAGGAAGATGAAGACAAGGATACGGCGGAAGAAGAGCGCCGTCTGCCCCCGCTCAAGGAAGGGGACAGCTTGAAACTCGAAGAGGTCATTCCGGGCCAGCATTTCACTCAGCCGCCGCCGCGCTATTCCGAGGCCTCGCTGGTGAAGAAACTGGAAGAGCTCGGCATTGGCCGTCCGTCCACTTACGCCTCGATTTTGCAAGTCCTGCAGGACCGCGACTACGTCAAGCTCGACCAGCGCCGCTTTGTGCCGGAAAGCCGGGGCCGGATCGTCACCGCCTTCCTGATCAATTTCTTTAAAAAATACGTCGAATACGACTTTACCGCCAATCTTGAGGAACAGCTTGACGAGATTTCGGCCGGCGACATGAAATGGAAAAAAGTTCTTGCCGATTTCTGGGAGTCCTTTTCCGAAGCCGTCGGCAAGACGACAGATCTGAAAATCACGGATGTCATCAACGCGCTGGAACATGATCTGCACGCCCTGCTGTTCCCGACCGGCGACCAGACCTGCCCGACCTGCAAGGAAGGCAAGCTCAATCTCAAACTCGGAAAATTCGGCGCCTTTCTCGGCTGTTCGCGCTATCCGGACTGCCGCTATACCCGGCCAGTCCTGACCGCAGGCGGTGATGCCGAAGGCGGCGAGGCGCCGCCGGAATCCGCTGCCCCCAGAGAGCTCGGCGACGATCCGAAAACAGGCTTGCCCGTGACTTTGCGCTTTGGCCCCTACGGCCCTTATGTCCAGTTAGGCCCCGCCCCCGCATCCGCCATTCCTGCCGTAGCGGAAGAGCCAGTTGAGGACGTCAAGAAGAAGAAAAAGAAAAAAACCGCGGCAGAAAAACCCAAGCGCGCGCCGGTACTCAAAGGCATGGAGCCCGCCGAAATCGACCTGCCCAAAGCCCTGCAGCTGCTGACCCTGCCGCGCGAAGTCGGGCTGCATCCCGAAAGCGGTGAAATGATCAAGGCCGGTGTCGGCCGTTTTGGCCCGTTTCTGGTACATCAGGGCAAATTCAAATCCATTCCCGCGGATGATCCCGATGGCGTGCTGACCATCGGCCTCAACCGCGCCGTGGATCTGCTGGCCCAGCCTGCCAAAGCGCGCGGCGCGGGCGGCTTTGGCGCCTTGCGCGAATTGGGCGCCCATCCGGAAGACAGCAAACCTGTCACCGTCAACAAAGGACGCTTTGGCCCCTACGTCAAGCATGGCGCCGTTAACGCCACCATCCCCAAAGGCCACGAAGTTGAAACGGTGACGCTGGAACAGGCTGTGGAATGGCTGGCCGCAAGAAAATCAGCGCCCGCGAAACCAAAATCCGGCAAGCCCGCCGCTAAAGCGAAACCCTCCACCAAGAAAACGGTGAAACCGAAAAAGGCCGGCAAAGCGTGAAGGATAAATTCGAGCCCGGTCTGCCCAGCCCGGAAGAGCTTCGCCGCTATATACAGGAAAGCAATGATCCGCTCAACAAGCGGGAAATCGCGCGCGCCTTCGGCATCAAGGGACAGGACCGCATGGTCCTGCGCAAAATGTTGCGGGAACTGGCCGAGGAAGGCGCGATTGAAAAAAACCCCGGTAAATCATACCAGCCGCCGAACAGTCTGCCGGAACGCGGCCTGATCGAGATCATCGGACTTGACGGCGATGGCGAGCTTCTCGCCAAACCGCTGCACTGGCACGGCAAAGGCCCGGCACCGCTCATTTACGTCATGGACAGGCGGCGTTCAGAAGGATACCTCCAGCCCGGCGACCAGATTCTGGCCCGCCTGAAAAAAACCGGTCGTCTGGAGTACGAAGCCCGCATTCTCAAAGCGCTGGATGAAGCGGCCCTGCAGGTCATCGGCGTTTTCAAGCCGCATAAGGGCGCCGGCTATGTCTACCCCACCGACAAAAAAAACAAGGAAGACTATTTTATTCCCCCGGAATTCTGCGAAGGCCTGACAGAAGGCGATCTGGTAATGATAGAGCAAATTCCGCCGACAGCGAAATACCCGAAGTCGAAAAATCCGTCGCGCGTCACAAAGCTGATCGGTAAAAAGGACGATCCGCGCCTGATCAGCCTGATTGCAATTCATTCCCACGGCATTCCGGTCGCGTTTTCAAAGGAGGTGATCAGCGAAGCCGACAAGGCAGCAGAAGTTGACCTGTCCGGCGGACGCACCGATCTGCGCCATCTGCCTCTGGTGACCATCGACGGCGCCGATGCCCGGGATTTCGACGATGCCGTTTACGCCGAACAGGACACGGACCCTGCCAACCCGGACGGCTGGAACCTGATGGTCGCCATCGCCGACGTCTCTTGGTACGTGCGCCCAGGCTCCGCCCTTGACAGATCCGCTTTTGAACGCGGCAATTCCACCTATTTCGCCGACCGTGTCGTGCCGATGCTGCCGGAGCAGCTGTCAAACGAGCTCTGCTCTCTCAAGCCCAACGTCAACCGCGCCTGCCTTGCCGTCACCCTGACGATCAACAACAAGGCAAAATTGATCGGCTACAAATTTACCCGCGGCCTGATGCGCTCGGCGGCGCGGCTGACCTACGAACAGGTGGACGCGGCGCACAAAGGCTATCCCGATGACAGCACGGGCCCCCTGATGGAATCCGTGATCCAGCCGCTTTACAAAGCCTATAGCCTGCTCAAAAAAGCCCGCGAGGAACGCGGTGCGCTGGAACTCGACCTGCCCGAACGCAAGGCGCTTATCGATGCACAGGGGATCGTCACCGCCATTGTTCCCCGCGTGCGGCTTGACAGTCATCAATTGATTGAAGAATTCATGATTCTGGCCAATGTCGCGGCGGCGAGCGTGCTGGAAGATAAAAGCAGCCCTTGCGTTTTCCGCGTCCATGCCGCCCCCGCCTCTGACCGGCTGGAAACGACACGGGAATTTCTGAAAGGTCTTGGCTACTCCCTGCCCAAGGCGGAACATCTGCACCCTAAAAATCTCAATCATATCCTGAAGCTCTCGGCAGAGCGCCCCGACAAGGATCTGGTCCATACGGTTTTGCTCCGCACCCAGAGTCAGGCGGTTTACAGCCCCGAAAACATCGGGCATTTCGGGCTGGCGCTGGAAAAATACGCGCATTTTACCTCGCCCATCCGCCGTTATGCCGACCTGATCGTGCACCGCTCGCTTGTCCATGCCTGCCGTCTTGGCGAAGGCGGCCTGCCGGAAGCCGATCTGCAATCGCTCGAGGAAATATCGCAGCATATCTCGATCACCGAACGCCGCTCGATGCTGGCAGAGCGGGATTGCATGGATCGCTTTACCGCCCAGTATCTCCGCAGCCATGTCGGGCAGGATTTCAAGGGCAGGATTTCCGGCGTCACCCATTTCGGGATCTTTGTCACACTGGATGATTCCGGCGCCGACGGCATCGTGCCGATCCGCATGCTCCCCCGCGACTATTATATTCATGACGAAAAACGTCACGCGCTGGTCGGAAAAAACAATGGCCTGACCTGGCGACTGGCCGATGCCGTTGTCGTGCGTCTGGTCGAGGCCGATTCCCTGCGCGGCAGCACCGTGTTTGAAATTGCCGGCAACGCGGCGGCCGAATCCCTCCCAGACCGCGAGCATCGCCCGTTCACCAAAAGAAAAAAGCCGCAGCCACAGGGCAAACGACCGGATAAAAAGGGCAAAGACCGCAAAAAAGGCGCAAAAAAACCGCGCCGGTCATAATTTTTCGTTCCGGCTGTTTAAAAATATTGCCTTTCTGTAAACTATTTGCGATATTATGCCCATTCCGTCTCATACAACATGAGTCGGCGACTTCCATCTTTTTTATTCGAGGCAATCATGAAGAAGCAGGGCCAACCTGTCACAACGGATTCAATTCTATTCCATCTTACCCGCCTGATGCCCTTTCTGAAATGGCGGAACCGTGTCACCCGACAAAATCTGCAGGCGGACGGTCTTTCCGGCCTCACCGGCGCGCTGATCGTTTTGCCGCAGGCAATCGCTTTCGCCACAATCGCCGGACTCCCGCCGGAATACGGGCTTTATGCCGCCATGGTTCCCACGATCATCGCCGCCCTGTTCGGTTCTTCCTGGCATCTGGTTTCCGGGCCGACAACGGCCATCTCGCTGCTGGTTTTCGAGGCCATTTCCCCCGTCGCAGAACCCGGCACAGCCGAATATATCCGCATTGTGCTGACCCTTACTTTTCTGACCGGCATTTTTCAGCTGGCCATGGGCGTGGCGCGGATGGGCACGCTGGTCAATTTTATTTCCCACACCGTCATCATCGGTTTCACAACCGGCGCGGCATTGCTGATCGCCGCCAGCCAGATCCGAAATTTTTTCGGCATAGAGGCCATTGAACGCGGCACCCCCGCCTATCTTGCGGTTGAAATGCTCTTCCTCCACCTTCATGAAACCAACCCGTATATTCTGGCCGTTTCCGCCCTCTCTCTGTCCGCCGGAATCCTTTCCAGACGTTTTGTCAAAAAAGTTCCCTATATGATTACCGCCATGGTCGCGGGGGGACTTGCCGCAGCCCTCCTCAACGGCATTTACGGCAGCGACCTGACCCGCATCCAGACCGTCGGTGCGCTCACCGCAAGCCTGCCGCCGTTTTCCGTTCCCGATCTTTCAATCCTCGGCCTCAAATCGGCTTTCTTTCCGGCGCTGACCATTACCGTGCTGGCCCTGACAGAAGCCGTTTCCATTTCCCGCTCCATCGCCATGCGTTCCGATCAGCGCATCGACAGCAATCAGGAATTTATCGGACAGGGGCTTTCCAATATCGCCGGCAGCTTTTTCTCCAGTTTCGCATCCTCAGGCTCCTTCAACCGCAGCGGCGTCAATTATGAAGCCGGCGCCAAGACGCCTCTGGCCGCCGTTTTTTCAGCGATTTTCCTGCTCGGCGCGCTGTTTTTTGTGGCTCCTCTCGTCGCCTATCTTCCGCTTCCCGCCATGGCCGCCGTTTTATTCATGGTGGCCTGGAACCTGGTTGACCTCGCCCATATCCGCGTCATTCTGCGCCACCATAGAACGGAGACCGTTATATTGGCCGTGACCTTCCTTGGCACGATTATTGATCTGGAGAAGGGAATATTTCTGGGCATCCTCGTTTCACTGATGTTCTATCTTTCCCGCACGGCACGCCCTGTCATCCGGACCATCGCCCCCGATCCGGCGGCAGGGGAAAACCAAAAAAGAAAATTCCTGCCCACGGCGGCAGGGGCGGCAGAATGTCCGCAACTCCGTATTGCGCGCATTGATGGCTCCATCTTCTTCGGCGCGACAGATCATATCCAGCAAGCCCTTGTTTCCGGCGATACGCAGGTACCGGAAAGGCGCCATTTGCTCGTTCTGGCGGACAGCATAAATTTTGTCGATCTGGCCGGAGAGGAAATGCTGGCGCGCGAGGCGAAACGCCGGAGCGAAGCAGGGGGCGGACTTTACCTGTGCGGCGTCAAAAACACAATCAACGCCGGTACAGGAAATATTTTTACCCGCAAGTCCGAAGCGATCGCCGCCATTATTCCCCGTCTTGATCCGGAAATTTGCCGGCAATGCCGGGCGCGCATCTTCCATGAATGCACCGGACTGCCGGCACCGCCGTCCCAGAAAATATAAAAATTAAAAATATAAAATTACCGGGCGGGCTCGATACGGTTACGTCCGCTTTGCTTGGCCCGATAAAGCGCCATATCCGCGCGCTCGATAAAGCTGCTCATGCTTTCGCCCGTCTGGTATTGCGCAATCCCGATAGACAGCGTGATTTGCCCCAGCACTTCGCTGTTCGATTTATTGACGACCTCTTTGTTCTCGACCGCGCGACGCAAGGCCTCCGCGACCTTGCCCCCGGAATCAAGGCTTGTTTCCGGCAGGATAATCGCGAACTCCTCGCCACCATAACGTGCGGCAATATCGCGGCCTTTGACGTTATCCGTCAACGTGCGCGCCACCAGCCGCAACACCTGATCGCCCACCTGATGCCCATAGGTATCATTGAAATTTTTGAAATGATCGATATCCAGCATCAACAGCACAAGCGGCGTATGCATGTTTTTCGCCTCTTCCATGCAGTCCTGGATCGACTTGTCAAAAGCCTTGCGATTTGCAAGCCCCGTCAACCCGTCTGTCATCGCCTCGCGCTTGACGTTATCGAGATTTTTCTTGAGCTCGGAAACCTGCTGGGACGAATTCACAACCTGAAATTCAAGCTGCTGGTTTTTTTCGAGCATCCGGCGCGTGTCCTCGACAATGGTCGAGACCACCTCTGTTAGATCTTCCAGCGTATCCGCCTCTTTGGCCCGCATGACGACATCGTCCAGCGATTCACCATACTCGCTCGCGGCAGATTTGGCTTTGCCCAGCATCAGGGCAATTTCACCAATCGCCTGCTGAACCTGATCGCTGATTTTGCGGACAGCATCATCGCGCGCGCTGTCACTTAAATAACGCTTGTAAATCTTGTAGCAGATGACCTCATCCAGCGCGGTTTTCTGCAAATCTATCGCACGGACAATTTCAGGGTCGCCCTGAAAATAACGGAACCAGAGCTCGTAAATCTGCGGGACGGGCTTGAGCCCCAGACGCTCGATCCGCTCGAGCGCCTGCACAGCAATTTCCTGTGCCCGCTCCGCCAGACCTGCCCCCGCTGTCGCTTTTCCTTCATTCATCAACTGCGCCCCTGCCACTGCTCCTGCCCCTCATGCCAATCTCTTCCACTTTCACTCTACCTGTAAAAAATAAACAAACCCTTGCCAAAAATCCGATTACCTCTTTTTAGACTTTACATATGACTGACATCTGGGCGTAGGTGCTCCTCCTGTGCACTCAACCCGACGAAGATCTCTTCGGGCAAACTCACCACCTGATAAAGCCGGCGATGCCATTCCGGCGTGAACCCTGAATCGACCATATGATCCACCATCCGCAACAAGGGGTCATAAAAATTATTCACATTAATAAAAACGACGGGCTTGTCGTGTAGCCCGAGGTATTTCCACGTCAGAATTTCAAAACTTTCATCCAGCGTACCGAAACCACCGGGCAAAATGACAAAGGCGTCAGATTTCTCCACCATCATTCGCTTTCTGGTATGCATGCTATCAACGACGAAAAGCTCTGTCACATCTGTATTTCTGATCTCCCTGTCCTGAATGTGTTCCGGAATAATGCCCGTGACCGCGCCACCGCCAGAAATACAGGCTTCTGAAACAATGCCCATCAAGCCGACCTTGCCGCCGCCATAGACCAGACGTATTCCCGCGCTGGCGAGAAGGCCTCCCAAGCGCCGCGCTGTTTCCTGATAGGCCGGATCCACGTTCCTTCCGGTGCCGCAATAAACACAAATCGAATTTAGCTTCGTCATTTATTTCCATTCCTCCAGAGCTATTTTATAGGAACATGCAGGCGGCTTGTCCACCCATCAGTTTTTTATGAAAATAAAATAGGCCTTGCCACGCCTGCCGGACTCGACAAAACTGTTCCGGCGAAATTAAAAATAAAATCGGGAAAAATCATGGAAGACCTGCTGCACACAATCAAAAAAACCGTTCTTGTTCCCATTCATCCGGCGGGCTGGCCTTTTATCGCCATTTTCGCTGGCGGCGCCCTGGTGTTGGCTCTGCTCAGCGAGGAAGCTGGACTGATCGGATTGATTTTGACCCTCTGGTGCATTTTCTTCTTCCGCAACCCGTCCCGTGTCACGCCGGTGCGGGAAGGCCTGATCGTCAGCCCCGCCGATGGCGTCGTGCAAATGATTGTCGAAGCCGCCCTGCCGCCAGAACTTGACGATTGCAAGGGACAGGGCGACGCCCTGTGCGATGCCGGGACCGTGACCCGCGTCAGCGTTTTCCTCAACGTCTTCGATGTCCACGTCAACCGCATTCCAGCTGACGGGGAAATTCGCAAGGTTGTCTATCATCCCGGAAAATTTTTCAACGCCAGCCTCGACAAGGCCAGCACCGACAACGAACGCTCGACCGTGCTGATGAAGCTCAACGGCCACGATTCCTGCATCGCCTTCGTGCAAATCGCAGGGCTTGTCGCGCGCCGCATCATCTGCAAACTGGCCGCCGGACAACAGGTACGCGCCGGCGAACTCTACGGCCTGATCCGCTTCGGCAGCCGCGTCGATATTTTTCTGCCGCCGGGCGTCGCCCCGCTTGTCTGCGTCGGCCAGCGCATGGTTGGCGGTGAAACCGTCATCGCGGATTTTTCCTCCCAGGAACAGGGGCGGCAAGGCGAGATTCGCGGGTAAGGCAAAATCATGGCAAAAGAAACCGGCGAAATGCCGCATAAAAAACTGTCTCTGCACAAGATGATCCCGAATATGATCACCCTGACCGCGCTGGCAGCTGGCATGACCGCGATCAAATTCGCCATCGCCGAAAAATGGGAAGCGGCCGTGCTGGCCATCGTCGTGGCCGCCTTCATGGATGCTTTCGACGGCGCCGCCGCGCGGCTGCTCAAGGCACAAAGCAAGCTGGGCGCCGAACTGGACAGCTTTTCCGATTTCCTCTGCTTCGGCGTAGCACCTGCGCTGGTCGTTTACCTCTGGGCGCTGCACGAATTCCCGCGCTGGGGCTGGCCCGTGTCGCTGATCTTCACGATGGCGGTAGCGCTCCGTCTGTCACGGTTCAACATCGCGACGGACGAACACGACCCGAACGACCCCCTGGGAAAATACTTCACCGGCGTGCCTTCGCCGATCGGCGCGGGGCTTTGCATCCTGCCGATGATCGTCAGCTTCCAGACAGCCCCTGAAAACCTTGCCTTTGTCGCGCATCCGAAAGCCATTGCGGTGTGGACGCTGGTCGTGGCCGCCATGATGGTCAGCCACATCCCGACCTTCTCCAGCAAGCAGATCCGTATTTCCTATCGCATGAAGGTACCGGCGCTTGGCCTTTTCGGCATTCTGATTGCGGGCCTGATCAACGAACCCTGGCCCACGCTGACCTTGATGGGCGTCATCTATCTTTTCGCCATGCCGTTCGGCGTCCGCCACTTTGCCCGCAAAAAGGCTGCCATCGAACAGGGCCAGAAAGACCCCGACGACCACGACGACCCCGACGACCACGACGAATAAATGACTTTATAAGATCAGGAACGTCCCATGCCGGGAGCACCCATGCCCGGCGCCGTCACGCCGGAAGGTAGCTTCGTATCCAGTTCCATCCGGCGGATAATATCATTCTGGGTCGATCCCGCAGAGTTACTCAACATCCGGATACCGCTTTCTTCCCCATGTGTGATGGTGGAAACAATCGTATTCGCATCCGGATTCTGCAATTTCTTGTCAACAGCGGCAAGGCTGCTTTTAACACCGGCGGGAACCATGCCGAGATTCTTCAGCATCTCCGGCGTCACCTTCAGCGCCTTGAACCCGAACGGCGTCACTCCGCCCAAGGATTGTCCCGCAAGCTGGCTTCGGGCATAGACATCATCCGCCACCTGAAAAACGCTGTCCTGCCGGCCCGGGGCGGTCATGCGTCCGGTCTTGGCAAATTTATAAAGTGCGCGCGATTCCTGCTGCGCCAATTTTTTCTGTTCGCCATAGGACATATCAAGCCCCAGTGCGTTTTTTGGTCTTTTTGAATTCTTATCGGTAAAAATCGGATTAACGCGCTCGTTGGTCTGTACAAAGGAACTATTCGAACTAGAGTTCTCCATTGCCGTCATGCCCGCGGACATAGCGCCACCCCCCGCCTTGGCGCTCATAAAAGCGCTGCCCATAGTATCCCCGGCAACCGAATATTCGCTTCCGCCCGCCCAGTTGGGGGCCTGCCCCGAGTTGATATCATTAGCCGCGCTCTGGATTGCGCCTTCCAGCAGGAACTTGGATTGGCCAAGCTGGCCCATGCTCATATCATCAGCATTCTGGTTTGAAAGATCCGACATATTCCATCCCTTCTGAAAGAAGCCTGTATCGCAATGCTTTATTCTAGCACGAAACATCTTTTATTTTCAATATTATACGCTTGTCAAAGGGTTAAATTACTGAAAAATTTAAGTAATTTTATTCCCTGCCCAACAACTGTTTAAAGAAAAACACGGAAAAGCGCCCAGAGCGCGACTCCGTTCAGGCGGCCAGCGCCTGCCCCATCCGGGCACGGCGATAGCCCAGCGCCTCGGCCAGATGGGCGGTGGAAATCGCTTCGGCGCCGGCAAGATCGGCAATCGTGCGCGCCACCCGCAAGACCCGATGGTAACTGCGTGCCGAGAGTTTCATTTTCTCCGTCGCGTCCAGCAACAGCTTTTGCGCCAGATCATCCAGCGGGGCGATTTGCGTCAGGACATCGCCATCGGCATCCGCATTGGTAAGAAAATGCGCTGCTCCTTCTATTTTGGCAAAGCGTTTCTGCATACGATCCCGCGCGGCCATCACGCGCAGCCGGACATGGGCAGACGTATCCCGCGGCGGCGGCAGAGATAAATCGGCAGCAGAAACGGCCGGCACCTCGATATGCATGTCGATACGGTCAAGAATGGGTCCGGAAACTTTCATCTGATAATCGACGATGCATTTCGGCACCTTGCCGCAGGCAAGCGAAGGATCATCGGCATGGCCGCAACGACAAGGATTCATCGCGGCAATCATCTGGAATTTTGCCGGAAAAATCACGTGATAATTGGCACGACTAACCAGCGCGCGCCGCGTTTCCAATGGCTGGCGCAGGGCCTCCAGCGTCTGGCGCGAAAACTCCGGCAGTTCGTCCAGAAACAAAATGCCATTATGCGCCAGTGAAATTTCACCCGGCTTGGCCCGCTGGCCGCCGCCGATAATCGACGGCGTCGAAGCCGAATGGTGCGGATCGCGAAAGGGCCGTTCCTGAATCAACCGCCCACCCTCCAACGCGCCCGCAATAGAATGGATCATCGACACTTCCAGCGCTTCCGCCGGTTCCAACGGCGGCAGAATGCCGGGCAGCCGTGCCGCCAGCATGGACTTGCCCGATCCCGGCGGACCGATCATCAGCAGGTTATGCCCACCTGCCGCAGCGATTTCCAGCGCACGCTTGGCGCTCTCCTGCCCCTTAACGTCGGCAAGATCCAGCCGCGCCGTACTTGAAGCCGGAGACAACTCCGCTGCCGGACGCGGCAAGAGCTGTACCCCCTTCATATGATTAAGCAGCATGACCAGATTTTGCGGAGCCAGCACCTCGAGGTCCCCGGCCCAGACAGCCTCGCCGCCGCAAGCCGCCGGACAAATAATGCCACGATTGTTCGCCGCAGCGGAAATCGCCGCTGGCAGCACCCCTGAAACGGCACGAATGGAACCGTCCAGCGACAATTCCCCCAGCACGGTAAAGTGCTGCAATTCCTCGCCCGGAAAAACCCCCATCGCGGCCAGAACGCCCAGCGCCAGCGGCAAATCAAAGTGACTGCCTTCCTTGACCACATCGGCGGGGGCCAAATTGACCGTCACCCGTTTGGCCGGCAGCGAAAGGCCAATGGCATGCAAGGCCGCGCGCACCCGTTCGCGGCTTTCTCCCACAGCTTTGTCCGGCAACCCGACGATATTGAACTGCGGCAGTCCCGGCGAAACCTGCACCTCGACCTCGATGTCGAGCACCTCGACTCCTTGAAAAGCCACCGTATTGACGCGCTGGACCATAAAAATGCCTTCTTAGATACAATGGTTTTTTGTACTCTAAATGTTCTCGTTCGTAAAGGGGAGGCATTATTTTATTGACGAATAGTAAAAATCGGCTATTATTATTCATAATATATTTATGAGGTGTATCATGTATTCGATTCATATTGAAGATGGACTGGATTTCAGCCGCTACGAAAAAAGAGGCTTTTTCACCGAAATTTTCGCCGCTGTCTCCGGCAAAGACAAGATTCGGCTGGAAAGCAATATCCTGCCCGCTGCAACCGGTACGATGACCTATATTGCCCTGTTGCGCAAAAACGATGGCCTGTGGGACGTTCTTGAAAAACACACCCATCTCTCAGCTGCTGCGCGTGACGGATTGCCCTCGTTTCAAGAAAACGTCAAACGCGTTTCCTCCGGCTTGACCAGAAAGGAGGCGCAAGATTATCTCTCAGGAAAAAACCGGCATGCCGCGCAGCTCTGGGCAGAAAAGGAGGAAAAACGGAACAATATAGCGCTGGCAAAAAAAATACTGCCATAGCTCAATCTGCTGCAATCATATAGCAGTTACGCCCTGCCTTCTTGCCTTCATAAAGAGCTTTGTCCGCACGTGCAACGACAGACTTCAGATCCTCTCCCTCGCCCACACGCGCCAACCCCAGCGTCACGGTCATCGGCACCGATCGTCCTAGAGAAACAGGCACCGGCGCACTCTGCACGGCGTCAATAAACCGCTGCGCGATGTCGGGCATCCTGTCCGGCTCTTTGGTTTGCATCAGCAGCAGGAATTCCTCCCCGCCATAACGGTAGAGCGTTTCATTATCCCGCTTGATGCGCTTGAGAACTTCCGTCAGATGCCGCAGAGCCATATCTCCCACCAGATGGCCATAGCTGTCATTGATCCTTTTGAAATGATCAACATCAATCATCATGACGTAAATCAGGAAATGGTTGCGCCGACTGATCCTGTATAGCAGGTTGAATTCATTTTCAATTTCATGCCGCAAAGGCAGGCCCGTTAAATAATCGCATTGTGCGGCGCTGGCAACGATCTGCGTTTTGAATTCGCTCATCAACCCGATCAGTTCACGCTGCGTCCTGTCAAATTCCTCCAATCGGGCGTTTTGTCCGGCGCGGCCTGCCAGAATATCGGCGCAGATGGCCCGGATCGCGTCATGCATGAAGCGATGCACATCCTCGAGCCTGCCCGTTCTCTCGGGATCAAGCTGCTCGAACAGATCTCTGTTTTGTGAAAACCAGCGCCCGAAACGACACAGCGTATGCGCGGCAGGGGCAAGCACGTCATCTCCGGGAGATGTCCGCAACACGGCACAGCGCAAAACGCGGCGTGTCCAGTCCATATGCGCCTCCACCGCTGCATCAAGCTCCGTGATGAAATTCGATGTCTCGGGAGACAGCCCCAGCATAAGTACACCCTGTAAAAAAACAGCTCCCAGTCTAGGCCGTCAGCCGTGCCGCCCGTGGACGGAACGGAATCACCACGCCAAAAGATTCCTTGCGCGGCAACTCTGCCACAGGGGCGGGCTTGCGGCGCGGCGCCAGCGCGGGCGCCAACTCGGCGGGTTCAACAATATCCTGCTTGTTGAAGGTCTGTTCAACCATGCGGATGCTGATATCCAACGCGCGGGCATGAAACACGCTCAACCCCAGCTCGATCACCGCTTTTGTCGGATCTTCATAATCCTCGCCATCAAAAGCGATTTTTTCAATGCGGTAATAGCCCGGGCGCTTTGATTGCACGGCGACCAGATAAAACGTCTCGGTATAGGAAGCATGGTGCTTGCCGTGATCATCCTCGAAATTCTCATGCATCTGCCTAAGTTCGGCGACCAGTTTTTCGCCCTCCAGCCGGATACTGGCAGAGCCCGCCAGAATATTGCGGCTTTTATCGAAATAATGCCATTCGACCTGTTTTTTCTCCCGCACTTCCGGCGCGCCCATTTTGATCAGCAGTTCTTCAAGACGATAAATCATTGCCAAGGCCCATCCTTTTTATTTCCCACGCTTTAACTCTAGGGAAAAAAGGTTGAGAAAGCGTTGATCTCCTTTTCCGTATTAAATTTACGATGCTTTCTTGTCCGTCAACCGTCCGGAAATGAATTTCCGCGCCGGAAGCAGGCCCTGCCCCAGACGCAGGACCGCCGCCCGCGCCAGCCGGGCCACCGGCCTGTCATTGGTATAAAGGGCCACCAGTGTATTGGTGGCCAGATAAAGCGGTCGTGTCTTGCGACGGTGCTTACGATTGTAATTTTCCAGCACGCTTTTAGCGCCGATATCCAGTCCCAGTTCCGCCGCCCGCCCGATTTCCTGCGCCAGCGTGATGGCCCCGCTCAGGCCAAAATTAAACCCATGCGCCGTCACCGGATGCATCCCGACGGCGGCATCCCCCACCAGCGCAAAGCGCACGGCATGAAAACGATCGGCATAAACGGCGGCGAGCGGATAACTGTAGCGCTCGGAAACCAGCCTCATCCGGCCCAGACGATGGCCGAATTTTCCGGCGATTTCTTCGGCAAAAGCTGCGGGATCCATATTTTTTACACGATCAAGGTCACGCGTCGGCAAAGTAATCACGATAGAGGATTCGTTCCCGTTCAGCGGCAGGACCGCCAGAGTCCGCCCATAGTGAAAACATTCAAAAGCCGTTTGCTGGTGGTCTTTCTCATGCGCCATCCGGCAGACGATAACCGAGCGTCCGAAATCACGCACATCAGCAGGGATTCCCATCCGCGTCCGCGCCGCTGAAAAACGGCTGTCGGCGGCAACCACCAATTTGGCCGTGATCACCGCACCGGTTTCCAGCACGACTTGCGCCTGATCTACATCGGTTTGTACGGCCTTCACGCTAATCCCCGCCCGCAAAACGGCGTGACGGCATTTCTTCATGGCGTCATAGGCGGCCTTGCGGATCAGATGGTTTGGCACCAGCCAGCCCAAGGTTCCTTCCGGCGCCTTTTCCTCACGAAACTGCATAAAGAAGGGCGATTCACCGTCCAGCACCCGCGCCTCGCGAATGGGAGAGATTTCCTTTTCCGGCAATGATTGCCAAAGCCCCAGCTCCTGCAAAGCAGCGCGCGATCCATGGGTCAACGCAATGTCGCGACCGTCCGGCCCGGGCTGTGCAATCGCCGTTTCCGGCTGCTGTTCCAGCACCAGCGTTTTCAGCCCCAGCGGCTCCAGCGTGCAGGCACAGCAAAGCCCGGCTGGGCCAGCGCCGATAATGACAATATCATAGACGGCCTCCAGCGTCCTGACGGCCTTCTTACTTTTCATCTTCCAGCTCCCGCAGGACTTCATGGAAACGCTCCAGCGCCCAGTCAATCTGCTCGCGGGTAATAATCAGCGGCGGCGCGAAACGAACCACGGTGTCATGCGTTTCCTTCGACAGCACGCCTTTTTCCATCAGCTTTTCGCAAACAAGCCGCGCGGCAACCCGTGCCGGATCGAAATCAACGCCGATCCACAACCCGCGGCCCCGCACAGTACGGATCAGCGGACTGTTGATGCCGCGCAAATGTTCCAGCATGTATTCGCCGAGAATGGCGCTGTTGGCGACCAGCCCTTCGTCTTCCAGCACCGCCAGCGCCTCCGCACCGACAGCAGCCGCCAGCGGATTCCCGCCGAAGGTCGAGCCATGACTGCCCGGCTGAAACAGCTCCATCACTTCCTTTTTCCCGACCACGGCGGAGACGGGCAGCAGCCCGCCGCCCAGCGCCTTGCCGAGAATCAGCAGATCGGGCTTGGCGTTTTCATGCTGGAAACAGAACATTTTTCCCGTCCGGCCCAGACCGGACTGGACTTCGTCAAGGATCAGCAAAACATTTTTCTCTGTGCAGAGCGCGCGCAAATCGCGCAGGAACCCTTCCGGCGGCATGCGAATGCCCGCCTCGCCCTGAATAGGCTCCAGCAGCACCGCACAGGTCTCCGGCGTAATGCTCTCTGCAATTGCCTTGATGTCGCCGTAAGGCACAATAGCAAATCCCGGCGTAAAGGGGCCGAAATTCTTTTTGTAGGAAACCTCGCTCGAAAAACCGATGATCGTCGTCGTGCGTCCATGGAAATTCCCCTCGGCAACGATGATCTCCGCCTTGTTCTCGGGAATTTTTTTGACCGCATAGCCCCAAAGACGGGCGGCCTTGATCGCGGTTTCCACCGCTTCCGCGCCGGTATTCATCGGCAACACCATGTCAAGGCCGGTGGCTTCCACCAGTTTCTCCGCAAACCCCGCCAGCCTGTCCGTATGATAGGCGCGCGAACAAATCGCCAGCGTTTCGGCCTGATGCGACAGGGCTTTAAGCAGGCGCGGATGCGCGTGCCCATGGCTCACGGCGGAATAGGCGCTCATCATATCCAGATATTTGCGCCCTTCCTGATCCCACAGCCACACGCCCTCGCCTTTTGTCAGCATGACAGGCAGCGGATGATAGTTATGCGCTACATATTTATTTTCATGCGCAATACGCTTTTGCGTCGGGGTCTTGATAAACTTACGGATCAGGCTATTAAACATAATGTTACTCTCTTGAATTGATTGAAACGGAGGGATAGTATGCACTTGTTATTTATTGCATACCTCTGAGTCTGTATGGCCAGAGTATCATGGCCCCAAGGAGAAAAATCAATGCTGATCGGTTGCCCCAAAGAGATTAAAACCAAAGAATTCCGCGTCGGCCTGACGCCTACTTCGGTCCGCGAATATGTCCGGAATGGCCATCAGGTCATCATTGAAACCAGTGCCGGGCTCGGCATACAGGCTTCTGATGAGGATTATGTCAAGGCAGGGGCGCAAATCGCCGCTTCCGCCAAGGAAGTTTTCGATAAAGCCGACATGATCGTCAAGGTCAAAGAGCCGCAAGCCGTTGAATGCAAGATGCTGCGCAAAGGGCAGATTCTTTTCACCTATCTGCATCTGGCCGCAGATGCCGAACAGGCCAAGGGCCTGATCGACAGCGGCTGCGTCGCGATTGCCTATGAAACCGTCACTTCCGAACGCGGCGGCCTGCCGCTGCTGGCTCCGATGAGCGAAGTTGCCGGACGCATGGGCGTGCATGTCGGCGCCTATTTCCTGCAGGTCAACAATGGCGGTTCCGGCATCCTGATCGGCGGCGTTCCCGGCGTGAAGGCGGCGGAAGTCGTCGTGCTGGGCGGCGGCGTTTCCGGCACCCATGCCGCAAAGATGGCGATTGGTCTGGAAGCGCGCGTCACGATTATTGAACGCTCGCTTGACCGCATCCGCCAGCTGGAAGACCTGTTCGGGTCCCGCGCCAATATCATCTATTCCACCCATGATTCCGTCGAGCAATATGTCAGCGCTGCCGACCTTGTTATCGGCGCCGTTCTGATCCCGGGGGCTCTCGCACCCAAACTGATCACCCGCAACCTGCTCAAGAAAATGCGGCCAAAATCCGTCATCGTCGATATCGCGATTGATCAGGGCGGCTGTGCGGAAACGTCGAAGGCGACAACGCACGACAATCCGACCTATGAAGTTGACGGCATCGTCCATTACTGCGTTGCCAACATGCCGGGCGCCGTGCCCCGCACCTCGGCCTATGCCCTGAATAACGCCGTATTGCCCTATGGCCTCGAAATCGCCAACAAGGGCTGGGTCAAGGCGCTTTCGGACAACAAGCATCTGCGCAACGGCCTGACTGTCTGCAAAGGCAAGATCACCCACGCCGAAGTGGCACGCGACCTGAAACTCGACTACGCGCAGGCAGAGGAGCAGCTGGCAGCATGATCGGATTTTTGAAATCATTCTTCACGCATGAGAAATCTCCGGAAGAACAAGCCCTGCTCGCCGCTGCGGCACAGGACAAGGCGCGCGACATTCTGACCGTTCCCGGCTCCGCAGCGGAGGATGGAGAAGAAAAATCCTCCGGCGGCTGTGGCGGTTGCGGCAATTGTCATTGCGGCAACGCGCAAAACCAATAGTTACCGCAACAGAGCAGGAAAATAGCTCTATTTTTTCTGCAGACTGTCCGCGAGCGCGTTGCATGCCAGCACGGTGATAAAAATCATCAGCCCCGGCCAAACGCTTAACAGGGGGTATTCCCACAGGGTTTCTCCCGCATTGGTCAGCATATTGCCCCAGCTGGCCATGGGCGGGCGGATGCCCAGCCCTAGAAAACTCAGGGCCGATTCCATCAAAATGATATTACCGACGGCCAGCGCCACCGCAACGGCCACCGTATTCGCCAGATTGGGAAAGATATGCCGCAACACGATACGCCCGTGACTGACGCCGAGAGCACGGGCAGCACGCACGTAATCCATTTCCCGCAAGCTGCATGTCCGGGCGCGCACCAGCCGGGCCACCCCGGGCCAACCCAGAAACGCGATCAAGACGATAATTTTTAACAAAGCGGCGCCGCTGGACGCCGCCGCAAATCCCAGCTTCTCGGTATCGATTGCCGAGAGCACGATCAGCAATGGCAGGGCCGGCAGCGCCATCAGCAAATCCGCCAGACGCATGAGCACCGCGTCGCGCCAGCTCCCCGTATATCCGGCAACCAGTCCGATCGCCGTGCCCGCCAGCCCCGCCGACAGCGCTGCCACGATGCCGACCAGCAAGGAAATGCGCCCGCCTTCCAGCAAACGCAGAAAAACATCGCGCCCCAACTCGTCCGTTCCCAGAAAACTCGTCCCTGACGGCGGTGCAAACCGTGACGCCAGATTCGTAGTATGCGGATCAAGGCCCAGCGCCGGTCCGAACAACGGCGCGGAAAAACATATAACCGCCAGCGCTGAAATGCTCAAACCAAGCCGGCTTTCGCGTTTCATGATACGACGACCCGCGGATCAAGCGCTGCCTGTATAATATCCGCCAGCAGGCTGGCCGCCAGAATACAGGCCGCCAGCAACAGGAATCCGGCCAATGCCAGATTATAATCATTCCCCATGACGGCGTCGAAGAGCAGCTTGCCCATCCCCGGCCAGGCAAAAACCGTTTCCACCGTCAAGGCGCCGCCGATCAGCGTTCCCAAATCCAGCATCAACAAGGTCACCAGCGGGGGCAGGGCCGTGGTAAAAGCATGCCGCCAGAGCACCCGCATTTTCCCGCAGCCTTTGGCTTGGGCCGTGCGGATGTGATCCGCCTGCAGCGCCTCCGTCATCACCGCGCGGGTATGACGCAGATAGGACGCCAGACCGGCAAAAACCAGAACCAGCACCGGCAGAATCAGGGATCGCAGGGAATCCGGCTGCGCAGAGGCGGGCAGCCACCCCAGCTTGACCGCAAAAATGCCGATCAACAGCAGTCCGGCCCAAAACGACGGCATTGATATTCCGGCCAGAGAAAACAATTGCAGCGCGCGGGCAGAAAAACTGGCGGGGCGGACAGCGCAAAGCACCCCCGCCGGCACCGCCAGCGCCACCGTCAAAACCAGCGCCAGTCCCAGCATTTGAAGGGAGCGCGCCAGCGCCGGCAGCAACACGGCAAAAACGGGCTGGCTATAAAGACGGCTATAGCCGAAATCGCCTTGCAGAGCGCTCGCCAGCCAGCGCCCGTAACGCGCCAGCAATGGCTGATCCAGCCCATAAAGCTGGCGCAATCGCGCCACATCCTCCGCCGTCATTTTCGGATTGCCTGCCGCCATCAGGTCAACCGGATCCCCCGGCATCAGCCCGATGAGCAGATACACCAGAAAGGACAAGACAAGCAGGACGCCGGCAGCCTGCAGCAGCCTTTGCAACAGATACTTGCTCATCTCTGTTCCGGCGGCGGCGCTTCCGGCGGCGCCTTTTCCATTTTTTCCAGTGCCGCTTCTGTTACCAGACGCAGGGTGTAACGCACATCCGCCCATGATTCCGGCGGCGACATAGGATAATCCGCATTATGCATCTTGTTCAGGCTTTTACACAGCGCAAACGGGTTATCCCGTGCCGGATATTTCGCATCATAATCCAGCACCTGCCGGATAGACTTTGCCACCAGCGCCGGATTATCCGCGATCTGCTGCCCGGAAACCTCGTTGGGAAAAAGGGTTTGTATCGCGCTGACGATATTCGCGGAATCCGGAACGCCGCATCGCAGGGCATCATAGCGCAGGCGAAAGCGGGCATATTGATGCCAGAACAAAACCTCCTCATCGCGCTTCAGCCGTTGCAAGCGCATGGTATATTCGTTAAACACAGTTCCCGGCAACTGCGATGTCACAGGCTCCAGCTGCTTCATGATTTCATCCGTTTCGCTCAGCGGGCGCAGTCTGATCCAATCTTCGACTTTGGAAAAATCATCCATTTTTTCCGCGGCCGCCACCAGCGTGGCGAGGCGGGAAAAATCCTGACTGCGGATCCACGACATTTTGACCCAGGCCATTGCTCCCTGCACCGTCAGCAATACGTACAGGATAAAGAAAAGCATGACAAGAAACCGGACGATCAGCCGCAGGCCATAAACTTCCCAGCTGCTCCAGATTTTCGCAGGAATATTGGTCTTGTTTTCACTCTCGGTCACGGTTCAATCCTCCAGTTTTCAACCCAGAGCGTTGAAGGATGCAGATGCCCCGTCGGCACTACCCCCTCAAGTCCGGCGGGAATAAAAAAAGCATCCGCCCGATAATAAAGCGGCAAAGCCGGCAAATCATCGGCATAGAGCTTTTGCAACTGCTGCCAGAGCGCCCTGTTTTCGCCAGCTTCACAAACGACGTCAAGATCGTCAATGATCCTGTCCATCGCCGCATTTTTATATCCGGCATAATTCTGCCCGGCATAATTGTTTTCCGGCGCGGGGATCATCGTCGAATACAGCGTTGTTTTGGGAATATTGCGCGGACTGCTGATCCAGGCAAACATGACCCCGCCTTTGAATTTTCTCTCCCGCATGATATCCCCGAACAAAACGCGGGCCGGCGCGTTCTCGATAACCGTCGTCACCCCGATCTTTTTCCAATCGGCCTGAATGGCCTGCCCGATCAATTCCCGCGTACTGTTCCCGGCCGTCGTTGCCAGATGCACGACAAGTTTTTGCCCTGCATCGTTGTAACGCACCCCATCCGCGCGCAACTGCCATCCCGCCTGCGCCAGCAGCGCCGCTGCCTTGTCGGGATCGTAAGGATAGCCGGTGACCTCCGGGCTATAGACGGTATCCTGCGGATTGACACTGCCAAGGGCCACCGGCTGCCGTCCGGAAAAAATCTGCCGGTTGAAAGATTCACGATCCATCCCGTACATCAAAGCCTGCCGGACGCGAATGTCCTGAAATTCCGGAGAATCCAGATTCAGATCGATATGCTCATAGGTCAAACCGGTCTTGTAGACAACCTCGTATTTTTCGGGAGCGGCGACTGACAGCCGCTTTTCCAGCGCAAGAGCCTGATCGAGGGAAAGCCCCAGTTCTCCGGCAATATAATCCACCCCGCCGGATTGCAGGTTCGCCGCCAGTGCCGCAGAATTCTCGATCGTCCGGAAGACAAGCGTATCAAAAACGGGCGCAGGGCCGGACCACGCTGCATTCCGCGTCACCGCCACCGAAACTCCGTTTTCAATCTTGCTGATCCGGTAGGGCCCGTTATAAAGCCCGGCCTGCGTCGGGTCAGTGTTATAAAGCGTCTGGTGGCGATAGTTTTTCGGATCTTTTTCAAAAATTTTCCGCTCGAGATGCGCAGGCAGGGGATAAAAATCGCCAACCGCCGCAAAATCGCATTTCACCTTGGCAAAATGAATCGTAAAGGTCTGCGCGTCCGTAACGGTGATATCCGCGATATCTTTGGCAAAAAATTCCCCGTTCCCGATTCCGCTTGCAGGATGCTTGCCGACTTCCCATGCAAAGACAACATCTGCCGTTGTAACCGGTGCGCCATCCCCCCACTTCAGCCCTGCTTTCAGTGTATAGGTAGCGGCAATCCCTTCTGTCCCGTCCGCGCGTTTTTCCAGCACGGCCCGCCCGTTTTCAAAAGACGGCAAAAGCGTGCAAAGCATACAGACGGGATTCCATGCGGCATCATAGGCCGTCAGGGGCCGCAGCGCCGTTCCCAGCACCAGACTCTTGGCCACCATTTCATCATAGCCGGGATGCAGGGATGACGGATATTGCGACATGCCGATGGTAAAACGGGATTTCTCCAGTGCCACAGCCGGCATTACGGCAAAAGAAGAAGTAAAAATAGCGCCCAGCAGGAAAACCTTTGCCATTTTATCAATGTTGGATTTCAATAGGCCTGTTCGCTGCATAAAAGGTCACTCCCGATGGATACAGTTTATATCGTAATTCTGCTTTTGGTCACCGCTTTGTTGTTATCAATTCCGCTTTTTCCGTTCTGGAAAGTATGGCGGCGGTTAAAGTCGCACCATCCCAAGCGCTGGGCCGAACAGGGGCCTTTTGATCTGCGCAGCATGATGGCGCATCCAGCCATCGTTTCCACCCTCGTGGACATCATCAAGACATACGAAACGGATCCAGCCGTCAAAAAACGGGACCCTGTTCTGGTCAAATGGACAAAATGGGCACGGGAAGTGCTGGACATGGTTCCCAGAAGCTTTCTCGCGCAGATCGGCTACACTCTTGTTTTTATTTACTTTATCAGCTTTTTTACCTCCATGATTATGAGCGTTTTACAATAACGGGGACAAAATGAAAAACAGAAGCGGCGGAAAAATCCTGATCGAAAGCCTGCGCGCCCACGGCGTCAAAAAGATTTTCTGCGTCCCGGGAGAAAGTTATCTGGACGCCTTGGATGCGCTGGTCGATGCTCCAGATATTCGCACCATCACCTGCCGGCAAGAAGGTGGAGCCGCTTTCATGGCCGAAGCCTATGGCAAGCTGACCAGCCACCCGGGAGTCTGTTTTGTCACCCGCGGCCCCGGCGCCTGCAATGCTGCCATCGGCGTCCATACCGCCATGCAGGATTCGACGCCGATGATCCTGCTGGTGGGGCAAGTCGCCCGTGACCAGATGGGGCGTGAAGCTTTTCAGGAAATCGACTATCGCCAGATGTTCGCCCCCCCCATGACAAAATGGGTCGCACAGGTTGAAAAAGCCGCCGATATACCACAGATCATGCGCGAGGCTTTCGCCATCGCCACGACAGGCCGCCCCGGCCCCGTTGTCATCGCCTTCCCCGAAGATGTTTTATCGGAGCTCTCCGGCGAGGAAGTGGCCGCGCCCGCAGCACCAGTCACTTTTGCTCCGAAACATTCAGATGTCGCGCATCTGAAAGAGCTTCTGGCCACCGCGCAAAAACCGCTGGTGATCGTCGGAGGCGGCAACTGGACGGATGCCGCGATAAACGGTTTTGAAAGCTTCTGCGCCGCCGCCCATCTTCCCGTCGCCGCCGGTTTCCGCCGCCAGGATGCTTTCCACAACAGCCATGACAACTATGTCGGCGCGCTGGGAACCACCGTTGACATGCGCCTGTCGCGCCATGTCATGGAGGCGGATCTGATTATCGCTGTCGGCACCCGCCTTGGCGAAATCCTGACACAGGGTTACACTCTCATCATCCCGCCGCAGCCAAAACAGAAGCTGATCCACATCTATCCGGACGCCGCGGAACTAAACCGTGTCTATCAAGCCGATCTGGCTATTCTTGCGGATATTCCGGCCTTTGCGAAAACCGTCGAAAACCTTGCTATTCCGGACAACACCGCCCGCGCGGACTGGACACGCCAACTCCGGCAGGAATATCTGGACTGGACGCTGATCCGTAGCCGCGACAAATTCGAACTGGATCTCGACGGCGTCACGGAAGACCTGATCAACCAGCTCCCCGCCGACGCCATCATCACCACCGATGCCGGAAATTTCAGCGGCTGGCCACAGCGGTATATTTCCTATGACCGGCCCATGAGATTGCTCGCCCCCACCTCGGGCGCCATGGGCTATGGCGTTCCGGCCGCGATTGCCGCCAGCCTGACCTACCCCGACCGCGCTGTCATCGGCTTTATGGGCGATGGCGGATTCATGATGACCGGACAGGAAATCGCCACCGCCTTGCACGAAGGCGCCCATCCGGTTTTCCTTGTTTTCAACAATGGCATGTATGGCACCATCCGCATGCATCAGGAAAAACATTACCCCGGGCGAATCAGCGCCACGCGCCTGACCAATCCGGATTTCGCGGCACTGGCGCGCAGCTATGGCGCGGCAGGCTTTGTCGTTGAAAAAACGGCGGACTTCGCGTCCGCCCTGCAAAAGGCGCTCGCCTCGAAAAAACCGGCCCTGATTGAACTGCGCATGGATCCGGAACAGATCACCACCCAGAAAAAACTTTCCGAGCTCAAGGGATGAGCGCAGAGGAGCAAGCCCTTCCGATTTCACCGGAAGATCTGGTTTTTCTGGATGAATTCACGGAGAAATATCCGCTGAAAATCGATCTGGTCTATGCGCAGCCGGAGCATTCCTGCAATCTGTTTAAAACCGGCATCTACCGGCAGGCTGCAAGGATGATCGGACATCGGGAATTCGTTGCCGTTATTTTGCGGGCGGCGGATATCTGCTGGCATGAAAACAATTACATTTTTGAACTGAAAGACTGCCTGCGCACGGTAGAGGCCCAGGAACGGATGCGCGACACGGAAATTGTCCGCAGAAATCCGCACTGGCTGGAAGAACCCAACCGCCTGCTCTCGCCGCCCGGTCGCGGCGGACATCCGCGCGGCATGGCTGTAGACATCATTCTGATTGACAAGAACGGCAAAGAAATCGACATGGGAACACCTTTCGATTTTCTCAGTGAAGACCGCAGCAACAATCCCGCCGCGCGCAACTATCTGAATTTCCCGCCGGCCGTGCTGGAGAACCGCCGCATTCTCGAACGGGCCATGACCCGCGCCGGAGCCGAACTGGGGCATGAAATCCTCCCCCTGCCGCAGGAATGGTGGGACTTCCGCTTTCCCTATGGTTATACAAACCGTTATGCCCCTCTTTATGATCGCGATTTGCCGCCCGATTTCCGCATGACCGCCCTTTAAAGAAATATTCAAAATTTCCCCGATCGTGCTATATTTACCAAAGGGGATAAGAAACCATGTCGATCAACCAGCGCCTTGACCTGAAACAGAGCCAGACGCTCACCATGACACCGCAACTGCAGCAGGCTATCAAGCTGTTGCAGATGTCGAACCTTGAACTCGCCGAATACCTGGAAACCGAACTGGAAAAAAATCCCCTGCTCGAACGGGATGACAGCCTGAGCCATTCCGCCGAGGAGCCGGATGCCGCGCGAACAGAATCCGGCGCCGGAGAAGGCGAAAATCATGTTTCCGGCTCAATAGAAAACGATGAAGGCGCGCCGCAATATGAAGAGCGCGGGCTGGATACGGATTTCGACAACGTCTTTACCGGCGAGAGCAAAGCCGAACGCGACATGGCCGCACAGGAAGGTGGCTATGACGCCTTCGCCACCGCTACCTATGCCGGCGTAGGCGCCGGCGGAAACCTTAAATTCGATGATAGCGATTTCAGCTTTGAAAACACAATGGCAGAGGAATCCTCGCTGCGCGACCTGCTGACCAAGCAGATCAACCTTGAATTCACCGATGCCCGGGACCGCGCTATTGCCCTGCTGCTCGTCGATTACCTTGATGAAGCCGGATATTTCCGTGCCGAAACCGCACAGATAGCCGTGCGCCTTGGCTGTGCGGAGGAACGCGTCGCCGGAATCCTCGACCGCCTGCAACGGCTGGACCCCGCCGGACTTTTTGCCCGGAACCTGAGCGAATGCCTGTCTCTTCAATTGCGTGAAAAAAACCGGCTGGATCCCGCTATGCAGAAAATGCTGGAAAACCTTGATGTTCTGGCCAGTCATGATCTGAAGAAACTGCGCACGCTGTGTCAGGTTGACGAAGACGACCTGAAAGACATGATCGCAGAAATCCGCACACTGGACCCGAAACCGGCACTGGCCTTCGAGCACTTTGTTTCGCAAACTGTCATTCCGGATGTATTGATGCGCCCCTTGCCGAAATCAAAAGGCGGCGGCTGGGCCGTCGAGCTAAATGCCGATACCCTGCCCCGTGTACTTGTCAACAAGCGTTATTACACGGAAATCAGCCAGTCGGCACGGGAGAAGAAGGACAAGCAATACCTCTCCGAACAGATGAGCACGGCCAGCTGGCTGGTCAAGGCGCTAGACCAGCGGGCGCAGACCATTCTCAAGGTTGCAGGCGAGATTATCCTGCAGCAGGAGGCATTTTTTAACTACGGCGTCGAATATCTCAAGCCGCTGGTGCTCCGCGACATTGCAACCGTCATCGGCATGCACGAAAGCACCGTCAGCCGCGTCACGACCGGAAAATACATCGGCACGCCGCGCGGCGTGTTTGAAATGAAATATTTCTTTTCCAGCGGCGTCAGTTCTTCTGACGGCGCTGCCGCTTTTTCCGCCGAGGCGATCAAATCCCGGCTCCGAACCCTGATTGACGCTGAACCGCCCGGCGCTATCCTCTCCGACGATGACCTCGTCACCGCTCTAAAGAGCGAGGGAATTGACATAGCCCGCCGCACAGTTGCCAAATATCGCGAGGCTATGAAAATTCCCTCCTCCGTTTCGCGCCGACGGCAAAAAAGTATGACATAAATATTTGTAAATAAAGGATATTTCTACAGAACCTGCGCCTTAACCTTGACTTTACCTTTCGATGCCTATAATTCAGGATATTAATGAACGGATATCAAAAGGGTTCCAAATCATGCAACTGACCGTCAAAGGACTGCACCTGGATGTTGGTGACTCGCTGCGCGAGCACGTCAAGGAAAACCTGACCACCACCACGAAAAAATATTTCCATGACCCGATCGAGGCCATTGTGACTTTTACCAAAGAAAAAGGTCACCGCTACAAAGCGAATATTTCGATCCGCGTCGGAAGCGGCGTCGTACTGGAAGCCCAGCATGAAGCGGAGGATCCCTATCCTGCATTTGACGAGGCCTCCAAACGGATGGCCAAGCGTCTTTCCCGCTTCAAAGACAAGGTCCGCGACCATCATCGCTGGGAAAATACTGCGGAAATCCACACCGCTGCCTATACGACTTTCAGCAGCGATGAAGATGAAGCAGAAAACGGCAGCGAACCCGCTGTCATCGCGGAAATGGAATCACAGATTCCAACACTGGCCGTCAGCGATGCCGTCATGCGCCTTGAACTGGGCGATTTTCCGGCCCTGATGTTTAAAAACCCCGCCCATGGCGGATTTAACATGGTCTACCGCCGCAAAGACGGAAATATCGGCTGGGTTGACCCGGATGGCCGCCCAAAGAAGATCTGACCGGAATCGCGGCACCCAGCAATTGAAAAAGAGTAAGCATCATTGTCCATGATCGCCGCTGATCTTATTATTGCAGAGCTTGCCGCCAGCAGCAAAAAGCAGGCCTTTCGCGCAATCGCGGAACAGGCGGCAACGCTTTTCGATGGCGATGCCGAAACCCTCTTCAATGCGCTGATGGAGCGGGAAAGAATCGGCAGCACCGGCATCGGCGGCGGTGCTGCCATCCCGCACGTCAAGGTCGCCGGAGTCGACAGAACCTATAGCGTCCTTATCCGCCTCAAAACGCCCGTTGACTATGACGCCATTGACGGTTCTCCGGTCGATATTATTTTTATGCTTCTGGCGCCCGCCGAAAGCAAGACGACAGAACACCTCAAAATACTGGCGCAAATCTCCCGCTTCCTCAAAACGCCGGAAACCTGCCACGCTCTCCGCGCCGCAAGTGAACAGCCGGCTCTCGATGCCGTTCTTGAGGAATGGGCAAAAATTCAAGCGGCCTGATTTTACTTCATCCCGCCGTCCTGAAAGGTCCGGTCTGCGACGCTGCTGGCCGCACGCTCGGCGGCGCGCTGGGCCTCTTTTGCCGCTTCTGCCGAAAGGGCGGCGCTTTCCTTCGCATTGGCGGCATCCTGTGCAGCCTGCATAGCCATATTTTTCGCATCCCGCGCCATCATTTGCGTTTCATCCAGCATGGCGCGATCCCGCGCGCCCAGCTGTGAACATCCGCCTGCGGTCAGCAATGCGGGAATAATGGCGAAGGCATAATAAAAGCGGTTCATGATTTTCTCCTTTATTGAGCTGTATGTTTCCGTGTTCTGAAATCTGGCAGAAAACTCTTTCCGGCCATGTGACTAAAATCAAAAATGGGCAAACTTGCATTTTTTGATGGAAATCAAACATCATTTATACAAACGGCATTACCGTGGCCTAAACCTTTTCAACAGGAGCGTAACATGAAAGAAGCAATGGCACTTACCCTGATCACCGCAATTCTCGGCATGGTTCACCCCGTCATGGCCCAGAGTGAAATGAAAGTCACTCCCGCCACCCCGCAGCTCATGACACCAGTGCCGACACTGGAAGAACGCTTCCAGAAATGCATCGGCAATCCGGACTGCCCGCTTGAGGAACGCCTGCAAATCATGTCAGAAATGAGCGATTCCATGCACAGCTCTATCATGGGCATGGACCAGTTCTGCCGCGGCCTACAATACAGCAAGGATTGTATCGGTCCCCGTAATGAACGGGCGCAGCACTGGCGCATGATGAACCGTCATATGAAAGAGATGATGGGCAGCATTGCTCCGCCGCGCGCAGAAGATAAGCAGCAGCCGGAGAAATCATCCGCCGCGCCCATGGCTACACCGGAACAGGACAAAAGTCTGGAAATGAGCAAAGAGGAACCGGCGGCCGGTGAACCGGAAGCCCCCGTGTTGCGTCAAGAAAAACGCCCATGGTGGAGATATTTCGGGAATTAAGCCCGCATCACCTTTTCTCCCTGAAAAAAACTTTCAGAAGTGAGGCACAATCCTGCTCGTGGATCCCGCCATAGACCTCCGGTCGGTGATGGCAGGTTGGCTGTGTAAAAATGCGCGGGCCATGATCGACTCCGCCACCTTTTGGATCGTAGGCACCGAAATAAACGCGCCTGAGGCGCGCAAAGGAGATCGCTGTGGCACACATCGGGCACGGTTCCAGCGTCACGTAAAGATCGCATTCTGGCAGCCGCGGCGAACCGCGCAGCGCGCAGGCCTGGCGCAGGGCGAGGATTTCCGCATGTGCGGCGGGATCATTGGCGCTTTCCGTCTCGTTCCCTGCCACCGCCAAAACCGCGCCTGATTTTCCATCAACCACCACAGCGCCAACGGGAATTTCCCCCTGCGCGGCCGCGTTTTTTGCCGCCGCAAGGGCTTGAATCATATAGTCAGTTTTGTCATCTTCTGTCATGATGGAAGCCTACGGGGAATCCACGGTCTGAATCAATGGCAGAAGATACAAAAAAAGAAAATACGGGCGAGAGAATCGCCAAACGTCTGGCGCGGGCGGGTGTTTGCTCGCGCCGCGCCGCCGAGGAACTGATTCTCTCTGGCAAAGTGCGCGTGAATGGCAATCTTCTGAAAACTCCAGCCTTCAATGTTTCCGACAGCGACAAAATCGAAGTCAATGGAAAACCGCTGGCTGGAAAAGAACCCACGCGACTTTGGCGCTACCATAAGCCACGCGGCCTTGTCACCTCCCACAAGGATGAAAAAGACCGCGCGACAATTTTCCAAAACCTGCCGGAGGGGTTGCCCCGTGTCATTTCCGTCGGCCGTCTTGATTTGAACAGCGAGGGACTGCTGCTGCTCACCAATGACGGCGCGCTCTCGCGTCATCTTGAACTTCCCTCCACCGGCTGGACAAGGCAGTATCGCGTGCGCGCCTTCGGCAAGATCCGACCAAAAGACCTTGACCTTCTCGCAAGGGGCGTCACCGTCAACGGCATCGTCTATGGCCCTATCGAAGCGGCTATCGAAAAAGAACAAGGGGCCAACGTCTGGCTGCTCATGACCCTGCATGAGGGCAAAAACCGCGAAATCCGCAATGTTCTGGAACACATCGGCCTAACCGTTAACCGCCTCATCCGCACCTCCTATGGCCCCTTTCATCTGGGGAAAATGCCGCAGGGTGCCGTTGAAGAGATCAGCCCCAAATCCATCCGTGAAGCTTTAGGAAATAAATTCCCATGAAAAGAGCCCTCATTCTCTCTTTGCTTTTTATTCTCGCAACGACCTTGTGGATTCTCTCCGGCAGCTGGAACAGGCCGCCGGAAAGCCCTGCGTCTTCTATTCTGGAACGGCAAAACGAATCTTCCACACGGACGGAAACGCCGCGTGTCAGCGTCCTGACATCGCAGGCGCAAACCGTGGCCAATGACATTACCGTTAATGGCCGCACCAAAGCCGCGCGTATTGTCGATATTCTGGCCGAAACGGAAGGCCGCATCATTGAGGTTCCCGTTGCCCGCGGCGCGCGCATTACCGCCGGAACGGTCATCGCCCGCATCGAGATCAAGGACCGCAAGGCGCTGGTCGCCAAGGCGCGGCAGGAAGTCAGGCAAAAAGAAATCGAATCTTCCGCCGCACAGGGGCTCTCGGAAAAAGGTTATAACTCCAAGGTTCGCCTAGCCGGAACAGAGGCGGAACTGGAAGCCGCCCGCGCCGAATTAAAACGCGCCGAAGTCGATCTGGGCAATACGGAGATCCGCGCGCCCTTTGACGGCGCACTTGAAGAGCGCGTTGTCGAAATCGGCTCCTTTGTGCAGGCCGGGACCCCTATCGGAAAGATCGTCGATCTTGACCCCATTCATATCATCGGTTACATCTCGGAACAGCGCATCGGGGAAATCAGGCACGACAATCAGGCTTTTGCCACCCTGCCAAATGGTCAGGAGGCAGAGGGAAAGATCAGCTATATCGCCACGACCGCAGATGAAGCGACGCGCACCTTTCGTATCGAAGTTGAAATTCCCAACCCCGACAACGCCATTGTTGAGGGACTGACAACACGCCTGCGCATTCCCGTCGCCACCGAAAAAGCCCACCGGATATCCCCGGCCATTCTTTCTCTCGACGATAGCGGCGTCATTGGCGTCAAAACCGTTGACGAAAACAATATCGCGGGTTTTCATCCGGTCACGCTGGCGGGCGACGCTCCCGGCGGCATCTGGGTCCGCGGACTACCCGACAACATCAGGCTCATAACCGTCGGACAGGAATTCGTCACCCCCGGACAAAAAGTCGAGGCTGTGGAAACCACACCAGAGGCTCTGCCGTGAAAGCCATCATCGAAGCAGCCCTCTTTCGCGGGCGCAGCACCCTCAGCGCCCTTGTCATTCTGCTGATTGCCGGCATCTATAGCTACATAACCATCCCGAAAGAAGCGGAACCCGACATCGATATTCCCATCATGTATGTCTCCATAACGCTGGAAGGCATTTCTCCCGACGATGCCGAGCGCCTGCTGATCCGTCCGATGGAGGAAGAGCTTTCTTCCGTCGATGGCGTCAAGGAATTGCGCGCAACCGGATTTCAGGGCGGCGCCAACATCATTCTTGAATTTACCGCCGGATTTAACGCCAAGAAAGCGCTGGATGATGTCCGGATCGCCGTCGACAAAGCCAAACCGGAACTGCCGGAAGATGCAGACGAGCCGATCGTCAACGAGGTCAACTTCAGCCTGTTCCCCGTATTGGTCGTCACCCTATCGGGAGATGTTCCCGAGCGTACCCTGCTGGCAGCTGCACGCAACCTGCAGGACCGCATTGAAACCGTCCCTGCCGTGCTGGAGGCGAATATTGCAGGAAACCGCGACGAACAAATCGAGATTATCGTCGATCCTGTCAAGATTGAAAGCTACGGCCTGAGCGGACGGGACATCATTGCCTTCTTCCAGCGCAGCAGCAAACTGGTGGCCGCCGGGAATATCGATACCGGCGCAGGCCGCTTTGCCGTCAAGGTTCCCGGCCTGTTCGAAACCCTGAACGATATTGAAACCATGCCGCTGAAGGTCAGCGGGGATTCCGCGGTTCTTGTCCGCGACATCGCCGAGATCCGCCGCAATTTCAAAGACCCGGAAACTTTCGCCCGTATCAACGGCCGCCAGGCTGTCGCCATTGAAATCGTCAAGCGTAGCGGCGAAAACATCATTGAAACCGTTGCCGCCATTCGCAAGATCGTTGCCGAAGACAGCGCACTCTGGCCTTCGGAAATTCAGGTCAATTATACGCAAGACAGGTCACAAAACATCCGCCAGATGCTGGGGGACCTGCAGAACAGCATCGCCAGCGCCGTTATTCTGGTCATGATCGTCTGCGTTCTGGCCCTTGGCCTGACAACCTCGTCTCTGGTGGGCATCACGATCCCGGCTGCGTTCCTGATGGGGATATTCTTTCTCTCTCTTTCCGGCCTAACCGTCAATATCGTCGTGCTGTTCTCGCTTATTCTCTCCGTCGGAATCGTTGTGGACGGAACCCTTGTCGTGGCCGAATACGCTGATCGCAAAATGGCGGAAGGCCTTTCACGGCAGGAATCCTACCGCGAAGCTGCCGTCCGCATGTCATGGCCGGTCATTTCCTCCACCCTGACAATTCTGGCCGCTTTTTTCCCCTTGCTTTTCTGGCCGGGCATCGTCGGCGAATTCATGCGCTACATGCCCATCACGCTGATCGCCGTCCTGCTCTCCGCGCTGGCGGTGGCCCTTCTTTTCGTCCCCGTGCTCGGCGCGTTATTCGGGCGGCACGGCATGGCCGGCGATACCAAAGTCACAAAATCCCTCTCCGTCATGGAGGAAGGGGATCTGGCAGAGGTCAAAGGCGCGACAGGCGCCTATATCCGCCTGCTCCGGCAAGTGCTGACGCATCCCGGAAAAATCATTTTGCTGGCAATTGTCTTTTTGTTCAGCATCCAGTTTTACTATGCCCGTCATGGCAACGGGGTTGAGTTCTTTCCTGACCGGGAGCCGGAAGTCGCCAGCATTCTTGTTCATGCCCGCGGCAATCTTTCTATCTACGAGCAAGATAAACTGGTGCAAGCCGTGGAAAAACGCGTTCTTGCCATCGCCGGCATCGAAACGGTCTATAGCCGCACCGGCCGCACCGGCGGCGGCAATGATCTGGCCGAGGATGTCATTGGCCAGATCCAGATTGAATTCGCCGACTGGAACCGTCGGGCCAAGGCCGCAGAAATTCTGCAGGAAATCAGGGATAAAACCACCGATATTTCCGGCATCTACGTCGAGCCGCAGGAAGAAAAAGCCGGCCCCCAATCCGGAAAAGCCCTGCAATTGCAAATCCACTCCCGCTTCCCCGAAACGCTGGCGCCCGCCATTGAAAAAATTCTTGGCGGCCTGCGGGAAATCGAGGGCTTTGTCGATATAGAAGACAGCCGCCCCCTTCCCGGGATTGAATGGGCGCTGACCGTTGACCGCGCACAAGCTGCAAAATTCGGTCTGGACACCTCCAGCATCGGGCAGTCCGTGCGCCTTGTCACCAACGGGCTTAAAATCAGCGAATTCAGGCCGCTTGATTCAAAAAAGGAAATTGATGTGCTGATCCGCTATCCGCAGGGCAGCCGCTCGCTCGAACGTCTGGATCGCGTACGGATTGAAACGCCCAACGGATCCATTCCGATCACCAATTTTGTCACACGCACCGCGCAACCGAAGACCGGGCAAATCAGCCGCGCCGACGGATTCCGCATCATGACCATCAAAGCCGACGTCCCTCCCGGCGTCAATGCCGATGCAAAAATCCGCGCCTTACAGGACTGGATGCAGAAACAGGAATGGGATCCGCGGCTGCGCTTTGTTTTCAAGGGGCAAGATGAAGACCAGAAGGAATCGCAGAAATTCCTGATAGAAGCCTTCATCGCGGCGATTTTTATTATCGGCCTGATCATGGTGACGCAATTCAACAGTTTTTACAGCTGTTTCCTGATCCTCTCGGCAATCATCATGTCAACCATCGGCGTCCTGCTGGGCCTGCTTATTATGGGCCGCCCTTTCGGCGTCGTTATGACCGGTCTTGGCGTTATCGCCCTCGCCGGAACGATTGTCAGCAACAACATCATTCTGATCGACACCTATGATACGCTTAGAAAAACAGGGCGCTTTACGCCCTTCGAGGCGGCCCTGCGCACGGGCGCGCAACGCCTCCGCCCCGTTTTCCTGACCGCCGTTACCACGGCACTGGGACTGCTTCCCATGGCATTTCAGCTCAATATTGATTTTATCAACCGCGTTGTCGAATTCGGCGGCCCCTCTACGCAATGGTGGGCCGACCTTTCAACCGCCATCGCCTTCGGAATCTTCTTTGCCACGCCGCTCACTTTGCTGGTTACTCCGGCCGCGCTGGTTTTTAAAGAGAACCTGAGCGGATTCTGTGGCCGGCTCTATCGCCGTTATCGCCCGCGTCAATCATAGCGGCGGCAGAAACCCGCCGTTGCCGAGCCGGCCAAGCGTTATATCGTGCAGCCGCCTTGCAATCGCCAGCCACATCGGACTGATCATCAGGCTGAGCGCAATGACGGCGATCATCAACCGGTAGCCTTCCGGAGAAATGACCTGACTGGCCAGGCCGGCCGCCACCAGAATAAAAGAAAATTCACCGATCTGCCCCATGACAACGCCGCTGTGAAAGGCCCGGTCCCAAGGCTCGCCCAGCCAGTGCAAAATAGCAACATTGACCGTGGTTTTCAGCAGCGTGACGATCCCCAGAACAAGAAGCACGCTTTGCCAATGCACAAGAATAAAATCGATGTCGATCAGCAGCCCGATAGACAGGAAGAATACCATCAATAAAACAGTCTGGATCGGTTCCGCCGCCTTGTGAAGCGCGGCGCGCACATTGGAATTCCCGATGATCAGCCCCGCGACAAAGGCGCCATAGGCTGTTGAAAGGCCGAGCACACCGGAAAGCATGGCCCATGTGAAGCAAAAGGCCAATGCCGCCAGCGGCAATACTTCAGGCCTTGCCAGCATCCAGCCGGAGAGCGGTATCGTCACCCGGTCCCGCCGCGACAAAAACCAGCCGACCCCCCCCAGAAACCCCATGGAAAGGATCAGCTTCAGGGCAATCGCCCAACCGACCGCATCCGACGAGGCCTGTGCACCAAATGCGCTGATAATCAGCAGCATGGGAATCATTGCCAGATCCTGTGCAATCAGGATAGAGACAGTCGTGCGACCCACCGGCGTACGCAGATCGTCTGTTTCTTCCAGTATTTTGATCGCCACAGCCGTACTTGAAATCGCCGTGGCAAAAGCAAACACCGTAACCCGTTCCAGCGACCAGTCCAGTATATATCCCAAAAGCCAGAAGACCAGCAAGGCCACGATAATTTGCAGCGTCACCGCGGAAAGCGCTGTTTTATAGACGGCCTTGAAACTGCGCAAATTCAGCTCCATCCCGATCAGAAAAAGCAGGGTGATAACGCCCAGCTCCGCCAGAACCTGCACCGTTTCCGTGTTGGAAACCATCTGCAACCCCGTCGGGCCCAGGACAACGCCTGCCAGAATGTAACCGACAATGGCCGGCTGGCGCAGCCGGATCAGCAAAAGGCCGCAGAGGAGCGCCACCGTTGTAACCAAAGCAACGGAAGTCAGCGTGTCCAGATGCATCGTTTCCATTTATTTTCCCTTTTTAAAAAAACACCCCGCACAAGGCGGGGCGCTTTTCCATTACATTCCCGGCCGCCCCTTACTGGATATAGATACGGACTTCACTGTTTCTGACTTCCGGGCTATTCGCGGCGCTCAAGCTGATGCGCTCAAGCGGCAGGCCCATCTGGGTCATCGAACGCAAAACATCCTCGCCGTTCTTGCGCGCCTCCGTTGAGGCCAGCGCCAGTTCCGCAGGGTTTCCCTCGGACGGGCTGACTGCCACCAATTCAAACTTCGCCGCCGGATATTTCTGCAGGGCCTGACTGATTGCCCCATAGACAGGCTGCTCATAGTCTACATTCGCCCGGTCGAAGCGGATCACCACCAGAGGGCGGCGGTTCGCGGGGGCAGAAGCCGGTGCCGGTACCGCGCCTCCATAAAGGTCAGCGCCGTTCTCGGTTGCCTTGCGGAACAGGCTATTGGTCAGGCTCTTGCCGTAGAGCTCACCATTGGCGATCGACAAAGCCATCGTTTGCATATTAAGACGCTCGGACCGGAGATAGGAATCACGGCGCTTGATTTCATCGTTTACCGCCGTCAGCAAGCGATTGATGCCGACTATATTCTGATTAACGCTGTCTTCAATCACCTGAAGCTTCCGGTGGTCTTCCTCAACCGCACCCGACAAGCCATAGGTCGCCCGCACAGTTTCCTGCAAATAGGCAGCACGGGACGCTTCGGCAGCAAGGTCTCCCGCCAGCATGTTCAAATCACCCGCACCTTGCGCCAACGCATTCAGCTTGTCCTGCGAAACATTCCAGCGCTCGGTCAGAACCGGGTTCCCCGGCGTCGTGCCGGATTGCAGCTCTGTATTGATAGACGCCACCAGCGCATAGTATTCCGAAGCGACGGCGTCACTTCTCGATTGCAGCGATTGCAGCCGCGCCTGATAACCCTGCGTTTCGTTTTCCAACTGCGTCAAATCGCGCGACAAATCGGCAACCTTGCGCGTCACGAGCGTCTCCACGCTCCCGCTCCGTGACAAAGGATAACGCGTCTCGACAGGCGTTGCGTCACTGGCCAATACAGCGTCGCGTGACCCGCGGCGATAAATGACTTCCGGCAGCGGATCATCCGACACGACCAGCGCGGGCATGTGCACCGTGCGGGTATCCGATGACGTTGTGACCTTATATTGATCCCCGTTTGCAGGCGACCATCCCGAAAGCCCCTCTTGCGTGCAGCCCCCCAGAAGAGTGGCTAACGCGAAAACCATGATACTCGTGCGATAAGTGACGTTCGGCAAAGCGCTACCTCGTACTATATTTAAAGTAAATGGCCTCCCGCCCGAAAAGGCACTGGACCACAGTCCTTTTTAAACCATTTATCAGGGCGTTATCAATATTTGAATCCGCTTTTTACGAGAATTTTTAAGACCCGGCGCTTTGTCGCACTATTCATAATCACAACGGCGGCATTATTCGTAAAAACAGGCTTGCACTTTTGCCAAGAATCCTTTAAAAACCCAGTACTTTGTCTCCTGATTTTTTGGGAGAAACAGGCTTGCGCCCGTAGCTCAACTGGATAGAGCATCTGACTACGGATCAGAAGGTTAGGAGTTCGAATCTCTTCGGGCGCGCCATTATTTTCAAACACTTATCAATATATTCGTAGATACGAAAGCTGCCTCGGGTTACGCAGGGGTTACGCCGTTTTCTTACTGGACCGACTGAACTTTTTCTTGTTTTGCTGATTGAACTCGGGCAACTCGTCGTGAATATCAAGATATTCGGCTATGCAGTAGTACTCGGCTTTGTGCGCCCTGCCGATTCTACGCCAACAGGCTGGGGTGTCGCCTGCGGCTTTCGTGCCAACCGCCATGACCGAAACGTAAAGGTTGCGGACAAGTTTTTTATAGTTTGTATGTTTGCCCAAAACTCGATCTGCACCGCCATGCGATGTTCTTTTTTGTGAGATAGTTTCGTCGAATTGTCGCAGTCGATTTTTGAGGCTGCTTGACACACCGATATAAATGATTTCTTTTTGCCAAACGAAAGGCTGCCCTTCCATCTTTTTAGGCGACTTGGCGATCACATAAACGCCGGGTGCTGCCAACCCTGAAAGCTCGCCTCGGTCTTCCCATTTAACCCATTTCGTGAATGTTTGTTTAAAAGCCATTTCAATGCCTCCTGTTAAGGAGGCATTATCCGTCATGTACGTGACAATAGTCACGTATTTTTAAATTTCGTAGGGCGCGATTATTGTCCCATGAAGGACAAATTCGCAGAAAAAGCCGTAGGAAGGCTTGTCGATGAACTGACTGCCGCTCGCAAAGAGCAGGGTTTGTCGCACGAGCGGCTGGCGCAAAAGACGGGGCTGAACCGCTCGGCAATCAGCCTGATCGAAAGCAAGAAGCGTATTCCGACGATTCTGACATGTTTCAAGCTGGCTCACGCTTTGGAGATTTCGCTGGCGGTACTGATTAAGAAAATAGAAAACGAATAAGCTTCAAATTTCAGATACATTTGGATTGCCGCAAACTCATGACGCTGCATAGGCGGGGTTGGCAAGGGGGTGGTTTTGCAGGGGGAGCATGGTAGCGGGCTATGAAGGCAACCTCCTGCCAGTCCTCTTAAAACCCCGAAATGGGGGTGCTGCTGCCATGATACGAAGATCGCTCTATATATTGCATAATATTGCAGCCTTAAACGCTAATTTTTTGACCCCAGTGCATGCTAAAGCAGCTAAATTGCTAAAACAGGTTTAGCAGGTTAGCAAAATTAGCATAGCTACATGGGGGCAAGCTGGACTAATTCGATCGATCAAAATTGTCTTGATAGAACAAGCTCTATGCGAAACAACAATGATATTGAAAGGAAGACGTGAACACATTTAGAAACATAGTCGGTATAACTGATGGTCTTTTCTTGTCCGATTCCACCTTTGCCGCTTATATATTTCACTTCTCCGGAGGCTTGATCATACCAAATAGATCCGTGATGCGAAGCGTTTCTAATTTGCCCATCTAATTCTTGGCACAAGATAGAAAATGCAGGTGTGTTTTTAAAAGGGTTGCAGCGCCCTGATTTGTCAATCAGCTTATAGTCTTTTAAGGTCATGGTCTCAAAAGCGTCGTACGCCCTACCTTGTTTAATATTATTTAAGCAAGCAAACACCTCAACAAGAGAAGTGAATGCTTCGTATGCGTTGCCATAGAACATCTTAATGCTATCAAAATCTTTAGTTGGGACTTCAAACCCTGCTGGTATATCCAACCCTGCTTGGCATCGGGGCATAACTTGATTGAAAACTGAGAATGACTGGAAAAACTGTTTAAAAATATCATAGTGAAGCTCTATGTGTTGAGAATACAAGTTTTTTTCAAAATAGCTGATAAAGTTTTTGAACTCAGGTTGCTGGGAAATCGTGATTATATCTTCCATAGCAGTCTGAAATAGTATTTCGTACCGCCCCATGCAAAGCTTAGAAGAAAAACGCCATATCCAGTCTTCTAAGTGATCAACAGTATCGTATTTGTAAAGAGATGCATTTATATCATCAATTTTTTTACGGGCTAATTTCTGCTTCTCGTTTCTTGACAGGGACCACGCCTTTTTTAAAAGTCTCCATTCAGTCTCAAGCGGCATAGGCGGTATGTCATCCTGCGTGTCTATTATAGAACGCTCGAAGGAACCCTCTCCGTACATTTCGTCATGATGATTTTTCTGCGCCATGAAGATATCATGCATTTGCTGCACTCTATTCTTCAGATGGTCTGCGCCATGACTATTAGGGTCAACTAAAAAGTTAGTATCTAGGTTTATTACGGATCCGCCCGTATCGGATTGCTTGGCATTTTCGAAATTCAACCCAACGTTCGGTGAGTTTCCTATGTTTAGGATAACACCAATATTTTCTTTGCAATCAGCACAAGCAAAAATATGCCTTTGTGTTTCTTCATGACCTATGCCAATACGAAGTGTGTGGTGATGTCCACATGTTTCGCATTCAATATATACGCCAAATATCATGTCTTAAACCGTTCTTTGTTGGAAATGATTCAGTATAAAGCAGATTTATACAATATTACGCAGGCTTCAAAAAGCCCTATTACATTACCCTCTCACCACCCGCCAAACATCTTTGCGAGTTTCTCCTGCCACTACGCCGTTGCCGACATAGGCCAGCCAGCCATGGTCTTCGAGGATGCGCACCATATCGGCGGCGGTTTTCTTGTCGCGGATGGAACGGGGGCCGCGTTGGTAGATGTCGGGCAAGGACACCATGCTTTCCTCCCATCCTGTTTGCAACCATGTAAGCAGCTTTTGCGCGGTCAGGAGTTTGTGATCGACTGCGCTTGATTCAAACAACCGCAATGCCTCGCTTGCGTAATGTTCGGCAAGCAGGATACCGCATTCCAAGGATTGTGCCGTGATCGCGCCTGCCTGCGGGTCGGATACCAAGGTCAGCACCGCCGCCAGTCTTGTTGCATGTTCGGGAAGTTTGTTGGCAAGGCCGCGGATAGGCGCGAAGCCGCCGCCGCTGCCTGTATTGCGTTCGATATGGTCGTGAAACTTAACCCATGCTTGCGCAGCATCGGGCGACAAGGGCACCGTACCGCGCCATCGTTTCAATAAATTCTCCGATCATACCAGTTGCACCACTTTCTTCTGCGCATCAACATCGGCCTCGACATATCGCTGCGTCATGGACAAAGACGAATGCCGCGCCAACATCTGCACGTCCTTGATGCTGCCACCCACGGCCGATATTTTGCGTGCAGCGTTGGTGATGAACGTCCTGCGCCCCGAATGGCTGGAACAGCCGTCAAAGCCAAGCTTGCGATACCAATGCCAAAACATGTTGACGATGACCTGCGCCGACATCGGCTTGCCGCGCTCGGACAAAACGATCCGGTCGACGGGGTTGAAGGTCTGGAGCGTAGCCTTGTATTCGACCAAGGCGATTTTTAGCTCCTTGTTCAGCCAGACCGTGCCGCCGCTGTTGCCCTTGCTTGCGCTATCTTGCAGGGCGATGGCATCGGCAATGTTGCCGTTGGCATCGGTCAGCATCCGCCATGTCAGCGCGGACACCTCCTTCGCCCGCAATCCCGCCCTTGCTGATAATAAAAAAATGACCCGGTTCCTTGTCGGATGCCGGGTCGTTTCCAAGAAGCTCAGCATGGTGTCCTGCTGTTGCTTCGATAGGACCTTTGCTTGTTTTCCCAAGCTCATATATGCCTCCTGTGACTTATTAGAAAAATATCCATAACCACAGTTCTATAATATTAATCGCCCTCGCGAGGCGGCAAGGAGCTTGGAAAGCCTTGGGTTTTCAATGAGGTGGGATTCCGATATTAGGAAATCGGGGTTTTATAATGAGTCTTTAGCTGCTTCCCTCTACTCTCCAGTTACATCTGACTAAGTTGCGCCAAAATAACGAACCAAAGACCGTATTTGCGCTTCAGAATGATTGGCTTCCATACAAAACTCCGGCTGGTTTGCAGGAAACCCTCAGATTTTCATGTACTTTTTTTCATCATCCCCAGATACTGGCATTAGCGGTCGACAAACCGTTTGACGCAGGGTATTCTCATTTTATGAAACAAAATCAGAAAAACATCATTGACCTATTTTGCGGATGCGGAGGCTTCAGCCTTGGGGCGCATCTTGCAGGGTTCAACTCGATTTTAGCCGTTGATATAGACCCTACACTGTCCTCCGCCTATGCAAGAAATTTCCCAAAATCGAAACTTGCCAATTTCGATCTGGCAAAAACGTCAGGCAAGAAACTTTTAGATACCTGCGACAATCAAGATGTTTTCGGTATCATTGGGGGCCCACCCTGCCAAGGTTTCAGTACGATGGGAAGACGGGATGAAAACGATCCCCGGAACAAATTGATCGGTCATTATTTCGACCACATCGAATACATCCAGCCATCTTTCTTTGTCATGGAGAATGTCCCCGGACTTATATCCGGCGTCATGCGCGACAAACTGGAAAAACAAATCGAACACATTTCCCAGCATTATAAGGTAGTCGGCCCTGTGATGGTGACAGCCTCCGGTTTGGGAGCCGCCACCAAGCGCCAGCGTATCCTTGTGATCGGATATGATCCCAGAGAATTCGACGTCTTCACCGAAGATGATGTTGCCGCATTGCATTCGGACGACCTTGTTACCGTCCGCGATGCGATTGGCGACCTTCCTTCTCCTGTTTCCGTCGAAGAAGGCGATTACGGTTGGGCAAAGTATGATGGGCGCAAACGGGTAAGTGAATACGCCCGACTTGCCAGACAATTGCCGCCGAAAGGATGCGGTTGGGATACTGCAATCGAAAAACTTGAAGAAGGCTATGTATCCGGCCTGATGGACACCCTGCATTCAAAGGCGGTAGGAAAACGGTATGCCTCTTTGGAGCAAGGCACATCGGACAGAAAAAGCAAATCCTACAAACTAGATTGGGACGGACAGTGCCCAACTCTTCGCGCCGGAACGGGCAGAGACAAGGGTAGTTATCAAGCGGTCAGACCGCTGCACCCCGAGCAAGGCCGTGTGATAACAGTACGGGAAGCCGCTAGATTGCAAGGGTTCCCAGATTGGTACACATTTCACCCTACAAAATGGCACAGCTTCCGCATGATCGGGAACAGCGTATCGCCGCATCTATCAGAGAAGATTTTGAATTTTATTTCTGACAGGCGGAAAAAGAAAAACCGCCTTGCCGCGTAGCTTTAAGGAACGGCTCTGATAAAATACGGGTACTGCACGTAGAAACGAGCATATTGCTTCATTTTTTCAACATTCGCTTTTTTATCCGAATCAATCTTGTACCCCAAGGATCGCACAAGAGTCCTTCCCGCGTCCTTACGACAGGGGAGGTGAGCTTGCAAGTGCAGTCTTTCCTTTGAACTTAGGGTGGGGACATCTATCAATTTCGGTTTCGCCCAATGCAGGTTGGCGAAGCTCCAGCCGGAAAAATCTTCTCTGACTTTCCGTCTGCCCTCCTTCCGACACATTATTCCGGTCAGTGTAAAAATGCCCAACCCGTCTCGATAGAAGAAAGAACATAAAGGCTGAAACACAACTCCGGTCATACTTGGCAACGCTTGCTGGGAAGCAATTTGAAGCATCTCTTGGAGCAGACAAGCAAACCCTTGGCTGTCTCGTGGCGGGCTTTTGTAAGAGTCCGGCCAAACTTTCTTGAACCGCGCAACAAAATCTTCCGCTTTTTTATCATCGTGATAATGGCCGGGCTGTGCTTGTAGCGTAATTTTCACAACGCTTCCGGCTGGGGAGCGTTGCAGTAGAGACATAAATTCCTCGATTTGACTGTATTGCAAACCGGTATAATCCAACCAAAATATGCTTTTCTTATCTTTTGGGTCGTATTCGGACAGGAACGACCCCAGCTCCCTACGCAACAATTTTATATTGCTGCTTGGACGATGGAATTTTTGTCTTTTATAAGTCTCCACATCCTCTTCTATTGAAACCATTTTCATGCCAGGGAAATTTTCATGCACCAACCTGAAATCTTCCAGATACGGCCCGCCGAATCCGTAATAGACGTATTTTTCAAGAGCCGCCTTTTTATCAAGGCAGCGCAGGGCATCTACAAAGATAAAGCGGTCAACGGCTTTATTCGTCCTAAGATGATAGGCTGGGGCGGCCATTATCTAGCTTCCTTCAGCATAAGATCGAAACATTTTTCGCCGACATCGGATGGGGAAGCATTCTCATCCTCGAATAAATATAGTGCCAACTTGTTGACGTCTTTAATATCCTTAACGTAAGAAATGCGTCTTTGCTTTGCTTCTATTTTTTTCGGCATTGGAAGTGTCGGTCTATATTGAGAACCTGCCGGCACGCTCTTGGTCGTTTTGCTAAATTGTAACTTTTGCTCTTTAATCTGCTCCAAAGACATGGGCCTTCCCGCAGCCATATGTTTCTTTGTCGCGTCTGCCTGACCTTTCCATTTATTGGTGTAGTCTGTAAAAATTGTCATCCCCTCCCGCATTTTGTTTTTTACTTGAAGGTACAGAGGAGAGGATGCGTCAATGCCACGCTTTGTTGTCGTTGTCGGCAACTTTGATGGGTCTTTAGATCGGAACTCAACAATTCCAGATATGGCGATAAATTGAGTGTGATAACGAGGAACGCCTGCCTCTCCCCATCCAGTCAACTCACTTCTATCGCAATACAGGACAGCCCTATCATTACAGATAACCGTCCAACCGGCATCCATAGAAGAATACTGCTTCTTTTCTTGTTCGTCATCGAGCTCTTCCTGAGACGGGATGGGACGTGTAAACCCGACGGCAAGGAAAACCTCTATGCCGCAAGCTATAGGTCGTGCGGGCAATGCCGTCACGGTCGTATTTCAAATTGAGCTTTTCAAGAACCCTGTTGAACCGTTTCACATTGCTTTCAGGAAAAACTGGGTCGTTAGGTTGCGGATAGACAGGATTCTTCCTCAGTTCCTCCCGCGCTTCTTCACCTATCTTTTCAGGGATAGGTCTGGCGCGGTTAAGAATTCTTGAATAAGGCTTGACGGCGTTGGGAGTGCTTTTGCAATAGCCCACGCCGCGCTTGCCGCGCACCTCGATAAGCAAAATCTGGTCTCCGGTGTCGGCGTCTTCAATAATCTGAATATCACGATGCAAGAGGTTTCCAGCTTCGTCGGGGCGAAGTCCGGTATTTCCCATGAACAGCACATAGTCATGAAGCTGTTCGGCGTTCCAAATATCCTGCGGACGCCCTACTTTCGTTTGGGCGCGGGTTTCAGTGTAAAGAGCTTTATATTCCGAAGGGCTGAACCACGGCCTATGCACAACCTTCCCTTGAGATTTATAGGGGGCGGACAGGTCTGGCAAAGCCGTAAGCCAACCATGACGAATGGCGGTTTTCAGCACCTGCCGAAGCGTAACGATTTCATCGTGAAGCGTGCTTCGGGCGGGGGCTTTGGCCTTGTGCGGGCGATTGTCTTCGGCATGGGGGTTTTTCTCTTCTTTAGGCGTCATGCGGGCGACACGGTATTCCTGCACTCGCCCCGCCGTAATGTCGGAAATGTTCATGTCGCCGAAGAAGGGATTAAGGTGTACCCTGATACGAACCTCATGGCCACGCGCCCATTTGGCACTGCGCTGTCCTTCGGTAATGGTTTGGTATTCTTTTAAAAAGATTTCGGCGACGTCGCTGAAGGTCTTCTCGGTGATAAGCACCCCTGCGATTTTCTTGCCTTTCAGACCAAGATACCAGTCCTCGGCAAATTGCTTGGCAAGCTCCAAGCTCTCCTCTTTGGTGGACGTGCGGAACTTCTTTCCATCAAAGTGGGCTGAACATTGCCAGTAACGGGCGCTTCCGTCGCGCTTATAGACGCGTACAGCGCCGCCTAAAAGCATATGGGCTGGTTGTTCGGTGTTGATACGGGGGCGGCCTCGCCCGCGTCGTTTGGGGGCTTCCGGCAGGGTCTTTTCTGGCGTGTCCATGATGTGTCTCCGCTGTAAAGAATCATCGGCAGGTAAAAAACCTGAAGGCCTTAAAAGTGTGTCTGGAATGTGTCCAGCTTTTTTGGCCTATTTATGATTATACAGCGAAGCTAAGTGCTTGAAAAGTTGGTTGCGGGGGCAGGATTTGAACCTGCGGCCTTCAGGTTATGAGCGCAAACCATCCATCCTTAAGTACCTGATATTTCACCACGAAATACCGTCTTCTTCATACTGGGTAAGTTTTGGGTAAGTCAAGAAAATAATGCTCCAGTATACTTTCTGTACTCTACGACAGCGCAAAAGCGAACACAATCCACCATTTATTCACCGCATATTTTGCGGCGAATAATGGGCTTAATCACCGCATGGGGAGATTTTTAAGTGCCTGCTGGCAAGGTTATTTTGTTTCGCGTAAAATTCCCTAATAAAAATCTTTTCCAGCAGAAAGGACAAACTATGAGTGCCTTTGAAGAGTTGTCCAAAAAATTAGGCTTATTAGAAATAGCCACTGTAACAACTTATCCTGATAGCGCCCAGTTGTGCCGCACGGACATTACCGGTGTTTTGTATAAAAAAGCATTCAGCTCCAAATTGGAAGGAACCCATCCTTTTTTGGGAATTGACTGGAACAATAGTCCCTTTTCTACCTTTCGCGTCTTAAAAGAAAAGCCCCCCAAAAAACTACGGATGGTTACAAATCAGGGTAAAAAGAAACCTGAATTTGTTGATATTGGTACTGTTAATTCTTGGGACACCTTCATAGACAGCTTTCGCCAACTCAGAAATAATCTGGTTCATGGCGCAAAGTTTGTTCATTCGATGGGGTTAGATAGCCGTGACGACGCATTAATAGCGGCAGGTCTTTCTTTTATAAAGTTTCTTGAAACTAAAAACATCATATCTCTTCAATAGAAACAGCCATGAAAATCATTACCTATAGCGATCTGCATTTGGAATTCGGCACGGACTTCCTGCCCCCGCAGAACAGCGATGTCGATGTGATGATTTTGGCAGGGGATATTTGCGTTCTGAAGGACTATGAGCTTCTTGACCAGTTTCTTGTCGGCTGGAAAAAACCTGCCCTTTACGTGACAGGAAACCACGAATACTACACGCGCCGCTCCATGACGAAAGAGAACGCCGATCTTAAGGGGTGGCTCGCGGAAGCCCATCCAAATGTTCATCTCCTGCTTGATGAATCCGCAAGCATCGACGGCGTGAACTTCTTCGGCGGCACTATGTGGACGAATTTTGCGGGCTATAATCGCAAGGCCATGAATTTTGCCTTGAACAGCATGAACGATTTTCGCCTTATCAGGACAGAGAATGATGATGTTTTGATGCCTATCGACACCGTTGAGCTGCATGAAGTCTTTGTAGAAAAGTTGACAGACTGGTTTGAAACGCCCATGTCTGGCGCTCGCGTGGTCATCACGCACCATGCCCCCGTTATCAACCCGCACACAAAATATCGTGGAAGTGAACTTTCTCCTGCGTTCAATTCCCTCGATATGGAAGAAATTATCGCCAAGTACCAGCCGGAGCTCTGGGTTTATGGCCATACGCATGAATGTGATGATCAAATGGTCGGTAAAACAAAAATTATTTCTAATCAGCTTGGCTATCCCAATCCACATGTTAAAGACAGCTATGAATGCGCGGGTTTTGATCCAGCGGGCGCTGCCGTAACAGTGAGAAAATAGGAATACTTCACTCCTTGAGGCCAGCCTTTAATCATCTGCCAACCGGAATGCTCGCTTCATAAATGCCGCTTCCCGTTCCGATATCCCAGCTTTCTTTGCCAGTTTTTGCCATGGTTTCACGGCCTTTTGTACTTCGGCCAGCACGACTTCCGCACGGGGTTTCTTCAGACGGAAATACGGCGCTACCGACAAAGCCAGTTCAAGTCTCTGCGCGTTATCGTCCTTTGAAATATTGAGGACAAGACCGTCACCAGCGGCAACGGGGTTCATGTCATAGGCGGGGGAAAGCACCCAGCCTTTCGGCGTTAGTAGAAAACCGTGGTTTCGCAGGTGGTCATCTGTATTTGAAACACAGATATTGAACACAATCCTGCGCCAAAGCTGTTCAAGGTCTTGGGTAACCCTTGCCCCGCCACGGATAATAAACTCGGCTATATCAAGATAACTGCCATGCCCCCCGTCTTTTTTGCCCAGCAACGTCATGACGGATGCAAAGTGGATGCGCTCGCCTTTATCGTTCCGGTCGAACCGCTTGGTCAAAAACGTGTCATGCGTACCGGAAAACTTCTGGATTTTGGCGGGGGAAACTTCAATCCCCGCTTTGTGCGCCAGTTGGTGAACAAGAAATTCCCATGCACCGATGTTTGTTTCATCGCGTCGGCTAGGGAATTTTGCAATCCAGAGTCCGCCGTCCTCGTCCACGACTCCGGCCTTCGGGCGAGCGCCCCCCAATGAGCCGCCGGGGGCGATAAGCATATTGAGCCACTTGGAATAATCTTTACTCTTTTCTGCATTATCCTTTTCTAGCTGAAGACTGGCGTCCTCAAGTTCTCGCAATCTTGCCCATGGTGGCGAAGCCATAGCCGTATTATTATCCAAAAACGGTTGGCCATCGCCCAAGCGAAAGCGCAGCGCTCCCATGCGGTGTCCGTCATAAACGCCCAGCAGATAGTCGGATTCCAATAATGGCCTGACGTCTCTTTTTTCAGTGTTGGCCTGTTGCGCCTCACGGCGTTGCATAAGTACTCGCCCCCATCGGTCAGGCGAGGAGTCTAAAAAAAGGCCAAAATTGTCTTTATCATCACGTGCATACTGCGGGCCTGAAAATAAGCCTAAATCAGGGTCGAGTATTTGGGCGTGGTCGGATTTCAGCCATGCAGCGTCATATTCAAATGAAAAAACCTCCTTTCCTCTGGCGGGTGTCGCATAAAGTGTTCCCATCAAAGTCGGATTTTCTAGTCCTTGCCAATGAGCGCAGACTTGAATGGCTTTTTGATTTTTAATTTTTGCCATGTTTTATTTCTTTCCTTTGGCTTGCGGCAATCCAGCATCCTGCAATTTTCTGCCGAGCGGATCGTCTTTGCCGATCAAAAGCAAGTCCTTCTCCAGACCAAGACAAAACAGCACATTGGCATAAGAACCCAATGTTACACCGTTCTCGCCACGCTCGATGGCGCGAAGGGTTTTTCTGGTCATGCCCGCGCGTTCCGCCAGCATCGTCGTCGAAATCTTGCGACGAAGACGGGCAAGGCGGATATTCTCACCCAGCTCTTTCAAGATGCCGTCAAGTGCTGAAGCCGAAAATGTCGTTTTACGCGCCATGTGATTCTTCCTCTATACTGGATATTATTATACCCAATATAGGCTTAAGTTGGATATAATAATATCCATTATATTGCAAAACCTTGATTTTTATAGATAAATATCCACTCTGGCTTAAATACGCGCCAAAAGCCCTTTTACGACTTGCGGCCTATGCGCGATATCACGGGCTATAAACCTCAAAACTTTGAGACCTTGCGCCTTCACATAAGCATCCCGCCGCGCATCGTGCTCCACAGCCTCTGCGGTCAAATGGACATCGCCATCAACCTCGACGTCATAGCGCTGCCCGGAAGCGGCGTTGACAAGGAAGTCCAGCCGATACCCCCCGATTTCGTACTGGGGTATGTAGCTTAACCCCAGCTCGTCAAGAACGTTGGCCAGCCCTTTCTCAGCAAAGTTCAGGGGATGCCGCTGCCGCTTTTGCAGCTTCTCTGCGTAATTCGCCAGCTCATACAGCGGCGTGTCCGGGGATACTTTCTGGCAGGCGTGAATATCCCCGATGATGTACAGCAAGTTCTTTGCCCGCGTCACAGTGACGTTAATCAGGTCATTCTGAGCCGAGGCGAATTTGACAAGATGCTTCTCCATATTTTCAGCGACCACCGGGGAGTAGACCAGAACATCGCATTCGCTTCCCTGAAAGCTGTGTGCCGTGCCGATGGTGAAGCGGTTTTCTACTGCTTTAAACCAAGGAAGGCGCGAAAACGCCTTGTTAAGTTCAGCCACCTGCCTACGGAATGGAGTTATTATCCCGTAAGTCAAATCAGGTGCTGCAAACAATCCCTGTTGCGCCCATTTGTCGAACAGCTCGACCGCTTTGCTAACTTCATCGGGATTCCAAGCGCCTTTTTGTTCTTTAACAACGCTTCCTTCCGTGTGATGCCATATCAGTCCGGTTTCCTGTATTGGCAGCTTGCTGAATTGGTTCAAAGATGTTTGAGTGACCAGCTTCCCATCGTAGAAGTTAAAATTTGAGAACTCAATAATGTCGGGGTGGCAGCGGTAATGCTGCTTCAGGAACGAAGCACAATCCGTCGATGCAAACGCACGGTCAAAAGCTGACCTTGTTGTAAAACACCAATTGTCAATAACATCTTCTACACCAGACGCCTTTGCTATTGCATATTCAACTTCGTCTTTTATTGACGTGATATGCCTAAATTGCTCGGGATCGCCAATAAAGACAGCTCTTTTGGCGCGGTACAGCAGGGGGATGACCGATGGGATATCACACTGACCCGCCTCATCAATGACAACCAAATTAAAAACGCCATCTTGCAGAGGGATGGAATTGTTTATCGACTGGTTTGTCGTGATCCAAGCGGGGAAAAAGCGCTTTAAGTCATCCAGTGACTTTCTGAGCCGCTTGAAGCGGCCTGAGCTGAGGTCGCCCACGTCCTTGAAGTAGTTATTGACGGCCTCGATTGCGTCTTTCTGGTGGGGATGAATATTCTCCAGCCATTTTTTATCAAACAGCTTTTGGGAGATGTCTGTTTTTTCGTTCTTTAGCTCATGTAAGTCACCCACTGACGGGAGTTGCGCTATTTTAGCTTCCAGCTGTCTGCGCTGAGAAATGTACATACCCCAGTTCTGGTGAAGGGACATATACTCCGCTGTTCTTCTCGCCCTCTTCAAGGCATCGTCCCAGTCTTCATCAATAAGAAACATGCCCGAAAGATCAGTAAAATCATTATTTTCAGCAACAATACTGTTCAGCAGGGCGTTGTGTTTTTCCCGGAAAGCGTCCAATCCAAATAGTGCGCGGCGCAGCCACAGGCCAATTCCCGGCGTACTGTGCCTTTTATATCTTTTGAAGTTACCCAGTAGCGGAGGGTCTTTATCCTTGAATTGCTGATCCCAGTTTTCGGGGAGCTTCCGGAGAATTGCGGCTTCTTTGGAATACAGTTCGCCGATTTTTTCTTGTAAAACTCGCGCCTGTTCGAGCCCCGCAAGTGTCTGCTCTATTTTATGTTCTATCTCGGAAAACTTTGTTGTATCCTGATCCAATTCCTGCTGATTAAAAGCGGTTCCCCGCAGGCGCTCAAGCAAAGCCGATATGCTCTTGTGGCATTCCTCTATCTTCACCTGATTGCCCAAGCGCATCGTCCAGCTTCCAACACTGTTCATGCTTTGGCCGAGGCGCTGATAAACTCCATCAACAGGCATATTGTTGTTGCTGGCGAATAGAACCGTCTGGTTGTTAAAAACCGCGCTGGCGATGAGCGCTGTGACCACCTGCGTTTTACCCGTGCCGGGAGGGCCGGTAACGACCGTCAGGGGGGCTTGCAGCCCTTTTCTTACAGCATCTTCTTGCTGTTCGTTCAGCGTGCTGGTTTCCAAGATGGATGGTGAATCTTTTTTCTGAAATTCGGGTGCGCCTTTGCTTCCCTGAACGTAGAATTTAAGGGCCGTCTCCTTGCTGAGAGCATCGCCGTTTTTGAAAAGCTGCCGCAGTTCATAGCGCAGCTTGTCTTTCATGCCGCCCTTGTTCGTGCGGAACAGAATAGGCACGTCGAGCAGGGCGTCCGAAGAAGAGATGTACTCCTTTGCAGCGTTCATCCGTGCCTCAAAACTGCCAAACTCGCCTTCGAGCTCGTCGCAAATCTCCTCTATCTCCTCGGCACTGTACCGGCCAAGAAAATTGGCCCGGTTGACCGAGAAGTTTTTTATCTTGGGAAAAAGATGGAGCGTCTGGTCGTCCGTAAAGCTCGCCGTAACCTCGACAAAAAAGAGGGGCGAGATCATATCTTTCTGGTCATTAAAAATCGGAAAGCCGTAATGAAGATCAACCAAGCTTTCCTCGTCGGCTGATCTATCTAGAATAAACTTCCTCTCTCTATCATCCGACAAGACGAGCTCCAGCTCGGGCAAGCCCTGCGAGAAAAGCTGCTCTTTTGCCCCTTTATTGGGTCGAATAAAAGTTTGGTACTCTTGATTTTTTCTCAGTTTTAGCTGAGCTGCCTGTTCAGCATCCATGCAACTCAAGTAGTATTTCAGTAAGGATTGAAACTTTTGCTGATCCATCATTTCAGAGCGGGTTATCAAAATTTAACTTCGGAGAGTTTTGTTACAACCTCAAAATCAACATTTAGCGTATCAAAATGCTTCTTGCCGCACTTGATTTTCTGGTTCTCCTTTGTCCGACGCTCTTCGTCATCAAGGGTGCTTTTTGTTTCCCTGACAAAATACAGTTTCTTTTCGCGCTCGGTTACAAAAGCCCAATCTGGATTGTAAGTGCCGATAGGCGTATCAATCTTGAACCAACGGGGCAGTTTAACGAATAACTTGACGTTTTCATTGGAGTCGAGGTCTTGGGCGAATTGACGCTCCACCTCGGACTCGTATTCAATGGCGTCATAAAGAGATTTATTCTGGTTCTGAACAGGATAGAGGTTGACCAGATATCTTGTGAGCTCATTATCATTCTGCGGCTCAAATAGGCTCATTTCCCAATATTGAGAAACCTTTTGGTACTTTATGCCTTCGAGCATAAGGTCATGCAAAGCCCGTGAGATTTCCCGCGCCACAAGAGACATGAAATGCTGCGGATTAACCTTGAAGTCGGGCAGCCTGCCTGATTTTTTCAAGATTTCAACCAGCGTGTGCCGCGTCAGTTCCGTTTCCTTCTGTAAGAAAGCAAGAATATCAGGCAGAACGTTGACAGACGCGAGCTCTTCCGTGCGCGTATCCAGCTCTCTGTCCGCTTCTACGCCAGCCTCGGAAACGCGAATGTCCACTTTTTTGATTAAAATTTTGACAGGCGTAATTTTTTCCATGCCTTTAATGCGCTCTGTAGCCTTTTCGACTAACTTCTTCGTGTCGAAGGCGACGCGGTAGCGTGTGCGCTGCCTGATCTTCTCCCAAAGCGCCTTGAAATCGTCACTAAGATGGACTTCCTTGTTAAACTTAACCTGCTTACGGTCTTTTGCGTTGGCTATTCTGTTCTTGAATAGATAACGCTTCATTTCGTCCACAATAGCGGCTTTCAGGTCTGTAAATTCATCAGGAATAGATAGCTTGAATTTCGGGTCTTTGGGGTTAAAAGATGCCTGTATCTCCCCTTCAGGATTGATGTAACCTGCCGTTACAAGGCTATCCCATATTTTTGCAGACATATCCTGCCCGATAGCTTTATCTTCTCCTTTGTCATTTTCCCTGAGGATTCTAGCAAAGGCGATTTTTTCAATCTTTCCAAATTTAATCCCGAAGTCCCGCTCATATTCCGTCTGCAAGGACGATGCAAAATCTTCATATGACTCGCTGGCAACAACGGTCAGACGGTTAATGTTGTCATCAAAAACCCTGTCCCCCTTATCATTGACAGGAAGGCGCAGGCCACGGCCAATCTGCTGCCGGCGCTCGGTTTCAGAACCCACCTCTCGCAGGGTACAGATTTGAAAGACGTTTGGATTATCCCACCCTTCGCGCAGAGCGGTATGGCTGAAAATGAACCTTAACGGCTCGACGGGGTCAAGAAGGCGCTCCTTATCGCGCATAATCAGGCTGTAAGTATCCTCGTCGTCCTTAGTGTCGCCTCTGGTATCCTTTGCTTTACCGCTTTTATCTTGCGAGAAGTATCCGTTATGCACCTGAGTGGCTTCATAAGGGATAATTCCTTTGTAAATGGGCCTTTCGGACAGTTTCTTATAGGCTTCCTCAAACCATAGTCCGATTTTTCCAAGTCCTGTCGTGCCGTCTTCGTTATAGATGCGATAGTTTTTAACCTGATCCACGAAAAACAGTGAAAGAACCTTGATGCCTTTGTTCTTGTAGACACGCTCTTTTTTGAAATGCTGTTCAACAGTTTCAAAGACCTGCGTCTTCAAAATTTCATCACCAAGGCCTCCCATACTTTGGCCTTTTTTGAGGAATTTACCATTGTTGAACTCGATGTATTCCTCGCCGGGAGTACAGTCAATGTTACGGACGATAAAACCGTCCTTATATGCTTCGCGCTCACCGGATTTGATAAACAGTTGATCTCCCTGCTTAACAGTTATTTTGGCAGGCTTTATAACGCCCCCAGCGCCTTCTTTGTGAATTTCGATCTTTGCTTTGATGCCATTGCTATTGTCTGTGCTAATTAATTGCACATAGGCGTCATTAAAAGAGTCGTCCGATCGGATGGAAGCAACTTCAATGCGTTTTACAAGGCGTAGGTCATAAGCTTTAACAGGGTCGAGTTTGTAAAGCAGATTATATGGATTACGGTGCGTGGCGGAGTAACGCAGGGTGCAGCAAGAGTTAAGCTGTGTCAGGGCGGCACGGGAGGCCTCACCCTCAACGCTCTGCGGCTCGTCAATGATGACGATGGGGCTTGTATCCCTGATAAACTCAATCGGGGCGCGGCCTGACATTTTATCGGACTCGCGGCGCATGATATTATCGTCGCGCTGAAAGGACTGAATATTGACAATCATTATCTGAAGCTGGTTTCCACCCGCAAACTGGCGGACTTTTCCCAGTTTGCTGGAGTCGTAAACAAACGGATCAAACGGAATATTATTGTATAGCGTCTTGAAATGCTCCTTGGTCATTTCAATGCTTTTAAGAACACCCTCTCGAATAGGAACGGACGGCACAACAATAATGAACTTTTTAAAGCCATAGTTTTTATTCAGCTCAAAAATTGTTCTCAGGTAAACGTAGGTTTTACCTGTTCCGGTTTCCATTTCGACGGAGAAGTTGCGCCCGTGGATAAGAGGGCTATCCATATCCTGTACTTCATCTACATTTTGAACATCGTCGAAAAAGGAAGAAACCTTCGGAATGCCATTTCGTTCCTGAACTTTGTGAATGTTCTCCAGTAACGCTTCGTCGGGAAGGATAAGATTATTCCCTACACTCTGGTTTTCCAGCTTCATTCCCACTTGGCCGCTTGTACCACTGATTTCAAAAGTAGACTGCGCGATGGGCTGGCCGTCGAAAATATCCACGACGGCGCTGATCGCGTCGTGCTGATAGTCCAGAGATGGGTCGAATTTGAGTTTCATTCAGTTAATACCCAGCTCTTGAAAGAATGCTTCATGCCGGAGACGTGCGTCTTTGACAATCTGATCATATTCTATAATTTCCACGTATGCTCCAAAGGATTTATTAAAGCCAAAGAATCCTCTGTTCCCGGGCAGGGATTGGTTGATCCCGTACTCTTCCAACGTTCTGCGCATTTTTGGAGTGATGTCGCAGACAATGTAACAAAAGAAGGGAGTATCATCCTTAATGCTAGTAATCAGCTTGCCATCTTTGTCATTGATTTTCCCCTCTTTGAGGGCGCGAATATAACCATAGACTTGTTTTACAGGGTTTTCGTCATCAGTATAGTCATCCCTGGCAGGCCGCTTAAACTCAACAATAACGACCGGCTGATCCGTGCCGGAACGATGAAGAAGATTGCTGCCTTGAAATAGAGCAAGATCGGGCCGTTCTTTACATTCCGAAGACTCAACATACTTACTTATGTTCTGGTCGGACGCCCAAAAATCATAATAAGCCAAGCGATCATCTATAAGCCATAGATGATGCTGACCATATTTAATCTGGCTGGAGTCAACCTTAAGCGGGCAAATAATTTTATGAATTGCCTCTTCTTTGTATTTCTTTTTATTCTCTTTGTCTTCAAATCCTAGACGGCTTTCCAACAGATCAATGATGGATTTCCTCTTGGCAACGTACTCCACCAAAGAAGCTTTTCCTTGCTCCCCAATTTTTTCTACTAGGCTGGAAAATATATTCTCATAATCTTCAATTGTATCCGGGTCTTTATCCGGCCCAACGACTTTGCTCAAATCCCGCTTCGTATCACGGCTCTCACGAAAATCGTGGATGGACATTTCGCTATATACTTCCTCTTCCGTACGCTTATTCAAGGGCAGTTCACGAGCGAAATCTTTTGGGTTTTTCACCAAGTATTTATAGCGAGGGAAGTTATCTATAACTTTCGTAACTGTTTGAGCTTTTTGCTCGATTAGCGCGTCTATAGGCTCTTTAAGATATTCCTTTGCACGCGCTTCAGATTTTTTCTTAATCTCCTTAAGGCGATCTAGTTCAATATCAAAGTGATTTCTTTCCTGAGAGACCTTTGCATCTAAGTAGTCACTGGAAACAATCCCAACGTAAGCAACGCTATTATCTTCATATTGAAAATATGTACTCAATCCTGTTTGGTTATTTATAACGTGTTCAGTCACGACCCTATCGTGCGCAGAAAAGAAGATTTTATGTTCTTGGCTCGCCACGAGAGCTTTACTCAGGAGAAGATGTCGCATTCTAAACTTTTCGCTATCTTCTGTCTCAAAAAGATCATCTACGGCATTAAACGTGTTTTCCTCAATTATCTGAGGGATATTAAATGTCTGATCAGAATCTTCAACTACGATGTCCGGACATGCACCGCCGATAAAGATGGGCAGAAAGTGTGCGATGATTTTGTGCACAATCAACTCAGACTTTACCGGGCATTTGCTACTGTATCCATCTTTGAGATTTTTCAGGAAAACGGTTGTACGTATATCTGTTACACCAGCACCATCCTCCAGTTTGTATTTTTTAATGGAGTTTTCATTGTCCATTACAAAATCAAAGCTGCGGATACGTATCTTCCCCGCATCAAAGAAGAGGCTTTGTATATATATGCTGTCAAATACCTTGAGCCATGTAAGGCGGCCTACGCCCTTGCCGCCTTTTTTAACCTTATGCAGGGAGTCATAAGTCAAAAAAGAGTCGAAATTAGCCTCCGTCAAGCCCACGCCGTTATCCTCAACAGAAAATGAAGTGGGGTGCCCTTCCTTATTACGGTGGATATAAATCCTTACATGCCCCTTGGTGATCCAGTCATCGGAAAAACGCTCCTGAATAGCGTGAATGCCATTACTGATCGCTTCGAATTGTAATACCCCCTAAGAATAGAGGTGTTCAGAAGTAGAATTTTCCATTAACT
>CAYWIT010000008.1:0-97545 GCA_964458415.1 uncultured Rhodospirillaceae bacterium
ACTTGCATGGGGTGCAAGGGGTCGAAGGTTCAAATCCTTTCAGTCCGACCATTTTTCTTTAAATGGTGGAAACCAAAAAGCCATTATACTTCAATATGTTGACCTTGTTGCGAATTGTCAATTTTAACAATTTGGCTCGCAAACTGGCTCGCAATGACTTGGTACAAATAGTTCACGCTCGCAGGATGTTTCTTTTCAATCCAATAGATCTAGTTGATGCCCGCCATTTTTGGGGTACTTTTTGAAGAAGAGTTTTTTAAATTGTCCAACGGTGTCAGAGACACTCATGAGCGTCATCACGTCCTGTACCTGACGCTTCAGCTTTTCGATGCCGTATCCCCCTTCAAACACCGGGGGCCGCTGCCTTTTCCGGCGGGGCGAGTTTGTCGGCAACGGGCTTGTATTCCTTGCCAAACAGGCTCAGGTCAATTTTGCTCCCGTCAAATTTCTTGTCGAGCAGCTTGTTGCCGGAGATCTGGTCAAAGTACCAGATGGCGGTCATGTAGGACTCCGCAGCTTTTTGCAGTTCCGGCTCGCTTTTCAGGAGGCCTTGCTGAAGCAGGGCCTCCGTCAGGTAATAAAGCCGAACGCCCATTTTGGTTTTTTTCTCGAAGGCGTCCTTGTTGATGTTGTGAGCGTCAACAAGCAGGTTATGCAGGCTTTGAAAGATGGCGGCGTCGTTATGCGCATCGTGCAGGGTTTGTTCGCCGCGGTTGAGCGTGATGCCGGAGGCATGCGAGATATCCCCTTTTGCAACCGCATTGATAATGCGGATATAGCGGATGAGGGACTGGCTTTCCTGCAACAGCGCAGGGCTGGTACCCTGCGCCTTCAATACTTTAAAACTGTAAAGATCGGCATCGCTTTCATTGACAGGGGAGGCCTGGAGGTTTTTATTCTGGTCGCAGTGACGCGCCTCATGCAGCATCACATAGGCATTGAATGTTTTCTGCAGGTCTTCTGGCTTGTTTTTGGTGCGGACGGTTTCCATTTCCAGTCCGCTAAAATCGGAAAGAAAATCCTGTAGCGTGAAGTCTCCCGGAGGGTGGATATAACAGGAGCTTTCCTGAACGGGTTTTTTCAGTTCAAGCGTATAGGAATAGGCGTTGAGGGATGAAAAGGGGAAGACGGTGGTGAAGAGACCCTCAACCAGCGTTTTCGCGTAGAAAAAGGATGACATGATCCCCAGCCCGACGGCGGAGGTTTCTGTTTCATCCTTCATCATCTCGCGATTTAATTTTGTCATGGCTCCCGCCTGGTGAAAAGGAGCCAGCAGGCTTCCACGATGGTAAACGCGGATATTCGCGGCATGGAAATGATCTTTCAGGTTTTTTGCGTGGCCCTGCTGCCCCATATAGTCATTATAGTCGTCGCTATAGAGGTCAGGCGCATAGGGCAGAAGCATGGAGAGCGAAACCGAGGAGAGGACAACGGCAACCCTTCTTTTCCACTTTTTGGGTTTGAGGGCCTTTTCCTTGACGGCCTTCTGAATGTTTTTGTCTTTATAAATTTCGGGCGGAACATTTTTCCAGGCAGATCTTTTCCTGAAATAGTTTCTCAAACGTTCGGGAATGATCTTCATGTGTCGGTTTCCGGCCCTTGTTGTCTTTATCGGTGTCTGGCCAGTCTACCCCCTGTAGGAATTATGTCAACTTTAAAAGGATTGGCGTATGATCGGAAGCTTTATCGCGGCCACGCGGCTCCGCATCAATAAAACAATCTTCAAATTTATCAACGGCTTGCGATGATAGCAGGAAATGATCGATGCGGATACCGGCGTTGCGCTGCCAGCTCGCCGCCTGATAGTCCCAGAAGGTATATTGCTCCGGCTGGTCATTTTTCAGGCGAAAGGCGTCACTCAGCCCCAGATGCAGCAAGGTGCGAAATTTGCGGCGGCTTTCCGGACGAAACAGGGCGTCTTCGGCCCAAAGCTTCGGGTCATGGCAGTCGCGGTCCTCGGGGATGATGTTGAAATCTCCGCCCAGCACGACAGGCTTGCCTCGTTCCAGCAGCGTTTGCGCATGGCTATAAAGCCGGTCCAGCCACGCCAGTTTATAGTCGAATTTTTCAGTGCCGACAGGATTGCCGTTGGGGGCATAGAGCGAGGCGATGTGAAAACCGCCGATGTTCGCTTCGATATAGCGGGCCTGTGCGTCGGTGTCGTCGCCAGGCAGCCCTTTGCCGATATGCGAGATTTGATGCCGGGAGAGAATGGCCACGCCGTTCCAGCTTTTTTGCCCATGCACGGCGGACTGATACCCCGCGGACTGAAACTCCATTTCCGGGAAGTTTTCATCCGTGCATTTCAGTTCCTGCAACAGCAAAACGTCAGGGCGCTGCTTCCCGAGCCAGTCCAGAACGTTCGGCAGGCGCGCCTTGACGGAATTGACGTTCCAGCTTGCAACCAGCATTACATTTTGACAGCGAAGGAGTTTCCGCAGCCACAGGAAGCCGCTGCATTCGGGTTGCGGATCTTAAAGGAAGATTTCATCATGCCGCGCTCATAGTCCACTTCGGCTTGATCCAGCAGGGGCAGGGAGGACTGGTCGGTGACCACAATGGCGCCATTTTTTTCGAAAGTAATGTCATCCGCATTCAGGGTATCGTCTGTTTCCAGTGTATATTTGAACCCGGAGCAGCCGCCGCCCAGAATCGTGACGCGTAGCATGAGTTTGGGATTGTTCTCTTTTTCGCGAAGAGTCAGGATCTGTTTTGCGGCACTTTCTGTAATTGTCATATTCATAACGAGGCTCCTTTGCGTTTTGTGCTTTAAATCTTCGGCATAATATGGTTTAAAAGCCTTATAAATCAACATAATTCTGAGAGTGGGTGATGCCCGTGGCCGCAAAAGCGAAGAAACTGATAACACAGGGTAATTCAGGGGTAGCGGATGGCCTTGCCGTCTATGCCTCCCGTCCGGCCGAAAGCCGGGGGCGCCTCTATGCGGAACCGCCTAGCAAGACACGGGGCGATTTTGAACGTGATCGTGATCGCATCATACACTCGCAGGCTTTCCGGCGGCTGAAATTCAAGACACAGGTTTTCGTATACCACGAGGGCGATCATTACCGTAGTCGTCTGTCGCATAGCATCGAAGTGGCGCAGGTCGCACGCTCGCTGTCGCGTCTGCTGAAGATTGACGAGGATCTGGCCGAGACTTGTGCTCTGGCGCATGATCTGGGCCACACGCCGTTCGCGCATGTGGGCGAGGATGCGCTCAAGGAATGCATGGAGCCTTATGGCGGGTTTGATCACAACGATCAGACATTGCGTGTGGTGACAAGGCTGGAAAAAAAGTATCCGGGGTTCGATGGCCTGAATCTGACGTGGGAATCTCTGGAGGGGCTGATCAAGCATAACGGCCCCGTCGTTAAAAAAGGACAGAAGAAGCCAAAGCTGGAAATCACGCTGGGGGAAATCAGCAAGGTCTGGGATCTCAAGCTGAATACTTATGCGTCTCTGGAAGCGCAGGCTGCGGGTATCGCCGATGATATCGCCTATAACAGCCATGATCTCGATGATGGGCTCGCCGCCAGATTGTTTACACTTAAAGACCTCGAACAGATCACGTGGGTCGATAAAATCATGCATGCCAAACGCAAGCAGTATGCCGGAATTGACGGTTACCGGCTGGAGCAGGAAACCGTGCGCGATGTCATGGGGACCTATGTGATCGATGTGCTGGCGGAAACACGCCGCCGGTTGCAGGAGCTGGCGCCGACCTGCGCGGATGATATTCGTGCCGCGCGCAGCATGACGGTCAGCATGTCTGACGAGATGAAGAAAAATGACCGTGTCCTGCGTGATTTCCTCTGGGCGAATTTCTATCGCCATCATCAGGTCAGCCGCGTGCGTCGCAAGGTTTTCAAGTGTGTGCAGGATTTGTTCGAGGTTTTCATGGAAAACCGCCGCTGCCTGCCGCCGGAATGGATGATGCAGGCGGAAACCTGCCCCAAGGGATGGGATCCGAAAATCTGGCGGGCGCGGACGATTGCGGATTACATCGCCAGCATGACGGACCGTTTGGCATTGCTGGAACATCGGGATCTTTTTGATGCCAATCAGGTGCTGAGATGAACGTTTTTCAGATCTACAAAGACAAGATAAGGGCCATCCTGAATGACATGATGTCAGCCGGGGAGTTGCCGCAGGGGCTGGATCTGTCGCGCCTGACTGCCGAGCCGCCCAAGGATCCCGCGCATGGCGATATATCCACGAATGCGGCAATGGTTTTGGCCAAGGCCGCGGGCAAAAATCCGCGCGAGCTGGGGCAGGAGATCTCTGAAAAAATCAAGGCGCTTTCTACGGTGCAGGAGTCCGCTGTTGCGGGGCCGGGCTTTATCAATTTTCGTTTGAAACCTGCGGAATGGCAGGAGGTGCTCCGGATTATCCTTGGTCGCGGCATTGCCTTCGGCGACAGCAAAATGGGCGGTGGTGAAAAAGTAAACATCGAGTATGTTTCTGTGAACCCGACGGGGCCAATGCATGCAGGTCATGTGCGCGGCGCGGTGATCGGGGATACGCTGGCAAACCTTTTGCAAAAAGCCGGGTATGACGTCACCCGCGAATATTATTTCAACGATGCGGGAACGCAAGTGGACGTGTTGGCGCGTTCAACCTATTTGCGGTATCGCGAAGCTCTGGGCGAAGCAATCGGCGAAGTGCCGGAGGGGCTTTATCCCGGTGAATATCTGAAAGACGTCGGGCAGGGGCTGGCCGCACGTGATGGAAACAAATGGCTGGGCAAGGAGGAATTCGAATGGCTTGTGCCGGTACGCACCTTTGCCGTGGCCTATATGATCGATGTGATCCGCAAAGACCTTCAATTGATCGGCATTCAGCACGAAGTCTTCACGAACGAGCGCGAGATCGTCGAGAATGGCACGCTTGAGGACGTTTTTAAAAAGTTGCAGGACATGGACCTGATCTATCAGGGCACCCTGCCTCCGCCGAAGGGCAAGGAAATGGAAGATTGGGAGCCCGCCGAACTGACTCTGTTCCGTTCGTCAAAATTCGGCGATTCATCTGATCGTCCGCTGAAAAAGCGGGACGGGACCTGGGCCTATATCATGCCGGACATTGCCTATCATTACGATAAAATGCGGCGCGGTTATAAATGGATGATTGACGTCTTGGGCAAGGATCATGGCAATTATCTGGACAAAATGCGTCCGGCGGTTGCGGCGCTCGGTGGCGGCGCGGCGAAGGTGGATGTTATTTTCTGCGCAATGGTCAAGATGCTGCGCAATGGCGAACCGGTCAAGCTGTCGAAGCGCTCCGGTAATCTGATCACGCTGCGCGAGGTGGTGGAGGAAGTCGGTGCGGGCGCGGTGCGCTTTCTGATGATGTGGCGCACGCCGGATTCCGATCTCGAATTCGACTTTGCCAAAGTCGTCGAACAGACCAAAGACAATCCCGTGTTCTATGTTCAATATGCCCATGCACGGTGTTATTCGGTGATGCGTAACGCGAAAGAAATGTGGCCCGGGATTGATGTGTCGCCGGAGGCCTTGGCCAAGGCGAATATGTCGCGACTGGCATCGGAAGATGAATTGTCCATTGTGCGTATCATGGCGAATTGGCCACGTTTCGTTGAAGCGGCGGCAGAAGCGCATGAGCCGCATCGTATTACTTTTTACCTCTATGACCTTGCTTCGGCATTTCATGGATATTGGAACAAGGGCAAAGATGACACCACGCTGCGCTTTTTGCATGAGGATGATAAAGAATTAAGTCTGGCGCGTCTGGCGCTGGTAAAATCCGTGGCCACTGTTATTGCATCGGGGCTTGCCGTCATGGGCGTGACTCCGGTGGAGGAGATGCGTTCATGAGCATAGACGGCAGGAAAAAGCAGGAAGACGAAAATCTCGGCTCCTTTTATATGGGGCGCATGCGCCCCACGCAACCGCAGCAGCAGAGGGTTCTGCCACGGGGCCTGCTGACGATCGTTACAGTGCTCGCTTTTGCAGGCATCCTCTGGTACGCCTATCCGCAAGGACAGGAAAAGTACACGGATATGGACATCCCGACGGTTGCAGCGGGTAAGGATATCTACAAATTCAAGCCCGATGATCCGGGCGGTATGAAAATACCGCATCAGGACAGCACGATTTTTGATCCTTTGGAGAAAAGGGCGGCGACAGTGGAGAAGCTTTTACCTCCTGTCGAGCAGCCTGTGGACAAGGACGAGGCGCTGCAGGCGGGGGTGGCGCTGGAGAGCGCTGTGCCGAAACTGAATCTGGATTTGCAGATGAAGGAAGTCGCCACGGGCACGGAGAAAATCGTGTCGACGAAGGAACCGGTCAAGACCGTGCCGGTACCGTCGGCGAAACCGGTAAGCAAGCCCGTTGTGCAGCAGGCCCCGGCAGTAAAACCGGTAGCTGCCAAGGGCAATCTTTACATTCAGCTGGGCTCGTATCGCAGTGTGACGGATGCCAAAGGGGACTGGGCCATGCTGCAGAAAAAATATGCCGGCTTTCTTTCCGGCCTCTCCATGCGGACGCAACGGGTTGATCTCGGCGCCAAAGGAGTCTGGTATCGTCTGCAGGCGGGGACGGTCAGTGAGGCGCGCGCTGCGGAAATCTGTGCCGATTTAAAGAAATCAAACCCAGGCGGATGTTTTATTGCAAAGTAAGGAATTATCGTCATGACTCAAAAACCAGAATGGACTGACCTGAAGGCGATTATTGTCGATGCGGAGGGAACCTCCCTGACGGCGGCGGAAAAGGAGCTGTTCAGCCGCGAAAAACCGGCCGGATTTATCCTCTTCAAGCGTAACTGCGTTTCGCGGGAGCAGGTGAAAGCGCTGGTAGCCGAAATGCGCGCTTGTGTCGGGCGGGATGATATTCCGGTTCTGATTGATCAGGAGGGGGGCAGCGTGGCGCGTCTGCGCGAACCGGCGTTTCGCGAGTACCCATCGGCGAAGGAACTGGCGGCGCTGGCGCAGGAAGATGGACGCGACGAGGCTTTCGATGCCATACGAATGAATTCCTATCTTATGGCGCTGGATCTGGCAGAGATGGGCATTACCGTTAACTGTGCGCCGGTGGTGGATGTCCCGACACCGGAATGTCACGCCTTTTTATCGGGCAGCCGTACCTATGGCAACGATGCGGATGACATTGGCTTTTTTGGGGAAGCTGTTTGCCGCGGACTTTTGAACGGGGCGGTTTCGCCGGTGATCAAGCATATTCCGGGACACGGGCGGGCCAAGGTTGACAGCCATCTTTCATTGCCGGAGGTGGATGCCAGCCTTCCGGATCTGTTAAAAACGGACTTTAAGCCATTCAAATACTTGTCACAATCAGATATGAAAACGGCGCTTTGGGCCATGGCGGCGCATGTTGTATACTCGGAGCTGGATCCTGATTCTACGGCGACTGTGTCCAAAATCGTGACGGATGAGATTATCCGCAAGGAGATTGGATTTCAGGGGGTGCTGATTGCGGACGACATTTCCATGAAGGCCCTGGGCGGCACGGTGGAAGAACGTGTCGTGAAAACGCTGGCCGCGGGGATGGATCTGACGATGTTGTGCAATGGGTCGTTTGACGAGCGGCAACGTGCTCTGGCGGTAACGCCGAAGGTGACACCGGAAGCGGCGCATCGTTTGGAAGCGGCGGAACGGCAGAGAACGGCCTTGCTGAAAACGGCTGCTCAAAATCCGCAGGATAAAGCGCAGAGAAAACTTGCCAGTCTGATACAAAAACAACGGAAGCCATGAGTGCAATGAGCGAAGCTGAAGAGCCAAAATTTGAAGAAGACCTGATGCAGCAAGGTGCCGAGGGTGAAAAGCTGTTGCTTTATCTCGGGGACTTTGATGGTCCTATCGACATGCTGCTTTCACTGGCGCGTGACCAGAAGGTCGATCTGACCAAAATTTCCATTCTGGCGCTGGCGAACCAATATCTGGAATACATCGAAAAGGCCCGTGAGCTGCGGCTGGAACTGGCAGCAGATTATCTGGTGATGGCGTCATGGCTGGCCTATTTGAAATCACGCCTGCTTGTTCCGCAGGATGAAAAGAAACAGGAAGAGCCCTCTGCCCAGGAGATGGCGGATGCCTTGCAATTCCAGTTATTGCGGCTGGAAGCGATGCGGAAAGTGGCGGACGAGCTCTTTCATCTGCCGCGTCTGGGCTTTAATGTTTTCGGTCGTGGCGATCCGGAAGGTCTGGCGGTCTCCTATAAAGCCAGATACGAGATGACGTTCTATGACTTGCTCAAGTCCTATGGCGATATCAAGCAGCGGCAAAAAAATTCGGTTTACAAGCTCAATCCGGTAAAGCTGTTTTCTCTGGAGGATGCAATTGGGCGTCTGGAAACCATGCTGGGAAAAATTCCGAAGGATTGGGTCTCGCTCTTTATGTTCCTGCCCGCCGGTATGACGGAGAAAATCGTCAAGCGTTCCGCAGTGGCTTCGACATTTGGAGGCGCTCTTGAAATGGCCAAGCGCGGCTTGATCCAGATTCAGCAGGAAAAAAATTACGCGCCGATCTATATCCGTCGTCCGGCAGAGAGCCGTGCCGAGGATGGCGAGGGCGGCAAAACAGCGGGTAACCCGCAGATAGACGAGGGATGAAACCATGGCAAAGGCAAAACATCTGGAGGCGCAGTCCGTGATCGACGAAACGGAAATGGAAATTGACGGGGATTTTGAATTGTCTGTGGAAGCAGAAGAGGAAGAGTCTGCTGAAGTGACGCTGCCGGAAATGACGCAGGACGATATCCGTCTGGTCGAGGCGATTTTGTTCGCATCCTCTTCCGCCGTCAACGAAAGCGCGATTGCCGAACGCTTTCCCGAGGATCGGGTGGCTTTGATTCCGGGGATTCTCGCGCATTTGCAGGAACAGTATGCGGGCCGGGGCGTTAATCTGGTCCAGCGGGATAAACGCTGGGCCTTGCGCACGGCGACAGATCTGGGCGAAAGAATGCGGCTGGAGCGGGAGCAGCCCAAGAAATTTACGCGCGCCGCCATGGAGACGATGGCGGTGGTGGCTTATCACCAGCCGGTCACGCGGGCGGAAATCGAGAATATCCGCGGCGTGGCGACTTCTCCGGGGGCGCTCGATGCCTTGATGGAAGCGGGCTGGATCAAGCCCGGCAAGCGGCGCGAGGTTCCGGGACGTCCTGTTACTTGGCTGACGACGCAGGCTTTTCTGGATCATTTTGGTCTTGAAAAACTCGAAGATCTGCCGGGGATGGACGAACTGAAAGCGGCAGGGCTGCTTGACAAGCGTCCGGCGATCGAGGCCATGCCAACTGCAGACCTGTTTGACGAAAATGAAAATAAAGAAGATTTGACAGATCCAAACCAAGTAACAGACGAGGACCTGATGGGTAAACCGGAAATTGAAGAAGATGCGCCAGAAATTGCTGAATTGTCAGAATTTGCAGTGCTTGAAATCGAAGAGGATGACGCTAAGTCTGACTCAGGCGATGACTCGGATACAGACGCGGACGTCGATGATTCAGATGACGAAGAGGATTCTGATGAGGACGATTCCGACGAGAACGATGATGATGACGACGATGACGACGATGATGATGATTTTGAAGAAGGCGAAGAAGACGAAGAGAAAGAGGATTGATTTATGGGATTGAGCTTTGGGCACATTCTGATCGTTCTGATTATCATTCTGGTCCTTTTTGGGGCTGGAAAGCTTCCTCGTGTTATGGGCGATCTGGGCAAGGGGTTGCGTAATTTTAAGGATGGGCTGAAAGGCGCCTTGCCGGAAGATGATAAATCTGACGACAAGGGCTCGGATCAGCAAAAACTCCCGCCATCCGATAAAAAAGGCGAATAGACTTGTTTGACATCGGCTGGTCTGAAATGCTGGTCATTCTGGCCGTTGCGCTTGTCGTGATCGGGCCGCGTGACTTGCCGAAGGTGCTTTATACGGTCGGAAAATTTATCAGAAAAATCAAGATGTTTACGGGCGATATTCAGAAATCGCTTGATAAGATTATTCATGAAGAAGAGCTGGATGAAATTGTCCGGGAAGCAAATAAGCCTGGCGGGCCTCATTTGCAGTTTGAAATTGAAAAGCAGCTCGCGGTGGAAAAGCCGGCAGGTGCCAATAAACCTGAAAATCAAAAAAGCACTGCAAATGATTCAAAGTAAACAAGAAATGCATCTAATGGACCATCTGCTCGAATTGCGGCGACGGGTCATGATCAGCCTTGCGGTTTTTGTGGGGGCAAGCTGCGGCGCCTATTTTTTTGCGGCGGATATTTACGCCTTTCTGGTCAGGCCGCTATCGGAAATTCTTGCGGGCGAGAACCGGCGCCTGATTTATACGGGGCTGACCGAGGCTTTTGTGACTTATCTCAAGCTGGCCTGTTTCGCCGGAGGGTTTATCGCATTTCCGCTGGTGGCGGCGCAGGTGTGGAAATTTGTGGCACCCGGCCTTTATAAAGCGGAGCGGCGGGCCTTTTTGCCCTTTCTGGTGGCAACGCCGGTGCTCTTTGTGGCGGGGGCGGCTTTTGTTTATTATCTGGTGATCCCGGTGGCGTGGCGTTTTTTTGTCGGCTTTGAAAACCCCGGCATTTCAGGGACTTTGCCAATTCAGCTCGAAGCGCGGGTGAGCGAGTATCTTGGGCTCGTTATGGGGCTGATGTTCGCTTTCGGGTTCTGTTTTCAAATGCCGGTCTTGCTGACGCTGCTGGGGCGGGCGGGGCTTGTCACCGCTCGCGGGCTGGTGGAAAAGCGGCGCTATATGATCGTGGCTATTTTTACTGTGGCGGCTGTATTGACCCCTCCCGATATTCTGAGCCAGTTTCTGCTGGCTGTGCCGCTGCTGCTTCTTTACGAGGTTTCAATCTGTCTGGTGCGCCTGTCGGAGCGTTCGCGTGAACAGAGCCCCTAGACCAATCTTCTGAAACGCGCTAGAATCCAGAAGAAATTGGGGCAGGGGATTTCCCCGGAAAAGAGCAAGAGATGTTGGACTTAAGGCAAATTCGGGAAACTCCCGAGATTTTTGATTCTGGCTGGAAGCGGCGCGGCATGGAGCCGCAGACGCCGAGGATTATCGCACTGGATGAAAAATGCCGTGCCGTGATGACGGAAGTGCAGGAGCTGCAAGCCAAACGCAACGAGGCGTCAAAGCAGATCGGCGCGATTAAATCCAAAGGCGGCGACGCCAGCGCCGTCATGCAGGATGTCGCCAGATATAAAGAGCGTATCACAAAACTGGAAGAGGAAGAAAAAGCCCTTTCCGGGGAACTGAACGACATTCTCAGCCGTCTGCCGAATATTCCCGATGTCACGGTGCCCGACGGCGTGGATGAAAAAGACAATCGCGAGGAACGCAAAATCGGCGAACCGAAGCGCCTGAACAATCCGCGCGACCATGTGGCGCTCGGCGAAGGTCTGGGCATGATGGATTTTGAAGCGGCGGCGAAAATGTCGGGCGCGCGCTTTGTCTTGCTACGCTCCGGTCTGGCGCGGCTGGAACGCGCACTGGCGCAGTTTATGCTGGATACCCACACGGGGGAACACGGCTATACCGAGGTATCGGCGCCGCTGCTGGTGCGGTCCGAGGCGCTTTATGGCACAGGCCAACTGCCCAAATTCGAAGAGGACATGTTCAAGACGACCACGGGACACTATCTGGTCTCGACATCGGAGATTTCTCTGACCAATACGGTGCTGGACAGCATTGTCGATCTGTCCGATTTGCCGCTGCGCCTGACCTCGCTTACGCCGTGCTTCCGTTCCGAAGCAGGAGCAGCGGGCAAGGATACCCGTGGCATGATCCGCCAGCACCAGTTTTACAAGGTGGAAATGGTCAGTATTACGGCGGAGGACCAGTCTGTCGCGGAGCACGAGCGCATGACGAATTGTGCCGAGAACATCCTGAAAAAGCTGGATCTGCCTTATCGGGTTATCACGCTTTGTACGGGCGATATGGGGTTTTCCGCGCGCAAGACGTATGATCTGGAGGTCTGGCTGCCGGGGCAGAATACCTATCGCGAGATTTCCAGCTGCTCCAATTGCGGGGATTTTCAGGCGCGGCGCATGATGGCGCGCTATAAAAAAGAGGGCGACAAGGCAACGAAGTATGTCCATACGCTCAACGGCTCCGGTGTGGCGGTGGGACGTTGTTTGATTGCCGTTCTGGAGAATTATCAGCAGCCGGATGGCAGCGTGATTGTTCCTGATGTGTTGAAGCCTTATATGGGCGGTCTCGGGAAGCTGGAGGCTGTCACCGGACAGAAAGGCAGGGTGGCTAATGCTTAAATTTCCCGAAAATCTTTCCGAGGCCCGTATTTTAATTTCCAACGATGACAGCATCCATTCGGACGGCATCAAGGTGCTGGAGGATATTGCGCGGTCATTGTCGAACAATGTCTGGGTCGTGGCGCCGGAAATGCAGCAATCGGCGGCAGGCCATTCCCTGACCATTCATATGCCCTTGCGGATCAAGGAATATGACGCCCGCCATACGGCGGTTTACGGGACGCCGACGGATTCCGTTCTGGTCGGAGTCCAGAAGGTTATGAAAGATATTCGCCCGCATCTGGTGCTCTCGGGGATCAATCACGGGCAAAACACGGCGGATGACGTGACTTATTCCGGGACGGTCTCGGCCGCGATTGAATCAACGCTGATGGAAATTCCATCTGTGGCATTCAGTCAGGATATGGATGAAACCTTCGGGAGCAAGTCTGACTGGTCCATTGCGCGTGAATATGCCCCGCGCATATTGAAAGCGCTGCAGGGCAGGACATGGGAAAACAATATTCTTCTCAATGTCAATTTTCCCGTTAAAAGGCCGGGCGTGACGCCGGAAATCCGCGTGGTGCCGCAAGGTCATTACACGATGAAAGAGCAGGAGATGGTGAATTGCATTGATCCGCGCGGCCGTCCCTATTTCTGGATCGGGCCGCCGCCCGCCCGTAACGAGCTTGATCAAAGCTTCGATGTCGGGGCGCTGAAAACGGGGCATGTCACTGTAACGCCGCTGTCGCTGAATTTAACGCATCATTCCACGCTTAAAACCATGGAGGGATTATTCCGGTGACAGGTATCGCCCGCAAGATACGTTTGATTATGAAGTTGCGGAAATGCGGTATTACAGACACTGCGGTGCTGTCTGCCATTGAGAGGGTCCCGCGCGAGACGTTTATTCCGCCGACGTTCCATGATCAGGCTTATGAGGATACGGCTTTACCAATCGGACGGGGGCAGACCATCAGCCAGCCGCTGGTTGTGGCGTCGATGACGCAGGAACTGAAAGTAAATGACCGTCACAAGGTGCTTGAAATCGGTACGGGGTCGGGTTATCAGGCGGCTATTCTGGCCAAGCTCTGCCGCCGTGTTTACAGCATTGAAAGGCATCGGCCTTTGCTTGAAACGGCGGAACACCGCCTGAACGATCTGAGGATACGCAATATCACCTGCAAGGCGGGTGACGGGATGAAAGGCTGGATCGAACAGGCGCCGTTCGATCGCATCATCGTGACGGCCGCTGCGGGAGATGAACCGCCGCAGGCTTTGCTGGACCAGATGTCCATTGGCGGAATCATGATTATTCCGATGGGGCGTGACAAGGCCAGCCAGTTTATTTATCGCATTACGCGACAGGAAGAGGGCTATCGTTCAGAGCAGCTGATGCCGGTGCGTTTTGTGCCCTTGCTGCCGAATATCGCGCGTGAAAGCGGGCCTGAATCAATACAGTCAGAGCCGGAGGATGATGTCTATATGATGAATCCGGCGTTTTCCTTTCAGATGGCCTGAGGCATGCGGGCGCGGATTTTTCTGATATCAACGGCGCTTTCGGCGTTTCTGGGCTTGGCCGCCTGCGTGGAACGCGTGGGAGCGCCAGCACCGGTCCTGCATCTGGGCGTTCACCCTGATTCCATTTCCGGGGCGGTCATGGTACAGGAGGGCGATAACCTCTGGCGCGTGGCGCAAAGATACAGGCTTCCGCTGCGGGATATTATTGATTTGAACAACATGACCCCGCCTTATGCCTTGCGTACCGGGCAACGGCTGCGTTTGCCGCCGCCTCTGGAACACAAGGTCGGGGAAAGGGATACGCTCTATGGCATTGCGCGGATTTACGGTGTTCCGGTTTCGCAACTGGTCCGTAACAATGGTCTCAAGCAGCCGTATACATTGAAAATCGGGCAGGTGGTGCGGATTCCCTCCAGCCGTTTGCGGCAAGAGCAACAACCGGTCAAACGTGTTGCGAAGGCCTCTGCTGCTGAACGAGGGGCTCTGTCTTCGGCGTCTCCTTCGTCCCGAAAAGAGGATATTGCCGTTTCGCCGGTTTTGAGCCTGCGTGAGGCTTCCGGCCAGAACGCGCCGCAAGCGGTGACGACACTGAGGGAATCCGCGCGGCCGGGATTTGTCTGGCCTGTGCGGGGCAAGGTTATTTCATCTTACGGCGCCAAGGCCGGAGGATTGTATAATGAAGGCATTAACATCGCGGCACCGCGCGGCACGCCGGTGGCGAGTGCGGCTGACGGGGTTGTTGCTTATGTCGGCAATGATCTGGCCAGCTATGGCAATCTTGTGCTGATAAGACATGGCGGCGGAATCGTTTCCGCCTATGCGCATATGGACTCCGTGACGGTGTCAAAGGGCAGTCGTATTTACAAGGGGCAAACGATCGGCACGGTCGGAACTTCCGGCACGGTTTCGAATGCGCAGTTGCATTTCGAGATACGCAAGGGCACTGAGACCCTTGATCCCCTGCAGTTTTTGGGCTGAGTTTATTTTTTAATTGTGTGGCCGGACTTCAGGGCGAGATGTCTTGGGCTCGGCTTCGTATTTCAGCGCCGCGCGGGCCGCGAGCAGGGCGTTTATCTTTTCCTGCATCGTATAGATATCGCTCATCTGCATGGTGATATAGGCGTCAAGAGCGACTTGTTCCTGCTTGATTTCCCCGAGGCCGCCATCAATCCTGACAAAATATTCAGGATCAAAAAATTTCTCTTTTGTCAGCGCCAGCATGATTTCATTATAACTGGGGTTTGGGGAAATTTTCGCAGGGTCAACGCCGGCATTCGTCCGGATATCTTTAATCGTTGTCCCGACGCTTGTTCCCGGTATCGCGGCGCGCTGGGAAATGATAGAGGTGACGATTTCAGAAGCAACGTTGCGGATGGCCTTCAGATGCTCCTGCATCAGGATACGCTCGCGCCCTGCCGGCGTATCCACGACCTTTTCGGGCAGCCGGTCCAGCGCTCTGGGCATGATCAGGTTGCGCAGCAAGGCCATGGCAGCGGCATATTCCTCGGGCTTGTTCAGGTCGATGGTATCTTTCAGCAAGAAGCCTTCAATATCAATATCGCCGTTGACCAGCGTCCCGGGGGTCATAGGAGAAGGGCAGGCGCTTTTTCCGGCGTTGGCTGTCGGGTCATGGAAAACCGTGCAGTACTGATCCCACCGGTCCTTCTGGTCAGCCGCGGCACCGCTGGCGCTCGGCAATCCGGGGGCGCCTGTGGCTCTGTTCATGATGTCGTTTCTGAAGCCTTGGGACAGGGCGCGGCTGACGCGGGTCGTTTGAGCCATGGCCGGAGTATGGGAGCCTGAAACGCAGGCGAGCTCACTGGGAGAGGTTCTGTCTTGGGCGTCCCGCTCAAATTTCTGGATACGATGCGCCGCGCGGGTCAGGTTGATGGAATCCATCATCGAGCCGATCTGGCGGGTCTGGTCGATGACGCTGGCATGGAGCTGGGCAGTCATGTTTTTGAGAGCCGGGCGGAATTCCGTTTTCCACCAATTATCAAGATAGTTCACAACCTGCTCGCCGCCCTGATAGTTCTGGGCGAAAGTGAGGCCTCTGTTGTCCCGTGTCCAGTTGCAGGGGTCAGTTGCAAAATTACCATTGAGCGGCGCCGTGGCTGCGTTGCAGGCAGGGGGAGCCCCTGCATCGAGGATTCCATCGCCATCCGCATCCGGATCGACACTGTCAGCGATGCCGTCACCATCCGTATCAATGACGGCGGTAGGCCCCGCATCCGGAATGCTGTCGCCATTGGCATCGGGGTCAATCTCGTTAGGGATGCCATCGCCATCAATATCCGGGTCTGTAGTATCCGGGGTACCGTCGCCATCTGTATCCGCAATAGCAACGGCGCCGCCAATAGGGGTCAGGACAATATTAAGCCATCCGGTACTGGTTGCATCCAGAAGGTAGGTCTGTGCAAGGTTGTAACCGGTCAGCGCAATGCGAAGGTTATAAAGCGCCGCGGCATTGCCGCCGAGAGCGGCATCGATAATGGTAACGGCCTCTGCATTTGTCGCAACCCCAAGACCGGCTAGAAGCAGGTTAAGCTGATCAGTCTCATCACCGAAAGCGGAGGCAAAAAGACTATTCATCACCATGAGGGCGTCGGCATCACCGTTCAAGGCGCGTTTGAATGTCAGCAAGCCAACGGTTCCGGTTCCGGCGACAATGGTATTGACCAGATCTGTCGCATTCAAAGGATTAGCGTTAATCGGGTCATTCCATGCGGCAGCAAAGTTGCCACCGAGCTGGCTTTGCAGCGTATCAAGCGCGGCATTATTGAGCGCCAGTGCATTATTGATAGTTGTTGTTGCCGCCGCAGGTCCGCCCAATGCAGCGGAAATAGCGGCACGCAGAACAGGGCCGACGGAGTCATATTGATCAGGAACCCACGCTCCCCAGATATCACAGCAGTATCCCGCAACGGCAAGATACGTTCCGGCTTCGCTATCGAAGAGAGCGATGGCGGCGGCGTTGCCGTTTAAGGCATCACGCAGGGTGACCAGATCGGAGGAATAGGGTTGGGCGGCGGCGGGCTTGACGAAGCTGGCGAGCAAAAGGATGACGGCAAATAATCCAAAGAGGCCACGCAGGAATCGTGCCGCAAACTCCCTCTTGCAGGGAACTCTCTGACCCCCGGAAAGCGTGTCGTTTTCCATTAAAACCTCAATCCCGCCCTTTATCTTACAATGATAGCATAAAATCAAAGTATTTGGGAATTATTTAAAATTTTATCTACCCGGAATCTGGATATTAAAAAGACGGTTAAGTGCATGAGATATATTGAATATTATGTCTTCAGCAGTAAGCCCCAGACCGTGCAGTTTTGCGGCTTCGCCGTGGAGCCAGACTCCGGCGCAAGCGGCCATAAATGGGGGCATTCCTTGGGCGACGAGTCCCGTGACCATGCCGGCAAGGACATCGCCTGATCCGGCGGTGGCCAGAGTGGCGGGGGCCTGATTATTGATAACAGCGGTACCGTCAGGGGCAGCGATGATAGTATCGGCGCCTTTCAGGAGAAGGATTGCATTGGCGGTTTTTGCGGCGGTCAGGGCGCGTTGCAATTTATTGCCTTCAAGAGAACCAAACAGGCGCTCGAATTCTCCCTCGTGCGGGGTGAGGACATAGCGTGGACTGAGTTTTTTAAAAAGGCTTGCCGGATCGTCTTTAAAAACCGAGAAGACATCGGCATCCAGTACGCCTGATTTATTGTAGGTGAGGGCGGAAAGAACGGCTTCCTGTGTGGCGGGTAACGCGCCGGCCCCCGGTCCGATCAGTAAAGCGTTCTTGCGTTCATCGCGCAGGATGTTTTTAAATTCATCCATGTCGTTCCAGACCTCTACCATTAGGCTGGCACGATAAAGGCCATAGGTTTGGGCGCTTTCGGGTTGCGCAGCAATGGTGACGAGGCCGGATCCAATGCGTTGCGCAGCCGCGGCGGCCAGACGGGCGGCACCTGTGCGGTGGGCTCCGCCAAAAACAACCGTATGTCCGCGACTGAATTTGTGGCTGTTGCTGTCCGGCAGCGGAAAGTCCTTCAACCACAGGGCGGGATCGTTTTCAAAAACTGATGTATTCAGGCCAGCGATAGTCTCGTCGCTGATACCGATAGAGGCAACGTGTATTTTGCCGCAAAAGCTGCGCGCGGGATAAAGCATATGTGCGATTTTCTTGCGGCAGAAAGTGACAGTCAGCGCGGCCTGCAGGGTGCCTTCGGCGATATGCCCTGTGGAAACATTAATGCCGGAAGGAATATCGACGGCGATGACGGGAATATTTTTTGTGCGGGCTTTATCAAAGAGCGTAATGGTTTCCGGCTCCAGCGCGCCGGAAAATCCTGTGCCAAAGATCGCATCCACAACAAGGCTTGTTTGGCGCAAGGAGAGGTTTGAATTCAGAGCTTCAATGTCGCCCTCCCATTCCTTTGCCGCCAGCGCGGCATCGCCCTTGAGGGCAGCTTTCCTGACGAGGCAGGCCACGCGCACGGGCCAGCCCTTTTTTTTGAGCTGGCGGGCGATAATAAAACCATCGCCGCCATTATTGCCGGGGCCGCAAAGCACCAGAACGGAGCAGGGTTCAAATTGTTCCTGAATTTTGGCAGCGACGGAATTTCCGGCGGCTTCCATCAAGCGCAAGCCGGATGTGCCATCCGCGATTGCAGCAGCATCGGCCTGTTTCATTTCTGCGGCGGTCAAAATCTCGAACATGGAGGGATTATTGCAGGTTTGTGTGGGAGATCACAAGGGGAACAGGACTTTCGATATTTTTCATATTAACAATCTTTTAAGCAAGTTCTCATACAATACGAGTCAAGAATAAGCCAAACCAGAGTCGTCAGGAGGCGGTGTCATGGATTCAAAATTTCTGAAGGGGGCGATTGCAGGACTCTCGTTACTGGCCGGGGCATCGGGCTATGTGCAGGCCAGCGAAACAAGAGGGCCTGATGCTTTGGAAACGCAGAATACGCTGTCTCAGAGAGACACGCTTTCAGGGGCTGATCAGCTGAAGAAGTTTGTAGAAAATGATAACAGTATGCGTGGCGGGTTGGCAAATGCCGAGGATGCAGCAAAACTGACAGAAAAGCTACAAAAGGACCAAGCCCGGGATCCGCAGTTTGCAAAAAAGATGGAGATGCTCTCGCAGTTCAGGTTCTCCATCGTGGTTGATCCCGCTGCCGACGTGAGCCATATTGAAGATGGCTTGACGGGAAGGACTTATACGCTCCACGTCAGTGAGAGTGACCTGAAATCGGACAAGCCCATTCTTGATGTGGCGCTTCAGGGGATCAGGAAAGGGTATCTGAATGACATCAAGGGGCTGGAAGGTCGGATGGATATGGTGAAGGATGATACCGATCCGCGCAGCAAGGCAATGGCGGGGAGATTTGCCCAGCAGATCGAGGCGGCACAAAAAACCGTGAGCGGTATATCGGAAATTCTTCCTGCGGCGCCTGCCGCCAAGCGACCGCCAGCGCTCTCGATGTAACAAGCTGCTTTCAGAGAAAAAGTGGGGCGATCGATGGGGATTGAACCCACGACATCTTGGACCACAACCAAGCGCTCTACCACTGAGCTACGACCGCCACAATGTCCTTAGGACAGACATATGCCTATATCCTGTTGGATCGGGATTCGTCAAGTTTATAACATAAGAAACATGGCTGATGCCTATTTTTTAGGCAGGTGTCCGTTTTTTAGGCATTAAAAATAGCTCAAAAATTAAAAAATTATTATATTACAAAGGCTTGGTGTGAACCAAATCTTGGCATGCTTCATGCTCTATAGGGGCAGCTTTTAAGGGAGGCAGCAGAGATGAAAAAAATTGAAGCCATCATCAAACCGTTCAAGCTGGATGAGGTCAAGGAAGCCTTGCATGAGGTAGGGGTGCAGGGCATGACCGTGACCGAGGTCCGCGGTTTTGGACGGCAAAAGGGACATACCGAGCTTTATCGCGGCGCGGAATATGTGGTGGATTTTCTGCCCAAGGTCAAGATCGAGGTCGTCGTTGAAAAAGGGCAGGTCGATGATGTGATCGCGGCCATTGAACGTGCGGCGAAAACGGGACGTATCGGGGATGGAAAAATTTTCGTGCTGCCGGTGGAAAATGTGATCCGTGTCAGGACGGGCGATCGCGGCAAGGCAGCAATCTGATTTAACAAACGGCCAGAGGAGGAAATAATGGCAAAAAAAAGTATGAAAACAAAAAAAGAAAAATCAGCTGTTAAAGCGACAAAGGCAGGAAATAATTTCAGCGCGTTTTTCAAGAGCGTCAAGGAGAACGGGGTCGAGTATGTCTCGTTTCGCTTTACGGATATGCGTGGTAAACTGCAGCATACGGCGCAGCATATCTCAACGGTGGATGAGGACATGCTGACGGACGGCATCATGTTTGACGGGTCGTCTATTGCGGGATGGAAGGCGATTAATGAATCCGATATGATTTTGATGCCGGATGTCTCGACAGCAAGAATGGATCCGTTTTCGGCGTTGCCGACATTGAACGTTTTTTGCGATGTCTATGAACCATCTACAGGTCAACCTTATAGTCGGGATCCGCGCTCTATCGCCAGAAGCGCCGAACAATATCTGCGGTCTTCCGGTCTTGCCGATACGTCTTATTTCGGCCCGGAAGCGGAGTTCTTTATATTCGATGATGTCCGCATTGATGTAAAAATGAACAAGGTTTCCTACGAAATCGACAGCACGGAGGGGCCCTATAACTCCGGCACGCAATATGAACATGGAAATATGGGGCATCGGCCCGGCGTCAAGGGCGGTTATTTTCCGGTGCAGCCAGTGGACAGTACCAATGATCTGCGCGGCGAGATGACTTCGACTCTGGCAAAGATGGGCGTGCCGATGGAAAAGCATCACCATGAAGTCGCGCCGTCACAAGTCGAGTTGGGGTTGAAGTTTTCGACACTGGTGGATAGCGCCGACAATATGCAGCTTTATAAATATGTCGTGCATAACGTCGCGCATGCCTACGGAAAGACGGCGACTTTCCTGCCCAAGCCGGTTTTCGGCGACAATGGTTCGGGCATGCATGTCCACCAGTCGTTGTGGAGGGCAGGCAAGCCTTTGTTCGCAGGTTCCGGCTATGCCGATTTGTCCGAGACTTGCCTGTATTATATCGGTGGAATCATCAAGCATGCCAAGGCTTTGAACGCGATCACCAATCCGACGACGAACAGCTATAAGCGTCTGGTGCCGGGATATGAGGCTCCGGTACTTCTCGCCTATTCAGCGCGCAACCGCTCCGCATCGTGCCGGATTCCATTTGCAACATCGCCGAAAGGAAAACGGGTCGAGGTACGGTTTCCAGACCCAGCGGCCAATAGCTATCTGGCTTTTGCGGCAATGCTGATGGCGGGATTGGACGGTATCCAGAAAAAAATTCATCCCGGCGAAGCAATGGACAAGAATCTTTATGATCTGCCACCGGAGGAACTGTCAGAAATCCCCACGGTTTGCGGCAGCCTGCGCGAGGCGCTGGCGGCGCTGCGGGACGATCATGATTTCCTGTTGAAGGGCGGCGTTTTCAGCAAGGATTTCATCGAAAGCTATCTGGAGCTGCGTTATGCCGAGGTCATGGCCTTTGAAACCATGCCGCATCCGATCGAGTATGCGATGTATTACTCGGTCTGATCGCGCACAAAAAATATAAAAAGGGCGCCGCTCGCAAGAGGGGCGCCCTTTTTTATTTAATGGATTTTGTAATGAGTTCGAAGGCACGCGCATTCCGTGCCCAGACGTTCAGGTTGTCTTGCTCTGTCGGGGTCAGGAGATACATAAAAATATACCATTCCCTGTCACCAAGGATGAGAATTTGCATTTCCTGATCTGCCTGACGTCTTTTTTTGAAGGCGATAGCGTAACTTTCCATCTGGGAGAGAAGGAAGCGGTCCGAGATGGGGTATTGAGCGCTGGAGAGAAGAGACTTGAATTCCAGGCCAAAAAAACTGGTCAGGTCTTTTTTCAATCGAGCGATTTCTTTTTTAAACGTCGTATCGGGATTGCGCCTGATGGCAATACAGTTGATATAGCCATCCAGTGTTCCAGTGGCTCCCTTGTTGTGGAGCTGGACAGATATCCGGTTCATGTCCTTGAAATCCGGAGAGACAACGTCCCATGATTGCGGATAGCTAAACTTGATCGCATCGACAAGGGTAAAGGCTTTCTGCTCTTCAATGGGGGCGTCTTGTTTGTAGATCAGGTTAAAGCTGTCGATGGATTTTTTTTGCAGGAAGGAAATATAGTCTTTCAGGGCAAGGGGGGCTTCGAAGCGGGCCAGAATGATCGTGTTTCCGTTAATCTGGACAGTGATATAGTTATATGAGCTGACGCCTTCCTGTACATAGATGTAGGCCGCAGAGGCGCGGCGTAAATCTGTTTCGATTACATCGTCCTGCAAGGCGTAGCCGCTGGTCAGGATATAGTTCCTGAGCCAGTTTTTTGCGGATATTTCCCGCGTGATCTGCTGTGCTTGCACGGTGACAAAGGCCTGATATGTGCCGATATAGGGACTGCGGAAACGCGCAATATCACCGAGGAGCAGTTTTTTCAGGTCCGGAGCGCTATCAAGCGAGATTTTATCTGCCTGCCAGTCGGCCGGGAGCCTGATTTCAAATTCAAGCCGCGTATCGTTAAAGGGGAGGACATGGTAAGTTTTGGCTTTTTCTTCGAATGAAGCGTCGTCGTGAATTTCCGGTTGTATTCCCTGTTCATTGGCAGGGAGGGCTTTTTTCGAGGCGCCGAAAAGAGAATTGATGTCCGCCACGCGATGAACAGGAAGAGCTTCATCTGTTGTTTCCGGCAGGGGGATAGCTCCCGCCGTAGTGCTGCCAATGATAGAATAAAAGAGGAGCGTGGCAAAGGAAAGGCAGCGAAAGGCGGATATGGATGCGGGTGACATAAATCTCTCCTTCAGGGATCAGGGTCTGATAACGGGAATTGGTCTTCTGTCTTCGCCGATGGCCACATAGGTAAATTTTCCCTCTGTGACCATATGCGCGATATCTCCCAGTCTGGGGCGCGCCCAGCTTTCGACATGAATGGTAATGGACGTTTTTCCGATGCGGTCGATGCGGGCATAGCAGCTGACTTCATCACCGACCAGAACGGGCTTGTGAAAACTCATGGCCTCCACGCCAACAGTGGCGACGCGGGCGCGGGCCTTTTTTGTGGCGATGACGCTGCCGGCCAGATCCATCTGGGACAGAAGCCAGCCGCCAAAAATGTCCCCGTTGGCATTGGTGCTTTCCGGCATCGCAATCGTGCGGAGCGCCGGGCAGGTATCGTAATCTGGATCTTCGTAGGACATCAGGTTTCCTGAAAATGCTTGTTACAGTGCGCCCGTTATTATAGGGGGATGCTGCTTCCATGTCCAAGGTTGCGTTTGACGTCAGAGCCTAAAATGCGTAGATTATCGGAATCATGAGGGAAAATTTGAAAAAGACTGAATCAAAAAAAGACGCTTATTCCGCTGCGGATATCGAGGTTCTGGAGGGGCTGGAGCCTGTCCGGAAACGCCCCGGCATGTATGTCGGCGGGACAGATGCGCGCGCCATGCATCATCTGGTCAGCGAGATTCTGGATAATGCAATGGACGAGGCCGTGGCAGGCTATGCCACGCGGATCGAGATCAATCTTCAGGCTGGAAACAAGGTGACCATCAGCGATAATGGTCGCGGCATTCCGGTTGATAATCACCCCAAGTTTCCCGGCAAATCTGCGCTGGAGGTTATTTTTACAACGCTGCATTCGGGCGGAAAATTCAGCGGCAAGGTTTATAACACCTCTGGCGGATTGCACGGAGTGGGCTCTTCGGTCGTGAACGCGCTGTCGAGCGAGATGACGGTCGAAGTAGCACGGGACAAGGAATTGTTCCAGCAAAGCTATAGCCGCGGCAAACCTTTGGGAAAACTGAAAAAGCTGGGCGCAACGAAAAATCGGGGAACTACGGTAACTTTCGTGCCGGATACAGAGATTTTCGGTGAAGAGGCTGCGCTCAACCCTGCGACAATTTATAAACTGGCGCGTTCAAAAGGGTATTTGTATCGCGGGGTCGAAATTCACTGGACCTGTGCGGCAGAGCTTTTGAAGGGGTACGAAAAGATCCCTGAAAAGGATGTGATTCATTTTCCCAATGGGGTGCTGGATTACCTTTACTCCCTGATCGAGGGGCAAAAGCCGCTTACGCCAAAGCCCTTTTATGGCGCGGTTGATTTTCCGGACAACGAGGGGCGCTGCGAGTTTGCCATTGCCTGGACCGAGGAAGAGGTGCAGGGGTTCCTGTCATCTTACTGTAATACCATTCCGACGCCGGATGGCGGCGCGCATGTACAGGGGCTTCGTGCCGCTCTTTCCAAGGGGCTCAAGACCTACGCGGATCTGGTCAATAACAAAAAAGCAAGCATTCTGACACCGGACGATATTTTTGGTTCGGCAACAATTTTGCTGTCGGTTTTTATTCGCGATCCGCAATTTCAGGGGCAGACCAAGGATCGGCTGACCTCACCGCAGGCAACGCGCCTTGTTGAAAATGCGGTCAAGAGCAATTTTGAACACTGGCTGACGGGAGATAACGTCGCCAGTAAATATTTGCTGGATTACCTGATACAGGTGGCCGAGGACCGCAAGCGGAACAAGGACATGCAGGAAATGTCCCGTAAGTCGGCGACGCGCAAACTGCGGCTTCCTGGTAAACTGGCGGATTGCAGCCGGAAAACATCGGAAGGCACCGAGATATTTATCGTCGAGGGCGATTCCGCAGGGGGGTCGGCCAAACAGGCCCGTAACCGCGAGACACAGGCGATCCTGCCCTTGCGGGGCAAGGTGTTGAACGTGGCGAGCGCGACATCAGATAAAATCCGCGGCAATCAGGAGATATCTGATCTTATTCAGGCGCTGGGTTGTGGCACAGGGCGTGATTTCAATATCGATAAATTGCGTTACGAACGCGTCATTATCATGACCGATGCTGACGTGGACGGCGCGCATATCGCCTCTTTGCTGATTACGCTGTTTTATCAGGAAATGCGGGGATTAATCGAGCATGGCGCGCTCTATCTGGCATTGCCGCCGCTCTACAGGCTTTCGGCGGGGGGAGAGACTGTTTATGCAAGGGACGATGTGCATAAGGAGCAGCTCATGAAAACGGTATTTAAAGGGCGCAAAAAAGTTGAAATGAGCCGGTTTAAGGGGCTCGGCGAGATGCCGGCGGCCCAGTTGAAGGAAACAACGATGGACATGGGCAAGCGCAGTCTTATGCGTGTTGTCCTGCCCGAGGCCGAGCAAAAAGGAATCTCGGGCGGTGCAAGGGTGACGGGGGAAACCGCGCAGATGATTGACCGACTCATGGGCAAGAGTCCTGAAGCGAGATTTACCTTCATTCAAGAAAATGCTAAATTTGCGCAGGATATAGATATCTAATTGATATCTAATGATTTATTTTCCACGGCCTTTGCGTTATGTTAATCAACATTGACAGAATGTAGCAAGGCGTGTATCCTTTTAGATAAGGTCAGGGCGATCGTTATGTGATCAAGAATAAAGGGTGTATGGAACATGGATATAAGAGCGGATTTCAAAAAAGCTGTCGCGGCAGGTCTGGCAGCAGTCACAATGTCGGGTGCGGCTTATGCCGGTGAATTTGGCGATAATGTGCGCTATGTGGATGAAGGGCAGCAGGTTTCCGTGCAGGAAAATGCAGCGCCGCAATTTCCGTGGTCAAAAGATCCTCGTTATATCGACCAGATGCAGAGAACGCAGGCTATTTATGATGCCAACCTGAACAAGATCGAAGCGAACAGGGCTGCGGCAGAGCTGAGATGCAAGACGGACTCCCTTAACGCGGGGGCCAGACAGACAAACAGCGGTGTTGCTGCCCATAAGAGAGGCAGTGAACTTGGTCAGATCGGTGCAGTGCTCGGTGGTTTAGGAACGGCCAGCAGGTTTGCACAGTGTCAGGCAAATGTTGACGCTAGCGTTACACAGGCAAAATCCCAGCTTGATAGCAGCTTTATACAGAAGGAAGACAGTATTAACAAGGCGTTTGAACGGCAATATCAGGCCAAGGCGAAGCAGCAGCAACAAGCGTCCAAGCAGTCACAAAAAGCGGCGCCATTGGGTCATGATACTAAAGTGCAGCAGGCTTGCGAGGCTGCCGAGCTTAGGGCGATTAATACCGGCAAGGATTTGAACGCTGTGCAGAAAAAAATGTGCAAAGATATCCTGAAACGGTAACTTTTTACTTTTTTTGAACAAAAACCCCTCTACAGAGGGGTTTTTGTTTTATGGGGGTATGACGTAAATTATGCTGAGACGCGATTTTATAAAATCGGCCATGATGGGCTGCGCGGCTCTGACGTTCATGAAGTGGGGACATGCACGGGCTGATCATGGCGCAATCGGGAGAGTGGAGATGAGCGTGGAAGAATGGAAAAAAAGACTGACGCCGGAACAGTTTCATGTCTTGCGCGAACAGGGGACGGAGCGGGCTTTTACCAGCCCGCTTTACACGGAGAACCGTAAGGGAAAATATGTTTGCGCCGGATGCGGTCTGGAGCTGTTTACATCGGATATGAAATATGAAAGCGGCACGGGCTGGCCCAGTTTCTTTGATGTCATTCCCGGCCATGTCGGAACCAGCACGGATCGCAACCTGCTGATGGAGCGTAAAGAATACCATTGCGCCCGTTGTGGCGGGCATATGGGACATGTTTTTGATGATGGTCCGGCACCGACAGGGTTACGTTATTGCAACAACGGCGTGTCTTTGAAGTTTCTTCCGGAAGCGTAACTCTGTTTTCATAAGCCGTTATTATTTATAAAAAACAGTTGCGTAACGGCCTGCTTTTTCCTATTGATTGGGGGCTTTATCAGCTTTTTGATGCGGGCGTGGCGGAATTGGTAGACGTGCCAGACTTAGGATCTGGTGTCGCAAGACGTGTGGGTTCAAGTCCCTCCGCCCGCACCAACAAAAAGAGAAAAGCGTTTGAACAATGACCAGAAAAGAACGGAAAGTTTTATCCCATGCAGATTACACAGACCAAACAGGAAGAGCTGAAACGCGAATTTACTGTCACGCTGTCGGCGGGCGAGATTGATCAGAAGATCAACGAAAAGCTGGAAGAGCTGGGTAAGACGGTCAAGATGCCGGGCTTCCGTCCGGGCAAGGTGCCTTTGTCGCTCCTGAAATCAAAATACGGCAAAGCCGTGATGGGCGAGGTGCTGGAAAGCGCCGTCAACGACAGCACGCTGAAAGCGATCAACGAGAATAATTTGCGTCCGGCCATGCGTCCGAAAATCGAAGTCAAAACATTTGACGAGGCAAAAGGTCTGGAATATACGATGGCCATTGAACTGCTGCCGGAAATCAAGCTGATGGACGTTTCGACGATCAAGCTGGAAAAGCTGGAAGCCAAGGCCGAGAAAAAATCCATACAGGAAACGCTGGAACGGATCGCCAAGGCGAATAAGGTCAGTGAAAAAATTGAAGAAAACCGCGCTGCAAAAACGGGCGATATCGTTGTTATCGACTTTGACGGCACGGTTGATGGCCAGCCATTCCCCGGCATGAAAGGCAATGACTTTGAACTGGAACTGGGATCGAAAAGCTTTATTGACACGTTCGAGGACCAGCTTGTCGGTTTGAAGGCTGGGGAAAGCAAAACAATCACAGTGACCTTCCCGAAAGATTACGGTCATGAAAAGCTGCAAGGCGTCGAAGCTGTTTTCAAGGTTGATGTCAAAGAGCTGCGCAAGTCGGTTCTGCCGGAAATGAATGATGACTTCGCCAAGAAGCTGGGCTTCGAGACGCTTGCCAAAGTCGAGGAAGTGATCGAAAAGCAAATTCAGGATGAATACGATCAGGTGGCCCGCATGAATCTGAAGCGCTCGCTTCTGGATGCGCTGGATGCAGGGCATGATTTCGAAGTTCCTGCCGGAATGGTGGAAGCCGAATTTGAAGGCATCATGCATCAGCTGAAAGGCGAGCATGACCATGGTCACAGCCATGATGAACCCGGTCATGTGCATGGGCCGGATTGTGCGCATGAGCATGGCACACCGGAAGAGCGGGAGGAATATCACGGCATTGCAGAGCGTCGCGTGAAGCTGGGACTCGTCCTCGCCGAAATCGGTCGTCTTAACAAAATTGACGTGACGAATCAGGAATTGCAGCAGGCCGTTATTTCCGAGGCGCGCCGTTATCCCGGAAAAGAGAAGCAAGTGTTTGAATACTATCAGAAAAACCCTCAAGCTTTGGAAGCTGTCAAGGCGCCGATTTATGAGGATAAAGTGGTTGACTTTATTCTGGAAAGATCTACAATCGATTCTCGAACAGTCACCATTGATGAATTGACCAAAGCCGCAGAACAAGAGCCCCCCAAGAAGGCGAAGTCTGGCAAGGCGAAGAAGTCTGCTTAAAAAGTCGCTGGTGATTGGTTGTACAAGAGTGTGTGCCTGAACAAAAAAGCAAGGAAAGGTACGATAAGATGAATAAAGATTTTAACGATATGGCTGGTGACAACAGGGATGCGGACCGTTACGATCCTGTTTCCCTGATGTTCAAGGAACGCGTCATTATGGTCACCGGTCAGGTGAACAGCCAGATGTCTTACAACATCATTGCGCAGCTTAAAAAACTTGAATACATGGATCCGACGGCGCCGATTACAATGGTAATCAACTCTCCGGGCGGTTCGGTCATTGATGGTCTTGCCATCTATGACATCATGCGCGAGTCAAAATGCAAGATTCTTACCGTTGGTAATGGCATGCAGGCCTCGATGGGGTCGATCCTTCTCGCCGGTGGCGATGATCGCCGCATGACGAAAAACTCGATGGTTCTGATCCATCAGATCATGGGCGGTGCAGAAGGCGGCACACAGCATTCCGATTTCGAAATTTCCGGCGCCTTCATGGCACAGCAGCACGAGACACTGAAAAGCGTTTACGTGGAGTTTACCGGCCTGAACCACAAGTTCTGGGACATCGTTGGCGAGCGTGATACTTGGCTGACGTCCGAACAGGCGGAGAAAATCGGCTACATTCATAAAATCGTGACGAACGAGAAGCCGCGCGGCCCCTATGCTGCGGATGCTGTGCGTTCGGATGATGCCGGTGGTCTTCAGGCAGCCCTGAATAAAACGACACGTGAATACATCAACAATATGACGGCTGATGAAATTGCACGTGCAATCAACAGCGGCGCGGCAGAAGGCGGGGTTTACTCCCGTATCCGTGGCGAATTGGTCGTAAAACTGGCGGAGTTCCCAGAATTCTGGACAGAGACCAAAAAGGCGGAAATGGCTGCAAAAGCAGCGGCGTCTGCCGTTGCCAACGATGACACGCCGGTAGCGGAAGCTTCTTCTGCACCACAACGCGCAAAGAAAACGCGTGCTCCCAAAAAAGCGCGCTAAAAAAGGCTTAAATTCGTCTTATAACCTTGCTATGATGAGATGGTCAGTTTTCAACAACTGGCCATCTCTTTTTTTGCCTGTAATATGCGGGCAGACAGAATAAAATAAACGGGGGAGTTCCATGACTTATATTCCAGAGCAAATGAACACGCTGGTTCCTATGGTGATTGAACAGACAGCGCGGGGCGAGAGGTCTTTTGACATCTATTCCCGTCTGCTGAAGGAGCGGATCATTTTCCTCTCTGGTCCGGTCAATGACTACGTCTCAAGCCTTGTTTGCGCACAGTTGTTGTTTCTTGAGTCTGAAAATCCCAAACGGGATATTTTCATGTACATCAATTCGCCGGGTGGCGTTGTGACCTCTGGTCTTGCGATGTACGACACCATGCAATATATCCGGCCCGATGTGGCGACGGTATGCATGGGGCAGGCTTGCTCGATGGGGTCATTGCTGCTGGCTGCGGGAGCTGCCGGCAAGCGTTACAGCTTGCCGAATTCCCGCATCATGGTGCACCAGCCTTCCGGCGGGGCTCAGGGGCAGGCGACGGATATCGAGATCCAAGCCAAGGAAATTCTCAATCTGCGTATTCGCCTGAATGAAATCTACGTCAAGCACACGGGGCAAAAGCTGAAGGCGATCGAAGAAGCGCTGGAGCGGGATCGCTTCATGAATCCCGCAGAGGCCAAGACATTTGGCCTGATCGACCAGATCGTTGAAAAGCAGCCTTTTGGCGACGAGGAAAAGAAAGCGGCCTGAATTTCCCTATTCAATATGGTCTTAGAGAAAGCGCTGTCGTTAGATCGGTAGCGCTTTCCTCTTGTTTTGGGATAAAAGAGCTCTAGTTTTTAAAGCAGAAAGAAGCCCACGCATCCGCTATATTTACGTAATGCAAAAGTTCGTAAAATATAAACTTTTCCGTCTCATAATGAAAAATGCAGGGCTCGTAACAAAAATAAAAGGTGAAATAGATGCAACATGAAACCGTCACCCTTGGCACAAAATATCCGGTTCTCCCGTTAAGGGATATTGTCGTTTTTCCGCATATGATCGTGCCGCTGTTTGTCGGACGTGAAAAATCCGTCAAAGCGCTGGAAGGCGCCATGCTGGAAGGTAAACAGGTCTTGCTCGTGACGCAAAAATCCGCGCAGCAGGATGATCCAACGGCGGGGGACCTGTACGATATCGGCACGCTGGGCAATGTTTTGCAGTTGCTCAAACTGCCGGATGGGACGGTTAAAGTTCTGGTCGAAGGACAAAAGCGTATTCGGGTGTTGTCCTATACGGACAAGCCGGAATATTTTGAAGCCTATGCCGAACCCGTCGAAGAGAGCGAAGCAAAGGGGGAGGCGCTGGAAGGCCTGATGCGCGCCTGCATTTCCCAGTTTGACCAGTATGTGAAACTGAACAAAAAAATTCCGCCGGAAATTGTGGGCTCTATCGGACAGATAGAAGACGCGCAAAAGCTGGCCGATACGGTGGCTTCGCATCTGACGCTGAAGATTTCCGATCGTCAGAAGCTGCTGGAAATGACCAATGTAGCGGAGCGGCTGGAACAGATTTTTTCTTTCATGGAAAGCGAAATCGGCGTGATGGAGGTCGAGAAGCGCATTCGCGGCCGCGTCAAGCGCCAGATGGAAAAGACCCAGCGCGAATACTATCTGAATGAACAGATGAAGGCCATCCAGAAGGAGCTCAACGAGGGCGAAGACGGGGGGGATGATCTGACCGATCTGGAGCAGAAAATCAAGAAGACGAAGCTGACCAAGGAGGCGCGGATCAAATGTCTGGCAGAGCTGAAAAAGTTGCGCCAGATGAGCCCGATGTCGGCAGAGTCGACGGTTGTGCGCAACTATCTCGACTGGATGCTGTCCGTGCCATGGAGCAAGCGTAGCAAGGTTTTGAAAGACCTGAAGTTCGCTGAAAAAGTGCTGGATCAGGATCATTTCGGCCTTGAAAAGGTCAAGGAACGGATCCTCGAATATCTGGCGGTACAGCATCGCGCGAACAAGGTGAAAGGGCCGATCCTTTGCCTCGTCGGGCCTCCGGGCGTCGGCAAGACCTCGCTCGGCAAGTCGATTGCCAAGGCGACCAACCGTAATTTTGTACGGATGTCACTGGGCGGGGTGCGAGACGAATCCGAAATCCGCGGCCATCGCCGGACATACATCGGCTCCATGCCGGGGCGCATTATTCAGGGCATGAAAAAAGCGAAGTCATCGAATCCTCTTTTCCTGCTGGACGAGATTGACAAGCTGGCGCATGACTGGCGCGGCGATCCGGCGGCGGCCTTGCTCGAGGTTCTTGATCCCGAGCAGAACAGCACCTTTAATGATCATTATCTGGAGGTGGATTACGACCTCTCGGACGTGATGTTTATTTGTACGGCGAATACGCTCGATCTGCCGCGGCCCTTGCTTGACCGGATGGAGATCATCCGTGTTTCCGGCTATACCGAGGATGAAAAGATCGAAATCGCCCGTCGCCACCTGCTTGACAAGCAGTTGAAGGCAAACGGCCTCAAGAAGGACGAGTTTTCGATCTCGGATGCAGCTATTTTCCACCTGATCCGTTATTACACGCGGGAGGCCGGAGTGCGTAATCTGGAGCGCGAGCTGTCCAATCTGGCACGCAAGGCAATCAAGGAAATCATGCTGGGCAAGAATACCTCGGTTGCCATCACGCCAAAGAATATTGAGAAATACGCAGGCGTGCCGCGCTACCGCTTCGGTCAGGCAGAGGAGCAGGATCGTGTCGGTTGCGTGACCGGACTGGCCTGGACGGAAGTGGGTGGCGACCTGTTGCAGATCGAATCCGTGACTTTCCCCGGCGGTAAGGGCAAGGTTTCCATGACCGGAAAACTTGGCGACGTGATGAAGGAATCCATTCAGGTTGCGGAAATGCTCATCAAATCCCGTGCGCCTGCCATTGGAATCAAGCCGGAGTTGTTTGAAAATACCGGCGTTCATGTCCATGTTCCGGAAGGGGCGACGCCCAAGGACGGGCCTTCGGCGGGGATTGCGATGGTGACTTCTATTGTGTCTTGCCTGACCAATATTGCCGTGCGCAAGGACGTGGCCATGACCGGCGAGGTGGATTTGCTGGGGCAGGTCTTGCCAATTGGCGGGTTAAAAGAGAAACTTCTGGCCGCGCTGCGCGGCGGGATTACCAAGGTCTTGATTCCAAAGGAAAATGTCAAGGATCTGGCCGAAATCCCGGATAATGTCAAAAAAGGGCTGGAAATCGTGCCGGTCGGCGTTATTACCGAGGTGTTGACCCATGCCTTGGTCCGCATGCCTGAACCTGTTGAAATGGAAGCCGTAAAGCCAGTGGAAAAGCCGGCTGTGGCGGACAAGGGGGCAGAGGTTATTCGCCACTAAAAGTCTTGACAGGAGCGACAAGGTTTTATACCAATAGTCGTCCTGAGGGGCGATTAGCTCAGTTGGTAGAGCACCTCGTTTACACCGAGGGTGTCGGGAGTTCGAGTCTCTCATCGCCCACCACTTCAGGAATGAAAAAAAGCCCCGGGTTTTTCCCGGGGCTTTTTCCATCAAGGAGAAGACTATTACGTCAGACCGAAAGGTTTGGGAGCTTTCATTTCGATATGAGGGATAGTGGGTTGTGCTCTGAAATTCGTATCCATCTGGGCGCCGTGCGGGCCGTTTTGCGACAGAAGAGGGCCATCAAGAGCCGGTGACATTGTCATGGCGAGCTGTTGGCACATGCCCAAAGACATGCCGAGGAAGGCAAAATTCAAAACGCGCATGATTTCAGGGCTGATAGCCCCTTCCAAAGGAGCGGCTTCTGCTTTGTGGGGTTTTTCATCAATAGTGGCCATATGCTTATGCCTTCCGATTCCTAAAATTGTATATAATTTCAGTATAGCAGATGAATTGTTTATTTCAATAATAAATTAATCTTTTCTAAACAAATTCAACAAAAAACATTTGAATTTCAGTGAGTTGATCGTTTTTAATTTTTGCAACGGCAACGTTTTTGCGCTCTTCTAAAAGGGCAACGAAGCGATGATCAAGCGGAAATTCAAATTTTCTGCCTTCTTTGGGCGCCCCTTCAGGAGTTTTGTAGACCAGCGTGACCTGATAGTCTTCCCGGCTGAATTCAACAATCCTGACAGGGTACGGGAGAGCCTCATCGTAAACGATGCAAGGCGTCCCGTCACGTAATATAACAATCCCGGCGTTCATTGTGTCGTCATTCGATGTCGAATTTGACGCCTTGCGCCAGCGGCAGGGCCGATCCGTAGTTGATGGTATTGGTGGAGCGGCGCATATAGGCTTTCCAGCTATCCGAGCCGGATTCACGTCCGCCGCCGGTCTCCTTCTCGCCACCGAAAGCGCCACCGATTTCCGCGCCGGAGGTGCCGAGATTGACGTTGGCAATCCCGCAATCCGAACCGCAGCAGGATGTGAACAGCTCCGCCTCGCGAATATCATTGGTGAAGATGCAGGACGAGAGCCCTTGCGGAACGTCGTTTTGCAGGGCAATGGCTTCTTCAAGCTTCGAATATTTCAGCACATACATGATGGGCGCAAAAGTTTCATGTCTGACGACGTCTGACTGTCTGGGCATTTCAACAATGGCAGGGGTCACATAGTAGGCGTCAGGATATTTATCCGTCAGCACGCGTTCCCCGCCAGAGACTTTTCCGCCCTGAGCCTTGGCTTTTTTCAGCGTCGCCTGCATGGCTTCAAAGGCCTGTTTGTCGATCAGGGGTCCCAGTAACGTGCCCTGATCCAGCGGATTGCCGATTTTTACGGACTGGGCCGCTTTTTTGACGCGGGCAACAAATTTATCGGCGATGTCTTTATGCGCGATCAGGCGGCGCTGTGACGTGCAGCGTTGCCCTGCCGTGCCGACGGCGCCAAACACTGTGGCCATGAGCGCGAGTTCCTGCGTGGCGGTCGGGGTCAGGATCATCGCATTGTTACCGCCAAGCTCAAGGATGGAACGGCCAAAGCGTGCCGCCACACGGGGGCCAACGGCGCGGCCCATGCGGGTTGATCCCGTCGCGCTGATGACGGGCAGGCGCGTATCATCGACCATTTGTTCGCCGATTTTGGCATCGCCGATAACGATTTGCGAAAGACCTTCAGGAGCATGGCCGAAGCGCTTGCAGGCCTCTTCGAACAGTGCCTGACAGGCCAGTGCGGTGAGCGGCGTTTTTTCGGAGGGCTTCCATACCACGGCGTCGCCGCAAACAAAGGCCAGCGCCGCATTCCAGCACCAGACGGCGACCGGAAAATTGAAAGCGGAAATGACGCCGACAACGCCCGCCGGATGCCAGTTTTCCTGCATTTTGTGGGAGGGGCGCTCGGAGGCGATGGTGAGGCCGTAAAGCTGGCGCGACAGACCGACGGCATAGTCGCAGATGTCGATCATTTCCTGCACTTCGCCCAGACCTTCGGTCAGAATTTTTCCGCATTCAATGGTGACCAGTTTGCCGAGGTCTTCTTTATGCTCGCGCAGAACCTCGCCATAAATTCTTACCAGTTCGCCGCGTTTGGGAGCGGGGAGGGCGCGCCATTCCAGAAAGGCCTTGTGCGCACGGGAGATTTTGGCATCCAGTGTTTTGGAGGTATCCAGCGTGACCTTGCCGATTTCCGAGCCATCAATGGGCGAACGCACTTTCAGGGTCCCTGTTGTGAAGGCCTTGCTCTCGACGCCCATCTTTTTCAGCAGCAGGGCGGTGTTGTCCTTCAGGGCGATTTTTTGCACATTGGATTTTGGCATGACGGATTTCCTTTTGGCGACCATGGGAGACTCCTGTAATTGATTCCATACTAAAACCATGCCTGATATAGCGGCTGGGCTCAATAAGGAGTTGATATTCCTTGTCCTTTTTTGGCGTTTTTATATGCCATAATTTTTATAGCGGTGCTATGGTTTTTCGAAAATCAAAAAAGATGATTAGCTTATGTCTAAATACTTTAACATTTCAAATAATTGTAATGAAGGGTTTATGTTGATGTACCCATCACGCAGTGTCCGGACCAAAAAATCACCACTCCAGAATGACTTTTCCGGATTGGCCCGAGACCATCGTGTCGAAGGCGGTCTGAAAATCATCGACCGGAAAATGATGCGTAATCATGGGGGCCAGATTCAGGCCGGATTGCACCATGCCCATCATTTTATGCCATGTTTCGAACATTTTACGGCCATAGATGCCTTTGAGCGTCAGGCCTTTGAATATGAACTTTCCCCAGTCGATCCCCATATCGCCGGGCGGGATGCCGAGCAGGGCAATTTTTCCGGCCGGGCGCATCACGTCGATCATGCTGCGGAAGGCCTCGGCATTGCCGGACATTTCCAGCCCGACATCAAAGCCTTCCAGCATGCCAAGTGACTTTGCGACATCCTGCAACTTTTCCTGCGCGACATTGACTGTGCGCGTGGCGCCCATGGTTTTGGCAAGGGCAAGGCGGTATTCATTCACGTCAGAAATAACGACATGGCGCGCACCGGCATGACGGCAGATGGCGGCCGCCATACAGCCAATGGGGCCAGCGCCGGTGATCAGCACATCTTCCGCGACCAGATCGAACGACAGTGCCGTATGGGTGGCATTGCCGAAGGGGTCGAAAATCGCGGCAATATCGTCTGGAATATTATCGGGGAGCTTGACGACATTGGCGGCGGGCAGGGCAAGGTATTCGGCAAAGGCGCCCTGCCGGTTCACGCCGATGCCCATCTGTTTGATGCAGAGATGGGCGCGACCCGAGCGGCAGTTGCGGCAAGCGCCGCAGGTGATGTGCCCTTCGCCGGAAACACGCTCGCCCACGGCAATGCGGGTTACTTCCGCGCCGACTTTTTCGACAATGCCGACATATTCATGTCCGGTGATCAGGCCAACGGGCACGCTCTTTTGCGACCATGCGTCCCAATTATATATGTGGATATCGGTGCCGCAGATCGCGGTCTTTTTGATTTTGATCAGCACATCGTTCGGCCCGATTTCCGGCACGGGTGCATCGGTCTTCATCCAGATGCCGGGCTTGGCTTCTTTCTTGTAGAGGGCTTTCATTTTTATTTTATCACTCCCAGTTTCTTCCCGACCCTGCCGAAAGCGGCGATCGCCTTGTCGAGGTGCACGATGTCGTGCGCGGCGGACATTTGCGTGCGGATGCGGGCCTTGCCCTGCGGCACCACAGGATAGGAAAAGGCGATGACGTAAATGCCTTTTTCCAGCATGGCATCGGCGAACTGCTTGGCCAGCGGCGCGTCATAGAGCATGACGGGGATGATCGGGTGCTCGCCCGGGACAAGATCGAAGCCGAGGGCGGTCATGCCTTTGCGGAAATAGGCGGCGTTGTCACGCAGTTTTTGCAGCCGTGCGGGCTCGCTTTGAATCAGGTCGATCGCGGCGATCGAGGCGGCGGCGATGGACGGGGCCAGCGTGTTGGAGAACAGATAGGGCCGCGAGCGTTGCCGCAGCCAGGCGATGATTTCTTTTTTGCCCGAGGTGTATCCCCCCGAGGCGCCGCCCAGCGCCTTGCCGAATGTTCCGGTGATAATGTCGATGCGATCCTGTACGCCATGGAATTCCGGCGTTCCGGCGCCGGTCTTGCCGGTGAAGCCGACGGCGTGGCTGTCATCCACCATCACCAACGCATTGTATTTTTTGGCCAGATCGCAGATGGCGGGCAGGTTGGCAATAATGCCATCCATTGAGAACACGCCGTCTGTCGCAATCAGGCGGTATCTTGCGTTGCTGGCTGCTTTTAATTGTGCTTCAAGGTCTGCCATGTCGTTGTTCTTGTAGCGATAGCGCTGCGCCTTGCACAGCCGGATACCGTCGATGATGCTGGCATGGTTCAGTTCGTCGCTGATGACGGCATCCTGTTCGCCCAGAATGGTTTCAAACAGCCCGCCATTCGCGTCGAAGCAGGAGGTGTATAGAATGGTATCCTCTGTTTTCAGAAACGCACTGACTTTTTGTTCCAGCCGTTTATGAAGATCCTGCGTGCCGCAGATAAAGCGCACCGAAGCCAGCCCAAAGCCGTATTTGTCAAGCGCATCATGCGCGGCCCGGATGAGGGCGGGATGATTGGCCAGACCCAGATAGTTGTTGGCGCAGAAGTTCAGCACATGACGGTCATCGTTCGCTGTGTGCACGGTAATATCGGCCTGCTGCGGGGAGGTGATAATCCTCTCTGCTTTATAGAAGCCGTTTTTGTGGAGTTGTGCGGTTTCTTCGGCTAAAAATTGCATCATTGTCGCGGTGTTCATGAAAATCTGTTCCTCTTTTGCGTTTTAGCGTATCATACTCAAATTGCGAAAGGCAGGGGGCGTCTTATTTTACAGATATATGGTTAAGGGGGGTATGAGCAGCATGATCGAACGTTTGCGAAAAGTAATATCCGAGTTGCAGACTGAAATCGAGCAGGAGCTTGAACAAAGACGCGTGCAGTTCCGCTATCATCTGGAACAACGGCGCGTTATTTTCGAGCAAGGCGTTCTGGAGCAGCATCGTTTGCTGCGGATGAAGATTTTAAAGTTTCTGCGTGCCTCGAAAGTGGCCTATGCACTGACAGCGCCGGTGATCTACAGTCTGATTATCCCCATCACGCTGATGGATATTTTTATGACTGTCTATCAGCAGATTTGTTTCCGCATCTACGGTATCCCGCTCGTCCGGCGCGGCGATTATGTGGTCATGGACCGTAAATATCTGGCTTATCTCAACTGGATTGAAAAAATAAACTGCATTTATTGCGAGTATGGCAACGGGGTAATCGCCTATGCGCGCGAAATTGCCAGCCGGACAGAGCAATTCTGGTGCCCGATCAAACATGCGCGCAAGGTGCATGAGCCCCATGGGCGATACTACGATTTTCTGGAGTATGGCGATACGCAGGATTTCCGGAGCAAGCTCAAGGATCAGCGTGACAAATGCCGGGCTTGCGAGGTTCCCTGTGCGCCGCATTCAGATGTGAAAGATCAGCCTTGAGGTTTCGGCGTCAGGAAAGTTCCGGCTTTGTCGGATAGTGCCGAGAAAAAAGGCGTTAATACCATTGAAAGCGCTGTTACCAGCAACATGAACTGACCGATGTTTTCCGGCATAAGTTTGACGGCCATGGCTGTTCCTACGACAACGTAAAGAAATTCCCCCCCTTGTCCCAGCATCAGTCCGGCGGGGAGGGCAACGTCGTTGGAGATACGGAACAGGCGGCAGAGGACAAAAATAATGACTGTTTTAATGAAGTAAATTCCGATAACCGAGGCAAAAAGCCAGAACAGGGAATCCATGACGGCATGTACGTCGATTTTCATGCCGACAGTGATAAAGAAGAGACCCAGCAGGAGCCCCTGAAACGGCTTGATATCGGCTTCAATACGGTTGTGGTGCTCTGTCTCCGCCAGAAGCAGTCCGGCCAGAAAGGCGCCCATTTCCATGGAAAGACCGGCGGTATAGGTTAATGCGGATGTCAGCAGAATGATCAGAAGCGTCGTCGCGGTAAAAAGCTCGGGGCTACGCGTTGATGTTTCGGCTAGACGAAAGACCGGACGCAACAGAAGGCGTCCAAGCAGAACGATGAGGGCGACAGCGACGATGGCCTTCAGTGTCGCGATAGAAAGAGCAATGCCCAGAGAAGCGCCGCTTTCCTGACTGAAAACGCTGATCAGAACCAGCAACGGAACGACAGCGATATCCTGCGCCAGTAAAATCGAAATAATGACGCGGCCCTTCGTGCCGAGGAGTTCTTTGCGCTCCATGAGGATTTGCGAGACGATAGCTGTGGAGGAAAGCGCAAAACAGCCGCCCAGCAGGATGCTTACTTGCAAAGAGTTCCCCCACAAATAGGCAACAATCCCAACAATGAGCGAAGTGAGAGTGACCTGCAGGAAGCCCAGTCCGAAAATATAGTGGCGCATGGCAATCAGGCGGTGCATGGAAAGGTTCAGCCCGATAATGAAGAGGAGGAAGAGGACGCCAAAATCCGCGAGGGACTTGATGCCGGTCTGGTCGTTAATGAGGCTGAGCCCGGAGGGTCCGATCAATACGCCTACCGCCAGATAGCCCAGCACAGGACTGGCTTTCATTTTTTGAAACAGGGGAACAACGGTGACGCTGGCGATCAGAAAGACCAGAGCCTCCCTCAAATAAGGGATATGGAGGCTTTGCATATCCAGCAGGTTTATGATGCTTTCGGTTTGCACGCCGGGGGCCTTTCAGGTGCCAGTGGTCAGGCCGCCCATTGATCCAGTTGCAGTTCGTGCTGTTTGAGATCGACGGAAACCAGCTGCGACACGCCTTTTTCGCTCATCGTCACGCCATAAAGCCTGTCCATGCGGGCCATAGTCATGCGATGGTGCGAAATGACGAGGAAGCGGGTCTTGCCGTCCTTGGCAAGGTCTTCCAGCAGGGTGCAGTAGCGGTCAACGTTGCTTTCGTCCAGCGGCGCGTCAACCTCGTCCAAGACGCAAATCGGCGCGGGGTTGGTCAGGAACATTGCGAAGATGAGCGCGATGGAGGTAAGCGTCTGTTCGCCACCCGAGAGGAGCGAAAGCACCTGCAATTTCTTGCCGGGCGGCTGGGCATAAATTTCGAGACCGGATTCCAGCGGGTCATCCGCCTCGACCAGCTTGAGGTGCGCGGTGCCGCCATTAAACAGGCGTGTAAACAGGGACTGGAAGTGATTGTTGACCGTGTCAAAGGCGTTTAGCAAGCGTTCACGGGCTTCTTTGTTAAGCCGGTTAATGCCTTCGCGCAATTTCTCAATGGCTTGGACAAGGTCGTCGCGCTCTGTCTGCATCGTCGTCATCGTGTCCGTGATTTCCTGCGATTCAACCTCGGCGCGCAGGTTGACGGGACCCATGTTGTCGCGTTCGCGCAGCAGACGTTCCAGACGGCCATGGAGGATGTCGATGGCGTCCAGTTCGGCAACGTTCAGCTCCAGACGGGTGACGAGTTCCTCCGGCGTGCAGTTGAACTTCTCCTGAATGGAAGCCTCGACGCCGGACTGCGTGTGCTGGGTTGTGTTGACGTTTGCCTGCGCCATGGCGCGGGCTTCGCGGGCATCCGAGAGCTTGTTTTCTGCCGCACGGAGTGCGCGCTGCATTTCGTTTGTCGTGTTTTCTGCCGTTGCCAGAATATCCGCTGCGGCACGGCGTTTTTCCTCGGCCTCAGAGATGTGGGTGAGCAGGCCTTGTTTTTCCTGCTCGATTTCCGCCGGACGTTCGGCCAGACGTTCCAGAACGTCTTTTGCCTGCGTGATACGGTCTTCCAGTTCGATCAGGCGGAGGGATATGCGCTCCAGACGTGATTCCCAGCCCGCAATATCGCTGCCAATCTGCTGCATGCGGCGGCTGCGGGATTCGCCTTCACGGCGCACTTCGGCATATTGCGCCTGATATTCGGCGAAGGACTGCCTCTGCAAGCCCAGCTCTTCCTTCATTGTCGCGATCGTCTCGCGCGTTCCGGCGGTATCGGGTAGGGCAGAAAGCGTTTCACGGGAGGTCCCCAACTGCAGCGCAAGGCTCTCGATTTCCTGCGATGCCGTTTCAATAGAGGAAGCAATGCCGGAAAGGCGGGCTGTGACTTCGCTGAGCTGGCTGTTCAGGCTGTTGTGGCGGCGGCGAAGCGCATTGAGGGTGTCTTCGGCCTGACGCAGGGCCTGACGCGCCGTATTGACGGCATCAACGATCTCGCTGCGCTTCTCCTTGGCGAAGTCCAGCGCGGCTCTTGCCGTATCAAGGCCACCCTGCATAGCGGCGATCTCTGTTTCCAGTTCCGCCAGGCGGTTTTTTTGCTGCAGACGTACAGCCTCGGCGTTTTCAGCGTCGGGTGTGACGACCAGCCCGTCCCAGCGCCAGGCGCCGCCGTCCAGCGTGACAAGGCATTGGCCGGGCTGAAGTTCGGACATCAGGCGTTCGGCCTCTTCCGCCGTATCGACAATGCCGATCTGCGACATCACGCGGTTCAGCGCGTGGGGGCCGTTGACGGATTGCGCCAGTGTGCGGACATTGCCGGGCAGGGCGGGGGCGGCCGCGTAATCCGGCAGATCACGCCAGAAAATCGGCGCCGCGCCATCAAGAGCGGCTTGCAGGTCATCGCCAAGTGCGACTGCCAGCGCTTTTTCAAGTCCGGCCTCGACATTCAGCAGGTCGATGACGGGCTGATAGCCTTCTTGCGGATTGCGCAGGATGCGACGGAGCGCTTCGGCTTCCGCGTTCAGCTGGGAATGGGTTTTTTGCACGTCCTGCAGATGCTCGGTGGTTTGTTGCAGGCTTGTTTCCGCCGCGGCGCGGTCGGATTCCGCCGCTTCCAGATTCTCGCGGGATTCCTGATATACCGTTTCAGCGGTTTCAATTTGAACGGTCAGGACATTGAGCTCGGCGCGGGCGGGTGTGTTTTCAACGATTTTTGCGTGTTCGGATTCCAGCGATTGCCTGCGCGATGTCTGGTTTTCAAGACGGCGTTCCAGATCCTGAATGTGCCGCGTGGCGGCGTTGCGTTCGGCATCCTGACGGGCCACATCCTCGGTCAGCGTAGAAAGCTCGGATTCCGTTTTTTCAACGGCTTGCCCGGCTTCTTCTGCCAGCAGGCGGAACTCTTCCTCGCGTTCAGATTGCTGTCCGCTTTGTGCTTCCAGCGCGGAGACTTCTGTTTTCAGGCGGGAAACGGTTTCCTCCGCTTCCTGTTTTTGCACATTTTCATGCGCGACGTCGGCGGTGAATTGCTTGAGCAGGGCTTCGGAATTTTCGCGCTGTTCTTGTACCTGACGCTCTTCGGACTCAAGGCTGCCATAGGCGAGTTTCAGGCGCTGCAATCCGGCGGCAGCTTCGGCTTCGTTCTGGCGCAGCTCGGGCAATTGCGTGGCAGACTCTGTTTGTTCCGTTGTCAGGCTGGTCACGGCGATGGTCTGTTCGCGGACGATGCTCTCGGCAGCCTCAAAGGATTCAAGGGCCGCAGCGACGGCGGTCTGGCTTTCCTGCCAGCGCAGATAAAGCAGGCCCCCTTCGGTCGTCTGGATCTGTCCGCTGATGTTGCGATAGCGCGCTGCCTGACGGGCCTGTTTTTTAAGGCCTTCCAGCTGGACGTTCATGGCGCCGAGGACGTCTTCGACGCGCAGCAGATTGGTTTCTGCGGCCTTTAGTTTCAGCTCCGCTTCATGGCGGCGGGCATGCAGTCCGGAAATGCCGGCGGCTTCTTCCAGCACCATGCGGCGCTGGGTCGGCTTGGCGTTGATCATGTCGGCAATACGGCCTTGGCTGACAAGAGCGGGAGAATGGGCGCCAATGGATGAATCCGCAAAAAGCAGCTGCACATCGCGCATACGAACGCTTTTGCCGTTGACTTTATAGACCGATCCGACATCCCGCTCGATCTTGCGGGAAACTACCAGTTCATCGGAATCGTTTATTTCGGCAGGGGCCGTGCGGTCGCTGTTATTCAGCGCCAGAACGACTTCGGCGGTGTTGCGGGCGGGGCGGTGCTCGGTCCCGTTAAAAATAACATCGTCCATATCGCTGGAGCGCATCCGTTTGGGCGAGTTTTCGCCCATGGCCCAGCGCAGCGCTTCGACAAGGTTGGATTTTCCGCAGCCGTTGGGGCCGACAATGCCGGTCAGGCCTTGCCCGATATCCAGTTCGGTGTGTTCAACAAATGATTTAAAACCTGTCAGGCGGAGCTTGGTGAACTGGACCATACGGATTACTTCCCTGCGGTGAGCTTGTTGACGGTTTCAACGAATTTGGAAAGATCCTGCGCACCGCTGAATTGCTCTGCGCCTTCGTTGAAGATAAAGGTGGGGGTGGATTTGATGTTATATTTGCCTTGCGCGTCCTGCACTTTTGCCAGAAGGGCATGTTCCAGTTCGGCGCTATTGAGGCAGGCGTTGATATAGTCGCCGTCCATCCCGGCCAGTGTGCCAAGCTGTTCCAGAGCCTTGAGCGGGTCTTCGCTCTTGATCCAGCGCTCTTGATTTCTGAAAATGACTTCGGTGAGGTCGAAGTATTTGTCATGATCGGCGCAACGGGCCATCATGGCGGCTTTCATGGCAAACTGGTCGAGCGGGAAATCACGGAAAATGATTTTTGCTTTACCGGTATCAACCAGTTCTCTTTTTACATCCGCGAGAATGGTATTATGGAAGTGCGCGCAATGCGAACATGTCATCGAGGCGTATTCGATAATCGTGACGGGTGCATCAACATTTCCAAGGACGCGATCTTCCATGGCTTTTGGGGCGTCAATCTCGAGAGCCGCTGGAGCGGCCAGCAGTTCATCTGATTTTGGGGCTTCCTCGCTGGCCACAGGTTCATCAGCCGGAGGAGTCGCCGTCGCCTCGGGAGCAGCTTCTTCCATGGCAGCCGGTGCAGCCGGTGTTTCCTCCGGTGCCTGAACTTCTGTCGTTTCGTCAGGGGCTACCGGGGATTGCGCCTCTGCGGGCTGTTCCATTGTCACGGTATTTTCTACGGCTTGAGGGGCGGGCTCTATTGCCGGTTTTCCCTTTGCCAAAAAGGCAATAATACCAATAAGCGCCACAAGGGCGACGAGACCAATGGCCAAGCCTTTGTTTTTCATGCTGTCCTTCGCTTTCGAACGTTAGATCGTCTATGTTTAGATTCTGCGGTGATTATATGCCTTTAATCCAAAAGAATGCAATATAACTTAACATCTTATGTCGAGCTTTTTTGTCAATTTTTCAATGTTTTGGATGAGGTATCAGGCTTAAAATGTTGTATAAAAAATAAAAAAGGGATATAACCGCGCTATGAAAATAAAGTTCATCAAAATGCATGGTTTGGGCAATGACTTCGCCATTTTTGACGGGCGCAAGGCGCCTTTGAACATCCCGCTGGAAAAGATTCGCTGCTGGGGGGACCGCCGCACCGGAATCGGATTTGACCAGATGGCTGTGATCGATTCAGCTAAAATGGCCGGAACAGGCTGTTTTTTCAGGATTTATAACGCTGACGGAAGTGAAGTGGGCGCTTGTGGCAATGTAACGCGCTGTATTGCGTGGCTGTTGATGAATGAAATGAAAACGAATTCTGTTGTCATGGAAACCAAAGCCGGAAGGCTGGAAGCTTTCAAAGCAGACAATGGAGTGCGGGTGGATATGGGGCCGGCCCTTCTTGAATGGAATAAAATACCGTTAAATCAAAATGTAGATACGCTTTCTTTAAGTCTTGCTGAAGGGGAATTAAAAAATCCTGTCGCCGTGAGCATGGGGAATCCGCATGCCGTTTTTTTTGTCGAAGACGTTTCAGCGGTGCCACTGGACATACTGGGGCCAAAAATTGAGCATCATCCATTGTTTCCTGAACGAACGAATGTCGAGGCCGCGCAAGTGCTTTCCCGCCGGAAAATCCGCATGCGCGTGTGGGAGCGTGGCGTTGGCATAACACAATCCTGCGGCACTGGCGCCTGTGCCGTGGCGGTGGCCGGAGTACGGCGGGGACTGACGGACAGGAATGTGGCCGTCATTCTTGATGGCGGCACACTGGACATTGAGTGGCGGGAGAGCGATAACCATGTCCTGATGACCGGTCCGGTCGCAGAAGTGTATCAGGGTGAGCTGGAGTTATGACATTGGATAAGGGCCATACAGAAGAGGTTCTCGACCTCCCCGACGCAGAGACGCAGTTGGCGCAGCAGGCGGCGGCTGGTGAGGGGCCGCGCGTGGTGACTTTCGGTTGCCGTCTGAATATCTATGAATCCGAGGTTATGAAAGACCATGCCAAAAAGGCAGGGCTGAATGATGCGATTATTATCAATACCTGTGCGGTGACGTCCGAGGCTGAACGGCAGGCACGGCAGGCAATCCGTCGGGCGCGGCGTGAAAACCCCGAGGCGAAGATCATCGTCACGGGCTGCGCGGCGCAGGTGAATCCGCAGGGCTTCGCCAATATGCCGGAAGTCAATCAGGTGATTGGCAATGATCTCAAGCTCAAGGCAGAGACATGGCATTCCCCTGCGACAGAGCGCGTGATCATTAACGATATCATGTCGGTCAAGGAAACGGCGCGGCATATGATTACCGGGTTTGAAACGCATGCCCGCGCTTTTGTGCAGGTGCAGAATGGTTGCGATCATCGCTGCACGTTCTGCATTATTCCTTTCGGGCGCGGCAATTCGCGCTCGGTTCCGATGGGCGAGATTGTCGATCAGGTTCGGGCGCTTACGGCGGCGGGATATGCCGAGATTGTTCTGACCGGTGTGGATATTACTTCTTATGGTGCAGATCTGCCGGGGGCGCCGCAACTGGGGCAGATGGTGCGGCGGTTGCTTTCGCTGGTGCCGGATGTCAAACGGCTGCGGCTTTCGTCGCTGGATCCTGTCGAGATTGACGACGACCTTTGGCGTCTGATGGCGGAGGAAGAGCGCTTTATGCCGCATCTTCATCTTTCCATGCAGGCTGGGGATGATATGGTGCTCAAACGTATGAAGCGCCGCCATTTGCAAAAAGATATCTATGAGGTGTGTGAAAAGGCGCGTCGCCAGCGTCCGGACATTGTTTTCGGCGCGGATATCATCGCCGGATTTCCGACGGAAACGGAGGCGATGTTTGAAAATACGCTCAAGACCGTGCGGGATTGTAATCTGACCTTCCTGCATGTATTCCCCTATTCGCCGCGCCCCGGAACGCCTGCTGCGAAAATGCCGCAGGTTTTGGGCGATATCCGCAAGGAGCGTGCAAGGGTTTTGCGGGATATGGGCGGGGTACAGCTGGAAAAACATTTATCGGCATTGGTGGGCAAGACGCTCCCTGTTCTGATCGAAAAGAACAATAAGGGCCGCACGGAATATTTTAGCGAGGTTGTGGTCGATGCGGATATTCCGGCAGGACAGATTGTGGATGTGGAGATGGCTGTCATAGAAGGAGGGGTGTTGAGGGGGAAATATGTGGTTCTTTAAAAAGAAAGAAAAGGCGGCCGAGCAGCAGCAGCAGCAGCAGGACCAAGACCAAGACCAGACGTCGGAAAAAAGCTGGTTTGAAAAGCTGAAGTCGGGGCTTAGTCAGTCCTCCTCGAAAATTACATCCGGCATCACCGATATTTTTACCAAGCGCAAGCTGGACGCGGAAACATTGTCCGCGCTGGAGGATTTGCTGATCACTGCAGATCTGGGGCCTGCAACGGCAGCAAAACTGTCGGCAGCGATTGGCAAGGGCCGTTTCGACAAGGAAGTGGCGCCGGAGGAAATTCGTCAGGCGCTGGCCGTGGAAATTGAAAATATTTTAAAGCCCGCTGAAAAACCGCTGGTGATGAGCGCGGCAAAGCCAATGGTCATCCTTATGGCCGGTGTTAACGGGACGGGCAAGACAACGACTATCGGCAAGCTGGGTCACCAGTTCAAGGCCGAGGGCAAGCGTGTGATGCTGGCGGCGGGTGATACGTTCCGCGCCGCCGCCGTCAACCAGCTGAAAGTCTGGGGAGAGCGGATCGGCTGTTCCGTTGTGGCCAAAGAAGAGGGCAGCGATGCGGCTGCGCTCGTCTATGAGGCGATGGACAGAGCCAAAGCGGAGAATGTGGATATTCTGATGATTGATACCGCAGGCCGCCTTCAGAACAAGGCTAACCTGATGGAGGAGCTGGCCAAGATTGTGCGCGTGATCCAGAAGAAAGACCCTGCCGCGCCGCATGCGGCGTTACTGGTGCTGGATGCGACGACGGGGCAGAATGCCCATGCGCAGGTTGATATTTTCCGCCAGATTATTAACATAACCGGACTTATTGTGACAAAACTCGACGGCACCGCCAAAGGCGGGGTCGTTGTTTCGCTTGTGGAAAGGTTTGGTTTACCAGTTCATGCTATAGGTATAGGAGAGGGTATAGAGGACTTGCGCCCTTTCTCGGCGCGGGACTATGCCGCAAGTTTAGCAGGACTGGAGAATACCGATTATCAACCGCAATAAAAGTTTGGCCCCGATCCGCGATGGGTTCATGACGACCAAGGGTTTCAGCGATGCCGAAGGCGCGCTGAACTGGGTCAAGGAAATCTACAATACCAATACAGCCTATCTGCGTCATTCATTCGAGCAGTATTCGAAAGGAAAAGTCGCGGAAGAGCGTTTCCGCGCGCATTACCCGTTCGTCGAGATCACGACGACCAAGGGGCCGTCCGTTGATAACCGCTTGTCATACGGTTTTTTGTGGCGTCCGGGGACGTATCGGACAACGCTGACACAGCCGGATCTTTATCACAATTATTATATGGACCAGTTCCGGCTGTTGTTAAAAAACCATCCGGAGTCTGTATTGAAAGTCGGGGTGAGCTATACGCCTATTCCCTTGCACTTTGCGCTGGGGGATAGATTCCATCTGGAAGGCGACCTGACAACGGATCAGATCACGCAACTGCCCCGTTACTTCGATCAGCCGGATCTGGAGACCATGGATGATACCATTCCCAACGGCACCTATGTGCCGAAAAAGGGGGAGGCTGCACCGCTGGCGCTTTTTACAGCGCCACGGGTGGATTTGAGCATACAACGGCTCAAGCATTATACGGGGACCTCGGCAGAGCACTTTCAGAAATATGTCGTGTTCACCAACTATCAGTTTTATGTGGATGAATTTATCCATGACTGCCATGAATTCATGGAAAAATCCGACGACCCGCAGACGGCGGAGATGCGCAGCCAGTATGTCTCTTTTGTCGAGCCCGGAAACATCGTTACCTGCAACGCGAATATCAAGGGAAATGCCTGTCAGGCGGGGGGACAGAAGCCTCCGCGTCTTCCGCAGATGCCTGCCTATCATCTGAAGCGGGCCGATGGCACGGGGATCACGCTGATCAATATTGGTGTGGGGCCTTCGAATGCCAAAACGATAACAGACCATGTCGCTGTATTGCGTTCGCATACATGGCTGATGCTGGGGCATTGTGCGGGGTTGCGCAACTCCCAGAAGCTTGGAGACTATGTTTTGGCGCATGGTTATGTGCGCGATGATAACGTGCTGGATTCAGCTGTGCCGATCTGGGTGCCGATCCCTGCGCTGTCAGAGGTGCAGATCGCGCTGGAGCGTGCCGTGGCGGAAGTAACGGGCATGAAAGATTACGATCTCAAGAAAATCATGCGCACTGGCACAGTGGCAACGGTGAGTGACCGAAACTGGGAGCTTTGGGAGCAGAGTGTTCCCGTTCAGCGCCTTTCGCAGTGCCGCGCCGTGGCGCTGGATATGGAGTCAGCGACGATTGCGACAAACGGGTTCAGGTTTCGCGTTCCCTATGGCACGCTGCTTTGCGTTTCCGACAAACCGTTGCATGGGCAATTAAAACTTCCCGGCATGGCGGATAAATTTTATCGCGAGCGGGTGGATCAGCATTTGAAAATCGGATTGCTGACGATGGAAAAGATTCGCGCCCTCGGTCCCGAGCGCCTACATAGCCGCAAGCTCCGCAGTTTTACCGAGGTGGGATTCCTCTAAAAGCTTTTAATTTCAATGCGTTGTAATTTCCTATTTGCCTTGACATATGCTCTTTTTGAACCTATATATACTCTTGTAGAGCATATATAGGAGGAATTCATGAAGAAGAAGGCTTTGCCAAAAGGCGAGATATTGCAGGGGCATGTTGTCGAATGGACGTCGCAGGAGGCCATCAGCGCGCCAGGATTTAAAGCGCCTTGGGGTGTTCTTGAGTTTACAGCCGATGAATTTATTGCGCCCGCAGGACGTTCTCCTGAAGAAAAAGATGGATTTTACCATGTCAGGAAAGGCGACTATCTGCGCATTTTCAATGATGCAGTGCGCGAGGGCGTTCTTTGGGAGGGGGCCTATGATATATCTGACGCATCATTGGACGGAGTGCAGAAAGGTGAAAACGAGAATTTCTGGAAGAACATTGTCAGCAAAAAAAGACCGGCGCTGCTTGTACGTACAGGGATAAAGCCTAAAAAGAAACCGAAACCAAAAAAAGAAAAAATAGTGACAAAAAAAGTGAAGATGGATGGTGTTATTTTTAATTTCAGCGAGCAGGGATCTGAAGGAAACGTCAAATCATTTCAGGATGAAAAGTATATGGGTGCCGATGGAAAAAGCTGGTCCTATGATGGGCTGCATCATTTGGAGAACGGCGATCTTCTGACGATTTTCAATGACAAGGCCCGCAAGGATGTGCTGTGGCATGGAAGAGTGAAGCTTGTTGGCGAGATGGCGAATTATTGCCGCGGTACGCAGGAAGGCTTTAGTGAGGAAAGCTGGGAAAATCTGTTCAGACAGGAAAAGCCTGCAACGCTGGTTAAGCGGATGGAGGCAAAAAGAAAGAAATCCGGCCCTTGGAAATAGCCGGGGGGTGAAAAGAAATAGCCCCTGCGTAGGCAGGGGCCATGAGTCAATCATCAGCAAGCAGCTTTGAGAAAATTAAACTGTCACATCCACACGGGAGCCGCGGCGCTCATCGGCCGCACGGGCTTCTTCGCGGCGCGCGTCCTGTCTGGCATCCTGCGTTTTTTGCTCGTCACGCGATTCCAGCGTGCGCTGATCTGCACGTTGGCTGCTGGCGGCCGGTGCGGCGCGGGGCTGCACTTTCTCCGTGTTTGCGCGGGCTTCATTGCCTGCAACAAAAGACGGTTGTACGGCGTAAGCCTGAACGGCCGGTCCCGGGGCGTTTACCATGATCCACCTTTAAAAAATTCACACTCCACATATTCAGAATAGCAAAGGGGTGTTAAGGAAGCCTTAATTATTGTTTTTGTGGAATGTTTAGGATTTCGATGCGCAGATTAATCTATCTTTAACATAATTTGTTTAAAATTTTAAATATAGGCAGGTTTGCGGGAAGAACCTCAAAAAAAGAAGATCGATTCTACGGGATAAGGGAAAAACAGGATGCAAAAGACATCCATTATAACAGGGGTGAATATCTTGGATCCAAAGCAGTTGCTTGAGTTCGCACAGAACAAGACGGAATCAGGGCGCCAGCAGTTCGCCGGAGCCGTGGCGCAGTTCTTTGATGAGACAAAGATGAGCGATATGCAGCGCCAGATGGCGGGAGACATTCTGCTCAATCTTGTCCGGCAGGCAGAGCGTGACCTGCGGCAGGCGCTGGCAGAACGTCTGGCCGTTCAGGATGGTGTTCCTGCACAGCTGATCATTTTCCTGGCAAACGATGAAATTTCAGTGGCAGAGCCGATATTGTTGCATAGCCGTATCCTGAAAGATGTGGATTTGATGTATATCATCAGTACGCAGAATAACGGACATTGGCAGGTCATTGCCCGCCGCGAGAATCTTAGCCCCATGGTGGTGGAGAGGCTGATTGACACGGAAGACCATATAACAACCTTGAATCTTGTCGAAAACCAGAGTGCCTGTATGCAAAAAAGCGCGATGAAGAAGATGGTGCGTGCCGCGTTGCGCTCCGAGAATCTGCAGGTCCCCTTGTTGCGGAGGCGGGAGATAACGCCGGATATCGCCGTGGATCTTTATATGGTCGTGTCTCAGGGCGTGCGAAAGCTGATTGCTGAAAAGTTCAATGTTCAGATGCATCTTGTCGAGCAATCCATGGAAATGCTTGTGCACGAGCTGAATCAGGAGGCTAACGGTCAATGTCGCGCAACAAAGGAGATGGTGGCGCTGGCGCGCAGGTTTCATGAACGCGGGGATATTACGCCAGACCTGATGATCAGAACGCTTCGTCGTGGGCAGATTGGCTTCTTTATTGCCCTCTTTTCCAACCGGGCAGGTTTGCAGCCAGAAACTGTGATCGAGATGGTGCAAAAGGATGGCGGCAAGCCGTTTGTCGTCGCCTGTCGTTCGATGGGCATGATGAAGTCTGAATTTGCCACTATTTTCCTGTTGAGCCGCGGCATCCGCTCGGGGGACAAGATCGTTGATCAGCGGGAGCTCGCCATGGCACTCAAGTACTTCGATTCTATCAAGGAACTGGATGTGCAAAGACTTATGCGGGCTTGGGGAAAGTCACCGGAAATCATGCTGAAGGATGCTACCTGATACAGCAGGAGGTTTTAGCGCAGCAGGAAGAGTTTTGTGCCGCTTCCTTCAGGACCTTGACGCCGGGGAGGTCTTTGCCCTCCAGCCATTCCAGAAACGCGCCGCCCGCCGTGGAAACATAGGTCATTTTTTCCTCTGCACCGGCATGGGCGAGAGCCGCAACCGTATCCCCGCCACCGGCTACGCTGATAATTTTTCCATGCAGTGTCAGATCCGCAATGGATTTTGCCAGCGCCGTTGTTCCTGCGTCGAAGGGCGGCGTTTCAAATGCGCCGACGGGACCGTTCCACAGAACCGTTTTGGCCTGTGCGAGAAGCGTATTGATTGCGGCAACACTTTCCGCGCCGATATCCAGCATCATTTCATCATCGGCGATATGTCCGACCAGTCGCGTTTCTGTCGGCGGATTGGTTTTGAATTCCTTTGCTGTCAGCGCATCGACCGGAAGAATGATTCGGCAGTGATGCTTTTCAGCCGTGGCCATGATGGCGCGGGCATTGTCGGCCATTTCCTTTTCACAGAGAGACTTTCCGACGCCCAGTCCGGTAGCGTACAGGAAGGTATTGGCCATGCCGCCGCCCAGAACAAGCATGTCAATCTTTGTGACAAGATTGTTCAGCAAGTCGAGTTTTGTAGAAATTTTTGATCCGCCAACGATGGCGATAACAGGGCGCGCAGGCGCTTCAAGTGCGTAGCCCAGCGCATCCAGTTCCGCTTCCATGAGGCGCCCGGCGTATGCGGGGAGCAGGCGCGCAATGCCTTCGGTCGTGGCATGCGCACGATGGGCGCAAGAAAAGGCGTCGTTGACATAGATGTCGCCGAGAGACGCAATTTTTGCGGCAAAAGCGGAATCGTTTTTTTCCTCTTCGGTATAGAAGCGGACATTTTCCAGCAGAATGACATCGCCTTCGTTCATGGCTGTGATGGCGGTCATGGGCAGGTCGCCAAGACAATCGGCAACGAAAGATACAGGCTGTCCGAGCGCCATTTCCAGTGCCCGTCCGACGGGGGCAAGGGAGAGCGCCGCATCACGGCCTTTGGGGCGGCCAAAGTGGGAGAGAATGACGGTCTTTGCGCCCTTGCTGGACAGCTCCCTTATCGTGGGGAGCAGGCGGCTGATACGGGTCATATCCGTCACTTTTCCATCCTGCATAGGAACATTCAGGTCAGCACGGAGCAGAATGACCATACCCTTGGAGGAGAGGTCGTCAAGTGTCAGATAGTTTTTCATGGAATGAAATCCTAGTAAGTCGTATTTTTAGCGGCGGGCTCGTCACTGCCGCCCTCGCTGATGGCCTTATCGGCAGCATTTGTCGTTTCCGCCGGAGCAAGCGTCCAGGGTTTGTTTTTTCCGGAGAAAATATCCAGCGGCATCGTGTATACAAGACTGATAATTTCCGTGCGATCATCGCGGTTGAAGGAGGTGCCGTTGCTCAGGATATGCGCGTTGATCCCCAGACGGCTTTTGTCATCGAATTCATAGGCAAGTTCCGTACCGACGCGGAAGGCCAAAGTGCGGTCAAGGTCGTATCCATCGCCCTCGCCATAGGCCCCTACAGCAACGGAAGGCATCAGGAATATACGTTCGCCGAATTTGAAGGGCACGCCGATACCGCCGTAGCCCATTTTGCTGCCTTGGGTCGTGATAAAGCCGCCGAAGATGGGCTGCAGGCGACCGGCAATTTTTACGCCGGGCTGCCATTCAAAGTTGAATGATGTATCTTTCAGGCCATGCGTGAGAGGATCATAAACGCCGACACTGAGACCGAAAAATGAAGTATCTTTTTGAACTTCGACAATACGGGATTCCGGTACAGGTGCGGGAAGCGGCGCAGGTTCAGAGGTTTCTGCAGGCGGCGGTGTGTCTTCAATCGGGGCTGACTGCGTGACGTCCATCGGAACTTCCTTGTTCTGGATTTCATCCAGCGCTTTGTCGAGCGGAACCAGAACAGGTTGCGGTTTTGCGCCGTAGGGCATGCCGTCAGCAAAAGCGGTAGAAAACAGGGCGGTTGACAAAAGTAATGTGGTGCCGAGAGCGAGTGGCGTCAGTTTGTAAAATGTCACGTTATGAACTCCCTGTGGAATCTACATGGTTTTACTATAGATAACTCTGCGCATGATGGAAATGCTTTTTCACAACACGCTGCATTCCGTAAAAGCGCTGAACGGGTTGGTATTGCGGAAAATTACTGAGGGGCGATGATTTCAATCTGCTCCGGATGGGTGAGTTCAATCATAGGGCCGTTTTTATTTTCGACCCAGCCATGAATGCGAACCCGTAATCCGCGCCAGCGATCCGGAGGGATCAGTTTTCCATCAACAATAAATTTGTCATTGAGGAGGTCGCCACTCGCTTCTATTGTGAAATCTGTTTTATAGCTTGCGTCGAAATTTAAAAAATATCTTCCGCTGTTCGATCCAATATTCAAAACGGTATCTTCAACGACCTGAAAGCTGTTCTGCTTGCCTTGAACTGTCGTTTTATCCCTGACGGCATAGGCAGGGTCTGCCCAGAACCCAAGCTTTGCAAGTCTGGCGCTATTTTCAAGTTTATAGAGGGGCTGGGCCAGATCACGGTTTGTTTCCGTGCTATAGGCCCAGGAGAGCCCGCGCTTGACGAGGTCGGCCTGTATCCATGTGCCATCATCAAGAACAGCGTGGACGACGGTATTTCCAAGGCGATCCCTGCGCCCTTGCACCGTTCTTCTGCTGGAAAAAATGCCGACCCGTTTGTTGAGGACATTTTCATCAAGATAATCAAGCGCATGGGCATCGTAGTGAACGGGGATGCGGATGTTGTCCAGTCTGTATATTTTCTGATTGTCGAGCTTGATCAGGTCAGATTTTATAATCTCGGTAACCGTACCGACATCAAGCAAGGTAAGGTCGTCAGGGGTCGTCTGGATGGGGGTATAGGTGTCTTTTCCCCAAGCCGGCAGAGCGAGCGAGAGGAGGAGACAGACGGTAAGAAAAAAAGAGTGGCAGGATCGAAAGCTCATATCCTACCACTACCATAGTTCAGGGGAGAAAATGAAGATGGAAATTGGAAAATTTATGTTCCGGAGAACAGCATGGCACGGTCAAGTCCGGCGTCCCGCACCTTGATTTGCAGGGTGTCCCGCAGCTTTTCCATCGCGCGCTGTTCCAGCTGGCGCACACGTTCCTTGCTGATGCCCAGCTGTTTGCCGAGATCTTCCAAAGTAACGACTTTCTCCCGCATCTGGCGTTCGCGAATAATGGTTCTTTCGCGCGGATTGAGATCAGACAGGGCTTCGTTCAGCCAACGGGATTGCGTTATGTTATCTTTCATGCCGATAACGATATCTTCCGGATTGGGAGAGTCGTCCGCCATCATATCCTGCCATTCGTGAACGCCACCATCGCCAATCGGAACGTTCAGGGACTGGTCGCCGCCATTCATGCGGGCCTCCATTTCCACGACGTCCTTCGGGGTTACGCCCAGTTCGGTTGCAATTTCTCCGATGGCGTCCTTATCAAGGTATTCACGCGCCGACTGGCCTTCAATTTTTGCCCGCAGGCGGCGCAGATTAAAGAACAGTGACTTCTGGCTGGATGTTGTGCCGGTACGTACGATTGACCAGTTGCGCAAGACATAATCCTGTATTTGCGCTTTGATCCACCATGTGGCATAGGTCGAAAACCGGTTTTCAAGGGCCGGTTCAAAACGTGCAGCGGCCTCCATCAGGCCGATATTTCCTTCTTGAATAAGATCGCTCATCGGGAGTCCGTAATTCTTGAATTTTGCGGCAATGGCGATGACGAGACGTGTGTAGGAGCTGACCATTTCATGGAGGGCCTTTTCGTCACGATGCTCTTTCCAGCGGCGCGCAAGATCCAGCTCATGCGTGCGCTCCAGCATCGGCGCATCCATCGCCTTGCGGATGTAGCGCAGGTTGGCTTGTTGTGCTGTGTTATCTTCCATATAGGCCATATATAAAAACCCCTACCTTTCCAAAAGATATTCCTTGTTACATCCTTTGTACGTGGGGAGGGCGGTATTGGATCAAAATATAAATTGGCGAGAAAGGGGGCCGGGCTTGTTAAATTTAAACGCCCCTGCAAGTTATGAAAACACACTGGCAGGGGCGCTGTTTTAAAAAAAATTGAGCGGCTATCGGTTATTTGATCAGGCGACGTTCGTCAGAACTTCTTCCAGCTTTTCAGCAGCCTTTTTCTCGTCGATTCTCTCGATGGCGGCAACTTCACGAGCCAGACGCTCCAGCGCGGCCTGATAAATCTGGCGCTCGCTGTAGGATTGTTCCGACTGGTCGTCTGCCTTGCGAAGATCGCGCAGAACCTCGGCAATGGCGACGGGGTCTCCTGAGTTGATCTTGGTTTCGTATTCCTGTGCACGACGGCTCCACATAATGCGGCGTGTCTGGGAACGGCCCTGCAATGTGGCCAGCGCGTCTTTCAGGCGATCCTTGGAAGAAAGCTTGCGGAGACCCGAGGCCTTGACCTTGCTGACGGGGAGCTTGAGACGCATCCGGTCTTTTTCAAAGCAAATCGTGTAAAGGGTAATTTCCATGCCCGCAATCGTCTGGGTTTCCACGCCTTCAACCAGACCAACGCCATGTGCGGGATAAACAACGAAATCCCCGGCGACAAAATCAAGTTTTTCGATTTTTTTAACGATCACGGTTTCTTGCACAATAACGGGCGCAGCTTCCTTTTTTTGAACTTTTTCTTTTTTGATTACAGCGGCTTCCGGTTGTTTTTTCATTTCTACCTTTTTCGGTGCGGCGATAGGCTTTGCAACAGCTTTTGCTACGGACTTCGCTACAGGTTTTGCAACAGATTTTGCAACAGGCTTAACCTTCGCCTTTACGACGGGCGCCTTGGCAACGGCTTTTTTGGCGACAACTTTCTTTGCAATAACGGGCGCGGCTTTCTTCGTTTTTGCGACCGTTTTGACTGCAGCGGGTTTTTTAGCTGCTTTTGCCTTTGTTTTCAATGTCTTTGCCATGTGTCCTCTCTCGTTATCGGAGCATTACGCTGTTCAGCTTGGGCAGGAAAGTAAATAGTTTTCATAATTTTAAAACCGTTCACTGACATGAAGCTACCACCTAGAGCGACAATATACTAAATGCCATAAAATTTCAAGCATTAATTAAAAAAAGGTTAATTCTTATGATTTTAAAGAAATAAAACTTCTTAACGTATTGTATTAATGAGCGTTTCCTTTATCTAGCGGAATTTTTGATGAGATCAATCCCCTTCACCGGGGTCCGGGCTAAAGAATTTCATTTTGTTCTTCACCTTTTTGAACTCTTCAGCTTCGGGCAGGGCGGGTTTCTTCCGGGTAATATTCGGCCATTTTCCCATAGAGTATTCACGGTTCAGCTCCAGAAAGGCTTCGCCTTGTGGGTCTGAATCCGCCACGATGGCATCGATGGGACATTCCGGAACGCAGACGCCGCAATCAATGCACTCGTCCGGATTGATGACAAGCGTGTTTTCCCCTTCGTAGAAGCAGTCTACCGGGCAGACTTCAACGCAATCCGTGTATTTACATTTGATGCAGACATCCGTGACGATGTAGGTCATTTTTATCTCTATGCTGTTTTTTAGGCTTTATACGCCTGTTTCCAGCGGCCATCAAGGGGGCTAGCCCGCGTTAACGATTCTTTGAATCAGCGCTTCTTTTATGGCATCAGCCCTGTCGTTGTCGATCTGGCAGGTTCCGACAGCCTTGTGGCCGCCGCCGCCGTGTTCCAGCATCAGGCTGCCGACATCCACCTGAGCGGACCTGTTCAGTACGGATTTTCCGACAGCAAAAACCGTATTGACGCCTTGTTTGCCGGGCATGACATGCATGGAAATGTTTTGTTCGGGGTACATTGCGTAAATTGTAAATCTGTTTGTGACAAAGATTTCCTTTTCATTGCGTAGATCAAGGACAAGGAGATTATTGTGAATTTCCGCGCAGGTCTCGATTTGCTTTTTTGCAAGAGGCAGGTGCTTTCTGTACATATGAACGCGTTCGGCGACATCAGGGTGATTCAGAATCTCATCCACATTTTTATGTGTGCGCAGAATATCGACGAAATCCATCATTAACTGATAGTTTGAAACGCGGAAATCACGAAACCGGCCCAGACCGGTACGGTTGTCCATGATGAAGCCAAGCAGGACCCATCCTTGCGGATTCAGGATATCTTCGTGAGATATTTGCGCAGCATCGATTTTATCGGTCGCGCTCATAAGATCCGCTGTGATATTGGGAAATTTTTCAGCGCCGCCAAAGTGGCGATAGACGACGTGCGCCGCCGAAGGCGCCGTCGGATCGTTGATCACATTTGCCGCCTGACCTTTGTTGCGCTCAATTTCGCTGGCGTGGTGGTCAAAAACGATATGCGCTTTCGGGTGATAGGGAAGGTTGGTGATGATGTCGCGTCCGGTGACTTCAATGGTGCCGTCCTGCATATCCTTGGGGTGGGCATACTTGACCTCATCAATCATGCCGATTTCCCTGAGTAATGCGGCGCAGACAATGCCATCCATGTCGCTACGGGTAATAAGACGATATTTCTCCTGCATTATTATCCTTCAAATGTTGCCAAGTTTTCAGGGGATTATAAACTAAATCCAAAAAATGAAAATACCCTTGGGGCGGAGGAGGCGTGAATAATTTTGAGATATTCATGTTTTCACCATCGTGCCCGACTTGTTGGAAGTCCATGGAGATGCCGCAATATGTCACCGTTCCCCGCAATTTAGGGGGATACGGCAACCTGTACCTCATGCCACAACAGACAAAGAAGGTCACCGTTCCCCGCAATTTAGGGGGATACGGCAACAAGCGCGAAAGAACACAGCTTATCGTGAACGTCACCGTTCCCCGCAATTTAGGGGGATACGGCAACACTATTGGCGATGCATTGACAGAATCATCTGTCACCGTTCCCCGCAATTTAGGGGGATACGGCAACGTGCGACATGAACAAGTACGACGCCGAACAGTCACCGTTCCCCGCAATTTAGGGGGATACGGCAACTTGTCAAACTGCTCATTCCAGTTAGTGATTGTCACCGTTCCCCGCAATTTAGGGGGATACGGCAACTGGTTCCTTTCAAAGCTTTGTTTCCAAAGCAGAAAGGCAACCACTCGGACTTACAAAATCCACAAAAGTGAACTAATGCCGATCTATTATGTAGCATTTTTTCCCGCTCGTTGCAAGCCATTGGATTGTCCGGCGTGTTGCAGTGCCCGCATCCATCCGGCAGCGATTTTGCGGACTGCGCGTCGTCGGTTGACTTCAGTGCCGCTATTTTTCTCCTGTTTTGCCTGCGCGCGTTTTTCTGCGCTCCAGCGACGAATTTTTTCCGTCTTCGGATGTCCATCGTCAGACGTATGCATGACGGCATGATTTTCGCGGCGCAATAGCCGTTCGATCTGGTCGCAGAAGGTAGACTTCTGCCCCGTGGGAAGGGAGGCAAGAACTTTGGCGAAAACATCCTCAACTGTCAGGGGGCTCTTGTTATCCTGTGCGTAAATGCGCCAGAACAACCCGTTATGCGCCAGTGTGTTTCGTATATTGTGCAAATCGGCGTCTTGAATTTTCTCTCCTTTTTTATCCTTCGGCGCGAAATCGATATAGTGATGGATGACAGCACCTATGTGCATGGTAAGCATGTAAAGGGGTTCAATGTCGTGCCGAAAGCTGGGTTTTTCCGCATGGTCTGCTGTATAGATGAGGGCGCGGCTTTTTTTCTGCAGGGGGAGGCCAAGGCATTCGAAAATTGCGCGCAGGTTCTGTGGACCGATAAAGTCATAGCGGCGTTTGAACTGAAATTCACGATAATCCGTGGGCGATATGCCGAGCGCCCTGTATGACTTGAGCCAGATCGCGGTGTTGTCGGCATCTGTCGCAAGCGCCTTACGGCGTGTTTTTCCAATCCTCGCGCGTTTTCGTTCCTCCGAAAACATAAGGCGACGGCTCTCGGCGTTTTCCTGCCTGCACCATTCGAAGAGTGTGTGCATGCCGTCAGCCGCTGCCTGCGCCGTCTTTTCTTTTACGGAGCGGGCTCTCATTTCTAACATGTTGCATATTCCCGGTAAAAGCAGGATGCTAAGCGCTTCGAGCACTTTTGTATTTTTCTGCGCGTTGAAAGTCTCTCGCTTTCTTTTCCTCTCTGCGTAATGCTCAAGATAATGACGTTTGTCTATCAAGATCTCTATGGCGTCGTTGAACTGCTCAAACCGCCAGAAAATACCATGCTGCTGCTTGAAACCATCAGCAAATATTTTTTGCAAGCTTTCGTCCTCTTGCAGTTTCCGCAACAGGGAAAGGAATCCTTTGTGAAAGATGTCCGTGGTTTTCGTGTGTCGGCACTTCGGGTCAAGAACTGCACTGCGAAAGTGGGCTTTGTTTTTTGGGATGGCCTTTTTGGCAATACTAAACATTTTTTTGCGGCGGGCCATGGCGCTGCGTGGGAAACCCTGCCAGAACAAAGTTTGCGCATGGGTGCCTGCCAGACGGATAAAGAACAGCAAGTCCGAGCGGAATACATGATTTTCTTCCAGAGAGGAAAGGTCGATATCTTGCGGTTTCAGGCAATGCGGAACAATTTTTTTCATTACAACGTATCGCGCAGTCTATACCAGAGCATTCCCAGCACAAACAAGGGCTGTTTCAGCAGGTTGCCTCCCGGAAACGGCGCATGTTTAATGCCGGCAAAAACGTCAAACCGTTCCGCCGTGCCGCTGACGGCTTCGGCAAGGACTTTTCCGAGGATATTGGTGGCGACGACGCCATGTCCGCCAAAGCCGTGGGCAAAATAGACCTGCGGTGTTATGCGGCCGAGGTGGGGCATGCGGTTGATGGTAAATTCGATGGGCCCACACCAGCAGTGGTCAATACGCGTCATGGCCAGCGCCGGAAAGAGTTCAACCATGCGTTTGCGCAAGCGGGTGTCCTCACCGGGGTAATCCTTGCCGCTATAATTGCAGTTACCGCCAAAGAGAATGCGCTTGTCGGCGGACAGCCGGTAATAATTCATGATAAAATTCGCATCGATCACGGCGATGTCGCGGCGGAAAATATTTTGCGCCAGACGTTCGCCCAGCGGCTCGGTAGCGATCATATGCGCGGTGGCCGTAATGGATTTTTTCTGCATGACATCAAGTCCGTTAATGCCGATCGCGCCGGCCAGAATAACGAATTTGGCATTCACAAGGCCGTGCGCTGTTTTGACTCTGGGCGCAGGGCCGCTTGTATCCAGTGCCGTGGCAGGGCAGCCGTCATAAATTTTACAGCCAAGTTTCTGTGCGGCCTGTGCAATGCCCAGCGCGTAATTCAGCGGGTGGAAATGCCCTGCTTTCATATCCAGCATGCCGCCTGTATATTTCTCGCAATTGATATAGGCTTGTGTTTCTTTTTGGTCGAGCAGTTGGAAGTCGTTATGGCCGACGGCTTTCCAGTCATTGATTTCACTTTGCAAGGCGCTGATATGGCCTTGGTTCATGGCGGCAGTTAAATGGCCGAATTTCAGGTCGCATTGAATGTCATGCTCCATGATCCGGCGCAGGATAAGATCAATGCCTTCCAGCGAGATATCCAGCAGGGTTTTGGCTTGTCCGATGCCAAATTGGCGGATCAGCGTTGCCGTGTCCATGGCAAACCCGCGCTGCAAATGTCCGCCATTCCGGCCCGAAGCGGAAGAGGCAATAGTGCCGCTTTCCAATAATATGACGGAATAACCTTTGCGGGAAAGCTCCAATGCAGCGGAAAGTCCTGTAAAACCGCCGCCAATGATGCAAACATCACAGTTGACCTCGCTCCGGAGGGAGCCTAGAGTCGCGACAAGGCGATTGGTCGTCAGAGCATACCATGGACTTGTGTATTCTTTTACATTTTCATATTTCTTTGGCATGATGACGTTTCCCGCAAACGGAGTGGAGTTATTCATGGACAAGCTTGAACAGTTTATCCGAGAACACAAGATAACGGAAGTTGAATGCCTTGTCCCTGATATGTCCGGCGTGGCGCGGGGCAAGATTTTGCCCGCCGACAAGCTATTACGTATTCTGCGGGAACGTGGAATGCCGTTGCCGGAAAGCGTTTTTGTCCAGACGGTGACGGGGGGTTATCCCCTTAACGATGCCGATCTGATCTCGCCTACTTTTGGCGATGTTTATATGGTGCCGGATGTCAAAACAGTCCGGCTGGTGCCGTGGTACAAAGAGCCTACGGCGCAGATTATTTGCGATGCTTATAACGCCGATGATACGCCGGTAAATATTTCCAGCCGTTATATCCTGAAAAAAATTGTCTTGGAATATGTCAAACTTGGTTTGACGCCTGTTGTTGCGCCGGAGCTGGAGTTTTATCTCGTGGCGGTCAATACGGATCCCGATTTGCCGTTGCAACCGCCTGTCGGTCGTTCGGGACGGCAGGAAAGCGGGCGTCAGGCCTATGGCATTGATGCGGTCAATGAATTTGATCCGATTTTTGAAGATGTCTATGATTATTGCGAATTGCAGAACGTGGATATTGACACCTTAAGTCATGAAGCGGGCGCGGCACAGATCGAAGTCAACTTCAATCATGGTGATCCTGTCGAGTTGGCGGATCAGGCTTTTCTGTTCAAGCGCACGACGCGTGAAGTGGCGATCCGTCACGGTGTTTATGCGACCTTTATGGCGCAGCCGATGCGGACCGAGCCCGGCAGCGCCATGCATATCCACCAGAGTCTTGTTGATATAAAAACCGGAAAAAATGCCTTTGCGAATGACGATGGCAGCGATACGGAATTATTCCGCCATTATATCGGCGGGTTGCAAAAATATCTGCCGTTCGCTTTTCCGCTATTTGCGCCGAACGTCAATTCCTATCGCCGTTTCGGGCATAAGGAAACGGATTCTCCTGTCAACGTCGAATGGGGCATCGACAATCGCACGGCAGGCCTGCGCGTTCCTGTGGCCAAACCGGAAAACCGCCGCGTGGAAAACCGGTTGCCCGGCGCGGACGGCAATCCTTATCTTTCGATTGCGGCTACGCTGGCCTGCGGGCTTCTGGGGATCATGGAAAAGGTCGAACCGAGCGAGCAGATTAAAGGCAATGCCTATAAGAAAGGCCATACTTTGCCCTATCAGCTGACGGATGCGCTGAAGCTGATGCTGGATTGCAAGCCGTTGCAGGAGGTGCTGGGCCCGCATTTTGTCAAGACGCTGGCGTCGATCAAGGAGACGGAGTTCAAGGCCTATAACGCTGTGATCTCTTCATGGGAACGCGAGAATCTGCTGTTGAATGTCTGATCTGGCGAAAGGATGGACGCCTTTGCATCAGGCCGCGCTGGAGGAAGCGCAGGGCAGGGATGTTGCCGCTATCGTCGCGCAATTGCTGCAAGCCGGAGCTGATCCGCACAGGGAAGATGCCGCAGGGGAAACGCCATTCAACATCGCGGCGCCTGCATCTCCCGTTACAGGGCGTCTGATGACGCTGCACTGGCTTGAATCCGCCCTGTCAGGGCAGGGAAGCAAGCGGCTGAATGACCTTTCAGGTTCACATGGATCGACATTGGCGCAATATATGGCCAAATGGCTGAACGATGAAGAAATCGACGGCTGCATTGAATCGGGTATCCGCGCTGGACTGAAGGTGGATGTGCCGAATAAAAGTGGCTGGACACCACTCGCGGCAGCGGCGGCAATGGGGCGCATTAGTGCCGTCGGCGCCTTGCTGCGGCACTATACAAAAGAGTCGGTTTTACTGAAGACCGTTGAAAGTTACAGCGCGGACTATGGCAGCGGACGCCGCGTGGTTTATCCGGCAGGCATGACATCGGCGCAAATTTCCCATGCCAGACTGGAGCAGGACAAAGGCCTGTCCATCACCGCGCAGGGTGACCTTGCAAGGGTTGCTGCCGCCATTCTGCTTTTTATTGCGGATTGATTTTTGCCAGAAGTATATGGGGGATGACCAGAAAGTCGAGCAGGCCGACGGTAAAAATAGCGCCGCCTGCAATTCGTACGGTCAGGCTATCGGAAATACCGGCCAAGCTGGCAATGTCACCCAGATTGAAGCCAATGGCCGTGCCAAGAAGCATAAGAGCAGCACCGGAAGCACGAACGATGCTGAAGATCAGCGCAGCGCTCTTTTTCCGCGCCGCGGCTGATATCTGTTCCTCACTATCCATGGAGGATCAAGCCTTGGCTTCGGCAGGAGCAGCTTCTTCTTCGGCTTCTTTTTTCTTTTTCTTGTCGGCAGCCTTTTTCTTTTCAGAGTAAATGATAATCGGCTGGGTTCCGGCGGTAATGTTTTCTGCCTTGATGACAACTTCTTCGGCGCCTTCCAGTCCGGGGAGTTCGAACATGGTTTCCAGCAACAGCGTCTCCAGAATAGAGCGCAGGCCGCGGGCGCCGGTATTGCGTTCAATCGCGCGTTTGGCGATTTCACGAAGCGCGTCGTCCTGGAAGGTCAGCTTGACGCCTTCAATATCGAACAGTCGGCCATATTGCTTTGTCAGCGCATTTTTGGGCTCTGTCAGGATTTTGATAAGTGTCTCTTCATCCAGGTCGTCCAGTGTCGCCACGATAGGGAGTCGGCCGACAAATTCGGGAATGAGGCCGAATTTGAGAAGATCTTCAGTCTGGACTTCTTTCAGGACTTCGCCGGGGCGGCGTTCATCCGGTCCTTGCACGTTTGCACCGAAGCCGATGGAAGATTTGCGGCCACGGGCAGAAATGATTTTATCCAGTCCGGCAAAGGCGCCGCCACAGATAAACAGGATATTGGTGGTATCAACCTGCAGGAATTCCTGCTGCGGATGCTTGCGTCCGCCCTGTGGAGGAACGCTGGCCAGCGTTCCTTCCATGAGTTTCAGCAGAGCCTGCTGCACGCCTTCGCCCGAAACGTCGCGGGTGATGGACGGATTATCCGATTTGCGGCTGATTTTATCAACTTCGTCGATGTAAACAATGCCGCGCTGGGCGCGTTCAATGTTGTAATCACAGTTCTGGAGCAGTTTAAGAACGATATTCTCAACGTCTTCGCCGACATAGCCTGCTTCGGTCAGGGTCGTGGCGTCGGTCATGGTAAAGGGAACGTCGATAATCCGCGCCAGCGTCTGGGCGAGGAGCGTTTTACCGCTACCTGTCGGGCCGATCAGCATGATGTTGGATTTGGACAGCTCGATGTCGCTGGCTTTGGCCAGGCCTTCATCAATGCGCTTGTAATGGTTATGCACAGCAACGGAAAGAACGCGCTTGGCGCGATGCTGACCAATGACGTAATCGTCAAGAACGGCCTTGATTTCGCGTGGAGTCGGGATTCCCTTGCCGGACTTGACCAGATGGCTTTTATCTTCCTCCTGGATAATATCCATGCAAAGCTCGACGCATTCATTGCAAATGAAGACGTTGGGGCCCGCGATCAGTTTGCGAACCTCATGCTGACTCTTTCCGCAGAAAGAGCAGTAGAGCGTATTTTTGGAATCCCCCGAACCCGTCTTGCTCATTATTTTTCCTTTCGTATCTCCGAGCCTCTCGTACTAAACTTGAGGATAGAACAATCAGCAGGAATTCTCAACTATGGCTTTTCCTGTCATATGGTTTATTTTAGCAGTGGGCGGGGTTAATAAAGCGTTAGCATGAATATGGATATGGGTATTGACGAAATTGTGGACAACTTTTCCCTCTTTGACGACTGGGAAGAGCGTTATCGCTATTTGATCGATCTGGGCAGGGAGTTGCCCTTCATGGATGAGTCGCTTAAAACCGAGGAAACACGGGTGCGGGGGTGTCTTAGTCAGGTCTGGATGGTGTTGGGATGGAGCGCAGACGGGCGCTTGAAGATGATCGCTGACAGCGATGCCCAGATTGTACGGGGGCTGATTGCCGTATTACAGGCTATTTTTTCCGGTCGAACACGCGAGGAAATCACCGCCGTGAATGTCGAAGACATTTTCGGACGCCTCGGCCTTGACCAGCATTTAAGCCCGAACCGTCGGAACGGTTTTTTTTCAATGGTGGAACGGGTGCGCGCTTTTACTTCCCGCTAAAGCGAATGGAGTTCGTCACCTGCTTGTAATATTCCTGAAAAGTTTTGTTTTCTGCGGTATAGCGGATCTTGATGACATAGAGGGATTGCTGTCCGGCTAAAAAATGTCCGGCATTGTAGAAAAGATTATTATTTTTATCCACGGCAAAGCCTGTCAGCGTGGCCCATTTTAGTGTGTCTGCTCCGGCGGAGTAGCTGATTTTCTTGTTTTCCATGGGGACATCTTTGTACTCGTCTTTTAGAATATTCTCTACTTTTTCCTGCGTCAGGCTGAGAAGGGAATCGCGATCAGCACGCAGAAAGGTAATCGTGATTTCGAACAAGTCACCGCTTTCCGGATCGGTGCGTTTGAACGTTGCAATTTCGCCAACAGCGCCATAGGTCGGGGGATTTTCAAGGTAGGGAACGGCTTTTTCGTCTGCCCAGATGGTCACGGCGGTCGGCGCTTCGGGCAGGTTGATGCTGTATTCCCCGTCATTGTGCGCGTAATTATAAGAAGCGTTTGCCGTGCTCGTTCCTATAAAAAGCACAGCAGCCAGCAGACTTGGAATACAAAATGAACGAATGGAAAGGCGCATGTTAAAATCTCCACAAATTTTTATTGCAATTGCCAGATATCCGGTGAGGACTGGCTTTGCGCGCCGGTCCCCATATTTTTAACCTCGTGCGGTTGTCCGTCCTTGAAGGGCGGGAACCAGACAAAGGGGATTCCCTTTTTTTCAGCATAGGCCAGCTGTTTTTTAATTTTTGTATCGGTGTGGTAAAGCTCCACGTTGAATCCGCGTGCGCGCAATGTATGGGCCGTAGCGGCGGCTTCGGCGCGGCGCGCTTCTTCCGGCAAAACGACCAGAATTTGCGTGGGGGCTTTCGCGCCCGGCTGGATCAGGCCCTTATCGAGAAGCAGCCCGAAAAGACGCGTCAGCCCGATGGAAACGCCGATACCCGGCAGTTTTTGATTGATGAAAGCGCCGGCGAGATCGTCATAGCGGCCACCACCGCCGATGGACATCGTGCCGTAGGCGGCAGCATCCTGAAATCTCACTTCAAGAACGGTGCCGGTATAATAATCAAGCCCGCGGATGATGCCAAGGTTGGCGAATACGGCGCCGCGGGGCAGGTGTTTCAGATTGTCCATAACGAAGGTCAGCTCATTCAGGCCTTCTTCCAGCAGGGCATTGGTCACGCCCAGAGCAGAGATGCGCGCGGCGAACGAGGCGTCCGGCGCCCTGATTGCGACAAGGGCGAGGGCCTTTTCGGCCACGTCCGGGGGGATGTTTTCTGCGCGGAGGATGCCGAGAACGGCGTCTGCTCCGATTTTATCCAGCTTGTCCAGCGTGCGCGTCACAACGCAGGTATCCTGCACCCCCAGGCCTTGCAGGAATCCGATCAGGATTTTACGGTTGCTGATGTGCAGTTCCACTGGCGGAATTTCCAGCGCCTGATAGGCCTCGAACAAAACGGCGGGAAGTTCGGCATCGAAATGTAAGGGCAGATTGTCAACGTTCACGACATCGATATCGCATTGGTAAAATTCACGGTAGCGGCCTTTTTGCGGACGCTCGCCACGCCAGGATTTCTGCATCTGATAGCGTTTGAAGGGGAAGACCAGACTGTTGAAATTTTGCGCGACGTAACGCGCCATCGGCACGGTCAGGTCGAAGTGCAGCGCCAGACGCGCGTCTTTATCCGCGCCTTCCTCGGCTTGCAGGCGGGTCAGGGTGTAAATCTCTTTTTCTGTTTCGCCGCCCTTGGCAAGCAGCACGTCAATTTCTTCAATGGCGGGTGTCTCGATGCTGCAATAGCCATAGCTTTCGAATACGCAGCGGATTTTATCCAGCCATCGCAATTCCACAGCGCGCCACTCCGGCAACCATTCCGGAAATCCGCTGACGGGTTTGGGTTTATAAATTTTATCGGACATGTGTTCCCCACTCGGCAAGACGGCTTTTCAGAGCCGAAGTGCGCGATACACTGCGCTGCATTCTAAAAGTCAGGCTTATTTTTTCTTCTTTTCGCGCTTTTCCTGTCTTTTCTGCTCAGGTGTTTTGAGGGGCGCTTTTTTTGTATTTTTCTTGGCATCGTGTGATTTGGCCATGTGAGAGATCTCCTGCTGGATGGTGCAATTGAACGGCTATCTTTTTGATTTTGTGAGGTAAATTACCTCATCTAATGAAGTGTGTAAGAAAACATGCAAGTTTGCAAGGCCTAATTTTTTGACAGTCGGCGGGCACCGGATCGGGGCCAATTCTTTATTTTTGGGTGGGTACTTTTTTATCCATAACCTGAGGCTTATCAAACATTGTGCAATGGTTCTGTCCCATGTTAGATTTTTGCATCATTTATTTTTTGCAATAGGGAATATATCCATGTCAGCTGCAAATTCCTCTGCACAGCAGAGCGTAGAGCCCGCCGCCAATAATCTTGAAGCCTTCTGGATGCCGTTTTCGGCAAACCGTCAGTTCAAACAAAAACCGCGGATGTTTGTCTCGGCAAAGGATATGCACTATACGACCGATGACGGGCGTCGTGTGCTGGATGCGACAGCGGGGCTGTGGTGCTGTAATATCGGCCATGCGCGGTCAAAAGTTGTCGCAGCTGTGGCGCAGCAGATTCAGGAGCTTGACTACGCGCCCGCCTTCCAGATGGGACACCCGAAAATTTTTGAACTCGCCGCGCGCGTGGCGACGCTGATGCCGGGCAGCCTTGACCATGTTTTTTTCACGAATTCCGGTTCTGAATCTGTTGATACCGCGCTGAAAATCGCGCTGGCCTACCACAATGTGCGCGGGCAGGCGGGGCGTACGCGCCTGATCGGGCGCGAGCGCGGATATCATGGCGTCGGCTTTGGCGGCATTTCGGTGGGGGGCATTGTCAATAACCGGAAATTTTTCGGGTCAATGTTGACGGGAGTGGATCATCTGCCCCATACGCATAACCTGAAAGAGAACGCCTATACCAAAGGCCAGCCTTCCTGGGGAGCGCATCTGGCTGATGATCTTGAAAGAATTGTGACCCTGCACGGGGCGGAAACTATCGCTGCCGTTATCGTCGAGCCGATCGCTGGTTCGACAGGTGTTTTGTTGCCGCCCAAGGGCTATCTGGAGCGTCTGCGCGAGATTTGCACGAAGCACGGCATCCTGCTGATTTTTGACGAGGTGATCACGGCGTTCGGGCGTGTGGGCAATGCGGCGACTGCCGCAGAGATTTTCGGCGTGCAGCCGGATATCATTACCATGGCCAAGGGGCTGACGGCAGGGACGATCCCGATGGGCGCTGTCGCCGTTGATAAGAAAATTTATGACGCCTTTATGACCGGCCCCGAAAATGCCATCGAGCTTTTTCATGGCTATACGTATTCAGGGCATCCGGTCGCCGCGGCGGCTGGATTGGCGGTGCTTGACACCTATCGGGACGAGGGCTTATTCGAACGCACGCAGGAACTGGCGCCCTATTGGGAATCTGCCTTGCATGCGTTGAAGGGCCTGCCGCATATCATTGACCTGCGCAATATCGGCCTGATTGGCGCTATCGAGATGGAAAGCATTCCGGGTAAGCCGACGGCACGCGCATTTGAAGCCTTCTTGCGGTGTTTTGAAAAGGGGCTGTTGATCCGCACGACAGGAGATACGATCGCCCTTTCGCCGCCGCTGATTATTTCCAAACAGCAGATCGACGAGATCTTCGATACGCTGTCCGGAGTCATTAAAAATCTCGCATAGGGAGACGTACCATGCAAGCCCAGCCAAAAGACAATCAAGCCCGCCGTTACGGCGATGTTTATAATCCTGCGCTTGGTGAAGTTATTACCCGCATTCCGTTCCATACCAAAGCAGAGGTCGGCGATATCGTCGCCAAGGCAAAAGATGCCTTTGCAGTCTGGTCGGAAGTGCCGCCGATGCGGCGTGCGCGCATCATGTTCCGTTTTCTCGAGCTGCTCCATAGAAATGCCACGGAGCTGGCGCATATCGTCTCCCGCGAGCACGGCAAGGTACAGATCGACGCGGAGGGAGAGGTCCAGCGCGGTATCGAGATCGTTGAATATGCCACGGGCATTCCAAGTTTCCTGAAGGGGGAATATTCGGATAGTGTCGGTACGGGGGTGGATAGTTATTCCCTGCGCCAGCCGCTGGGCGTCGTTGCCGGGATCACACCGTTCAACTTTCCGGCGATGGTTCCGTTATGGATGTTTCCAATTGCTATTACCTGCGGCAATACCTTCATCCTGAAACCCTCGGAGCGCGATCCTTCGGCCTCTATCTTTATGGCAGGACTGCTGAAGGAAGCGGGCCTTCCCGAAGGCGTTTTTCAGATCGTTCACGGCGACAAGGAAGCCGTTGACGCGATCCTGACCCATCCGGATATTCGCGGTATCAGTTTTGTGGGCTCGACGCCGGTAGCGGAATATATTTACAAAACCGGAACCGGAAACGGCAAGCGTGTGCAGGCGCTCGGCGGGGCCAAAAACCACATGATTGTCATGCCTGATGCTGATATTGCGCAAGCCGCCGATGCCCTGATGGGGGCGGCTTTCGGGTCCGCGGGCGAGCGCTGCATGGCGATTTCCGTCGCCGTCACCGTTGGCGACGCTGTGGCGGATGCGCTGGTGGAGAAACTGACGCCGCTGATCAAGGCGCTGAAAATCGGTCCCGGTACGGATAGAAGCGCCGAGATGGGGCCGCTAATCACCAGACAGCATTGCGACAAGGTCTGCGGCTATGTCAAAACCGGCGCTGCGGAGGGTGCGAAGCTTGTTGTTGATGGGCGTGATATCACGGTGAAAGGCCATGAGGGCGGCTATTTTATGGGGGGATGCCTGTTTGATCGGGTGACACCGGAGATGACTATTTATAAAGAGGAAATTTTCGGTCCCGTTCTTTCCCTTGTCCGGGTCAAAAGCTATGCCGAGGCGGTTGATCTTATCAATAGCCACGAATACGGCAATGGAACGGCTATTTTTACCAACGATGGCGGAGCAGCGCGCAATTTTGCGCGTGACGTCACTGCGGGCATGGTCGGCATCAATGTGCCGATCCCCGTGCCGGTGGCCTTTAACAGTTTCGGCGGCTGGAAACGCTCGTTGTTCGGCGATGTGCATATGCACGGGCAGGAGGGGGTGCGTTTTTATACCAAGCTGAAAACCGTCACTGCCCGCTGGCCCAGCGGTCCGGCGCAAGGCGCGGATTATCATTTCCCGCAAAATAAATAAGAGGACTGAAATGGATATAAAAGCAGGGCGGCTTCGTCCGGAGCAATATGTGGAGAATTTTGGCGATGTGCATCCGCCGCTGGATCGTAACAGTGCCGTGATCGAGGCCAACCGCTGTCTTTTCTGCCATGACGCGCCGTGTATACAGGCATGCCCGACCAGCATAGACATTCCTCTCTTTATCAGGAAAATATCGACAGATAACGTCAAGGGTGCCGCGGTCACGATTCTTTCTTCCAATGTCATGGGCGGAGCCTGCTCCCGTGTCTGCCCCGTCGAAGAGCTCTGCGAACAAGCCTGTGTGCGCAATACGCAAACGGGGCAGCCCGTTAAAATCGGCCAGTTGCAGCGCTATGCGACGGATGGATTACTGGCGCGGAAAGATGCGCGGATTTTCAAGCGCAAGCCTGCCAGCGGAAAAAAGGTCGCCGTTGTCGGGGCTGGTCCGGCCGGACTTTCCTGCGCGCATAGGCTGGCGCAGGAAGGGCATGATGTTGTGATATTCGAAGCGCGCGCCAAGGCGGGCGGCCTCAATGAATATGGCATTGCCGCCTATAAGCTGCCGGATGATTTCGCCCAAAGAGAAGTGGAATTTATTCTCTCCATTGGCGGAATTGAGGTTCGCTATGGGCAGGTTCTCGGGCAGCAGGTGACGCTGGAAAAACTCCGCAAGGAATTTGATGCCGTGTTTCTTGGCATGGGGCTGTCAGGCGTCAATGCGCTGGGGCTGGAAGCCGAGGAACTGCAAGGTATCGAAAATGCTGTTGACTACATTGAAGAGCTGCGTCAGTCCAAAGACAGGAGCAAGCTTCCTGTCGGACGGCGTGTTGTCGTGATCGGCGGCGGCAATACCGCGATTGACATTGCCGTGCAGGTCAAACGTCTGGGAGCCGAGGATGTGACGCTGGTCTATCGTCGTGGACGGGATAATATGTCGGCGACCGCATGGGAGCGGGAATTCGCTCAAACCAATGATGTGCGTCTCAAGCTCTGGGCGCAGCCACGCAAGATTATCGGAGCAGACGGTCACGTCACGGGTGTTGAGTTTGAATATACGCAGCTCGACGGCAGCGGAAAACTGATGGGGACGGGGGATACGTTCCTGCTGCCTGCGGATATGGTGTTCAAGGCGATCGGCCAGACATTCGTCGCCTCTCCTTTACAGGACAATGGTCGCGATATTTTGCAACTGAGTGCAAAGGGACGCATTGCCGTGAATGAAGACGGGCAAACATCGCTCTCCGACGTCTGGGCAGGGGGGGATTGCACGGAGGGGCAGGACTTGACCGTTGCCGCGGTCGAAGACGGAAAGCGTGCCGCGATTGCAATTGATAGATTTTTAAAGGGAATAAAAAATGGCTGATTTGACCTGTAAAATTGCGGGCGTGACATCGCCGAACCCGTTCTGGCTGGCCTCCGCACCGCCGACAGACAAGGAATACAACGTCGTGCGCGCCTTCGAGGCTGGGTGGGGCGGCGTGGTATGGAAGACGCTGGGCGAAGAAGGGCCGCCGGTGGTGAACGTGTCTTCCCGCTATGGAGCGATGCATTATAACGGCACAAAAATAATGGGCTTCAACAATATTGAGCTTATTACGGATCGTCCGCTCGATGTGAACCTGAAGGAGATCGAGCGTGTTAAGAAAAACTGGCCTGACCGCGCCATGATTGTATCGCTGATGGTGCCGTGCGAGGAGCAAAGCTGGCAAAAAATCCTCAAGCGCGTCGAGACGACGGGCTGTGACGGGGTGGAACTGAATTTTGGCTGTCCGCATGGCATGTCGGAGCGTGGCATGGGATCTGCCGTCGGACAGGTGCCGGAATATATCCAGCAAGTGACGTCATGGTGCAAAAAATACACGCAGATGCCGGTTTTTGTGAAGTTGACGCCGAATATCACCAATATTCTTTATCCGGCACGGGCGGCGGTGAATGGCGGGGCTGATGCTGTATCGCTGATCAATACCATCAACTCGATCACGACGGTTAACCTCGACCTGATGGCGCCGGAGCCGGTGGTGAATGGCATTGGCGCCCATGGCGGTTATTGTGGTCCGGCGGTCAAGCCGATTGCATTGTGCATGGTAGGGGAAATCGCGCGCGATCCGGAATGCAAAAATATTCCTATTTCAGGTATCGGCGGCATAGCGACATGGCGCGATGCGGCGGAGTTCATTGCCTTGGGGGCAGGCTCCGTGCAGGTCTGTACGGCGGCGATGCATCATGGGTTTAAGATTATCGAAGAGATGACGGATGGCCTTTCCAACTGGATGGATGACAAAGGTTACAAGACGCTGGATGATTTCCGTGGGCTGGCGGTAAAAAATTACCGGAACTGGCAGGATCTTGATATGAACTATGATATCAAGGCCAAAATCGATCCCGACAAATGCATCAATTGCGGACTCTGTCATATCGCTTGTGAGGATACTTCGCATCAGGCGATCAGGATGGAACGTGAGGAAGGCAAGAATGTTTATACGGTTGTTGATGCCGATTGCGTCGGTTGCAACCTCTGCATGCATGTTTGTCCGGTCGATGGCTGCATCACAATGGAGCAGGTCGATAACGGCAAGCCCTATATGACATGGCTTCAGGACCCGCGTAATCCGGCGCATATGAAGAAGAGCGGTTAACTTATAAAAAGATAAACATACTGTCATGACCACTTTTTTCTTGACGCATCCGGCTTGTCTGTTGCATCGGCTTAATTCTGGGCATCCGGAATGTCCAGCGCGGCTGGAGTCTATTCTGGGCGCAGTCGGGGATGACCCGGAGCTGGCAGGGCTTGTCCGTAAAACCGCCAGTCAGGCAACAGTGGAAGATCTTGAGCTGGCACATGATGCAGCCTATATCGAATCTGTGCTGGCATTGGTTCCGCAAGCCGGTCTGAATTTTCTTGATAATGATACGCTGCTTTGCCCGGATAGCGGCGTTGCGGCGTTGCTTGCCGCAGGAGCGGTGCTGGATGCCGTTTCGGCTGTCATGAACAAAGAAGCGCAGAATGCTTTTTGCGCGGTGCGTCCCCCCGGCCATCATGCTCATGCGGGCAAGGGCGGCGGATTCTGTCTGTTCAATAATGTTGCTATCGGTGCGCGGGCAGCGCTGCGCCGGCACGGCCTTTCCCGCGTGGCGGTCGTTGATTTCGATGTTCATCATGGCGACGGCACGCAGGATATCGCGTGGAATGATCCAGGATTTTTTTATGCCTCGACGCATCAGTTCCCGTTGTTCCCCGGCAGCGGTACAGAAGAGGAGAAGGGGGCTTTCGACAATATTGTCAATGTCCCGCTACAGGCTTTGAGCGGCGGCGCTGCGGCGCGAAAGGCGCTGGCTGAGAGAATTATGCCGCGGCTTGACGCTTTCGCACCGGAAATGGTTTTTGTTTCCGCCGGTTTCGATGCGCACCGGGAGGATCCGCTTGGCGGGCTTGGCTGGACGGATGAGGACTATACTTTTATGATGGAAAGCCTGCTGGATGCCGCAGACCGTCATTGCGGGGGCAGGCTGGTGGTCGTGCTTGAGGGGGGCTATAATACAGAGGCTTTGGGCCGCTGTGTTGTGGCCTGTTTGCGGGTTATGAAGCAAAGGGGCGAACGTGGGGAATGATACAGACCGCTGGCGCAGACCGGATGCGCAGGGCCGGACGCGCAGGGAGGCGCTGCAAAAACGCCATCTGATCAAGCGTGCTGTGCGCGAATATTTGCATGGCGAGGAGTTTATCGAGATTGACGTGCCGCTACTGGTACGCGGGACAACGCCGGATGCCGAGGTTGAATCTTTTACGCTGGGTGCTGGCCGCTATCTTTCTACTTCGGCGGAATACCAGATCAAGCGCATGGAGGTGGGCGGTTTTGAGCGTCTTTATACCCTGACGCAGAATTTCAGGCAGGGAGATACGGGGCGCTATCGCAACCCGGAGTTCACGATGCTGGAATGGGCGCGGGTCGGCGCTTCTCTTGCAAAGATTGAAAGCGATCTGGAACAGATTGTCTGGAACGCACATAAATCTCTCGGGGGGGATGGCGTGTTGCGCTATCAGGGGCACGTGGTCGATATTCATCCGCCGTTCGAGCGCCTGCGTGTAAAGGATGCCGTAAAACAGGTGACCGGTGTGCAGATAGAGGATTTTTCGGTGCCTTCCTGTGCGCGGGCGATCAAGGCGACGGGTGTTGCCGTACACGGTATCGAGGATAAGGATGCGCCTGTTTTGTTTTCGCTGCTGATGGATTTTGTGCAGGAGAGGCTTGGCTTTGTCCGTCCGGTATTCGTGCAGGAATGGCCTGTGTTTCAGACCAGCTCGGCCAAGGGAGATGAATCCGGATCGTTCGTTGAGCGCAGCGAACTTTTTATTGCCGGGGTTGAACTGAGCGACGGTTTTCCCACCTTTCAAGGCGCAGAGGAGCAGTGCGCCGCCTTTCAGGATCAGCAGGACCGGCGCGCGGCGCAGGGAAAGCCGCTTGTAGGGCTGGATCAGTCTTATCTGGCCGCGATGAGGGAGGGGATGCCTCTAGGAGCCGGCATGGCGATGGGGTTTGACCGTCTTGTCATGTTGCTGACAGACCGGCCGGATATCGCGTCTGTTCTGGCCTTTGGCTGGGATGAATTATAGGCGCAGGGCGTAAACCTGCTCTGTTTCGCCGTCATGTGTCATCGTGCCACGGTGGCAAAGCCCAAATTTTTTTGCAATACGGATGCCGTCTGCCGTTACAGTGACGGCTGCCAGACCTTTGATGTCGATATTTTTTAGTTCTGCGGCATAATTTTTGATCAGGGCTCTGCTCTGCGCTGTTCTGGCCAGTGACGGAATAATGCTATAATTAAAAAGATAGATCCAGTTGCCTTCCGGCGCGAGGGGAACCGGTTTCATGAAGCCGCGATGGGTAATCTTTTCCGGCGTGTCATGCAGGACATTGAAAACATCTTTTTCAACAGGATACCAGCCGGTATAGCCAACGGGGGACCCTTCCGCCAGATAGACCCTGAATCCCTGCGGGAAGGCGGAGATGACGGAAGAAAGCCGTGCAGGGTCCACCCTGTCGGCGGATTGCTGATAGCAGGCATGATCGGCCAAAAGAGCCGCTTGCACAAATTCAGCCCAGGCCTGCGATTGGAGCGGGGGGGGCGTGAGGACGGCAAGCGGTGTCTGCGGGTTTATGCGGGTTTTTTCCATTTGCCGCAGAATATACCCGAGGTATCAAGAAAAACAATCGTTTAGAAGGGCATAAACAGACGGTCAGCGGCGCCCAATCCCCAGAGAACAGAGATAGCGATGCTGTCCAGCAGCAGCACGGCCCTCAGCAGAAACCCCTTTTCCGTGAACATGGCAACATAGAGGACGGCTTGAACGGTCAGAACAAAGGGCAGGAGCCAGCCATAACCGAAGTCCCCCAGAAAGCGGTTGGCGGCTTCGGCGATCATGAACAGCATGACGATGCCTGTCACGGAGAGTAATCCCGGCAATGTCCATTGCCCCGTTCTGGCGTGCATGGAATCCAGTATGGCGATCAGGGTAAAGCTTCCGGCGGCCAGCGCAAAAATGAATGGCATGATCAGGGCGGGGGCCGGCCAGTTAACGTTGTGCGACAGGGCGTAGAGGCCGAAGATCAGGCCCGGGCAGGCCAGCGCCAGATTGAAAACGAAACCCCTGACAAGGTTCTCCCGACGAACAAAAATGCGGCGTGGTTCTGCGACAACGGATGCTTTTCTCATGACGGGACCTCCTCTCCCAGACTTCTCCTCATGATTCCATAGTGCCACAACAAGATAAACAAACAGCTAAAAAAGCAATGCATTTCAATGACATTTGCTTACAATTTGATCTAAATTTTAAACGAGCTATTTTCTGCTGCGGCTGCACTCGTACAGGGCTATGGCGGCGGCATTGGAAACATTCAGGCTCGCAATCTCACCCTGCGTGGGCAGACGGGCCAATGTGTCACAATGCTCGGAAACCAAGCGGCGAATACCATCACCTTCAGCGCCGAGAACGATTGCCGTTTTTCCCTGCCGGGCGACTTCTGCCAGTGTCTTCTCGCCGCGCTCGTCAAGGCCGATGCACTGGAATCCGGATTCCTTCAAGGTATCCAGCGTACGGCTCAGGTTGACTTCGCGGACCAGCGGAACATGCTCCACCGCGCCGGAAGCGGATTTCGCCAGCGTACCGGTGATTTCGGGGGCATGGAGTTTCTGGGCGATAACGGCAGAGGCGCCGAAGGCGGCAGCGGAGCGTATAATCGCGCCGACGTTATGCGGATCCGTCACCTGATCCAGTACAAGGACGGTTGCGTTTTCTGGCATCGACAGCAGGATATCCACCAGAAAAACTTCTTCCAGCGGCTGGCAATCAAGGAGAATTTCCTGATGCACGGCATCACGCGGGAGAAGACGTTCGATATCCTCTCTTTCAAGGTAGGATACTTTTGGCATTTTCAGTCCGGCATCAAGGCCCTCCTGAAAAACAGCCTGAATGGATTCAAAGCCTTTTTCCGTGCAGAGCAAGCGTTGATGCAGACGTTTCGGGTTTTTTAACGCCTCGGTGACGGCATGGACGCCGTACAGAAAGGCTGAGGAAGGGGCCCCAAAGGTCTGGCGTTCGGATTTAAGCCGCTGTCTGGTTTCCGCACTGGCCTCCACGGCGGGTTCCGATTCTTCATATCGCCGTGGGGGGCGTTTTTTGCTGTCAAATTTCTTGGGCGCACCGCGTTTATCATCGTATCTGGTGTACGATTTTTGCTCGAAGCGGTCTCTACCGGGTGGAGCTTTGCGTGTTGGCCGGGACTCGCGGCCTTCATAAGAGCGGGGCTCGCGGCCTTCGGGCGCGGCGGCGCGTGACGGACGTTCATCGCGCTCAAAACTGCGTTTTGGGCGATCAAACTCCCGCTTTTCATAGGGCTTGGATTCGCGGCCTTCATAGGAACGGGGGCGTTTTTCGTAGCCGCCTTCGCGGGCTGGCCGTGCCGGGCGATCATCACGGGAAAAGCTGCGCTTTGGACGGTCAAAACTGCCGCTGCGCTCGGAAGATTCGCGGCGGGGTGGCCGGGACTCGCGGCCTTCATAGGATCTGGGCTCGCGTTTCTCGTAGGGGCGGGACGGGCGTCTTTCGGATGACCGAGAATCGCCTTTATCGAAAGAACGGGAGCGTTTTTCGTAGCCGCCATCGCGGGCAGGGCGGGCGCCGCGCGGCTCGGAAGAACGGTCATCCCGGGCAAAAGAACGGCGGGGGCGGTCTGTGCCGCGGCTCCCCTTATCCCCTTCAAATTTATTGTCAAATTTCCGTCCAGCAGGGCGGCCTGCGCTTCGTGCGGCCCCGGAAAATTTTTTTGTTTTGGGCTGGAAATCTTTGCTTTTTTGTGACATAAGGTTCATTCTTTCATTAGATTTTGGGGTAAGTTACCCTAATCAATGAAATAAAGATACTGAATTCTTTGCAATGGTGGGGTGGCCGAGCGGTTAATGGCAGCAGACTGTAAATCTGCCCTCTTTGAGTACGAAGGTTCGAATCCTTCCCCCACCACCATTATAAAAATACCGCCTTAATGGCGGTTTTTTTATAATTGTTGCGGCGGAAGAGGGGAGAAGCTGAGAGGTTCGACAAATTGCGTAGCAATTTGGACGCCGAGAGTAACGAGGCGCCCCGCAGGGGTAAAAATCGCGCTAATGGGCGATTTTTATCAATCCTTCCCCCACCACCATTTTCTTAACAACCCGCCCAAAATTTGATTTGCAGCGAAGCTGCGTGGTGGGTTTTGTTTTGCCTGAAAAGCCCAATTAGGCAGTGTTTTACCGTTTCCATGAGGACGGTAATTTTTTGGCCACGCTTATAGTTATTAATGCTCATTATAATAGGCATTATTCACCTCAATGCCTATTTTACGACGCATTGAGAGGGGAAGGGGCGCTTTTGTAATGGCGGTGTGAGCGACACCCCCGCCGTAACTCCCATCAATATCGCGCGTAGTTGGATACTGTGTCCACGTGTTTTTGCCGGAAATCTGGCGCCTAATTTCCCCATAGAGTTTTCTAGCTTGACTGCAAAAGCCTTGAAGGATATTCTCCTAAATAGGTAGGCCTCGTTTGCCACAGGTGTAAGCGCCCGAAAAAACGAAATTACTGAACAATTCATACCTTACAGCAACACTTGAAAAGCAGCTGGTTTGGTTGTGATGAACGCTTACGACGACCGAATTCCTACTGGCGCATTTCAAGGAGGTTGCTATGCAACAACAAGACATTGTGAAACTATGCGCAGATTCTCTGCGCGCTCAGCCTAGTTTGATAGGGCTTTACAGACTAAAATCTAGCCATGCCCATGAACTTATAGCGGCATTTTTTGGCTACAATTCAAAAAACGCCATGCTGGCTGCTTATAAAAAATATCCGCCCAGCAATCTACAACAAGCCGACTTCCTGATCCTGCCGCCTCACAACGAAGAGGTTGCCGTCACTTTTACTCAACGCCGGAAAGCGCTTGGGATTAATGGGGTAGATATATATGACGTGATGGGCACCGTATCTGACATTCTTCATGAACAAAAGATCACTCACTATGATCAACACTTGGCAGAGATTGCGACTGTTGTTGCAAAACGCCGATTGATTGAGAGATTTGGAAAATTTGGGATCGACATTGATCAAATTAACTTGAGTGTCGAGGTGTTGAACTCAAATATAAATGATGCTGAAGCCTCGTTTACTGTTTTCGCTGACTACCTCTCCGATGATGGGAAAAAAACGCAGCGCGACAGTACAATGGTGGTCACCTTTCCTCGCGTGGGACGCGTTGGCTACAAAGAACCTCATGTACAAGAAACGCGGTATACGGGAGGAGCCCGCCAGATTACGAATCAAAATAAATCACAGCCTCAATGGCCCTATCCTGCCGGAACGCTTGTTATGCGGAGAGATACGAAAGAGATTGGTATTGTTTGGAGAACAGAAATCAGCGGCGCATATGGAGGGACAGTAAGAATATGTACAGATACCTTTCTTGAGGGATCACTGGTCAAAGGAGAAGTGTTCCCCCTAGTGGATCAGTCAATTGACTTTATTCCTCTACGGCTTTTTATGCCCTACGGGAAGTATATCTGCTTGGATGGATCGGAAGTGTTATATAATCGTGACTATCGTCCTCTTTGGAAAAAAGATCCCGATGGCACAGTTACGCGCGTCGCCTCCGACCTTTTCATTGAGCATGATAAATCTGAAGGGTTTTTTGGTGGTGAAAACCTTCCTGCTTGGGGTGATGCTGATACAATACGAAGGGTCGGAATGCCCATACTTAAAGCGTGGGGCGTAGAAAACAAACGCCCACAGATTCTGGATCTGCTTCCTGGGGCAATAGAATCGGGAAGTGTGGATATATTGCGTCAGAAATATTGATACAAAGATGAGGTATTCCTACTACGGAGAGAAACACTTATGATAAAGCTCTTAACTCAACATGACCTCGCCTTTCGCTGGAGTATGTCGCCGCGCACGTTGGAACGCTGGCGGTGGGCAGGAACCGGGCCAGCCTATATCAAGATCGGTGGGTGTGCCCGATATAGAGTTGAAGATATTGAAAAATACGAAAGGTTGCAAAAATTCTGCGGGGCGGACGGCGGTACGGCGGTGGGCGAAGGGTAGAAATCGCATACTGCACGGTTGTTTTAGCGTAAATGGCGGAGAGGATGAGATTGCAAAAACAGGCTTCGGGCCTGTTTTTGGTCAGCGCTGATGCGCGACCTCGCGGATTTTATCCGCTCGCCTGAAATGCCTTTGGCATTTCATCGAACCTGGGTTCTCGCATACGATCCTGTCCGCATTATAAAAACGCCCCATAAGGGGCGCTTTTATAATGGCGGAGGATGCCCTTACTATTCACCGAATAAATCACTGTATTTATTAAATATTTCAAATTGCTTATTTCTGAAGTACCAACAATTATACCATCAATTCAAAAACTGAAGACGTATCTTCAATTTTTTAGGATATAGAAATTTGCTAAAGCACCTAAAGCCGCTAAAGTTTAGGTGCTTTAGCGGCTTTAGGTGACATGATATAAAAAAATTATTTTACGACACGCCAGACATTACGGCGGCGCTCTCCGGAAATAACATGCACCCCGTTCATCTTCACCAGCCAGCCGTGGGCCTCAAGAATGGCTACAATTCTTGCAGCTGTGTTTCCGTCACGGATAGCATTGAGGCTCCGCTGGTATATATCTGGCAAGGAAATGCAATCCTCCGGCCATTTTGTTTGCAGCCAGACAAGCAATTTCTGGGCAAGGCATAAATCAGGGTTGATCTTTGACATACCGAATAATCGCAAGGCTTCGGCGGAGTAATGGTCTGCCAGTGCGATTCCGGCCTCCATGCTTTCCCCGTCAATCTCTCCGATGGATGGATTATCAAAGAAATTTAGAACGGCGGCCAAGCGGGTGGCATGTTCCGGTATTTTATTGGCAAGGCCGCGCACGGGGTCTAATTCGCCGCCTTGCTTAATTTTTTCTTCAATGCGGTTGGCGTAGCTAATCCAGAGCCTTTTTGCTTCGGGCGATAATGGTAAAGCTCGGGGGATTAATTCATTTTTCTTTTCCTGTGCCAGAGGCAAGGGCATTTCTAAAATAGATAAAATCTTTCCGCCATAGTTTTTTATCTGCCAGTCACTTTCCGGTGCGGGGTCGTGCCAGAAGCGTGTTCCTGAAGTGCTCTCCGGCGCTGTCACCAGAAAGCGGGAAAGAATGCCTTGTTCCATGAGTAACGGGTCATTCAGCATGAGGGCAGCAACATCCGGCTGGGTCATCAGGTGCGCGGTGCATCTTCTCCCTGAAAGAAGTATAATGCCATCTCCGGCACGGACGCGGCGAATATCATCTCCATCCCAGACAGAGGAAAGCCCTGTGGCTGTTCGCAATTTATTATCATCAGACATGCCATGCCCGCCGATAAACTGCCCGCCCTCGGCTGAAAAAATGCCTACACTGGGTGTGCCAACGGTTAAAAGGCGGCATAGTCCCTCAAAAGTAGGCTCGGGGCATGTAATCATAGGGTCGAGCGGTGGCAAGGGGGGCTTGCCCATGTCACTAAGTGCCTTTTTAAGTTTTTCCTGATCTTTTTTAAATGATTTCTCTATGTTCTTTCTCTTTACGTCCCATGCGGTCTTTTCGTTTGTATAGGACATGATTTTATCATTATAGATTTTGCGCTGTTGTGTTTCATGGTTACGGATTGGCCAGAGCGCTTCAGAATCACAGGCTGATTTTCTTTCTCCGCTTGCCGCAATGCTCATGAAATTATTGCTTGTAGGTTTAACTTGTCCGGTGGGAAGCTGAATATCACAATGCGCCTGCACTGCCAATGTCGTGACGGCAAGAACGGATTGCCCACATAAAGCTATAGGGGCTTGTATCTTGTCCTGAATGGCCTTTGCAGCATTTCCCAGCACGGTTCCCAGCGCTTCCAGTGGGAAAGGATGGGCGGATGGAATTTCACGCATAAGCGGGCGCGGCTGTTCCGTGACATTTTGCAGCTCATCAAGTTTTTTAATGTTTTCCATGATTATTGATCTTTCCCCTTTCTTGCCCGTGCCCGAGCGCTTCTTTTGCCTAATTCAGACATTGTTTGGCGTATCATTTCTTCTTTAAAATATTCATCATCCGTTATTTCAAGGGTATTTGAACCGTTGCCAACGGTTACATTTAACGGTTGACCAACGGTACATCCAACGGTTGATTTAGGGGTTAAATCCCCCCTATTTAACGGTTGATTTCCGGCTTCTAGCTCTTTATCAACCGTTGGCAACGGTTTATCTTTTTTAAATATTTTAATTGCTACATAGGTAAATATCCCTACGGCTAATATTGGGACTGCTGTTGCGGGATTAATAAATCCTGCGATAGGAATCCATAGGTTTGGTTTTTTAGCTACTTCATTTAAGTTTCTATACATGATTTTAACTCCCGCGCCGGACAAGTTCCCGGCCTGCAATACTGTTGACGGTATAAATGACTTCGGTTTGCTCAAGGGGCGGTTTGCACCGTGCCTCATTCCACGCATGGCAAAGTTCCAGCGTCATAAGGGCGTCAATTCCGCACTGTAATAATTTCCCTGCCAGCCGTGCCAAGGAATGATTGCGCTGCCCTTCAGTCACGCCTTTGGCAAGGCCACGCCATTCAGAAACAGGTACGGTTGGTTTTTGCCCTTCCGGTCTTTGCACAAGGCCAACCAGCCATGCAGGTGCGGGCAAAATCAGGTCATGGCTATCAACTGAAAATTCATAGCGCCGTCCTGTTTCATGGATGGAAGGCGGGGCGACGACATAACCGCCATTGCCGCGCACATCCAGACAAGGCCCCAACCGTCCGGCACTGTTAAATATTGCGCCCTGTTGCGGACATTGGAAATAAAGGTGCCTCCCGCCGCCGCCCGTGATAATTTCAACGGTTTGCGGCAATGCACCGTATTTTCCTTCCAGAGAGGATAGGGTGTTTTCACCTTCCGCCCCGTCAATGTCCAGCACCCAGAAAGAGGCTTTTTCTCCTGTGACAACGCCAATATTCGCCTCCGGCCATTGTCGCCACCATGCCGCTATTGTGGCGGGGGCCGTATTGGCATCTTTCAGGCCGTGGGCGGTCAGAGGCTTTTTGCCATGGGGGTGGACAGGAAATATAGGCATTCCCCGCCGTGCATAGGCCATCGCCGCTATCGAGAGACTGTTTTTGTCATGGAAATGTGGTGTGAAGGGCATATCAGATACCCCCATTCGGCTGTTTTTCCATCGCCCCGCGCCACTCCGCCGCCGCCTCAATGGAAATGAGGGTTCGCTTTCCGCATTTCATGATTTTAGGGGCCCAGCCTTCTTTTAATGCCTTGTAGAACAGGGCGCGGCTAATGCTGTGCTGTTTACAAAAGTCCGAGATTGATAATGCTTGTATCATGGTATTTTCCTTCTATGTGTTCAGGTACACGGAATGTGCATCTGGGATACACGCTTGTGTGTCCGAGATTTATTAAGCACGAGAAGGAGGCCCATTAATTGCCCAATAAATTGGGAAAACTACCCAATAAATTGGATGGATTAATTAAATTAACTGGAATTAAATCAATCGGGGATTTTGAATTTAAATATATAAGTCGTTGGAATGCATAGCATTTATTAATTGTGAATTATTTCCAATTAAATGCGCTATTAAATAATAAATTCGGGCAACGGCTAATTTTTTTTGTTCTTCTTATGAAGCGAGGAAATCACCAAGCGAATCGTTTCATCCGCCATTTTTTTATATTGACCGGCTTTATCCGGATAGGCCTTTGCCAAATATTCCCGTATCGGCACATAATAAGCCGCCATTGGCTTGGCAAGGTCTACAAGATTTTGGCTTTGCAGGTATTCATAGGCCTCTTGAATATCCCCCTTTAAGGACGGTCTGCCAAGCCTGCCTGCAACTGGAGGTGAGATTAACGGGACATTTTTTGGCTGTCGTGGTTCATGTTCTAAATCCATGCCAGCAATATTCCGGCGTGCAAGCCGAACCGATACAAAATGCAGGCCTTGTCCTTGGATTTCAGAGGCGTCCCAATTAACCTTCCCCCAAACATCGTCCGGGATAATATGAGGGGGGCTTGATGGGTTCTGAGGCAGAGAATACCCCAATGCTATAAGCGTTCCATTCAGAATATTTCGGATGATGTCCTTTTTAAGAATCTCTATGTGTTCTGAAAATTCTTTGTTGGCTTTAGTGGGCGGCGAAAATACCGATAAAAGCCCCTTGGCGATTTTCCCTATGTTGTTTTCTACGTGAAGAGTTTCTGCTGCTTTTAAAGATTCTTCAAATGCGGCCTCTTTTTTCTGACGTAATAATTCATACTTGGCGTTCCATTCGGATGTTCCAAAATGAAAAATTGCACGGTTGAGAGGTATCCCGCGTTTCCAGTAAAGAATCTCATCTCCGTCTTTATACATTTTCTTCAACCAGCCGGATTTCTTCAGGGGTGAGGTTGAACAGGGCATAGACTTCCTTGTTCAAGTTACGTTCAAGGTTTTCAATTTTCTCGGTCAGGGCGGCAATTTGCGAGCCGTGGACAGAAAGATATTTTTGCCAGTCGTCGCGCTCCATGATGGGAATGTCGCGTTTGAAAACTTTTTTGACTTCGGCCTGAAACGCTTTGAAGTCCATCGCCCACCAGTTATTCAGCTTGTTGCCTAGTTTGCCATTCCAGCTATGAGAGGTTAGGTCGGAAAGACGGCACCGGACTTTTTCTTGCAGGGCATAGCGTTCTTCCGCCGCTTTCTGGCAGGCTTCAGCGATGTCTCCGATTTTCTTTTTTTGTGCAGGGGTGGCGGCGGGGATTGGCAGGGTTTCTACATATTGTCCTTTTAATCGTAGAAATCCCCCCCTGATTTTTGGGCAGATTCCATGTAAATAAAACCATGAAATATTTGACATTAATAAGGGAAGAAGAAAATCATCATTAGCGGGAATAAAAAATGTGAGATCGCTAAGATAGCGCGGGGTTTTAATAAGAGAGAATTTTCGTATGTTTGTAATGTCAGGGTAAACTATTTTTGCCCCCTCAAATACAGGCTGATATGCTAATTGTGCTTGCTGTAGTTCAAACCACTCCTGTTTCGCGGCTCTTTTCTCAAGTTTTTCTTTGAGAGGCAGAAGGTATTCTTTGATTGCAGGATAGTCATTGATATTGATTTTGTTTTTAGGAATATAAATTATCCAGCGTTCCCTGCTCCCAATATGCCAGCTTTTTAATTCTTCTCCTGTCAAGTGAGGCTTGATTAATTCTGCTGATTTTTTGTCTTGCTGTATGAGTTTTTTACAAGTTGTATTATCAATGATAAATGCCTCGTTTAGGCCAGTTTTTATGCCATACAGCGGAGAGCCATAAACTTCCTTTAGAGATTTTCGGCCTTTGATTATCTTATCGCGTAGCGCTTGTAAATTTACATTCTCCAGTTGCCAACTATCATCATTTAACGCGCTTTGTGCCAGAAGTTTTCCGTCTGCCCGTACCTTCTGTCCCAGATTGTCAGGCAAGGATTGCAGTTTGATAAAGGTGAGTTCATGTTTTTTTGCAGGCGCGCCTTTCCGCATCACAAGGATGGCAGGATAGGTAGTCACACCTTCAAAAACCTGCAAGTCTCCAAAGTCCACAATAGCTTCCAGCGCGGCGTTTTTTAATATATGCGCCCGTAAATTCTGCCCGCTTCCTGTTTTAAAAAATGTAGATGAACAGATATAGCCCATGCGTCCGCCAGGTTTTAGCACCCTCAGTCCAAGCTCGAAGAAATAGGCATAGAGATCAATCCTGTCTGCTGTGACTTCGTATCGCTTTTCAAGATAGGGTTTAAGAGGCTTGATTAATTCCATGCGGACATAAGGTGGATTGCCCAGAACAACATCAAAGCCGCCATTTTTGAAAATATTTTTAAAGGCGTTTTTCCATGTAAAAGAACGGTCAGAAAAATGGGAATCTTCTATCAGGCTGTCCCCCCAGCGAAAATTCTCATCCAGAGAGTTTAGCTCTTTGCCACGCTTGGCAGTTTTGAGCCAGAGTGACAATTTTGTAATTTCAATGGATTCAGAATTTATATCCACGCCGTACAAGTTATGGGTGAGAATTTCGCGGTCAGGGTCAAAAACGTCTGTTGTGCCTCCGCGCAGTTCCGCGATTCGGTCATTTGTTTGCCTGTACTCGGCATAAAGATAATCAAAAGCCGCCACCAGAAAGGCACCGGAACCGCAAGCAGGATCAACGATTTTTATTTCTTTGAGGGAATCCTGCCATGCACGCCAATAGGCAAGCTCGGATTTTTCATCCTGAAATTCGCCCTTGCGCTCCCCTTTTTTTACAAACCATTTCGGGTTGGCATCCTGCAATTCCTGTTTTTTTTGTTCCAGATAGCCGCCCAGTGTTTGCTCTACGATAAAGGCGGTAATGAAAGCAGGGGTGTAAACCACGCCTTCCTTTTTGCGCTTGCCATCCTTTTTGGGCGCGGTTTCCAGTGGCGCTTCTTCATGCAGGGCTTCGAGGTCGGAAATGGATTGCTCAAAGATATGTCCAAGGATATTGACGCTGACATCTGATTGGAAATCATATTCGCCCAGTTTTTTAAATCCTTCAAAAACTGTATCCGGTAATGACAGCGCATTGATTGCAACATTATCAGCAAACAAACCGCCATTGTATTTGGGGATTTTTAGGTGCGCGTTACCCTGATTAATTGCGGTGAACAGCGCCTTGAAAGTTTCCCATACAGAACGCGGCGCATAGGGGTCTTTGTGTTCATAGGCTTTTCTAAGCGTGTTATCTGGCAACAGTTCCTTGTCTTCGGCAAAAGCGATAAACAACGCCCTGTCCAGCAAGATTTGAGCGTAGGTAATAGCGGCGGATTTATCCAGTGCGGGGTTGTTTTTTGCAATCGCCTGAATCAAGTGAAGGCGCAATTCTTTGTAATCCTGATACAGTCTGGCAGTAATGCTCTTGTCTTGCAGAGCGGATTCATCCAGCCATGTTTTTGTTTGCCCACCAAGAAAATTTTCTTTGCAGAGCAGTTTATAAAAGCGGGTGTATTCAGCGGGGTCTGTCAGTTTGGCAAGATTGAAGCCTTCATAATCCTGTCTGCCATAGCCAACGGCATAGAGGCGAATTTCAAGGTAATTGGATACCAAGACCCATTTTGCGCCTTTGGCATCCATCGCGTAGTCCCACGCCTGTTGCACGGGGGTCTTGTTGCGCCCCGCCATGATAACGTCCAGCTTCGTTTTCGCCCCTTTCAGCTCAAAAGGAGCGAGACATTTGGACTGTGTTTCATCGTTGGGGTCGAATACGCCAAGTGCAAGGTCAACGCGGTTTCCTGCTAGTGGAAATTCTGTGGCAACATCATAGAAATCTGAGTTGAAGGGCTGGTAGCCCAAAATACTAGTGACAATCTTTTCTCTGAAAAGTCCAGTCAGTGCGGTTTCTTTTTGTCTGTGTATCGCGCCGCCAACGTCTGTAAACCGCGCCCATTCTGAGAGTATTGCCGCGTGCGCAGGAGGAATTTCCAGCGCTTGAGCGGTGATTTTCTTTATGACGCGGGGGTGAAAAAGAGGCATGGGTGGCAATCTGTTAAAGGTGATTCTAGGCGTTTATCGTAGCATGGGCGCATTATCAATAAAACAATGTTCTTGATACGTTCCCAATAATTGGTTAATCTATGCTCCTCGGTTCTACATCGTGGATTTTTCAATGGGAATAGACCATAAAGCTTTTCACAATATGGCCATAGCGCAATTCGAAACAAACACCCGCAGGGAAAAACGTATGAGCGTATCTGATTGGTTTACTGATTTTTGCGCTGCTTTGCAGGTTAAGGACACTAAAAGTATATCTTATAGATATATGCGCATTACAAGGCAACTCAATACAGATTTTCGGGATACGACATCTGATACAGCGAATAGTTTTTACGCAGGGTCATACGGAAGAAACACTGCGATTAATGGTTTCAGTGATCTTGATATGATTTTTGTACTGCCATATTCCGAGTACGAAAAATATAATAATTATACAACCAACGGGCAATCTGCCCTTCTTCAAAGCGTAAAAAAATCTATTGAAAAAACGTATGCTACGACCAGCATCAAAGCAGATGGCCAAGTCATCCTCGTTCCCTTTGACGATGGCATAGTATTTGAAGTTGTTCCAGCTTTTATCAATAAAGATAATAGCTACACGTTCCCAGATGCGAATGGTGGGGGAAGTTGGAGAAAAACTAATCCAAAACCTGAAATTGAAGCAATCAGAACACGCAATGACGCTTGCAACGGAAATCTTGTACGCCTGTGCCGTATGATGCGCGCATGGAAGGTCACATGGGGTGTGCCTATCAGTGGATTGCTTATTGATACGTTAGCCTATCAATTTATTGAGAATTATCAGTATAAAGATAAGTCATTCATGTACTTCGACTGGCTATGCAGAGATTTTTTTGAATGGATGGCAGCGCAAAGTTCAGATCAAGAATACTGGAAAGCGCCCGGCAGCGGCCAATATGTGCATGGTAAGGGGCTTTTTCAGTACAAGGCGAAACGTTGTCAAAACATAGCTGTTGAAGCGATAGAGAACGAAACAAAGTCTCAAGACTGGGCGGCTAAAAATAAATGGAGAGAAATATTTGGAACAACATTCCCAAACTGATGATACACCTAAATCTCGTTCTGTATTGGAAGGGCAGCTAAGAGAATGTTATGGGCGAGTTGTTTATTCCCACAAGACGCATGAAAAATGCACTGACTTGTTGCTTAGCAAACTAGCAGCAATAAAGGTCAGTCAAATTATTTTGTCCGTTTTAACGACGGCGGGATTTGTGGGAACGATTTTTGGTGATGAAACAAAAATAGCCGCCATTTTAGGAGCTTGTATATCTACTGCACTATTAATTTTAAATTCCTATACAAAAGATTACGATCTTGGCGAAATTGCTCAAAAACATAAACAAGCTGCCAATGAGCTTTGGTTAATTCGTGAAAATTATCTGTCGCTACTTGTGAATGTGGTAATGAGCGAAAAACCCATCGAATCCTTGCAGATGCAGCGAGATGATCTCACTAAGCAGCTATATGCCGTTTATTCCGGAGCGCCAAGCACAACCGACAAGGCATATAAAAAAGCGCAGGAATCGCTGCAAAAACTTGAAGATTTGACTTTTTCCGATGCAGAGATTGATGCTTTTCTGCCTAAAGAATTAAAAAGGGGTCAAAATCCTGCCGCATAGTTAGTGCAAGCCTCTGGAGCCGCTATTCTTAAGAGAAATTACCAAATTTTCCGACAATCACCTCGCCTTGACTGGCAGCGGCATCGAGATAATCCGCCCAGTCCTGCATCATCTTTTTGCGCTCATCAAGAAACTTGGCGCGGTCATAGGCGGCGTCTACTTTGTTACGGGGCGCATGGGCAAGTTGACGATCAACAACTTCATGTCTGTAATTCAATTTTTCTTTGATTGTGCTCATGGCAAGAGCACGAAAGCCGTGCCCTGTCATTCTGCCTTTGTAGCCCAAGCCTTCAAGCGCTTTTAGAATGGTGTTATTACTCATGGTCTTGCTGGGCGCTATACGGTTAGGAAATACATTCTCCCATTGTCCGGTTAATTTCTGTTGTTCTCGGAGTATCTCAATGGCTTGATGGGAAAGAGGAACAATATGGGCTTTTTTCATTTTCATGCGATGGGCTGGAATAACCCATTCCATGGCATCAAGGTCAAATTCTTCCCACTTGGCATTGATGAGTTCTGAAGTACGGACAAAAGTAAGCATCAGTAATTGAAGGGCGTGGCGGGTTGGTTGATATAACCGTGCATCATTGCGCTTAAAGGCTTGCAGAAATTCTGGCAGGTCTTTGGCTTCTAATGCGGCAAAGTGAATATGTTTTACAGGCTTTAATGCGCCTCTTAAGTCAGGCGCGGGGTTGCGTTCGGCGCGGCCTGTGGCAATGGCATAGCGGAATATCTGTCCGCATGTCTGCATAAGGCGGTGGGCAACCTCTATCGCGCCACGTTTTTGTATTTGGGTCAGGGCGCTTAAAAGGTGGGGCGCGGTAATGGTGTTTATTGCCAGCATTCCTATGACGGGAAAAATATCCTGTTCCAGCCTGTACAGGGTATTTATGGCATAATTTTTTGACCATCTGCTTTTATTGTTTTCGTGCCATTCCTTGGCCACGGCTTCAAAGGTGTTTTCAGCGCTTAAGACGGCAATGTGCTTTTTTTGCTGTTTGTTCAGGGCGGGGTCAATGCCAGCCCTTAACAATTCCCGCGCCTCATCTCTCTTTTTTCTGGCCTCCACAAGCGTGATTTCTGGATATACCCCCAATGCCAAGAGTTTTTGTTTTTGTAGAAAGCGATAAGCAAGCCGCCAGTACCGTGAGCCGTTCGGCATAACATGGAGAAATAACCCATGAGAATCGGACTTTTTATAGGCTTTTTCAGCTGGTTTTGCGTTTTTGCACTGGATGTCTGTTAAGGGCATTTGTTGGTATATTTTCTAGTTATGAATTTTATTGATAATTTATACCAACGTTTATACCAACAGATTTTCTGGATGTCAAACGACTCCCAAAAACGTCAAACAACGTTAAATGCTCATTTAGTGCTGTAAAATAAGGGTTATTTGAAACATGTGTGGATGACGGGGGACAACGGGAGACGCCAAAAAACAAGTAAATGGCGGTGGAAGATGACCCCACCGCGAACCTTGTAGGGGACCGGGGAGGGCTTTGGCGGGCTAGAGCGGGCAACTTCCGGTAAAAAACAGAGTTTATTTTCCAAGTTCTATCTATCCTCTTGGTAGCCGTCCTTGCTCATTTCTTTCTGGCACTGGAAGGCCATGCCGTTGCAGGTGCGCCAGAATTTTAGGCTCCCAAACGGGTCCCCAGCCGTCCGCATTTGAAATATTGCAGGTTTGGCAGACGTTCAGATAATAACGGGAAATGTGTCGACCGTCATAGCGGTGTGGTCCCATTTGATGCTCTATCCCGCACAGGTCGCATCGAACCATATTTTTGAAATCGGATGTCATTTAAAAATAGTTTCATGGCAGCTTTAAAAAATCAATTCAAATGGCAGGCATTTAAAAATCGACAAATTTATTTCGGCATACGTTCCATGAGGTACTGAGCCATGACTGCACCATAGCGGGCTTCCAACTCGTGCAGGATGTGGTCGTTCGCCAGTTTCGTGCTGTAAACCAGCTTATCAATCAAAGCCGCTGCGGTTTCGCCAGTGACCAGAGCGTTCAGCTTGGTTACGGCAACTTTATTACCCAAAATCTGTACTTTTTTTGCGGCTTGCTCGGATTGATGCATTTTTTAATCCCCCTCGTTATCTCTTTGTATTTGGACGTTTTCGCCCAACCCCAATAAAGTTATATCCTATGCTATGTTAAATATCAAGAGAAAAGTTGGATTTTTTATCATTACAATAATATTTTTTGTTGCCTAAAAAGGGTAATCGCGCTATATATAAAGAAAGAGCAGTATTTTTAACGAGTTAGCTAAATCCATGAAATTCGATGCATCAAAGATTAGAGCTGCCCGCGCCCTCCTGGATTGGGGACAAAGGGACTTGGCTGAACGCTCTGGTGTGTCGCACATGGCTATTACGAATCTTGAGCAAGGCAAAACCGAGCCGCAATCTGAGACCATCGAAAAAATCCAGAATGCTTTTGAGCTGGCGGGCGTCGTCATCACCCTCAAGGGGGTGGAATATAAAGACGTCACCGTGACGACGATGGAGGGTGATGGTTGGTATCTGCGCCTTATGGACGATGTCTATTACACGCTCATAGACAAGCCTGATGCGGAATACCTGACAATGTGTGCCGACGATAAAGTATCCACACCCGAAGTGAATAATCGTCTGAAAAAAATTCGCAATGCGGGCATCCGTATGCGCCAGCTTGTCCAGGAAGGCAATACCTACCTGATGGGGCCGACCAAAGAATATAGATACATCCCCAAAGAGCAGTTCAGGAATAACGTGTCATTGATTTATGGCGATAAAGTTGCCGTCTGCACCGAGCATGGCACGAAAGCCATCGTGTTTAAGGATGCAGACCTCGCCGCGACTTGGCGAAATATCTTCGATGTCATGTGGAGCAAACTGGAAGAACCTAAAGAGAGTACGGCCCGTGAGAGATTCTAACCAACACCAACAAATAGCACATTTTCCGGCCGCGACTGGCCCATACAAGGTTGTGTTGAACAGCCCCAGCATCTGGCGGGACTATTCGACATGTCGCTTGCAGATCAGCGTCGGCAAGCCCAAGCATGAGGGTGATAAATTCTTCGCCCTTACGGAATGGGCTGCTATGCGCTTTGACAGGGTTTATCTGATCGTTTCGGATACGCTCCAGCGCCACAACCTTGCTTTGGAAATGGGAATCGATCTTTCAGAAGCCTATACGGTCGCACAAATTAAAGGTCATGAATGGTTGCGCGATAACAAACGCGCCATCGACAATATCCCCGCGCACAAACGGATCGTCACGGTATGGGATGATTGGATGTCGCATGCGGAATATGCAGAGACCCGCATGGCAATCAATGCTCTTTATGCTAATAGCCCACTGTTTAAGGCGGCGATACATTCAAAAGCGGATGAATTTTGTCGCCGTCAGGCCGATAACGGCAGCACTATCCACGACAGTAGATTGGAGGCTTTTGAAGCTTCGGTTAGATATATTTTGGAAGAGATTGCGGCTTTTGGGATCATGCTGCGTCAACAGCCTGTTTTGGATATTTATCCCGGCCCTTGGTTTAAAGAGATCTTCGAGGTTATCGCAGAAACTTCTAAGCTACCCCTGTTAGCGGGATTTAGCCAGGCTGCATTTCTCAACGTCGACTACAAAACTAACAAAGGTGCAGTGCTGCAATCAAAGCCCACGCTTCAACTGATCACAAATTAAGCCGCTTCGGCCTTTTGCGCTCTCAGCATCTTTTTTGGAACAGGAATTGCCAGGCAGTCAAATGACTTCTTGAGCGTAGTTTCCGTTTTTTCTGTGAGGAATAACCGGAAGTTTTTGAGAATCTCATCTTCCTCGTTCAGAATGTAGCAATCACGGTAGAAGCTGCTAAATCGGTTTGCCAGTGTATAAGCGTATTCACAGACATCGCTAGGCATTCTCTTCTCAAATGCGCGCTCCAACGCCTCTTGCAGACCCAAAAGCGTCAAAGCCAGATCCCGCTCGGCTTTACTCTTGAATTGTTCTTGCTTTTTCGCCGCCGACAAATCTAGGCCGTTTGCCTTTGCCAGCAATGCGCCAGCGCGCACTGCCGCATATTGGATATAGGGGCCAGTCTTTCCGTCAAAGCGCACGAACTCGTCGATGTCAAAAACGTAGTCTGTCGTGCGAAGGTTAGACAGGTCGCCGAATTTGATCGCGGCAATGGCGATTTTGGAGATCATCTCCTTGGTAGCTTCGTCAGCCTGATTGTTTTCAAAGCCCGCTTCCTTCAGCGCGAGGTCGATGGCGTTCTGGATGAGATCGCTCAGTCGCATGACACCGCCAGCGCGGGTCTTGAAGGGTTTGCCATCCTTGCCGTTCATGGTGCCGAAGCCGATATGCTCAAGGTGGTTTTCCTTGATGATCGATGCTTTCACCGCTGCTCTAAAAACTTGCATGAAGTGGAGCGATTGTCTCTGGTCGACAACGTAAAGAACCTTGTCGGGGTTGTTATCCTTGGCACGCTGGTAGATAGTTGCAAGGTCGGTCGTGCCATAGGTTGCTGCGCCATCCTTCTTTCTCAGTATCAGCGGGGGCACTTCGTATTTGTCGCCTTCCTGGGCAACAGGAACGACTAACGCGCCCTCGCTCACGATGGCGATGCCCGATTTTGTCAGATCATCGACAATTCCCTGCGTATAAATATCTGCATCGGACTCACCCAACCAAAGGTCGAAATCGACGTCTAGCGCGCCAAAGTCTTTCTTGATGCTTTCGATGGACAGGTCGACAAAGTGACGCCAGAGCTTGCGGTAGCCTGGATGCCCAGCCTGCAATTGAGCCGTTGCTTCCCGCGCCTGATCGGCAAAGGTTTCATCCTCTTTGAACCTTTTGGCAGCTTGGGGATACAGCTCGTTCAAATCTTCTGCCGTAAGATTTGGCTTTTGAGTGTCGGTTGCCGCGTTGAAGTCCTTGCTGAAATAAGGCCATTCTGGATGATCGGTATTCAGTTGAGCAATCAGCATACCCATCGGTGTTCCCCAGTCGCCCAGGTGAATATCAGCGATCACAGTATGACCAAGCTCTCGCGCAATTCTCTTGACGGCCTCGCCAATAATAGCGGAGCGCAAGTGACCAACGTGCAAAGGTTTTGCAACGTTAGGCCCGCCGTAATCGATGATGATCTTTTGCGGCGCCGCCGTTTTATATTGGTGAGTATCGTTGAACAGAGTGTCCAAGATGAATTTGTCAGTTAGGCTAAGGTTGACAAAGCCTGGGCCAGCAACGCTGACGTCGGAGAAAATACCTGTCTTGACCAAAGCGGCTTGCATCTCATTTGCGATGTCGAGAGGTTTGCGCTTTAAAACTTTTGCTGCTTGAAGTGCGCCGTTACATTGAAAATCGGAAAGATCAGGCCGGCTACTGTGCGTCACAACACCTAAAGATTTATCCAGGCCAAAGGCTTCAAAAACCTCTCCGACTTTTGTGTTAATGATTTGAAGTAGCATCTTTCTTTCCTTTATTGCGTCTTAAGCTGGTAATTTAGATATAAAAAATATGCAAAGTCAAGGACTTGCTGGCCTGTTTTATATATAAGCCATTGATATTTAAAAATTAAGCGCAGATTTGGAAAGGCTAAGATGTCAGGGATTTACTTCTTCAAAGAGAAGGACATCATCTCTCGGTGTTTTTTCAGGACATCAATCATCTTCATATCGTCTGCAAAACCGGCAAAGCCCATGAGTTTTCGGAAGTCTAGATCGGCATCTTGCAATTTGACCTCGCCGCCGAGAGCCTCATGAAAAGCGATATTCAGGTTAATAATGTCACGCGAGAATTCCATCTCCTGATCTGAGGGGATGTTTCCATGCTTGGCGGGGGACAGATACGGAAGAATGCAAGGCAGGCTGCCAACACTGCCATCTGGCATTTTAGAAATAATGCCACCAAGTCTTGAGCCGAGCAAAAAATCGCGGGCATCCAGCACATTGATCCAGCCATTCTTGGGCACGAGACTGCCACGGCAGAAAGGCTACTTTGATGTCTTTAGGTGCTGAGGACTGTTTAAATGCCTTTTTAAACGCGGATTCAAGCCCGCTGCGGAAATCGTCTTTTGCTTTTTCGACATCTTCAGCTTTCAACTTTGGCGCCCATGTACTGGCAGCCCAATTGATGTCGTCACGCACCAAATATGAAGGTTGAGATGGTTCGTTTTTTTGCTGGGCCGAAGTATCCATTTTTATTTCCAATGCCGGTTGTTTACCCACTCGTATGTCACGAGAAGAATAATCCTTATTAGGCATTTTTACAAAGAAAACTCTGTCTTTGGCAGGCGCAAGCTCAGCTTCCATTGTTGTCAGGGAATCTTCGAAGCCTGCTCTATTACTTACACAAACCCCCATACCTTTTTTCAGGAAAGTTCTGGCATGCTCTGCATGATCGCCGCCAAAAACATATGCGACCTCGACCTTTTTGTCTTGGGGGAGATGTTTTTTCAAATACGCTTCAAGGCGCACAATCACATCCGTGAAGTTTAAATCCGTTTGAGCATAGCGGCACATCCAGGGATCGACATCAAGCCAAGGGTGGCTTTCCAGGGCTTTTTCCAAATTCTTTAATCGAGCGTCTGATGTCCACTTGTCTGCGCCATCACCCTTTGTGGCAACATAGTCGTCATGCGCGGGGGCTATATATCCGCCAACAACGCTATATCCCGCTTTAGAGAGGTGGTCGTGCGCGGCTTCCATGATTTCAATGTGTCCCGCATGTACAGGTGCGAAAGCACCAGTCGTTAGCAACACAACGAGGGGCTTATCTCCTTGTGTGGGAGCATTCTTAATGCCTTCCAAAACTTTTTTGAAAGAGGTTGTCAGCCAATCAGGGTCGCCGGAAGCATCTAGCGCGCCTGGCTCTAGGCCATCATCAAAAAATCCGGCCTCTTCTACAGGTTTGATTGAGCCGTAGTGTTCGAATAGTTCCCGATAATAGGGGTCTGCTGCCAACTTAAACGCAAAGCGGATATCAGATTTTTGATAGCTTCCGTTTGCGACGGCTCTATTATAAGCATCACGCAACCTTTCGGCCGGAAGCGATTTAACAGACGAACCCAAAACCTTATCTAGGTCATCCGGCTTCCCCACTTTAAATTTAGGCAATGTCATCGTAAAATGATCCCCATTAAGCCCTGATATTATGGCACAAACGGGGTATTCTGTCAATTATTCAAGGGGTAAGCAAGCTCCTGATGGCACTTAAGGCGGTGTGAATGAAGGCAATTTTTCTCTGTGATTTTGATGGGACGATCACAGAGCAGGACGTATATGACCGAATCCTGGACGCTTTTGCCACAGGTGACTGGCAAAGTTACGGTCATGCGTATGATGTGAACCAGATCACATTCGAGGCCATGAATACGGGTTTTGTGAACAGCCTTGCCTGCACCCAGAAAAATCTCGCTAATTTTATAGCTGAATACATCCGTATTCGTCCTGGATTTGATAGCCTTCGAGCCTTTCTCAAAGAAATGAATATCGGCTTCGCTATTCTGAGCGGCGGGCTTGATCTTTATATTCGCGCTATTCTTCCAGAAAAATCCCTTTATTTCGTAGATAACGTGGAAGATCTCGAATTCGCGCTTCAGGCCGATAACGCGATTCCTGTGCTGTGCAACAAAGTCTTTGAAAATAGCGACGGAAGTTATAACTTTGTCTGCCATCCAGTCAAGAACGACAGATGGGCGCCGGATAAAGCTTTCATCGCAAAGCACCTGAAAAAGAAATTTCAGATTCCCATTATATATGCAGGTGACGGCGCCTCTGACTATGACATTGTAGAAGTTGCAGATCTTGTTTTCGCAACTTCATCCCTTGTTGAACATTGCAAAATGAAATCCATCGGGTTTCATTATTTTGCAAATTTTAATGACGTTAAGAACAAGATATCGGAGATAAAGGATGACTAATAAATACGAAGGCCGGTTTATAGACGGCGCAGTGAGCAAAGAACAGCAGGATTTCTTTCACCGTTTGATCGATTTGGGTTGCGGTTTCATGAGCGGTGATCACCGCAATAAAAAAGTGCTGCGCTATGCTGATAACGAGGCATTGAAGGAGCTAATTGCAGAGTCTTTCCCGCAACAAGGTTTGTCGTTTGAAGAATTGCTTAAGGATATTGAAGAGAAAGTCCTTCCTTACAGCATTGCACAGTCTGACAAAAGATTTTTGGCCTTCCCCGATACCGGAAATAGCCTTGCGACACTGGCCGCAGACGTTTTAGCTCCATTTTGTAACCAAAATACAATCGCTATCGACCGTAGCGCACCCGCTGCGACCTTCATCGAAATACAGACTATTTTGTGGTTACGTGAACGTATAGGTTTTTCCGCTCCTAGCCTGACAGATTTGAAAAGCCTGGACGCGGAGGGGCGCATCGTGCGCATTCACGGCGGGGCGAAGTCCATCGACACGGTGGTGCGGCTGGACGACGTCTATTATCAGAAGGCGACGCGCAGCGTGGACAAGAAG